>QSCI01000121.1:0-8714 GCA_003463005.1 Segatella copri | reverse complement strand
TGTAAGGGCAAAAGCTTTCAGATACCAGGCAATCAACAAAGCTTTTGCCCTTACAGGGCGTCTTGCTGATTGCTATTATACCCAGGGCGATGCCCTGGGCTAGGAGCTTCTGCCCTTTCAGGGCGTATGGGGCTTACTTGCGAAACTTCAGTTGAATGATTAAACTGGATTAATCAAAATGGCATCTCGGTGCTTCAGCCATTAAAACAACGAGGGCGCTTCTCTTATACAATAGGCAGACTGATTCCGTTGATCTTCTGATAGATGTCGAGCGCATAGATGTCGGTCATGCCGCTGATATAATCAATAACCGCCATGATACGCTCCTCCAGATTCTCGTTCTCTATATCATACTGGCTGCTTACCCGGCGCAGGAGCTGCTTGGAGTAGAAGCGCGATGGGTTGACGGCTGCCTCGATGAAAACCTCCATCAGAGTTGCCATGATTTGATAACCCGACAGTTCAATGTCGAGTACCGGCTTGCTTTGGTAAATCTTAGAGTAGGAGATCTTCTCACATTCCTTGTATGCCTTTTTCTGGCGCTCGGAAATGTGGTCGATGAGACTGCCCTCGAAAGTTCCGGCAAGGATTTCTTCCTCGTGCGCCAGGAAGGCTGCCACACATTCGTTCTCCAGTTTGCCGATGACGCTGGCTCTCATGTAAACCACTTTCTCGTTTTCGTCAGTCATTTCTTCGTCGATGATGCGCTGGCGTATCTTCTGCTGGATATCTTCATCGAAGAAACTCAGCAGCAAGTGCTCCGTCTCGGCAAAGGAAAGAATCTTGAGCTTATGGGAGTCTTCAATGTCCATGATTTCGTAGCAGATATCGTCGGCAGCTTCTACCATATATACAAGTGGATGGCGGGCGTATTTGAGAGGCTCGCCCGGTGCAGATTTGCAAAAAATGCCCAATTCATCGGCAATTTTTCTGTAAGATTCCGCTTCGGAAGCAAAGAAACCGAATTTGCCGTGGCTCCCGGCAAGACTGCTTGCAAACGGGTATTTCACGATGGAAGCAAGCATGGAATAGGTCATGACGAAACCACCCTGACGGCGCCCCTTGAACCGGTGGGTCAGGATTCTGAAGGCATTTGCGTTGCCTTCGAAATGCGTAATATCATCCCAAAACTCCGATGAAACCATTGATTTTATCTTCTGGCCCGGTCCTTCAGAGAAGAAAGTCTGGATGGCTTTCTCGCCGGAATGACCGAAAGGCGGATTGCCCAAATCATGTGCCAGACAGGCTGCACTTACGATGGTACCTATCTCCTCGACGAGCGTATCCTTCAGTTCAGGCCGCTTCCGGATGACGTGTCGGGAAATGTCGTTGCCAATCGACATGCCCACACTCGCCACCTCCAGACTGTGGGTGAGGCGGTTGTGAACGAAGATGCTGCCCGGCAAAGGGAAAACCTGCGTCTTGTTCTGCAGGCGGCGGAATGCCGATGAAAAGATAAGACGGTCGTAATCGCGCTTGAATTCAGAGCGATCATCATGGCGCTCGGCATGCTTATGCTCCTGTCCGAAACGCTTGTTGGATATCAGTTGTTTCCATTCCATATTATTGTATTACTTGATTCTGTAGCGCAAAAATACACTAAAGTAAGCACAAATCAAAATAAAATATGATAAATTACATGTTTTTATCCTCAAAAATTCATTTATTCCATCAAAATTGCTTATTTTTGCAGATTATTAAACTCAGACACAGATAAAAAAGAAGAAGTCATGATAAAAGTACAGATTATCAACAAGGGGCATCAGCCTCTACCTGCGTTTGCCACACCTCAGAGTGCCGGCATGGATTTGCGTGCAAATATCGATGAGGCAATCGTGCTTCATCCTATGGAGCGACGACTGGTGCCAACCGGTCTTTATATGGCTTTGCCTGCAGGTTATGAAGCGCAGATCCGTCCTCGCAGCGGTCTGGCTTTGAAGCATGGCATTACCGTACTGAATACGCCGGGAACCATCGATGCCGATTATCGCGGTGAAATCATGGTTCTGCTCATCAATTTCTCTACAGAGGATTTCGTTATCAACGATGGCGAGCGTATAGCCAGATGGTGCTGGCTAAGCACGAACAATGCGATTTCATCGAGGTTAATGAGCTCGATGAAACCGAACGTGGAGCCGGCGGATACGGTCATACGGGTGTAAAATAACAGATTATTAAAGATAGAATAGAAAAGATAGAATAGAAAGGATTAGAATCGTGAAGATGAATCTTAGAAATATCAGTTGGGCAATGGGGCTGGTCTTGCTGGGTTCGGTAGCCATGCCGTCGCTTGCCCGTAAGAAGAAGGTGCAGCCGGTTCAGAAGCCGGCGGTTCAGGAGGACCATCTCTCTCCGAACGACCGCCAGCGCTACAACTATTTCTTCCTGGAGGGAGCGCGCCAGCAGGCTGCCGGCAATTATTCGGCAGCTTTCGACCTCTTTGAGCATGCCCGGAAGATTGACCCGAAGGCGGCTGAAACCTATTTCTATGAGTCGCTTTTCTATTCTCAGCTCAAGCAGGATTCCCTGGCGCTTGCCTATATGCAGAAGGCAATAGAACTGAATCCCGAAAACCAGACCTATGCAGAGCAGTTGGGCAGATATTATATAGGTAGCCAGAAATACGATCTTGCCATCGATGCCTATGAGAATCTGTATGCCAAAAACCACGATAATACCGATGCCCTCCGCATCCTGGTTCAGCTTTATTCCCAGAACAAGGATTATAAATCAGTACTCAAAACCATTTCGCGTCTTGAGGTGGAAGAAGGTGAAAGCGAACAGTTCACCCTCTCTAAAATGAGAGTTTATGAACTGATGAACGACAAGAAGGCTGCCTATCAGGAACTGAAGTCGCTGGTAGATCAGCATCCGCTGGATATGCAGTACAAGACAATGCTGGGCAACTGGCTCGTACAGCACGACCACCAGAAGGAAGCCTACAAGTGCTTTACCGATGTGCTGAAGGAAGAGCCTGACAATTCCTATGCCCAGATGTCGCTTTACGACTATTATAATGCCACCCATCAGGAGCAGCTTGCCGGGCAGATGCTCGATAAGATATTGATGAGTCCGAAATCGGATCTGGAGACCAAGGTGATGATGTACCGCTCTTTCATTCAGAAGAACGAGAGCGAAGGTGGCGATTCTACCAAGGTGATTGCGCTGTTCGACAAGGCGCTCAACGTGGCTCATCCGTCAGCCGATGTGGCAGAGATGAAAGCTGCTTATATGAGTTTGAAGAAGATGCCTGCCGACTCTGTTTGCCGTGCCTTCGAAAAGGTGCTTACCATAGCTCCGGATAACGTGAATGCCAGAATGCAACTCGTACAGATGCTCTGGAACGAGAAGAAATATGACCTGGTTTCCCAGCAATGTAAGGCGGCTCAGGAGTATAATCCCGAAGAAATGGTGTTCTATTACTTCGGTGGAATGGCGTATTATCAGAAAGATAAGGAAGACGAGGCGCTCCGTGAGTTCCGTCTCGGATTGGCGCAGGTGAATGCACAGTCGCCGGCCGACCTGGTTTCTGACCTCTATGCCGTAACCGGCGATATCCTTCATAAGAAAGGTGAAGAGCAGGAAGCCTTTGCGGCTTACGACTCCTGCCTGCAATGGAAAGATGACAACGTGATGGCGCTGAACAACTATGCCTACTATCTGAGCGAGAAGGGCGTTGACCTGCATAAGGCTGAGGCGATGAGCTACAAGACCATCAAGGCAGAGCCGAACAACGGTACTTATCTGGATACCTATGCTTGGATTCTCTTTATGGAAGAACGCTATGCTGATGCCAAGACCTATATAGACCAGGCACTCAAAAACCGCGATTCCACCGCAGATAACAGTACGGTTATTGAACATGCCGGAGATATCTATTATATGAATGGTATGGCCGATGAATCCGTAGATTTCTGGAAGAAAGCCTATACCGGCGAGAACCAGACTGAGGTGCTGGCATGGAAGATTAAGAACAGACAATATATTACCGGAGAAGAACTGAAGAAGCGTAATGCGCCAAAGCAGAAAGTTGTCGCTACGAAGAAGTCAGTTAGAAAAGGTAAGAAGAAATAAACGGAAAGTAGAAAAATCAAGAAAGATGAAATATATAATGAAGAAGAATAAGATGATGCTGCTTGCCGCAGCCTGCAGCATCCTGCTCCTCGGTTCTTGCGGAACCAGCAAGAATGTACAGGGCTCTGGCTCCTCATCAGCCAGTCATCAGAAAGAGAATGCCACCAAGGGTTCTGTCTCCCGTCAGAGTGAGACGCTCAGGAAGTTGGCTTTCGTACAGAAGGTTTCAGACAATCAGGTGTATACCAGGAATATTGTAGGCAACATGTCGTTTACTCTCCAGGCTGGTGATAAGGACATTACCGTGCCGGGCAAACTGAGCATGCGTAAGGATGAAATCATCCGCATCCAGCTCTTTATTCCTATCCTGGGTACAGAGGTGGGCCGTCTGGAGTTTACTCCCGACCATGTACTAATCATCGACCGTCTGCACAAGGAATATATCAAGGCAGATTATACCCAGGTAGACTTCCTCAAGAAGCAGGGCATCTCCTTCTATTCTCTGCAGGCTCTCTTCTGGAACCAGCTGCTCCTGCCGGGCGAAAGGACTGTGAAGGAATCAGACCTGAAGAAGTTTGATGCCAGACTGGATGTGGCAGGAGATGCTGTGCCGGTAAGTTTCAGGAACGGCAATATGACCTATGCCTGGACAGCCAACCGCACTACCGGCCGTATCACAGCAGCAGATGTTGTCTATAAGAGTGCGCAGAACGGCACCTCCAATCTCCACGTCTCCTACGGCAACTTCAAGAGTGTAGGCGTCAAGATGTTCCCTGCCTCCCTGAATCTGGCGATGACCACTACTGCTACCAGGAAGAAGCAGGAGGCTAAGATCAGTCTGCAATTGAATCAGGTGAAGACCGACAGCAAATGGAGCACTCAGACCGAGATTTCCAGCAAATACAAGCAGATTTCTCCAACAGATGTGCTCAGCAAGATATTGAGTATGTAGATGCTCATCAAGAATTTGAAATTATAGAACATGGGTTTTTAATATAAGAAATGAAGCGAATCTTATTATTCATCATGGCAATCACCTTCTCGCTCGCACCTTTTGCGCAGAAGCATTCTGCCCAGAAGAAGCCGGTGAGAAAGACTGCCGTAACTGCGAAAAAGAAGGCTGCTACTCCTGCCAGAAAGACGAACAGCAGAAGTCATGCGGCCAGAAAGACATACAAACCAGCTGCGCCAACCAGAGCAGAACGCAGGGCTGCAACCTATAGCAATGCCTCTATCCGGGGTTTGCAGGGCCAGCGCGCTTCTATCCGGAAGAAGATCAGAGAACAGGAGCAGGCTTTGCAGAGAAATAAGGCGGATGTGAAGAAACGTCTTGAAGACTGATGGCGCTGAACGGAGAAATAGACCAGAGTCAGAAGAAGATTGACGGTATCCAGAAGGATATCCATCATATTGACGGCAATATCGGCATTCTGCAGGCACAGTTGAAAACGCTTCAGCAACAGTTGCAGGACCGCAAGAACAAGTATATCCGTTCCATGCGCTATATGAGCCGTCATCATACGGTTCAGGACAAGCTGATGTTCATCTTCAGCGCCAAGAATCTGACACAGATGTATCGCCGCCTTTCCTTCATCCGCCAGTATTCTTCCTATCAGAAGGTGCAGGGCGAGGCTGTAAAGGCTAAGCAGAAGCAGGTGAACGAGAAGCACCAGCAGTTGCAGCATGTTAAGGGACATAAGAACACCTTATTATATAAGGGTAAGCAGGAGAAGACGGTTTTGGAAGGCAAGCAGACCCAGCAGCAGGAAATGGTGCAGGGACTGCAGAAACAGCAGAAGACCATTCAGGCTGTCATCGCCGACCAGCGTAAGAAAGATGCGGCAATCAACGCTCAGATTGACCGCTTGATTGCTCAGGAAGTAGCCAAGGCTCGTGCCCGTGCTGCTGCCGAGGCTAAGAAGAAGGCCGCTGCCGCTGCTGCCGCCAAGAAACGTGCCGCGGAACTGGCTCGCAAGAAAGCTGCTGCCGAGGCTGCTGCCAGGGAGAATGCCCGTCGTATAGCCGAAGCCAAGGCGCGTGAGGCTGCTGCCGAAGCTGCCCGCAGAAAGGCTGCCGAAGAAGCAAGACTGGCTGCCGAGGCTGCAAGAAAGGCTCAGGAGGAGGCTGCTGCCCAGGCTGGTGCTCAGGCGAAGGCAAAAGCGCAGGCTAGGGCGCGTGCTGCTGCCGAGGCTGCCAAGCGTGCCGCCGCAGAACAGGCTGCCCGTGAGGCTGCTGCCGAACAGGCTGCAAGAAAGGCGGAGGCTGAAAGACGGGCTGCTGAGTTGAAGGCGAAGATGGATGCGGAACGCAGTACCCGTGAGATTGCCGCTGCCAGAAAGGAGGCACAGGAGGCTTCTACCTTGAGTTCGGTAGACCGCATGCTGAGCGGTGGATTCGAGGCTAACCGTGGTAGATTGCCGATGCCTATCAGCGGCAGTTACCGTGTGGTGAGTCATTTCGGTCAGTATAATGTAGAAGGTTTGAAGGGCGTAACGCTCGACAATAAGGGTATCAATATTCAGGGCAAGCCGGGTTGTGTGGCTCGCAGCATCTACGATGGTGAGGTGAGTGCCGTCTTCGGTTATGGTGGCATGTGGAATGTGCTGGTCCGTCATGGTGCCTACATCTCTGTTTACTGTAATCTGAAATCGGTCAGCGTTCATAAGGGTCAGAAGGTACGTACCGTCAGGCTTTGGGTAGTGTTGGCTCTGATAACATCCTCCAGTTCCAGCTTCGCAAGGAGACTGCCAAACTCAATCCGGAGGCTTGGCTGAGCAGATAATGTATGAATAGTTGCAGCCGGTAGTGTTTTTACTGCCTGGTTGCTGTAAATGATAGAAATGAAACCTCCAATCGATTGGTTCGATTGGAGGTTTTTAATTGTTTGCTAAAGAGGTGGCTACTGGCATTTTTTTTGTGATGTAACAAAAATGTTATCTTATGTATCATTTAATTTTTATTAAATATTGCTTAAGACCTAATTCAATTTTATATTGTACTTTTGCACCAGGAATTTTGAAATGAATATAATAACTAGAAAAGAAGATTTATAAAATATGAAGCGTTCATGAAAAGATGTAAAAGATGTATAGAACTATTCTTGTACTGTTGGCTCCTTATCATTTCGCTTACTTCTTGCATTTATGATGACTATTCCGGTTGTCCGCCAACGGATGGCCGTAGATTGGTGCGGATTAATGTAGATTGGCGTTTGTTTGATAAAGAGGTGCCTACAGGTATGACGGTCATGGTGTTTCCCTGGTCAGGTGGTGCTCCGCATACTGTCTTGACTAATGAGATAACTCATGCCGACTTTTCCTTGGAACCTGGAAAATATCGTGTACTGGTATTCAACCAGAGTACGACCGAGTTTGGTACACTCGAATTTCAGGGAATGGACTCTTACGAGACAGCGCGAGCTGTGGTACTGCATACAACATCGCGCTGGTACTCGCGTGGAAATGGTGAATTGATAGGGGTTGAGCCCGAGTGGCTTGCCTCTGATAAACTCGATGAATTCGATGTTTCTGGAGACTATTCTGAGGCTACTTTAACGCCAAGGAATGTGCTTTCGCATATCCAGGTCAACGTGAAAGTTCCAGGTATAGGAAACCTGTATTCTGCGAGAGGATCCTTAACTGGTATTTCAGAAGGATTTCTGCTGGGACAGGGGAAGCCGCTTCAGAGTAGTAAGGTGACTTATCTTCTGGAGTCCTGGACGAAAGCGATAGATAAAAATGACGCAACACTAGGAACGTTGAAGACATCGTTTAAATGTTTTGGCCTACCAGAAACTGCCCATCTTGATGCAAAAAACAATAAGCTGTCTTTTTCAGCTTTGTTGATAGACAAAAAGACGCAGGTAGATTATCAGTTTGCGGTAGGAGATAAGTTTAAGAAAGATGAAAATTCATCGGAGTTAGGTTATTTTGCTTCTCTCCATGTTGATGTTGAGTTGCCGAAACCTTTACCTGATGTGAAGCCTTCTGAAGGAAGTTCTGGCGGTTTTGACGTCACGATCAAGGATTGGGGTAAACCTGAGGATATTGATATAGAACTGTAGTAAAAGTGATAAGAATCAGATAAAAATAGTAAAAGAGTAATAATAGATTAGTATAATTTAAAAATGAAAACAGATATGGATAAGAAATTTTTTATGGGTATTGCTGCAATGGCAGCATTGACATTGGTAAGTTGTTCAAGCGATGACTTGAATAGTCTTTCAGACAATTCTTCTAAGAATGAGGCTATCAGCTTTGATAGCTATTTGGGAAGAAGTGCAGTTGCTGTAAATGGTTCACGTGGTAGCGTGCTGACTAAAGATGCTCTTCAGACATCAACTGAAGGTTTTGGTGTGTTTGGTCACTATAAAAAAGCTGATGGCAAGGAGTTTGGTTCTGATTTGTTCAACAATCAGCAGGTAACTTATAAAACATCTGCGTGGACATATTCTCCTCTTAAGTTTTGGCCAACAGATGGTCATATTGATTTCTTGGCGTATGCTCCTTATGATAGTAAATATAATGATAAAACCCGTTGGCGGAATTAATTTAGCGCATACTTAACCCTGCCAATCGGTCTGTTGTTTACATAATTAATATATTGCAAGACTGTAAATGCGCTGATTTTCCCGATGATTC
>QSCI01000120.1:0-8805 GCA_003463005.1 Segatella copri | reverse complement strand
AGAACAGAAATCTTGGTACCGATTGCAGCGATACAAGCGGTACCGATTGCAGTGATAGTATGGTACCGATTACACCGCTACGCGTGGTACCGATACAGCGCTATCGTCAGGATATGAAAATATATGCAAAGCCTGACCAATTATTCAATCTGAGAATAGTGGAATCAAAGTCACATAAGACTATGTTCAGACACTCCAAATATACATACACCATAGACAAGAATGGAATAAAGTCTAAATGGTTCTATCCTTTGGACTATGGACAAGACACACGATTAAATACATGGGATGTGTCAAAAGACCCAATAGAGAAAAAAGTCATTGTCTATTTGATAAATCCAGATGAGGGATTTACCAAAGATGTGACGGAGAATTACTCTGTAACTTATATATCTGGAGGTGAAATTGGAGGGAATTTATCTATCCCTATAGATAAAATAGATCTCGGAATCAATGGAAAATTGACAAGTTCCAAAACAACGACAAAGAATGTCACATATACTTATAAAATTACACAATCAAATGAGAGAATAGACGAATTCCAGTTTAATTATTTTGATGATTATCCAATAGAGTATGTTGTAAGTGGCAACTATGTTGTACCTATAAGAAAAGGAAGAGGAGTAATAGAAACTAGCATCCTCCCAATTTCTAATAAATTCTATACACAAAAGAGATTCCAATAAGTTCTTGAATTATGTGGAAAATTAGAAAATACTTATATTTGTTATTTCTATCAGTACTATGCGTTATGTCCTCTTGCGACAAGAATGAGGAAGACTCACGTACCTTGACAGGAACAGTTTGGATACATCAATTTGCTAGTGAGGACAATGTTAATGATGGTAGTGCTGCAGCTTATACTTCGGTGAAGAAACTGTTGAATACTATGCTCTTGATGATAATTTAAAGGTTTTGCGACTGATAGAAAAACTACAATATAGAGTAGTAGGGCAGAAACTTACAATTGGTATAAAGGAAGGTGTTTTAGGTGACAACTATCTGACTTTCAAAAATGAACGATACTATCGGTCTGACAAGAAGATTACAGATATGCTTACTCCACAAAATAGCAAATAGATAACCTCTGTTTAAATCCCAAAAGTTAGAAATAGCACCTAACATTTGGGTACACGTAGTCCCGCTTCACAAAAACGACACTTTGTGGCAAGTCCTATTAAGGGCTGTTACAAAGTGTCATTTTGTTTACTTACAGATTTTATTCAAATACTTGTTTCCATAACGTTCTGTTGCTTACGATGATCCTGACATCGGCTTTCATATACTTTTGCAGTATAGGAGTATTTTGTCCCTGTGTACTCACTGTGGCTATAGCCATAAAATAGTTACCATCTTCCTATGTATGAGCCTGGCTTTATGGCTTGTGATGTCGCAGTTATAAGATACATTGTCGTTACCCTCGAAAGATACATGAGCCGTCCTTGGCTCATCGAAAAGGTACAAATACTTATATGGCACAAACACTTGCACTGTTCTTTGATTGATGACCTCACCATTAGCATCTATGGATATAGGATAAGGTATCTTGTAGAAAGCAACTGCGAGGGCGAGGACTATAATCGTAATGATAACTGTCCCCAAGCTGACGAGGCGAGGAGGAACTTTACCTATTACGTTCCTCACCTTCTCGCTTCTCAACTCGATATTTTCTGATTCTCTTTCTTTCTGTTCCATATCAAAAGCATTTTAGTTTCCCAATTCCAACTGATTCTTCACAAGATTATAGTATGCCCCTCGCTTAGTTGTCAATGATTCATGATTGCCAACCTCGACAACCTTACCATGGTCTATGACTACGATTTGGTTGGCATTCTTCACCGTACTTAGGCGATGAGCCACTATCACAACCGTCTTTCCTTTGTAGAACTTATCCAAGTTCTCTACGATGCTTCTCTCATTGTTGGCATCGAGCGAGTTGGTCGCCTCGTCAAGGAAGATATAGTCTGGATTCTTATACACCGCCCTTGCAATCAAGATACGCTGCTTTTGTCCTTGGCTCAGTCCCACGCCATCACGTCCAATCTTGGTGTTGAACTTCAGAGGTAAAGCCATCACATAGTCCTTGATACAAGCTATCTCGGCTGCTTTCAACAACCGTTCCTTGTCTATGTCGCCATCGTCAACGGCAATGTTTCGTGCGATACTCTCCGAGAATATGACACCATCCTGCATCACAACGCCACATTGTCTGCGCCACCACTTTTTGTTGAGTTTGTTGATGTCAGTATTTCCAATATTGATTTTTCCCTCCAAGACAGGATAATAACCAAGCATCAAACGTATGAGGGTGGTCTTTCCACTGCCAGATGCGCCAACGATGGCTGTCACCTTACCTTGCGGAATGCGAATGCTCACATCGTCTATGGTTTTGCGCAAAGCATGTGGGTCGTACTTGAACATGATGTTCTTGATGTCAATGCCCTCATTCTTGTCCTCGATAGAAGTTAGCAAGCCTTCCTTTCTGTTCTCATCATCCATCTGGTGAATCTCGTTGATTCGCTCCAAGCTAATCTTCACATCTTGCAGAGAATAAAAGAAGTTCATCAGTTGCTCCACTGGTGAGTTGAGCTGTCCGATGATGTATTGCACGGCAAGCATCATACCTAGTGTCATTTGCCCATGAATCACAGCAGTTGCAGCGACTACCGTGATGATGATGTTCTTCACCTCGTTGATGAAGATGCTTCCAGCCTCCTGGGTTTGTTGGAGTTTAAGCGACTTCATCTGCACACCGAACAGGTCTGCCTGCGTGTCCTCCCATTCCCATCTTCTGCGCTGCTCACAATCCTGCAACTTGATTTCCTGCATGGAGGTGATAAACTCATAAGTTTTGTTATTGTTGATGGCTTGCTGCTCAAACAATTCATAGTCGAGCACCTTTCTCCGTTTCAAGAACAAGGTCATCCATCCGCCATAGAGGATACTTCCCAACAGAAAAATGACAAACACCAATTTATTATAGAAGAACAGTACCACCGAGAATACCACGAAGGTGAGCATGGCAAACGTGATGTTGAGCGTCTGCTGCGTCAAGAAAGTATTTACTCGGCTATGGTCGTTCATTCTCTGCATCAAGTCGCCCATGAGTTTCGTGTCAAAGAAAGACATCGGCAACTTCAAGAGCTTGATGAAGAAGTCGCTCACCAATGAAATGTTGATACGTAGGGAAATGTGAAGCAACAACCATCTGCGGATAAAGTCTATTGCCGTTCGGCTGACTGTAAGCATCAACTGCCCCAATAATATAAGCCAAACAAAACCTATATCTTGGTTCTTGATACCGACATCTACGATGGATTGAGTAAGGAATGGCAAGACAAGCTGCAAGAGACTTCCGACTATCAAGCCCAAGATAATTTGTCCGAAATACTTGCGGTATTTCTTTACATACCCAAAGAGAAAGCGAAACGATCTTTTTTCTTTGATGTTCTCTTCGCCCTCCATCTTATAGGTAAAGAATGTAGGAGTAGTTTCCAAGAACATAGCAATGCCCTTGTCCTCACTATTAGATTTTGTGCTTATCCAATGCTGCTTGAACTCTTCAAGATTGTAAGTCACCAATCCTTTTCCTGGGTCAGCGACATAGAACTTCTTTCCTTTCTTGACCTTATACAGAACAACAAAATGGTTTTGGTCCCAGTGAAGGATGCTAGGCAATGGAGATTTGTCAAAGATGGAAGTCGTCGTTTTTACACAAATCGTACGTAATCCTAAATTGTTGGCAGTTTCATTGATGCCTAACATAGAAACGCTTCTGTTGTTGCAAAACAAAGATTCGACAGAGAATCTGATGTGTATTCTCTGCCGAAATATTTACATACCATTTGCAAACAAGCGATACCGCATTGCATTGTATCATGTTGGTGTATAATTGGAAAATGTTTCATCGTTTACAATCTATTGATTTCTTTTTGTCCTGCATTACTTCCCTTGTACCTGTTATTCGTAGAATTAAAAGAATAGCGAACAGTGAAACGTACAGCTTGTGAATCACTATAATTCCATTTGTCAAGAACCATTTGACTACCATAAGTTATCATTGAATTCCTTGCCGTTTTAAACAAATCTGTTGCATTCAACTGAAAGAACCATCTCTTCGTTGTTTTGGTTATTCCTATATTTATCTGCCAAGAAGGTTTCAATGAAACCACATCCATATTACCCGATGTATGTCCTATGATGTCTCCGTTCAAAGTCATTCCTTTGCACATTTTTATATTATTATAAAGATTAAAAAACAACAAGGGATTATTCATCAACTGACTTTTCCCCATTGCGTTGATTTTAAAATCTTGTCCCATAAAATTTAAAATAAGTTGAGGTGACCATTTTGAAATTTTTGGGGATACGGATAGCACAGAACTATACTTTGATATATGTTTGTAATTTACGAATGTCATTAAATTAATGGGCTCGTTTTCCGAATATGACTCAACAATTCCAACAATTGCATTTCTAACATATTGATAGCTTGCTGAGAAATATAGCCATTTGTAGATTCCTGCTAATGTGATGTCATGATTGATTTCTGATTGCAGCATAGGATTGCCTTGCTCATATGTAAAGCGATCGTCGTATTGTATGTTACTACTCAACTGACTATACAGGGGACGGCGTGTCTTCGCTGTATATGACAGGGAAAAGTTCGCTTGCTTAATTGGAAAAGAAAAGTCTATAGTAGGGAAAAAATTACTGTATTTTCGACTTTGTTCTTTTACAATCTGCTTATTCTGATAATAATCCGATACGGTATGTTCGTATCTGACCCCACCTGAAACTTCATATTTCCCAAAGGTAATATTAGTGCTGAGAAATACTGCAAAATTCCCTTCTTTTATTTGGTTATCAGAATTAGGCAATAAAATTCCATAATTCAAGAAATTGTCAATACGGTCTGTATACGTATATTCATATCCTAATTCTGTTTTGCTTTTTTGCAGAGTGTATCCAACAACACCTTTCGTTGCAATCATTTTATTCCGAATATGATTTAAACTATTAATTGTATTTTCACCATTGTCAGAATTACTGTCTTCTTTCATATCTTGATTTACGGTGTTTTTGCTATAATAAAAATCATTATTTAAGCTAAAGCTCCAATGATTGATATTTCCAAGATAATATACATTCAACATATTCTGTGGCATAGTCTTTCTCTTCCAATGGGTGTAGTAGGTTATTTCATCTTGCCATTCTCCGTTCAAGAAGACTTTTTCCTGTTGATTCCAATTAGAGCTACCATTAGGGATTCCATAAAATTCATATTTTAAGCCTAAAGTATTGTCCTTATTTACTTGCCAATTAAAGCCTAAGTTTGCTATGTAAGAGGTGTTTAAAGGAAATATAGTCAGAGCTGACTTTAAATCATAAACCTCATTATTAAAGTCTATGTGCGTTGAATTGTCTTGCTTTTGATACCTTTTAGAATAGTCTAAAGCCAAAGAGCCAAATACATCTATGTTATTATGGCGGTAATTCAAAGCCATATTGCCTGATTGGGAAAACGAATGCGCCAAACGGCTCACGGACTGAACGTTTCCGCTCAACCCTTCTCCATTTTTTCTTATAGTCTTAATTAATATTACAGATTTTGTTTCTGCACTATATCTTGCGCCAGGATTATTCAGAACCTCAATGCTTTCAATTTCATTTGAGGGCAATCGGTTTAACTCACTTAAATCATTTAGCTTGCGTCCATTTATGTAAATAATTGGATACCCTTTGCCCAAAACACTAATTTGCTCATCTTCAATCCTTACTCCAGGCAGCTGTCCAATAACATCTACTGCATTACCTGCTATAGATAAAACTGAACCTTTTACAGTAGTCACAATTCCCCCCTTGCTTAAATGCTGCATAGGTCTATTTCTTTTTATAGTGACTTCTCCTAATTGATAGCTTTTATTTTCCAACTTCAAAGTCGCAGGAAAATATATAGTAGAGATTTTTGCGACAAGCGTGTTGTAACCTATCGCAGAAACTTTTAATGACATACCTTCTTTAAGACTGTCTGGCAAGAAAAAAGCACCATTATCATCAGTTGTACATCCATTTATAAATGTAGAATCGGAGTTCAACAAAAATATGGTAGCGTAAGGTATCGGGGTGTTCTTCATATCAAGAATAACACCACGAATATCCATCTTAGTTGTACTCCCAAAACTAGATGTAACTAAAAAGCTAAAGATTAGTATCGCTAAAATTCTCATACAGCAAATTCAATTTAAAATTATACATCAAATAATCTCGCATGGAAAGATTCATTTCGTCAATGATACAAGTTCTATCTGGAGATTTCAATATATTTTTATTGCATGGTCCCAGGCAACATGGATACAAACAACATTCTGAGCATCTCTTATTTGGTAATATACGTGGAATCTGAGCCACTTTGTTCAAATCCCATTTTATCTCGCCAGTCTGCAGATTCAACTTACCTAACGAATTATCGTCATCAAAGGATTTCAAAGTTGAACACTTGAATACTTTTCCATCAAAATTGACCAAGACTTGGTTCATACGTTCTGCAAAACAGATACCACTTCTTGATAGTGCATAGCAATCTACAAAGAATTTATGATTCAAAATCTTTTGTATCGCTCCTGTTAAAAGTTTTGGATTAATATCATTCGTATCCGTCTGCCATATTTTACGCAGAATCAAGAAAGCGTGATTCTTATCTAAATCGTCAATAAGTGCAAGAATGTCATCTATATGCTCAAGGGTTTTCTCGTCATAGTTGATACGAACCCATATATATGACTCCTTTATCGCATTGGAAATATTGTGGATATTATCAATAGTACGCATAAAGGTATCTTCACCATTTAGGTGCTTGACTTCATTATGTTTTTGACGATTTCCATCCAATGTGATTTGAAAAAAACATTTCAAGTCTTGTAGATATTCAAGATGTTCCTTTCTTATCAATGTTGCATTAGTTGTAAAATCAGCCAAAAGTACAACATCCTTTGTCTTGCAAAAAGTTCGTGCAAAGTCTAATATTTTTCGAATTCCTTCAAAGTTCAAAAAAGGTTCACCGCCAAAAAAAGAAATCTTCAAAGTTTTGAAACGTACTTTTTCATATTGTAGGGTTACATTTAATTTGATAGCCTCTATAACATTTGCATATAACTTACTATTGTGAATTTTCTTTTCGTAGCAATACCAACATCTTAAATTACAGTCAAGAGTAACATTCACAACAACATGATACATCGTTGTGTCCATTTTTTCCGCTATTTTTTTGTACTCAACAATTGCTTGTTCATCAAAATCATTAGAGACAACAAATTGCGCATCTAGCAAAGTTTTATATAAGTCTAAATAATTTTGTTTAATATATTCCAATGAACTATTTTGGTATATGTTATGTTTCTTTTCATCTAGCAAAAGATATTTTGAGCTAAATGAATTAAAATAAAGGAATATACCTTTATCAACTTCTATAAATGTTTGGTATTTATTTCTTTTCATCTTGCTAAAAAATTACTTTTAGTAATAAGCAGACAAGAAGCTCAAATATGTATGCATCTGAAGCTTCTCATCTGCTTTTGGATAAAAACAGATTAGCAGCCGCAACCTGTTCCTCTGTTCAATGCTCCTGCCACATTACAGCCGTGACCTTCATTTACAACTGTAATTTTAACGGCTCTGTCTCCACCAACTACAAGCATCATGTCATTTTTGGACAACGCTTCGGTCAAAGCAACTGGAAGTTTAAAAAAGTCATTCATAACAACTCGTTTTGAACATTACACAATTACATACATGGACTTTCCACATACGGTTAGAACTAGTCTTAACAAGTGCAAAGATACACATTTTTTAAGTTGCAAAATAGCTTTGTGCAAAAAATAAATCTAGAAAATCCTTGCCAATTACATTTTGAAACAAAACACATATATTTTTAGTTGTTCTGTAAGTGCTTTTGCTTTTTTTATATAACAATGCTTCCTAAAAGGAATTTGTTGTATCATTTGGGAAAGTTATAAATTCGTCTTATAATCTTAGACTCACGCTGCAAATGATTTGCAATACTATCTTTGTACAATGCTAAATTATACATCTCATAACTATGACGAACAGAATCTTCATAAACATCAACTTTGGTTCTGAGCTTGTCTATTACATCTTCATCTCGTTGCCCATTGAAATGCTTTTCGATGTAGCGAATATTTGGGTCATTATGAGGAAGAACCATTTTTAATACACGGTACTTCAAGTCTGCCTCCTCCCAATCTTGGTGCTCTCGCCATTGGGTGAGGTTGCCCCAAATGGAGAGAACGAGAGATAGAGCCAAGCCGCCAATGAAAAGAAGAACATACTTTGATGTAGGCTCGAAGCGATGGGTGACAAGTTTCTTCTGAGGTGAATTGTTCATCACTTCAAGTTTGTCTTGCAATGCCTTCGAGGAAACATCATTCTCTTGTCTCATCTGCTTGACAGCATCAACCAAGAACCTGCTTCGCTGCTCATTTTTGCCATGTTCAACCTTAATAAGGTCTGCAAAAACGATAATGGCATCTCTTAATTTGGATATTTTACCTCTGACTTCCTCTTCTTTGATAAACATCGCATTGATTGACTTATCCAACTTGGTTATGTCATTACTTGCAGGAACGGTTTCCGCTCCTGCGTTCTTTGTGGAGACAGAAAGTTCATCAACTTTCTGCTCCAATCTCTCAACTGTGCCGTAGATGGCTTCCAATAGTTCTTCTTTCATGTTCGATTCTAATTTTAAGTTTGTAACTTGCATCAAAGGCTGAAGCCCTTTCTGCGTTT
>QSCI01000012.1:0-62944 GCA_003463005.1 Segatella copri | reverse complement strand
TTGTTTCTATTTTATTTATATAATAATGTACGCGTACATTATATTATATATTACTTCAGCTGATACGTGATACCTACGCTGCCGTAGATAGGATACATCGTCTGCTCGATGGTCTCGAAATCTTTCTTAAAGATACCATTTAAGCCCCAGCTCAGATCAGCACAGATGCCCCAACGGTTGTTCAAGCGCCAGTCAATTCCGAAATCTACGCCCACCTGCCAGTTGCGCATATCGTCGCTGAAATCGTAATCACCACGCTCGCCTTCGTTATGCCCCAACTTTACCTTCTGTCCGGTAGGATCGCCCTTAGGATGACCTTCCTCTTGGCGGCGCAAGTAACCATCGTATGCCCAGCCTTCAAACTTCTTTGATGTTACATAGCTAACATAAGGACCCAACTTGAAACGGAGGTTGTCGCAAATGTCGTATGTTGCCTGCAATGGTACCGTGATGAGACTCATGTCTACCTTCGTAACCACGTTGCCTGTAAATATACCTTTCAGCTCTTCGCCTCCACGAACTATCCTCATATAATAGTTTTTTACGCCTGCATCAATCTTCATGCCCTTGTTTTCAAAGTGCAGACCTCCAACGAATCCCCATTTTCCTGAAAGTGGGTGATAGGCGTCGATACCCAGACTGAAGTTAGGTTGCAGGGTATAGCTGTGTAGTGTACGGATGGTGGCTGGAAGACCGATAGGGGCTGTGCCTCCTATATTATACGCCACGCGAGCCTGATACTGGTAGCCGTGGAGATATTTGTTCCACGAGGTGCGCTTGCTTTCTTCTACCTGCTTGTGCTCCTCAGTCTTCTGATTTTCATTTTCTTCTGCCCATGTAGCAGTGCCCCATGTCAGCAGGAGAGCTAATATTGTTATCTTCTTCATTATATAGTTTCCTCCTTAGCTTATTTGCAATTCAACTTGAAACTGTCTATCCAAAGGGTACTACCTACGGCACCCAGGAAGTTAGCTCCATCTGAACTGGATGAACTGACAATAGTGAGACTGTAGCCACCATTCTTCAACTTGATTGGGTCTATGGCTTTCTTATACTCGAAACCTACGCTGAAGTGATGCCATTCCGGCGTGTTGCCAATGGCAATTTTTCCGTTGTCATCATGGGTTTCACCTACTAGAGCAAGTGCCACTATCTGTTTGCTGGTCTGTACATTATCTCCGTAGAGCAATACGGCATTTCCCTTTTCATCGATGTTCTCGTAAAGCACAGCATAAATGGTTCCGTAGTCGTGGCGGTCAAGTGGTTTCATATTCTTGTCGGTGAATTTTTCGCCAGCCTGATACTTATACCATCCTTCTAGCTTAGCAGGCTTGGCGTCGAAACTGAATGGATGGCCAAACTTTGTTGCCTTCATCGCGTCGCGCAGGGCATCGGTGGCATCAAACTGTCCGATAAAGAGGTTGCCGGCAGCGATAGGCTTGTGTACCATATCTGCGATCTTGCTTGTGCGTCGGGTTGTGAGTTGCACTCCCTTTCCCCTGTGTCCATCTTCTATCATTAAGGTAGGATATTCTTCCGGTTTAGATGAACTGTTACTCATTTTGAATCCAGAGTTTCCTGTTGCCCAGATGTCGAGTTTATTGCCGTTCCAGTTCTCTTGCCAGTTGTAGTATCCTTTGTCGAGATATGCGTCTTCAAATTCGAATTCAATCTCGTTTGGCATGGTGGTCTGTCCCTTCTTGATGCTTACCTGATAGGTGCGGCTCCATTGCTTGTCTTCTGAAGTAACTGTATATGTTACAGGTCCTTTAGAGAAATCCTGAAGGCTTCCACTTTCAGGTGAGATGGTCGCTCCAGGTGTGAGGCGGAATATTGGTGCCTGTTTGGTAAGGGCGGCAAATGGTCTCATTGTGAACTCGATGTTTGTCTGATCACTCTGCACATTGACCAATGTATCAGATGGATTAGTAAACAATAAGTTCAATAAAATCTTGTTGTCTGCATGTATGTATGCCTGCTCGATGTCGCATTCTGCATTGAGCGGTTCTTCCTTGAAGCAGGAGGAGAGGGTAGTGATACAACTCATTGATAGAGCGGCTACTATAAATCTTGACTGTTTCATATCTTGAACTTTCTTTTCCTTTTGTAATCTGGAGAATCGTTTCTCTTTCTTTTCAGATAATTCTTGAGAGAATGATTTCTCTAGCTCATATAAATTATTGCTTTATCGGTTGCAAAGATAAACAGAAAACTTGAAACTACCAAAGGTTTTTGAGTTTTTCGACATGTTATGATAGAAAAATACCATGAATCAGTGGTTTTAGGACATGAATTAGTCGAGATGAGTTTACCGAAGTAGGCAGATAGTGCCCGATAGTTTATTTTTTTTAATACACATAATAAAAAAGGGAACTGAAATCTCATTACTGAAATTTCAGTCCCTGAATGTTATTTAGCTAATGAATAGCAAATGCTTGATCTGTTTAAGATTAAGCCTTGCCCTCCATCTGAGCCTTCAACTTAGCGAGTGCATCGATATCGCCGAGTGATGTGCTAGCAGCAACGTTGTTGATCATAGCTGTCTCGTTGTTGTTCTTGCGACCGCCGTTTGCACGCTTGTGAGCTGGCTTAGCAACTGGCTCGTTACCCTCCTCGAATGTACGAGAGTGAGAGAGGATGATGCGCTTTGTCTCCTTAACGAACTCGATAACCTTGAAGTCGAGAGTCTCGCCCTTCTTAGCCATTGTGCCGTCCTCCTTAGTGAGGTGCTTAGGAGTAGCGAAACCTTCACCACCCTCAGCGAGAGCTACAACAGCACCCTTGTCCATCAACTCAGTGATAGTACCCTGGTGAACAGAACCTGGAGTGTAGATTGCCTCATACTCATCCCATGGGTTCTTCTCCAACTGCTTGTGGCCGAGGCTCAAGCGACGGTTCTCCTTATCGATTTCGAGAACTACTACGTCGATAGAAGCGCCTACAGAAGTGAACTCAGATGGGTGCTTAACCTTCTTAGTCCAAGAGAGGTCAGAGATGTGGATCAAACCATCAACACCTTCCTCAAGCTCTACGAAGATACCGAAGTTAGTGAAGTTGCGAACCTTAGCTGTGTGCTTGCTGCCAACAGGATACTTAGTCTCGATAGCCTCCCATGGATCTTCCTTGAGCTGCTTGATACCAAGGCTCATCTTGCGCTCAGCGCGGTCGAGAGTCAGAATAACTGCCTCTACCTCGTCACCTACCTTCATGAAGTCCTGAGCAGAACGCAAGTGCTGGCTCCAAGACATCTCAGATACGTGGATCAAGCCCTCTACACCTGGAGCAATCTCAACGAATGCACCATAGTCAGCCATAACCACTACCTTACCCTTAACGTGATCACCTACCTTGAGGTTCTCATCGAGAGCATCCCATGGATGTGGAGTGAGCTGCTTCAAACCGAGAGCGATACGCTTCTTCTCCTCATCGAAGTCGAGGATAACAACGTTGATCTTCTGGTCGAGAGATACAACCTCGTGTGGATCGCTTACGCGGCCCCAAGAGAGGTCTGTGATGTGGATCAAACCGTCAACACCGCCGAGGTCAACGAATACACCGTAAGTAGTGATGTTCTTAACGGTACCCTCGAGGATCTGACCCTTCTCGAGCTTGCCGATGATCTCCTTACGCTGCTGCTCGAGCTCCTGCTCGATGAGAGCCTTGTGAGATACAACGACATTGCGGAACTCCTGGTTGATCTTTACAACCTTGAACTCCATTGTCTTGCCTACGAATACGTCGTAGTCGCGTATAGGGTGAACGTCGATCTGGCTTCCTGGCAAGAAAGCTTCGATACCGAAAACGTCAACGATCATACCGCCCTTAGTGCGGCACTTGATGTAACCCTGGATAACTTCCTCGTTCTCGAGAGCTGCATTAACACGCTCCCAAGACTTGCTGAGGCGAGCCTTCTTGTGAGAGAGTACCAACTGGCCCTTTACGTCCTCCTGGTTCTCTACATAAACCTCAACCTTGTCGCCTACCTTGAGGTCTGGGTTGTAACGGAATTCAGAAGCAGGGATAATACCATCGCTCTTGTAACCGATGTTTACGATAACCTCTTTCTTGTCTACAGAGATTACTGTACCCTCTACAACCTGGTGTTCTGTTACCTTGTTAAGAGTTTCGTCATAGGCCTTCTCGAGGTCTGTTTTGCTGACGTTTGCGCTTGTGCCATTCTCAAACTCATCCCAATTGAAGTCGTCCAATGGCTTTACGTTCTTTAAATCTGACATAAAAAATAATTAAAAAATTAAAATTAATAAAGTTTGACTTTATGTGAATTGTATAAATCGGGCGCAAAATTACTCATTTTCTTTGAGTTACAGGCATTTACTCTTGACTTTCTTCTTTTTGTTAGTAATATTTAACTAAAATCACTGTTTTTGGTGGGTTCCTTCGGGGAAATACATAATATATATAAACGCATAACCTTTAAAATGTTCTGATAACTTCCTCCTCGATATTTCTTCCTGTGATGTTCTTCTCTGTAATCCGTGTTTTCATCTGATTCTATGATGAAAATGAAGAGGGAAGAAAAATAATGGCGAAAGAAAAAACCGGGCGAAATTTTCATTTGTATGAAAATGAGTTAAATTCATTAAAAAAAGACACCGAAATGTTGGCGATAACAAAATAATTGTTACCTTTGCGTTCAAAATGTAATGAATATAATAAATAAATGATATGACACTAGTCATCCTTGCCATACTGATACTGGCATATATTCTCATTGCAACCGAGAATATTACCAAGGTGAACCGTGCTGCCGTAGCCATCTTTGCTGGAACGGTAGGATGGGTTCTCTATATCTGTTTCGGTATGGACTTTGTGACCAGTGAACACTCTTCTGATTATTCACGCTATCTGAATCTCGGAATGTGGAACGAGATAGAATCCACCAGTACAACGGTGAAGTATTTTATTGCCCGTAACATCTTCCTTCCTTATGTAGGTAGAGCAGCAGAAATCGTACTCTTCCTGCTTGCCACTATGACGATAGTTGAAATTCTCAATAACAACGGATGCTTCGATTTCATACGCCAGTTGTTACGTACCCGAAGCGCCAAGAAAATGCTATGGATTCTCGCTGCCGTGACCTTTGTTATTTCGGCAAATCTCGATAATCTTACTACAACAGTGATGATGCTTACGATGATGCATGGAGTGATTCCAAACCGTCGTCAGCGCATGGTGTATGGAGGTGCTATTCTTCTTTCTGCCAACTGTGGCGGAGCTCTTACCGTTATCGGAAATCCGGAAGGACTGGTGATGTGGAATATGGGTGCTGTAACGGCTACTCATTATTTCCTGTCGCTTCTGCTGCCATGTCTTGCAGCCTGGGTCATTCCGTTGTTGATGATGCAGCGCATGCTGCCTGAAAGAGTAGAGACAGAATGGATTGCTATGCCATACCGCGGGGATGATACCCGTCTCAATGTATGGCAGCGCTTGCTGATGCTCTTTGTGGGCATCGGTGGATTGTGGTTTATCCCTACCTTCCATAATATTACGAAATTGAGTCCTTTCCTCGGTGCGCTCTGCGTATTGGGCGTACTTTGGATTGTGAACGAGATATTCAACCGTAAACTCATGAATATGGATGCGATGGCTGACCGTCGCACTCCTAGAGTGTTCCAATACGGAGTCGTCCAGATGATTCTCTTCGTGATGGGTATCATGCTTGCCATCGGAGTGGTGAAGGAGACTGGCGCTTTTGACGATTTTGCTACTCTTCTCAACTCTGTCGGTATGGATGATAAGCGTCCTGGTGTGCTGTTGCATGGCGTCTTGGCGGGTATCATCAGTACTGTACTTGACAACTTTGCTACAGCCATGAACTTTTTCTCCCTTCATGATCTGGCAAATGTGAATGATCCTTCATTCAGCATGCTTACTGATTATCAAACCAATGGTATCTACTGGCAGATGATTGCATATTGCGTAATGGCTGGTGGTAACGTTCTTGGTATCGGTACAATCAGCGGTCTTGCCTGATGAAGATGGAACGTATGCACATGGGTGGTATTTCCGCAATATTGGCTGGAAAGCTTTGATGGGTGGCGTCATCGGACTTGCTATCCTTTGGCTCTCCCATATCCTGGTGGCTGGTGCCGCAAACCTAATTATTTAAATCGATAAACCCAAACAAAGCAAGGGGTATACCCTTGGATACCTACTGTATATGTAGGGGTAATGGATGAAAAACATCATCCTGAGAGGATAATAAACTAACATTAAAAATATATATAATATAATAAGGTATAGTTATGGCAAAGATTAAGACTATTGGAATTTTAACATCTGGAGGAGATGCTCCAGGTATGAATGCTGCTATCCGTGCGGTTACCCGTTCGGCTATCTACAACGGTTTCACTGTGAAAGGTATCTATCGTGGTTACGATGGTCTCATCAATGATGAAATTAAAACCTTTTCAACAGAGAATGTAAGCGGTATCATCGGCACAGGTGGTACGATGCTGAAGACAGCCCGTTCTAAGGAATTCATGACCGAGGAAGGTCGCCAGAAGGCATTTGAAACGATTCAGAAAGAGGAAATTGATGCGCTTGTCGTGATTGGCGGTAACGGTTCGCTGACGGGTGCGATGAATTTCGCACGTGAGTTTGATGTATGCTGCATCGGATTGCCAGGAACAATTGATAATGACCTTTATGGTACAGACAATACAATCGGTTATGATACTACGATGAATACCATCGTAGAATGTGTAGACCGCATCCGTGATACTGCGCAGAGCCACGAGCGTATCTTCTTTATCGAGGTGATGGGCCGTGATGCCGGTTTCCTGGCGCAGAATTCAGCTATCGCAAGTGGAGCAGAGGCAGCTATCATTCCAGAGGATTCTACCGACGTAGACCAGTTGGCTCAATTCATGGAGCGTGGTATCCGTAAGTCTAAGAAGAGTTGTATCGTCATCGTGTCAGAGAGTCCTAAGTGCGGTGCTCTTTATTATGCCGACCGCGTGCGCAAGGAGTTCCCTGAGTTTGATGTACGTGTATCTATCCTGGGTCACTTGCAGCGTGGTGGCCGTCCATCAGCCCGTGACCGTATTCTTGCGAGCCGTACCGGTTGTGGTGCCATCGAGGCTATCATGCAGGGACAGCGCAATGTGATGATTGGTGTACGCAATAACGAGGTGGTATACGTTCCGCTTTCTGAAGCCATCCGCTCAGATAAGCCATTCGACCGTAAACTGATCAAGGTTTTGGACGAGTTGAGTATCTAATATATAGAGATTGGAGTAAGAAGAAGGGAGTTTGGACTCCTGACTTCTTGCTTTTGCATAGGAAAATGGTTTAAAGGGAACTAAAAATGGTTTAATTAGGTATAAAAGCCGAATAAAACTTTTAATTAATTTGTGGTTTCCATAAATTGTTGTTACTTTTGCAGTCAAGAATAATATAAATATATATAACTTTTAAACTAATAAGCTTATGTCACAAATTAACGGACGTATCTCTCAGATTATCGGTCCTGTTATCGACGTTTACTTCGATACAAAGGGCGAGAATCCAGAGAAGGTGCTTCCTAAAATTTATGAAGCTCTGAAGGTAAAACGTCCAGACGGCCGCGAACTTGTCATCGAAGTGCAGCAGCACATCGGTGAGGATACAGTTCGCTGTGTCGCTATGGATAATACTGACGGTTTGCAGCGCGGCTTGGAGGTTATCCCTACAGGTAACCCAATCCAGATGCCAGCCGGAGAGCAGATCAAGGGCCGTATGATGAATGTCATCGGACAGCCTATTGATGGTATGAATGAATTGGACATGAAGGGTGCTTATCCTATCCACCGTGAGGCTCCGAAGTTTGACGAACTTTCTACTCACAAGGAGATGCTTGCTACCGGTATTAAGGTGATCGACCTGCTTGAGCCTTACATGAAGGGTGGTAAGATTGGTCTTTTCGGTGGTGCCGGTGTAGGTAAGACAGTGCTTATCATGGAGTTGATCAACAACATTGCCAAGGGACACAACGGTTACTCTGTATTTGCCGGAGTAGGTGAGCGTACCCGTGAGGGTAACGACTTGATTCGAGACATGCTCGAGTCTGGCGTTATCAAGTATGGCGAGAAGTTCCGTAAAGCGATGGAAGAAGGTAAGTGGGATCTCTCACTTGTCGATCCTGAGGAACTTGCCAAGAGTCAGGCTACCCTGGTATATGGTCAGATGAATGAGCCACCTGGGGCACGTGCTTCTGTAGCTCTCTCTGGTTTGACCGTAGCTGAGGAGTTCCGTGATCACGGAGGTAAGAATGGTGAGGCAGCGGATATCATGTTCTTCATCGATAACATCTTCCGTTTCACCCAGGCTGGTTCTGAGGTATCTGCGCTGTTGGGTCGTATGCCGTCAGCCGTAGGTTATCAGCCAACGCTGGCTTCTGAGATGGGTGCCATGCAGGAGCGAATCACTTCTACCAAGAATGGTTCCATCACCTCTGTACAGGCCGTTTATGTGCCTGCCGATGACTTGACCGACCCTGCTCCAGCTACCACCTTTACTCACCTGGATGCTACCACTGAGCTTTCCCGTAAGATTGCATCTCTCGGTATCTATCCTGCCGTAGACCCGCTGGGTTCTACCTCTCGTATCCTCGACCCGCTGATTGTGGGCAAGGCGCACTACGATTGTGCACAGCGAGTAAAGCAGTTGTTGCAGCGTTATAACGAGTTGCAGGATATCATCGCCATCCTCGGTATGGATGAGCTCTCTGATGAGGATAAGTTGACCGTGAACCGTGCACGCCGTGTACAGCGTTTCCTGAGCCAGCCATTCACCGTAGCAGAGCAGTTCACCGGTTTGAAGGGTGTAATGGTTCCTATCGAAGAGACTATCAAGGGCTTCAACGCCATCCTCGACGGTGAGGTAGATGACCTGCCAGAGCAGGCATTCCTCAACGTAGGTACTATCGAGGATGCCAAGGAGAAGGCTAAGCAGTTGCTCGCAGCAGCACAGGCGTAATCTTTAAATCCACGGCTTATGTTACAGCTAAAGATAGTATCTCCTGAGAAAGTAGTCTTCCAGGGTGAGGTAGAGAGCGTACTGGTTCCGGGAACCCTCGGCTCGTTCGAGATTCTCAAGGATCACGCGCCTATCATCTCTTCGCTCGAAGTGGGCAAGGTGGAATACACTACCAAGGAAGGCAAGCAGGTAATGAACATCAAGGGCGGATTCGTGGAATGTAAGAAAAACGAAGTAAGCCTTTGCGTAGAAGTTTAGATAAGTGATTAATTTTTAGTGATTAATTATTAGATAATGGAAAAAGACGAAAAGTTGCGCTTGCAGACTATCAGACAGGCGAGTATCAGGTATAAGCAGATTTCTTTGTGGCTTACAGCAGCAGTGGCTCTTGCCGTGCTCTTTGCCTGCAGATTGTCTGCTCAATGCGATGATATGATAGCCCAGGTTGTTAACCCGTTGGTAGTGAGTGCGATATTCTCACTCGTTGCAAGTACTGCTTATGGTGAAGCATGGAAAGCTGTTGCAAAGTCATCGCCAGCCAATCTCGCCAAGTTCTACATGGCGGCATTGGTCTTGAAGCTGATGGCTGGTACGCTGGTATTCCTCATCTATGTGCTGGTATGCGACAAGCAGAATATTCTGGGCTTTACCGCCATCTTCGCCCTTTTCTATGTCGTACTTCTCGTGTTCGACTGCATCTACTTCGCTCGGGTAGAGAAAAAGAACCGTCTTTCATAAGCGGTTCTGAAACAAATAATTAATAAACAAAAGTAAGAATTAAAGAATATGAAACATCTCAAGCAATTCCTCTTGATGGCGATGCTGCTCTTTACGCTGGCACCTCTGCAGGTATCGGCCAAGGAGAACATCGATGTGAAAGAGATATTGTGGGGTCATATCAAGGATTCTTATGAATGGCATATCACCAAGGTGGGAGATCATCCCGTAGTGATTCATCTGCCAATCATCGTTAACACCACTTCGGGCTGGCACGTGTTCTGCAGCAGCGAATTCTCGGAAGAGAAGGATGCCAATGGAGACCGTCCGGGACCTTTTAACTTGGTGATCAAGAACGCTGATGCGCAGGCGAATCCCAACAAGATAGTTGAGAAGGTGGGAGGCCAGGAGGTTCGTCCGCTTGACATCTCCATCACGAAGACCGTTTGCGTGCTCTTCATCGATGCTATCATCCTGTTGCTCTGTGTCCTGATACCAGCCCGCTGGTGCAGGAAGCACAAGGTGGATGACCCTGCACCAAAGGGATTTGTGGGACTGATGCACATGTTCATCATGTCGGTATATACCGATGTAATCAAGGCTACGCTCGGTAAGGAAGCGCCAAAGTACGCACCATGGTTGCTTACTTGCTTCTTCTTTATCTTCGTGGCGAACATCATGGGTATCGTACCATTCCCTCCAGGTGGTGGTAACCTGACGGGTAATATCGCCTGCACCGTATTCTTCGGTGTAACGACATTCCTGATCACCAACTTCACCGGTACCAAGGAATACTGGAAGGATATCTTCTGGCCGGAGGTACCAACCTGGTTGAAGGTGCCTGTGCCACTGATGCCATTCATCGAGCTCTTCGGAATCTTTACGAAACCGCTGGCTCTGATTATCCGACTCTTCGCCAACATGATGGCGGGTCACGCCATCGCACTTTCGTTTGCGGCTATCATTTTCATCATGTTCAACATCAGTGAGAATGCTATCGCCAACTATGTGGCAGGTACGGGTATGACAATAGTAAGTGTTGCGATGAGCGCCTTTATGATGCTCCTCGAAGTATTGGTAAGCTACATTCAGGCATTGGTATTCACCATGCTGAGTGCAGTATTCATCTCGCTGGCTCATGTAAAGTCTCATGAGGCTGAGCCAGAGGTAGTGAAGTAGTTTATAGATTACGGATCTAATTTCATTCAGATAATAAACAAAGAAAATATTAACAACTTAAATTATTAAGATTATGTTATCACTTTTATTAGCAGCAGAGATTGCAAAGTTGGGTGCCGCAGTAGGTGCAGGTTTGGCCGCTATTGGCGCAGGTATTGGTATCGGTCGCATTGGTGGCCAGGCTATGGACGCTATGGCTCGTCAGCCAGAGAAGATGGGCGACCTCCGTTCTTCTATGATTATTGCAGCTGCGTTGGTTGAGGGTGTTGCGTTCTTCGCTGTCATCATCGCCATCCTGGCAATCGTTATGTAATCATCTCATCTGTCACTATCATCTGCCCCGATAAAAGGAAGTCTCAGGCATCAGCCTGGTGTCTTTCCGGGGCATGATAGAGATGATTCTAGAGTTAGTTAAAATAAAACGTTTAAGTAAAACTTTAACCAGTATATATGGATTTATTAATTCCTGATAGCGGTTTGCTCTTCTGGATGACGCTGGTCTTCATCATCGTCTTCATCATTCTTTGGAAGGCTGGATTCCCAGCCATCATTAAGATGGTGAACGAGCGCAAGGCTTTCATTGATGATAGTCTGAAGAAGGCTCACGAAGCCAACGAGAAGCTTGCCAATATCCAAAAAGAAGGTGAATCCATCTTGCAGGAAGCTCGCGAGAAGCAGGCTGCCCTCCTCAAGGAGGCTGCCGAAACCCGCGATGCCATTGTAGAGAAAGCACAGGATAAAGCACGCGAAGAAGGCGCGCGTCTCCTCTCTGATGCCAAGAAGCAGATTGAGACCGAGAAGCAGAATGCCATTCGTGAAATCCGCGGCCAGGTAGCAGAACTCTCTGTTCAGATTGCAGAGAAGGTGCTCAAGGCTAAGCTCTCTGACGACAAGGCACAGATGGATATGATAAATCGACTGCTGGACGAGGTTTCTTCTGACAACAAATAGTAAAGCTTATGGATATAGGTGTAATATCGGTGCGTTATGCCCGTGCCCTCATCAAGGCTGCACTCGGCATGAAGCTCGAAGATCAGGTCTACCAGGAGATGCAGACGCTCTTTAAGAGCTACATCGACGTGCCTGAACTGAGATTTACGATAGACAACCCTATGCTTTCCAAAGACAAGAAAGAGGCACTTCTCATCACAGCCCTGGGCAAAGAGCCTACGGAACTGAGCAAGAAGTTTATCGCTCTCGTCTTGAAAGAGGATAGGGAGAGCACCCTGCAATTCATGGCTGCTTCGTATATCACTCTTTACAGGAAACAGAAGAACATCATCCGCGGTAAGCTGATCACCGCCACTGCCGTTGACGCCTCTACTGAGGACAAGATGCGCAAGATGGTGGAGCAGAGAACGAAAGGTACTGTGGAGTTCAAGACCGAGGTGAACCCTGAACTGATTGGCGGTTTCATCCTTGAGTATGATACTTACAGAATGGATGCGAGCGTAAAGACTAAGCTCAACAACATTCTGACACAGCTCAAAAAGTAAAATTAATTAAAGTAAATAACAAAATGTCAGATAAAATTAAACCAAGTGAGGTGTCTGAGGTTCTTCAGCAGCAGCTCCAGGAGGTTAATGGCTCTCAGCAGTTTGACGAGGTGGGTACCGTGCTTACCGTCAGCGATGGCGTGGCACGTATCTATGGTCTGCGCAATGCCGAGGCTAATGAACTTCTTGAGTTTGAGAACGGAACCATGGCTATCGTCATGAACTTGGAGGAAGACAATGTAGGTTGTGTCCTCTTAGGTCCTACAGCTGGCATCAAGGAGGGACAGAGCGTGAAGCGTACACACCGTATCGCTTCTATCCGCGTAAACGACAACTTCCTCGGACGTGTCGTAAACCCTCTGGGTCAGGCTATTGATGGCTTGGGTGACATCGACCTCACCGATTCTTTCGAGATGCCTTTGGATCGTAAGGCACCTGGTGTAATCTATCGTCAGCCAGTAAAGGAACCTCTTCAGACTGGTTTGAAGGCGGTAGACTCTATGATTCCTATCGGTCGTGGACAGCGTGAGTTGATCATCGGTGACCGTCAGACCGGTAAGACTGCCATCGCAGTGGATACCATCATCAACCAGAAGAGTTTCTATGAGGCTGGCAAGCCAGTATATTGTATCTATGTAGCTATCGGTCAGAAAGCATCTACCGTTGCAGCATTGGTACAGAACCTCAAGGAGCATGGCGCCCTGCCATATACCATCATCGTAAGTGCTACTGCTGCCGATCCTGCAGCCATGCAGTATTACGCACCATTTGCCGGTGCAGCTATCGGTGAGTACTTCCGCGACCGCGGTTACTCAGCTCTCGTCGTATACGATGACTTGAGTAAGCAGGCTGTGGCTTACCGTGAGGTATCTCTGATCCTCCGCCGTCCATCCGGACGTGAGGCTTACCCTGGTGATGTCTTCTATCTCCACTCTCGTCTGTTGGAGCGTGCCGCTCGTATCAACGACCAGCAGGAGGTAGCCGAGCAGATGAACGACCTTCCAGAGTGCATGAAGGGTCACGTAAAGGGTGGAGGTTCTTTGACAGCCCTCCCTATCATCGAAACACAGGCTGGTGACGTATCAGCATACATCCCAACCAACGTGATTTCCATCACCGATGGTCAGATCTTCCTTGAGACCGACCTCTTCAACCAGGGCTTCCGTCCAGCTATCAACGTAGGTATCTCCGTATCTCGTGTAGGTGGTTCTGCCCAGATCAAGAGTATGAAGAAGGTGGCTGGTACACTGAAGATTGATATGGCTCAGTATCGTGAGCTGGAGGCCTTCTCTAAGTTCTCTAGCGATATGGATGCCGTAACAGCGATGACTCTGGACCGTGGCCGTAAGAACGACCAGTTGCTGGTTCAGCCTCAGTACCGCCCAATGCCGGTAGGCGAGCAGGTAGCTATTCTCTATTGTGGTGTTCACGGATTGATGCACGACGTGCCAATGGATAAGGTTCGCGACTGTCAGGATCTGTTCCTCGATGCAATGCGCAGCCAGCACGCTGATGTGATTGAGACTTTGGGCGATGGTAAACTCACCGACGATGCCATTAAGGCAGTCGAGGAGACCATGGCTAATGTTGCAGGACAATATAAAGCGTAATAGCCTATGCCGTCATTAAAAGAGATTAAAACTCGCATAGCCAGCGTTAACAGTACCCGTAAGATTACGAGTGCGATGAAGATGGTGGCTTCCAGTAAGTTGCATCATGCTCAGGTAGCTATCCAGAATATGCTGCCTTATGGAAATATGCTGGAACATATCCTCAAGAGTTTCCTGGTAAGTACTCCGAATGTCGACCATCCGTTGCAGTTGGAGCACAAGGAAATCAAGCGTGTAGCTCTTGTGGTATACAGTTCTAACAGCAGCTTGTGTGGTGGATTCAATTCCAACGTTATCAAGATGATGATGCATGCGGTGGACGAGTATAAGGCTCAAGGCATTGACGACATCACGGTATATCCTATCGGACGAAAAGTGGCAGAGAAGGCACAGAAACTGGGTTTGAAGATTGGCGGTAACTTTAATGATCTTGCCGATCATCCTCATGCCAGCGCCTGTGCAGATATCGCCCATTCACTTGCCAAGCAGTATGCTGCTGGTGAGCTCGATAAGGTGGAGATGATTTATCATCACTTTAAGAGTGCCGGTTCACAGATTCTGACCCGCAAGACTTTCTTGCCTATTGACCTCAGCACTGAGGCGATAGGAGTGGACAACGATCGTGACCTTACCTCTAATGTGGCTACGGCAAAGGCTCAGGAATATCTGCGCCAAAAGCAGGCTGAAGCTGACGGACGCCAGAGTCTGAGGCAAAACCTCTGAATGATGACTTCATTGTAGAGCCAGACTTGGAGACTGTTTTGGGAGTCTTGATTCCTAAGCAGCTTCGTCTGATGATTTATACTGCGTTGCTGGATAGCCAGGCGAGTGAGCATGCTGCCAGAATGGTGGCCATGCAGACCGCTACGGATAATGCCGATGAACTCTTGCGCGAACTCAACTTGCAGTACAACAAGAGTCGTCAACAGGCCATTACCAATGAATTGCTTGATATTGTGGGAGGTAGCGTAAACAACTAAGTTGCGCATCTCTTCAATCTATAAAATTAAATCGGGATGTTTGCAGTTCTGAACTTGCAGACATCCCGATTTTTTTATCTCCCTTAGTTACGAATACTATCTCCCTTAGTTACGAATGCTATCTCCCTTAGTTACGGGTATTATCTCCCTTAGTTATGAAATTATCTCCGAAGGTTATGAAATTATCTCCGAAGGTTATGAAAATATCTTTCGGAGATATTCTCCTGTTATAGTCCTGTATATTTCCTGATAGCCTTGATGAAGGTATCGCCATATTTATTGAGTTTGAATTCTCCGATACCACTGATCAGGCTCATGGCATTCTTGGTGGTAGGTTTCATTCTTGCGAGTTCATGAAGGCTCTTGTCGCTGAGTACGATATATGGAGGATAACCCTGTTCGTCGGCAAGGTTCTTGCGTATCTTTCTGAGGTGTTCAAAGAGCCCTTTGTCTTCCACGCCTTTCGAGTCTTCCTGGAAGATGACACGTTCGGCATGCACCTCAGGAATGAGATTTCCCGGCTGGGCGATGGCGCCCTTCCTGTTGCGTACCGTTTTCTGTGGGCGGGTGGCTTTATCATCTTCTTCGATATAAGCCAGCGAAACATGATGTTCTCCCTTCAGTACCTTCCAGCCTAAATCGGTAACCTTCATGTAGTTGTGGTTGTTGTAGGCAATCTCGAAGAATCCCATCTGTAGCATCTGCAGCAGATAAGCATTCCAGTCCTTAGATGTTGTATCCCTGCCCACACCGAAGGTTTTCATCTCGTTGTATTTGTTTTTCACAACGGCAGAAGAATGCATGCCTCTCAGAATCTCGATGCAGGTACCTACTGCAATATGCTCACCCGAACGGACCACGGCACTCAGGGCTTTCTGGGCTCTGATGGTGCCGTCGAAGGTGCGTGGAGGATTCTTGCAAACATCACAGTTGCCGCAGTTGCAGGATGATGTCTCGCCAAAATAATTCAGCAGAATGCGTCGTCGGCATACTCTTGATTCGGCATATTCCTCCATGCGGCGCAGTTTCTCCATATTCACATCACGCTGTCCGCTTTCTTCACAGAAAGAACGGAGGGTGATGATGTCGGCCATTGAATAGAACAGCACGGTATCTGATGGTGCTCCATCTCTTCCGGCTCTACCTATTTCCTGATAGAAACTCTCTATGCTTTTAGGCATATTATAGTGGATTACCCAGCGCACATTACTCTTGTCGATGCCCATTCCGAAAGCGATGGTAGCACATACCACCTGAATCTGGTCCATCTTGAACCGCTCCTGTACTGATGCTCTGGTCTGGGCAGTCATTCCGGCGTGATAGGCTGCGGCATTGATACCCAGATCGATAAGTTCCTGAGCTACCATTTCGGTGTTCTTGCGGGAGAGACAGTAGATGATGCCCGCTTCTTCCGGATGATTACTGATGAAGCGGGTGATGTATTGGAGCTTTGCCTTTTTGGTACTCTCCTGTCTTACGGTGAGGGAGAGATTGGGGCGGTCGAAACTGCTTACGAACGTCTGCCCATTGAGATGAAGCTGGCGTATGATATCTTCGCGTGTTATCTTGTCGGCTGTAGCAGTGAGCGCCATCACCGGGACATTGCGGAAATTCTCGTGCAGCATACCGAGTTGCGAATACTCCGGACGGAAATCGTGTCCCCACTGGCTGATGCAGTGGGCCTCGTCAACGGCAAAGAGCGAAATCTTGATGTTGCTGAATAAATAAGGTATCTCGCTGATGAGTTTTTCGGGCGAAACATAAAGGAGTTTCAGTTCTCCCTTCTCGCATCGGCGGCGGATGATGAGTTCATCGGTCGTGTCGTTTCCGCTGTTCAGTGCTTCTGCAGGGATACCGTTTGCCTTGAGCGCCTCCACCTGGTCGTGCATCAGACTGATGAGCGGTGAAATGACCACAGCGGTACCTTCCATTGCTAATGCGGGAACCTGGTAGCACAGACTCTTTCCACCACCTGTTGGCATGAGAACCAGACAGTCGTGTCCCTGCATTACCTCTCTGATAATCGCTTCCTGGTTGGGGCGGAAGGAATCGTATCCAAAATAGCTTTTTAATATCTCGTTTATCTGCATGATTGCCGTTTTATGTTTTCTGCCTTTACCGGCATGTTTTTATTTTGATTTTCATGCAAAGGTAATGAATAATCTGCATAAATAAAAGTTTTCTCCAAGAAAAAGTGCATATTTCAAGTAAAAAACTTTGCAAAGAGCGAAAAACAGGAGGAAAAGTTTGGTATGTGGAAAAAATGTATTACTTTTGCATGGTAAATACAGATAAAAATGGCAAAATGTAATGTAAACACTCAAGAGCGATTTGCCGATATCCAGATGCTCCGTTATGAGCTGAAGGGTTTCGAAAACCTGTCGCTCACACAGAAAATTTATATTTATTGCTTGTCGAAGGCAACCCTCTTGGGACGTGATATCACCTTCGACCAGCAGGGCAAATACAACCTGCGCATCCGTAAAACCCTGGAGGCTGTATACCTTCATTACGAGGGTAATCGCGAAAGCGAAGATTTCAAGGCTTTCGAAGTTTACCTGAAGCGTGTCTGGTTTGCCAGCGGCATCCATCATCACTATGGATGTGAAAAGTTTGTGCCAGGATTTTCAGAGGAATCTTTCTATGAGATGGTTGGGGCTGTAGCCGATGAATACCTGCCTCTTTCCAAGGGACAGAGCAAGGAAGACCTGTTGGGCATTCTGGTGCCTGTCATCTTCAATCCGGAAGTTATGCCTAAGCGCGTGAATCAGACGGATGGCGAGGATCTGGTACAGACTTCAGCCTGCAATTTCTATGAGAATGTTTCTCAGGCAGAAGTAGAACGTTTTTATGCCAGGATGAAGGAAGATGGCAACGAACAGGCACCTTCGTATGGACTGAACTCTAAACTGACCAAGCGTAATGGTGAACTGGTGGAGCTGAAATGGACAGAAGACGGCCTCTATGGCGCAGCTATCAAGGAGATTGTTTCCTGGTTGCTCCGTGCTCAGAAATATGCAGAAAATGAGGAACAGAAACATCTCATCGATCTTCTGGTAAAGTATTACCGTACAGGCGATCTGAAGGATTTCGACCGTTACAGCATTGCCTGGGTGCAGCAGCACGAGGGAATGATTGATTTCATCAACGGATTTATCGAAGTGTATGGCGATCCGCTCGGGCTGAAAGGTACATGGGAGGGCATTGTAGAATATAAGGATCTTGAAGCAACGAAGCGCACCCAGACCATCAGTCAGAATGCCCAGTGGTTTGAGGACCATTCACCTGTAGACACACGTTTCCGCAAGCCGGAGGTGAAGGGTGTTACAGCCAATGTCATCTGTGCGGCGATGTTGGGTGGCGAGGAATATCCAGCTTCTGCCATCGGCATCAATCTTCCGAATGCCAACTGGATCCGTCAGGAATATGGTTCTAAGAGTGTGACCATCGGTAACCTGACCGAGGCATATAACAAGGCAGCTCAAGGCAATGGTTTCCGCGATGAATTCGTTATCGACGAGGATACCATCAGTCTGATGAATCAGTACGAAGATATTACAGATGATCTGCATACCGACCTGCATGAGTGTCTGGGACATGGTAGCGGACAGCTTTTGCCTGGTACCGACCCTGATGCATTGAAGGCGTATGGCAGTACGATAGAAGAGGCGAGAGCCGATCTTTTCGGACTCTATTATGTAGCCGACCATAAATTGGTAGAACTGGGGCTGACTCCGAATGATGAGGCATATAAGGCTCAGTATTACGGTTATCTGATGAACGGTCTGCTCACCCAGACCATCCGCATCAAGGAAGGCGACAAGATAGAGGAAGCCCACATGCGCAACCGTGCGCTGATAGCCTGGTGGGTGATGGAGCATGCCGAGGGTGCTGTGGAACTGGTGAAGATGGATATGAACTATGCTTCTGCCGAGGATGCTTTGAAGGACAGTGAGGGCAATATCATTACGACGAAGACTTATGTGAAGATTAATGATTATGCCAAGCTCCGCCATCTCTTCGGCGAGTTGCTTGCTGAAATTCAGCGCATCAAGAGCGAGGGTGATTTCGAGGCAGCCCGCCTGTTGGTTGAGAAGTATGCCGTGAATATTGATCCGGAATTGCATCGCGAGATACTGGCAAGATACAAGAAACTGAATCTCGCTCCATACAAGGGATTCATCAATCCGAAGATGACGCTGGAGATGGATGAAGAAGGCGAAATTACAGACGTGGTATTGGATTATGGGGAGAGCTATGTCGACCAGATGTTGCGCTACTCTGATGAATACGGAACTTTGTAATAAGAGAAACGATGATAGATAATAAGAACGAGGAATTTCCGATAGTAGATGAAATGGGCAACATTCTGGGCGCTGTTACCCGTGGTCATGCCCATGACGGAAGCAAGATATTGCATCCGGTTGTTCATCTGCATGTATTCAACAGCCGGGGTGATCTGTATCTGCAGCATCGTCCAGCCTGGAAGGATATCCAGCCGGATAAATGGGATACAGCCTGCGGCGGTCATGTAGATTTAGGAGAAAGTGTGAGTCAGGCTTTGCATCGCGAGGTAAGGGAAGAATTGGGTATCACCGATTTTGAACCGGAATCTCTTGGGCATTATGTCTTTGAGAGTCAGCGGGAAAAGGAACTGGTTTATGTACATCGCTGTGTATATGATGGCGAGGTGAAACCGAGCAGGAAGAATTGGCCGGTGGTAGATTCTGGACCAAGGATGAAATCAGCGAAAACATCGGCAAGGGTGTTTTCACTCCGAACTTCGAAAACGAATACCAGAAGTATTTTATGTAACGCTGAAATTAGCCATAAAAATACGTCCCGACGTAGCATTTGCTGCATCGGGACGTATTTTTTTGTATGTCGGGACGCAGCAAATGCTACGTCGGGACGTATTTTCAGCAGGGTCGTGGCCTGTTTCTGACCGTATCTGCAGAAGCGTTAAATCTCGTAGATACCCTTGAGTGCGCCTCTTGCAATTTTCTCGAAATCTTCACCGAAGTCGCAGAAACGGAGAACCGCATTAGAGACAGCATGTTTTATTCCCATGTTATCACCCTGCAATGCAGTGGCAGCCTGATCCAGGAATTCGTTGATGCCACGCTCGTTAGGCTCTTTCCCATTGGCAAAAAGACGGGCAAGGAGCTGGAAACCGGCAATCTCATAGAGCGGCTTATCACTTGCTATCCACTGGTAGGCGATGACAGGCGCATAATCTACGTGCTGCAAAAGGTTGAAGGCAAGCATCTCTGCCATCTCCTGACTCTGTACCTGTTCCATCCATAAATCTGTGATTTCCGGAAGCATCTTATCGGCAGGCATGATGAGTGTAGCCAGAATCTTGCACTCCCGGATGTCTTCCTTCCACAGTTCGATGGCGAGGTCATAGTCTTTACCATATTCCTCAGCCATCTTTTTCAGTTCATAGAATGGTACGCCCCAATTCAGTTTATATCCCAGTCCCTTATCGCGCATAGATTGCGATCCCGGACCGTTCATCAGCAAGCGGAAGCTTCGCTTGATAGTCATCAGTTTCTGATGTGTTTCTTCGTTCATTATAATATTTAGAGTTTATAATTGATAGTTTATAGTTAATAGGGCATTCTTGCTATTATTTTACGTTATCTTTCTATATACATTATAGACATCTTTTGTCTATACGGCGTAGCCGCTATTAACTATAAACTATTAACTAAATTAAAGTTTCATTATTTTACAGAACATTCCTTCGAACTGTTCCTCTATATTTGCAGGTTTATGCTTGAAGATACCGAAGATGGCACTTCCGCTACCACTCATCGCTGCATATACGGCCCCCAGGTTGTACAGCTTCTGTTTGATTTCTGCCAGTTCCGGGTGCATCTTGAAAATAGGTGCCTCAAAATCGTTGACAAGTTCCTCTTTCCAAGTCTCGATAGGCTGGCGTACAATGTCGCGGCAACATTTGGCTGGTGCCTGTGGGGTGATGGCTGCATAAGCCTCTTTGGTGCTGACGGCAATGTCATCGCGCTTCACCACAACCAGATGATAGCCCCTCAGATTATCGCCAGGACCACTTACCGGCATCAGTTCTTCGCCGATACCTTCTGCATAGCAAGCAGTGTCACCATCTTCGGGGTCAGCAGAAATGAAGTAGGCACAGTCTGCGCCCAGCTTGGCAGCGTATCTTTCCATCTCCGAATTACCGATATTGAGACGGAAACGCTCGTCAAGCAAACGGATCATGAAGGCTGCATCGGCAGAACCGCCACCCAAACCAGCCTGCGAAGGAATACGCTTCACCAGGTGAGCATGGATGCGTGGAATCCTGAAGTCGGCAGCCAGGAGATTATAAGCTTTTACAACGAGATTGTTCTGTTCGTCGCAATCCACTGCGTTACCTGTAATCTTCAGATCACAAGGAACATCGCTAGGGAATTCATCGCCCATGAGCTTGATTTCAAGTGCATCGGTCAGCGGAATAGGGTAGAACACCGTTTCAAGATTGTGGTATCCATCTTTCCGCTTACTAACTATATTTAAACCAAGATTGATCTTGGCGCAAGGAAATGTAATCATAACTTTTCAGTTTAAAGGGTTCGTTACTATTTCTTTTTCTTTGCAAAGATACGGAAAAATATCTAACATGGTGCATCTTTTACAGGATTATTTTTATCAGTAGCATTAAAAATATTAAAATAAGCCCTGTTTTGCAATATCTTTTGTATCTTTGCAATTACAAATTATTAATAGATTATGAAAAAAGGAGATAAAGTCAGATTCTTGAGCGAAGTGGGTGGCGGAAAGGTTGCCGGCTTCCAAGGTAAAAATATTGTGCTCGTTGAGGATGAGGATGGTTTTGAGATTCCGATGCCTATCAACGAGGTGGTTGTGGTGGAGCAGGATGAATACTCCATGGGCAAGATGATTTCGGCTAAGATGGATGCGCAGCAGAAGGCTGAGGAGCATGCCAATACCGAACTGCATCAGGACAGCCGGAGTATCAAGGCCATCTTGAATGATCACGATGACGTGGATATGGATGTAGAGGAATATGATGCTGCCGACCGTGAGATAACCTTTGTGAAACCGGTTCAGGAACATACGGGTGGCAACAAACTCAGTGCTTATCTCGCCTTTGTACCTATCAACATCAAGGACGTAACCAATACCCGTTTCGAGACCTATATGGTGAATGACAGCAACTACTATCTCCGCTATACCTATCTCGTGGCTGAGGGAAATGCATGGACTCTGAAAGCAGAGGGAGAAATAGAACCGAATACCAAACTCTTCATCGAGGAATTCGGTCGTGAGGCTCTGAACGAGATGGAGCATATCGCCATCCAGATGATAGCTTACAAGAAGGACAAGCCATTCCTTCTGAAGCCGGCAACAGATGTTCAGTTCCGTCTCGATCCCGTGAAATTCTACAAACTTCATCTTTTCGAGGAGAACGATTTCTTCGAGACTCCAGCCTATCTCTTTACGATTGTAGAGAACGATGAAATAGCCCGTCCGCTGGTTATCGATTCCAAGCGTCTGAAAGAGCAGATGTATAAGGATGAGAAGGTTGTTGCCAACACCAGCAAGAAGAAGAGCAAGAAGGATGATGGTACCCTTGTGATAGATCTTCATGCGGATGAAGTGCTTGAAACAACTGCTGGAATGAATTCTGCAGATATTCTTCATTATCAGATGGATATCTTCAAGAAGACCATGGAGGAATATAAGAAAAAGAAGGGACAGAAAATTATCTTTATTCATGGAAAGGGCGAAGGTGTGTTGCGCCAGACTCTCATTCATGAGTTGAACTATCGCTATAAGAGTTGCACCTATCAGGATGCTTCTTTCCAGGAGTATGGCTATGGTGCTACACAGGTAACAATAAAGTAATTTATTATGAAGTACGGATTTATTAAGGTAGCTAGTGCCATCCCTGCCGTAAAGGTGGGTGATGTCATTTTCAATACCCAGCAGATAGAGGAACAGATAGCGCTGGCTGAGGGAAAGGGTGTAGAGATCATTACATTTCCGGAACTCTCTGTTACGGGCTATTCCTGTCAGGATCTCTTCCGCCAGCAGATGCTTCTCGAATCATCTGAGCAGGCGGTGATGATGTTGCTCGATTTCACACGCAAACTCGATATCATCTCTATCGTGGGTGCGCCGGTGATAGCGGGCGACTTGTTGCTCAATTGTGGTATCGTTATCCAGCATGGACAGATTCTCGGTATTGTACCGAAGACATATCTTCCAAACTACAGCGAGTTTTATGAGAAACGCTGGTTTGCCTCGGCTCAGGACCTGAGAGATTGCGAAGTCCGTTATGCCGGACATAAGGTGAAACTGACGCCTGATGTTCAGATTTTTCAAACTTTCGATGGCGTACAGTTTGGTGTGGAAATCTGCGAAGATGTATGGGCTCCGGCTCCTCCTAGCAACAAACTGGCGCTAGCAGGAGCAGACCTGATTTTCAATCTTTCTGCAAGCGACGAACTCATCGGAAAACATCATTATCTGAAGAGTCTGCTCAGCCAGCAGAGTGCCCGTACCATGACCGGATATATCTACAGTTCCTGCGGATTCGGTGAGAGTACGCAGGATGTGGTTTATGGTGGAAATGCCCTGATTTATGAGAATGGAGTTTTACTTTCACAGAGTGAACGTTTCTCTATTGAACCGCAGATGGTTATCTCACAGATAGATGTAGAAAAACTCCGCTCTGAGCGTCGTACGAATTCTACTTATGTAAATGCCCAGCGCAATATTAAATATTCTGTTCTTGGCGGTCAGTTCAATATCCGAAATATCGAAGCCGATCCTACCGAGAATGAACGCGATTTTGTGTTGGAACGTGAGGTGAATCCTCATCCGTTTATTCCTACCAGCAGCGATATGAATGCCTCTTGCGAGGAAATTTTCAATATCCAACTCATGGGACTAGCCAAGCGTATCGTTCATACCCATGCCAAGACCGTAGTAATCGGTATCAGCGGCGGTTTGGATTCTACGCTGGCCTTACTCGTTTGTGTAAAAGCTTTTGATAAACTCAAGATGAACCGCAAGGGTATCGTAGGTGTCACTATGCCGGGATTCGGAACCACAGACAGAACCTACAATAATGCTATCTCGCTGATGCAGAGTCTTGGTATTACCATTAAGGAAATCAGCATCGCCAAGGCTGTAACCCAGCACTTTGAGGACATCGGTCAGGATGCCAGTGTGCATGATGTGACTTACGAGAATTCCCAGGCTCGTGAACGTACCCAGATTCTGATGGATTTAGCCAATAAGATGGGTGGTATGGTTATCGGTACCGGCGACCTTTCAGAGTTGGCATTAGGATGGGCTACCTATAATGGTGACCACATGAGTATGTATGGCGTGAATGCCAGCATTCCTAAGACCCTGATCCGTCATCTCGTAAATCATGTAGCAGAGAGTGGGGTAGACGAACAGAGCCGCATCACTCTTCGTGATATCATCGATACTCCTATCAGTCCAGAGTTGATTCCGGCAGATGAGAATGGAAATATCAAGCAGAAGACGGAAGATTTGGTGGGACCATACGAACTGCATGATTTCTTCCTCTACTATTTCCTGCGTTTCGGTTTCCGTCCTTCCAAGATTTACATGTTGGCAAAGAAGGCATTTATTGATTCCGAACTGGAGCGTGTAAAGATCAGTGATAATGATCCTGACAGCTATGATGAGGAGACTATCAAAAAGTGGCTGAAGACCTTCGTGCGCCGTTTCTTCAATCAGCAGTTCAAGCGCAGCTGTCTGCCAGACGGTCCGAAAGTAGGTAGCGTAAGCCTCAGTCCTCGTGGCGACTGGCGTATGCCTAGTGATGCTGCATCTGCCATCTGGCTGCAAGAGGCTGAAAATTTATAATACATGGCAGCGAAGTTTAATAAAACGGGAAATAAAAAGTTAGGAGTCGGGGCGCTGTTCCAACTCCTAACTTTTTCGTTTATAATAAAATAATTATATAAAAAGTCTTTCTATTTTTGGGTAAAACATATTTTTTTTGTAACTTTGCGCCCAAAAGTAAAAACATTATAAAAATATAAGATAATATGGCTAAGAAATTTGCCGAGCACAACGGTCTGAATTTGACTCAGACAAACAATGACGTACTAGCAGCGTGGGAGAAAAATGATATCTTCCACAAGTCTATCGACGAGCGTGAAGGCTGCCCTCAGTTTATCTTCTTCGAGGGACCTCCATCAGCTAATGGCCACCCGGGTATTCACCACGTGTTGGCACGTAGTATCAAGGATACATTCAACAGATACAAGACCATGAAGGGTTTCCAGGTTCACCGCAAGGCGGGATGGGATACCCACGGACTCCCTGTTGAACTCGGTGTCGAGAAGGAACTCGGCATCACCAAGAAGGATATTGATAACAAGGCTTCAGAGAAGTATATCTCTACAGAGGATTACAACCACAAGTGCCGCGAGAACGTGATGAAGTTCACCGCAGAGTGGCGCGAGTTGACCGAGAAGATGGGTTACTTCGTAGATCTCGATCATCCTTATATCACCTACGATAACAAGTATATCGAGACTCTCTGGTGGCTCCTCAAGCAGCTCTACAACAAGGGGTTGCTCTACAAGGGTTACACCATCCAGCCATACTCTCCAGGTGCAGGTACAGGCTTGAGCTCTCACGAGTTGAACCAGCCTGGCTGCTATCGCGATGTTAAGGACCTCACCACCACAGCCCAGTTCCTCATCAAGGATCCTAAGGCTGAGTGGACCAAGTGGGGCAAGCCATACTTCATCGCATGGACCACTACACCTTGGACTTTGCCATCAAACGTGGCTCTCTGTGTGGGTCCTAAGATTGACTATGTAGCCATCGAGACCTACAACCTCTATAATGGCGAGCCTATGACACTCGTGATGGCTGAGGCTCTGGTAGGTTCATATCTGAAGGCAGACCAGGAGTGTAAGGAAGGCGATCTCCTGCCATTCGACAAGGAGAAGAAGCAGTGCCCTTGGCGCATTGTCGACCACATGAAGGGTACCGACCTCGAAGGCATGCACTACGAGCAGCTCCTTCCTTGGGTAAAGCCATGCGAGAAGGTAGATCTCTTTGCACCGGCTTTCGTAACAGAATATGCTGCTGCTCATCCTGAGAAGGTATTCGCTTCTGAGGATGGTCGCGATCAGTTCGTCGAGATGGATAGCGAGGCTTTCCGCGTAATCCTCGGCGACTACGTTACTACCGATGATGGTACAGGTATCGTTCACATCGCACCTACATTCGGTGCCGATGATGCCAAGGTGGCTAAGGATGCCAACATCCCAGCGCTCTACCTTATTAATAAGAAGGGCGAGACCCGCCCAATGGTTGACCTGCAGGGTAAGTTCTATCTCATCGAAGACCTCGATGCCAACTTCGTGAACGCTTGCGTCAACAAGGAGGCATACGCTCATCACGCAGGCGACTACGTGAAGAATGCCTACGACCCACAGTTTAATGTGGATGGCGTCTGGGACAAGAAGGCTTCTGAGAAGGCTGAAGACCTGAACATCGTACTCTGCTACGAGTTGAAGCAGGAGGGTAAGGCTTTCAAGAGCGAGAAGCACGTGCACAACTATCCTCACTGCTGGCGTACCGACAAGCCTATCCTCTATTATCCATTGGATAGCTGGTTTATCAAGGATACCGCCCGCAAGGAGCGCATGGTAGAACTCAACAAGACCATCAACTGGCAGCCTGAGAGCACCGGTACAGGCCGTTTCGGCAACTGGCTCGAGAACCTGAACGACTGGAACCTTTCACGTTCCCGCTTCTGGGGTACTCCATTGCCAATCTGGCGTGACGAGAACCGTGGCGAGAAGTGTATCGGCAGCTTGGAGGAACTCTATGCTGAAATCGAGAAGTCTGTGGCTGCCGGTATCATGCAGAGCAACCCATTGAAGGAGAATGGTTTCGTTCCTGGCGACTACAGTCAGGAAAACTATGATAAGATTGACCTCCACCGTCCATACGTTGACAAGATTGTATTGGTTAACGAGGAGGGCAAGCCAATGTATCGTGAGAGCGACCTCATCGACGTTTGGTTCGATTCAGGTTCAATGCCTTACGCCCAGCTCCACTACCCATTCGAGGGTGAGATGGCCCGTGGCACAGAGGCAGACCGCGATGCACTCATCCACAGCACCTACGAGGGATATGCTATTCCTCCTAAGTTCTATCCAGCCGACTTCATCAACGAGGGCGTGGATCAGACCCGTGGATGGTTCTTCACTCTGCACGCCATCGCTACCATGGTATTCGATAGCGTAGCCTTCAAGAACGTAATCTCTTCTGGTCTCGTTCTCGATGCCAAGGGTAACAAGATGAGTAAGCACGTGGGTAACGTGACTAACCCATTCGAGATGATAGACAAGTATGGTGCCGATCCTGTTCGTTTCTATATGATGACCAACAGCGAGCCTTGGGACAACCTCAAGTTCGACCCTAATGGTGTGGACGAGACCCGTCGTAAGTTCTTCGGTACCTTATATAATACCTACAGCTTCTTCGCCCTCTATGCTAATGTAGATGGTTTCGATGCTGAGGCTGCTCAGGTGCCATTCGAGAAGCGCCCAGAGATTGACCGCTGGATTCTCTCTTCACTCAATACCCTCATCAAGGGCGTTGACAGAGAGTTGGCTGGCTATGATCCAACCCGCGCAGGCCGTCTCATCGATGCTTTCGTCAACGATGACCTCTCTAACTGGTACGTTCGTCTGAACCGTAAACGTTTCTGGGGTAAGGAGATGAGCGAGGATAAGCTGAGTGCTTACCAGACTCTCTATACCTGCCTGATGACAGTGGCTAAGCTGCTGGCACCATTCGCTCCATTCTATGCAGACGAGTTGTATCACGACTTGGGCGGCGAGTTGGAGAGCGTACATCTCGATAAGTTCCCTGTAGCTGATGAGGCTGCTATCGATGCCGACCTGGAGGAGCGTATGGCCATCGCCCAGAAGATTACTTCTATGGTATTGGCATTGCGCCGCAAGGTGAACATCAAGGTGCGTCAGCCACTCCAGCAGATCATGATTCCTGCAGTAGATGATGTACAGAAGGCACACATCGAGGCAGTAGCTGGACTGTTGAAGAACGAGGTGAACGTGAAGGAGGTTAACTTCATTGAGGGTCAGGGCATTCTCGTAAAGAAGGTGAAGTGTAACTTCAGAGTGATGGGTAAGAAGTTCGGCAAGCTGATGAAGGGTGTTGCTGCCCAGATGTCAGCGCTCGATCAGGACCAGATTGCAGCCTCGAGAAGGTAGGCAACATCACATTGAATATCGACGGACAGGAAGCCGTGGTAGAGGTAGCCGACGTGGAGATTATCTCTGAGGATATTCCAGGATGGCTCGTATCTAACGAGGGCAATCTGACCGTAGCGCTTGAGGTAGAGTTGACCCCAGAATTGAAGAAGGAGGGTATGGCTCGTGAGTTGATCAACCGTATCCAGAACCTCCGTAAGGAGACAGGTCTGGAGATTACCGACCGCATCAACGTAACTGTGGCTCCTAATGAGGAGACTGACGCAGCCATCGAGGCATTCGCCGACTACATCAAGGGTCAGGTATTGGCAGACAGCATCGAAATCGGCGACAACGCAGGTGTTGAGACCGAGTTTGATGACTTTAAGTTGAACATTCTCGTAGAGAAAAATTAAATAGTTAGGAGTTAGGAGTTAGAAGTTAGGAGCATTTCCAAACTGCTTGCTTCTAACTTTCTAGCCCTTATTTCCTAAAAACATTAACAAATAACATAATAGATAACATCTATGGCTAACGAAAAACTACGTTATAGCGATCAGGAACTCGAGGAGTTCCGCGCTATCATTGATGAGAAATTGAAGGTGGCAAAGCAGACTTATCATGATTGTATGGCTCAGCTGAACCACTCAGACAGTAATGATGTGGTAGATACATCACCAACCTACAAGGCTCTTGAAGAGGGTAGTGAAGCACAAAGCAAGGAAGAAATCATCCAGATGGCCCAGCGTCAGCAGAAGTTCATCAAGGGATTGGAAGCAGCTTTGGTTCGTATCCAGAACAAGACCTATGGTATTGACCGCGAAACAGGTGAGTTGATTCCTAAGGAGCGTTTGCGTGCTGTACCTCATGCCACTTTGAGTGTAGCTTCTAAGGAGGCTAGAAAGAAGTAATAAATGGAGAAAACAAGTAAAATTAAATACGGATGGCTCGTCACGGCAATGGTGGTTGTGCTTCTTGTTATCGATCAGATTATCAAGGTGTACATCAAGACCCATTTTTGCTTGGCGAGTCTGTTCGTGTTACTGATTGGTTTTATATCGAATTTGTTGAGAACAACGGAATGGCTTGGGGTATGTCGTTTATCGGCAAGTTCTGGCTAAGTCTGTTGCGCCTGGTAGCCATCTGTGCGTTGAGCATTTATCTGCATCGCATCATTAAGCGTGGTACCTATCGCTTGTTATACATCATTTTGGTGGCGCTGGTTCTGACGGGTGCAATCGGCAATATGATTGATTCCATCTTCTACGGACTTATCTTCACCGGTGCCTCACCTTATTATGTATCTTATCTTGTGCCTTTCGGCGAGGGGTATGCACCCGTGCTCATGGGCAAGGTGGTTGATATGTTCCGCTTTCCGTTCTTCACCTATACATGGCCTGAATGGTTCCCTTTCTGGGGTGGACAGCATGGTACATTCTTCGATCCTGTATTCAATTTTGCAGATTCCTGTGTATCAGTCGGCATTATATCTCTCTTGCTTTTCTGTAGAAAAGAACTGGAAGCTCTCGGAGGTGGTGATAAGGAGAAGAAGGTTAAAGATTCTTCTTTTATTGAAACTGCTGAAGAAAAGATAAAGTCTCAATCTCAAGAAAATAAGGAGGACAAGTAATCATGAAGAAAGCTTTTCTTTATCTCTGTTGGATAGTAACCTTTTGTGCAGCCTTCGCTTCTTGCAAGCCTTCGCTGCCAAGAGATGTGCTCTCTAAAGGGAAGATGACGGATATTCTCTTCGATTATCACATCGCTCTTGCTATGGCGCAGAGCGAAGACGGTGGTAGTGAGAAGAATAGTCTGGCTTATCGCGAGGCTGTACTGAAGAAACATGATGTCACCTCGGCAGACTTCGACAGTTCGATGGTTTATTATATGCGCCATACTGAATTACTGCATGATGTGTATAAGGATTTGGCTGAAAGATTGGATAAAGAGGTGGTTGCATTGGGTGGAAACAGTGCAGGAAATAGTGATTTTGATAATCTTACTGCTGTTGGTGATACTGCCAATATCTGGAAAGATGCTACTTCGATGGTATTCTCGCCTGATGAGGGCTTCAACAGTCGCAGTTTTAAAATTGAAGCTGATACTGCTTTCCATAAGGGTGACCGGTTCCGTCTTGATTTCGAATCGCAGTTTATCTTCCAGGATGGTATGCGTGATGGTATCGCTTTGCTGGCTGTTCAGTTCAAGAACGATAGTGTGGCACAGACTGTAATTCATATTCAGAGTGCTCAGCACTATAGTGTAGAACTCGCTGATAATGATAGCCTTGGAATTAAATGCATAAAGGGGTACTTTATGTTGAATGAGGGTGGCTTCAGTTCTGATGCCGGTTCTTTGACGACTCTTAAACTGATGTTTGTCAATAAGATTCGTCTCATCCGTATGCATCCTAAAAAGGTAGCACCGGTTTCTTCTTCTGCAGCATCTTCTGATTCGGCAAAAGTAGATACTGCTCGTAAGACCCGTATACCAGGTCCGAGTGTTCCAGCACGTCCGGATGGAGCTTTGGCGCCTCCGACCAGTGCACCGGTTCCTATGCCTGATAAACCTATTCAGATGACGAGTAATTAGTCTGGATGTTTAAGATATGGCTGAAATGAGAAGATGCGGAGCCCATCAGGTGATATTGCCGGATGGCTCGATATTGCAGCAGGCTGTGGTAGAAATACAAGAGGGCAGAGTGGTGAACTACTTCGAGTTTCGCGAGGAGTTGCCGATGACCGAATGGTTAGGCGGCGAAATTCGGGTCGAACGCGATGAGGAAGGCATCCTCCGTGCCCTATGGAACGGAAAAGTAATCAATAAACATTAAACATAAACATTAATAATATGTTAAGCGTAGATCAATTAGAAGACAAGTTGATAGACTTGGCATTTGCTGAGGATATCGGTGATGGCGACCACACAACTTTGTGTTGTATCCCAGAAGACGCCATGGGTAAGAGCCACTTGCTTATCAAGGAAGATGGTGTGTTGGCAGGTGTTGAAATGGCAAAGAAGGTATTTGCCCGTTTCGATCCTACCATGAAGGTAGAAGTGTTGCTTCAGGATGGAACCCATGTTAAGAAGGGTGACATTGCAATGATTGTAGAGGGTAAGACCCGTTCTTTGCTCCAGACAGAGCGTTTGATGCTCAATATCATGCAGCGTATGAGTGGCATTGCTACCATGACTGCTAAGTATGTAAAGCGTCTTGAGGGTACAAAGACTCATATCCTTGATACCCGTAAGACAACTCCAGGTCTTCGCATGTTGGAGAAGCAGGCAGTGAAGATTGGTGGTGGTATGAACCATCGCATTGGTCTTTTTGATATGATTCTCTTGAAAGATAACCATATCGATTTCGCTGGTGGCATCGACAATGCCATCGACCGTTGCCATGCTTATCTGAAGGAGAAGGGCCTCGACCTAAAGATTGAAATCGAGGTTCGCAGCTTCGATGAACTTGACCAGGTATTGAAGCATGGTGGTGTAAATCGTATCATGCTCGATAACTTCTCTGTGCCTGATACTAAGAAGGCAGTAGATATCATCGCAGGTAAGTATGAGACTGAGTCTTCTGGCGGTATCACTTACGATACCATCCGCGATTATGCAGAGCAGGGAGTTGATTTCATCTCAGTTGGTGCCTTGACACATAGTGTAAAGGGCTTGGATATGAGCTTCAAGGCTTGTGAATAAGAGTGATTTAAGTGAAGAGGGAAGAGTGAAGAATTAAATGCTTTTCTCTTTGTTCTTCTGAAATAATTTTGTGGAGTTAGGAGACTTTTCTAACTCCACATTCTATTTAGGTGTATATTAATAAAGGTATATTTATGAATAAGATTTTTGCTTCTGCCTTGATGGCTGTAGCTATGTTGGGCAGTGTCTCTGAGGCTGAGGCATGTACCAACTTTATAGTAGGAAAAAAAGCATCGGTTGATGGATCTGTGATGTGTTCATATAGTGCCGATGACTATGGTATGTTCCAAAATCTCTGTCATTTTCCTGCCGGTAAGCATGCTAAGGGCGAGATGCGTAAGATTTACGATTGGGATACCAATAAATATCATGGTGAGATTCCGGAGGCTGCCGAGACTTATAATGTGATTGGCAATATCAATGAATGGCAGGTCACCATCGGTGAAACTACTTATGGTGGACGTGAGGAGATGGCTGATTCTACAGGTATCATGGACTATGGTTCACTCATCTATGTAGCTCTCCAGCGCAGTAAATCGGCACGCGAGGCTATCAAGGTGATGACCACCCTCGCCAATACCTATGGTTATAATTCAGAAGGCGAGACCTTTACCATCTGTGATCCGAACGAAGCTTGGATTATGGAGATGATGGGCAAGGGACCAGGCTCTAAGGGCGTGGTTTGGGTAGCTCTCCGTATTCCTGATAATGCAGTTTGCGCACATGCTAACCAGAGTCGCATCGGCAAGTTCAATATGAAGGATAAGAAAAACGTGATGTATGCCAAGGATGTCGTTTCTTTTGCTCGCAGTAAGGGATGGTATCAGGGCAAGGATGCTGATTTCTCATGGAAAATGGCATATGCTAAGCCTGATTTCTCAGGACGTCGTTTCTGCGATGCTCGTGCTTGGGCTCTCTTGAATCATTTCTATGATATGAGTCCTTATCTTGATTGGGCTTTGGGCAAGGATCCTAATGCGAAGGATATGCCTCTCTGGGTGGTTCCAAACAAGAAGGTGAGTGTTGCTGATGTTGAGGCTTGCATGCGTGACTATTATGAGGGTACACCTCTTTCTGTTGCTGATGGAACTGATATCGGAGGTGGTATCTGGCAGATGCCTTACAGACCAACTCCATTGATGTTTAAGGTGGATGGAAAGCAGTGCTTCAACGAACGTCCGGTCAGCACCCAGCAGACTGGTTTTGTTTTTGTTAGCCAGATGCGTTCATGGATGCCTAGAGAGATTGGCGGTGTTCTTTGGTTTGGTAATGATGATGCCAATATGGTAGCGTTCACACCAATCTACAGTTCTTCTACAGTTCGTCCTGAGTGTTATAACACACCGGGAGCAGATGCAGTGAATTTCAGTTTCAAGAATGCTTACTGGGTGTGCAATATGACCAGCAATATGGTTTATCCTCGTTACAGCCAGATGTTCCCAACCTTGAAGGAGGTTCGTGATAGTCTGGATAACAGCTATTTTGCTGCACAGCCAGGTGTTGAGGCTAAGGCTCAGGAACTGTATGCACAGAATCCACAGGCTGCAGTCAAGTATCTCAATGATTATGGTATTGAGAAGGCACAGCAGATGTTGGCGCGTTGGCAACAGCTCTTCCAGTTTATGGTAGTGAAGTATAATGACATGATTATCAAGCCAACCAAAAAAGATGGCAGTTTCGAGAAGACTCCTTATGGATTAGGTGCAACTCCAGTTCGTCCTGGGTATCCTGAGAAATATGCCAAGGAACTTATTAAGCAAACAGGAGACAAGTTCCTGGTTCCTGAAACAAAGTAACAATATTTATCATCACATAAAGAAAGCCGATTCAAGTATATTACTATACAAGAATCGGCTTTCCTGTTTTCTAGACTAACAATACTAAATAATCGTATTATAATTTTTAAAGTTACGTCTTTTAAAATCTATTACTTGAAGTATCTCTTGTAGAGACCTGCAAAACCTGCACAGTGGCGGGCTTCATCCTTAGCCATCTCATGAACGGTATCGTGGATAGCATCTGAACCCTGCTCCTTAGCAAGCTTGGCAATGCGGAACTTATCCTCACAAGCACCCTTCTCTGCTGCAATACGAGCCTCGAGATTGCTCTTGGTATCACCCAAAACCTCACCGAGAAGTTCTGCAAAACGAGAAGCGTGATCAGCCTCCTCATAGGCATAACGTTTGTAAGCCTCTGCAATTTCAGGATAGCCTTCACGATCTGCCTGGCGTGCCATAGCAAGATACATACCTACCTCGCCACACTCACCATTGAAATGGTCCTTCAAACCCTTGATAACGTCTTCATTAACGCCATCCTTATATGCCTGACCGAGAACGTGAACGGTAGCAAATGTCATATCGTCATCTACTGCATCTTCCATCTCTTTGAACTTGCTGGCTGGAGCCTTGCAGATAGGGCACTTCTCTGGTGCTTCTGTACCTTCGTAAATGTAACCGCAAACGGTGCAAATAAACTTTTTCTTCATAATGTTTTTGTTTTAAATGTTGTTGTATAATTATTGTTTTTTGAATTAGTGAACAGTCTCTGTGAGAGGTGACTTTACGCCTTTTTTAGCGCATTCTGCACAGATTCCTCTGTAGTAGAGCTGTTCTTCCAATACGATGTTTCCTTCAATTTCCTTTCCTGGTTCCACTTTTGGAGCTGGTTCGCCGAAAAAGTCAATTACCTTGCCACAATTTCTGCAATAGAAATGAACGTGGCTTTTAATATTTCCATCATAACATACGCGATGTTCATCGATTGTAATCATCTGAGCCGCATTGTGCTCACTCAACATTCTGAGTGTGTTGTAAACGGTTGTCTTGCTCAATGTTGGGATACTTTCGGCTAATCCTTTGTACACATCCTCGATAGTTGGATGAGTGGGATGCTTGATGAGCCAATCCATAATGGCAATACGCTGGAGTGATGGTCGGATACCTTTCTCTACGAGTCTTTGATAGGCTTCTGTCTGCTTCATAATTACTTGTTTTTATAATTTGTTGATGCAAAGATAAGCAATTCTTTTGTATCTGCCAAATGTTTTTGCAAATATTCCAAAGTATTTTTGAATATTTTACAATTGCATAGTTGTTTTAGATTTGTTGTGCAAAAAGGGGAGTCTATGATTCGCTTTTGGAAATTATTGATACTAAAACCCTTTTGGAAAAAGTAATTCCCCGTCACGCTACCGGAGTGTTGTGGCGGGGAATCTTATTTGAAAATAAACTTTATACGATATTTAAGGAGATTATCTCAGGTCGATGACTTCAGCTCCTGGACATTCCTTGCTGTTGAAATTGAATGTGCTGTTAGAAACCCTCTTGGCTCTGAAGTTACTTACCGTGATGGTACTCCAGGTATTGCCCTGTCGCATCTTGACAACTGATGGAACATGTGTCTTTTTGTTGATGGTGATATACATTTCGGCTACAGAACGTTTCTGGTTATTGGCAACGAGATGTACTACATAGTTACTGCCTGCTGTCTTGAGCGTTGACTTATAACCAGTCTTATATATATTAATAAAGGTATAAGGGTTCATGGACATCTGCTGAGCCTGTGTAGGGTTGCTGACATTCACCTCGTTGGTTTTCTTTAGATAAGTCCACTGGGTCTTGCCGTTGAACCAGACGATGGCTTGCGGGGTACGGGCGTTAAACTTGTTGCCTTTGATGGCAATACTTCCGCTTGCTGATCCATACTTAGAACTGCTCATCTTGAAGTTGGCGCTAGCTCCACTTTTGTTGCCAATAACGGCAGCGGTCTTATCAAGTACCTGTTGCGCAGTCTGCGCCATGGCTCCGATGCTCATCATTGCAACGAAAGCCAATGCTAAAATCTTTTTCATTTTTATCTTTTCCTTTCTTTTAAAATTCTATGTTATATTATATCTTCTAAAATTTCATACTCTATCATAAAGCCGTAAAAACGTCTTTTCTCCTTAGACGTTTTCACGGCTTCAGGGTTTAATAATTTAACCTTTTCCAATATTATCTTCTTTCATACCCTTAGTTCTTTACTAAAATTAAGAGTTTCGAAGTGCCATTAACAGATTATTAAGCTGGTTTTCATCCTGTATCAGTACCTCACGAGGCTTGCTGCCCTGTGCTGCACCTACGATGCCTGCAGCTTCCATCTGGTCCATCAGTCGTCCTGCACGGTTATAGCCGATACTGAACCGGCGCTGGATCATGCTGGTAGAACCCTGCTGCGAAAGAACAATCGCATGGGCTGCCTCTTCGAAGAACGGATCCAGTTCGCGGGCACTGATGCTGCCGCTTCCACCTGCGCTTCCTTCATCATTAGCTGGTTCTGGCAACTCCATAGGTTCGATAGGACCAGGCTGTTCGCAGATATACTCGTTGATGCGCTCGATTTCAGGTGTATCAACAAAGGCACACTGTACACGGACAGGTTCGTTGCCGCAGAGATAGAGCATATCACCACGACCAATCAGCTGGTTGGCTCCTGTACGGTCAAGAATGGTCTTTGAGTCGATGGCAGATGTAACCTTAAAGGCGATACGGCCAGGGAAGTTAGCCTTGATATTACCCGTAATGATGCTGGTTGTAGGACGCTGGGTGGCAATAATCATGTGGATACCCACGGCACGTGCCAGCTGGGCGATACGGGCAATAGGAAGTTCTACTTCCTTGCCGGCTGTCATGATCAGATCACCGAACTCATCTATAATCACCACGATGTATGGCATATACTCATGTCCATCTGTCAACTTCAACTTGTGGTTGATATACTTCTGGTTGTATTCTTTGATGTTACGGGCTCCTGCCTTTTTGAGCAAGTCGTAACGGCTATCCATCAGTACACACAGACTGTTCAGGGTTCTAACCACCTTGGTTACATCGGTTATGATAGGTTCTTCCTCATCAGGAACCGCAGCCATAAACTTATTGGCAATACGGGAGTAGACGCTAAACTCCACCTTCTTAGGGTCGATGAGAACCAGTTTGAGTTCGTTTGGATGTTTCTTGTATAATAAAGAGGTGATGATGGCATTCAAACCTACAGATTTACCCTGTCCGGTAGCACCCGCAACAAGCAGGTGAGGAATCTTTGCCAAATCAACCATAAACACTTCGTTGGTAATGGTCTTACCCAAAGCGATAGGTAACTCCATCTTGGTTTCTTGGAATTTCTTTGAGTTTAAAGTACTTTCCATACTAACGATGTTCGCCTTTGCGTTAGGTACCTCAATACCGATGGTTCCCTTACCTGGGATAGGAGCGATGATACGGATGCCGAGAGCTGCCAGACTCAAGGCGATGTCATCTTCCAGATTCTTGATCTTAGAGATACGTACGCCTTCTGCAGGCTGGATTTCGTAGAGTGTGATGGTAGGACCAACCGTAGCACGGATGGTTTTGATCTGTACGCCAAAGTTGCCCAGCACCTCGATGATGCGGTTTTTGTTGGCGCGCTGCTCTTCCTCATCGATGGATACGCCGTCATCCTCATACTTCTTCAGAAGGTTGAGTACCGGATATTTATATCTGGTGAACGGCTCCTTCGGATTGATCGGAGTATTCTGTACTTCTGCATTGCTCAAGGTGTTGCCTGTAGCCTTCTCGTCGGCTGTCGCTACAGAGATGTCCATACCTATATGCTCAGAAGCTGCAGCAGCCTCGGCAGCTTGCTTTTCCAATGCTTCCTTTTCAGCCCGTTTTGTACGGAGTTCGCGCTGACGTGCAATGAGTGACATATTCTCGTTCTGCGTGCCGTTGGCTATAGCGATGGTTTCATCTTTTTCTGTATCACCTTCTGTTCCTGTAGCTTCCGGTCCGTCTGCCTCTGGCTCAACAGGCGTAGAAGGTATGTCCGGGTTTGCGAAAGTCTGGTCCGGATCCAGATTCAGGTCGATGACTTTGGCAGGTTCTTCTTCCTTATATTCTTCTTTCTCATCCTCTGTGCCAGCACCATATGCTGCGCTGGCGTATACCTCGTCGATAGCTTCCGTATCTTTCCTGTTCTTTCCATGGTTAGTAATCTCAAATTTCACCTTATTTGATATATAACCGATAGGGTTGAGTGCTTTTCTGATTACCGTAATGGTTTCAGTGGTGAGATAGGTGAGGAATGCTACCGCCACGAAGAAAAGAATGGCAGTAAGTCCTGGAGGACCCATGATGTTCTCCAGATTCTGCACGACATAGAGTCCGTGCTTTCCGCCCGGATTGAATGTGAGGCTTGGCATGATAGGTGCGATGAACTTGGCAAAGGTTACCGACATCCATAGCATGACCACAATCATGCAGAAGAACCATTTCCAAAGGTTCAGCTTGTAGGCATGCATCATCTGCAATCCCACCATAATGACAAAGAATGGGAGCATGAAGGCTGGAAATCCGAAATTGATGGCAATGAGCCAATAGGATACAATGGCTCCCCAGGATCCGCAGTAGTTCTGAAACAGTTTTTCCGTGTTGGTCCATTCGCCCGGCTTCAGATTTTCGAGCAAACTCTGGTCATTGGCTCCTGTGTTGAGAAAGGAGATCATAGCGATGATGATAACCACAGCAATGACTACCAAGGCTAATCCTATGAAAAAGTCGGTGATAGTATTGTTGAAAATATACTGTAAACCAATAGCTTCGCTAAAGGTTTTTGTCTTTTTTTCAGTTCTTTTTTTAGCCATTTTATATATTTTTGAATAATTTATCTGCAAAATTAGCGAAAATAATTGAGAAAACAATTCTTTTTCTCATCTTTTTTTTCTAATTTTGCAACTTGTAAAGAATAAAAAGCATAATGAAGATTATTTTCACTAGTTTCGACAAGGCGGCAATCACGAATTTGCCAAGAGCTTTGTTTCCTGGCAAAATCGTAGTCGTTGACAAGCCTGAAGATACAGAAGCGGCTGTTAATGACCTACTTAGCCATTATATACTGGGTGTGGATACAGAAACGCGCCCATCATTCAAGCGTGGTCAGGCTTACCATGTTTCGTTGTTGCAGGTGAGTACACATGATACTTGTTATCTCTTCCGCCTGCATCATACGGGCATGACTCCTGCCATCATTCGCTTGCTCGAAGATACCACCGTGCCAAAAGTAGGACTTTCCTGGCACGATGACTTGCTGCAGCTCCATAAGCGAGCTGCTTTTAAGGCTGGCTACTTTATCGAGTTGCAGGATGTTGCTAAGAACTTTGGTATCGCAGACATGAGTCTGCAGAAACTGTATGCTAACCTGTTTCACCAGAAAATCAGCAAGGCGCAACGGTTGAGCAATTGGGAGGCTAGCGATTTGAAGGATTCGCAGGCTCTCTATGCAGCTACAGATGCCTGGTGCTGCATTAATCTGTATGAGGAATTCAAGCGTTTGTCTGCTACAGGCGATTACGAGCTTGATGAACTCAGAGTATGATATAAGGTGGTAAGGAATAGAAATTGATAATCGTAAGAAACTTCATATATAAATATGTATAAAAGCGTATATTTAAAGAAAGGTAAGGAAGAATCGCTCAAGCGTTTTCATCCATGGATCTTCTCGGGTGCTATCCAGGCAATGGATGAGGGCATAGAGGAGGGCGACATTGTGAGAGTGTTTACCCGTAGTGGTGAATTCATTGCTATAGGTCATTACCAGATCGGTTCTATCGCTGTACGTGTTCTTTCTTTTAGAGATATTGAGATTGATGAGGAGTACTGGTGTGCCAGATTGGATTCGGCATATAAGATGAGACTCGCTTTGGGTATTGCCGGTAATTCATCCAATACTACTTATCGCTTGGTTCATGGTGAGGGTGATAACTTGCCGGGACTTGTTATCGACTGCTATGGTCCTACTGCTGTCATGCAGGCCCACAGTGTGGGTATGCATGTTTGCCGCATGGAGATAGCCAAAGCCTTGAAGAAGGTGATGGGCGAAGCACTGGAGAATATCTACTATAAGAGTGAGACAACCTTACCGTATAAGGCTGACCTCAGACAGGAAAATGGCTTTATACTGGGAGGTGATGCTGACGATGTTGCTGTAGAGAATGGACTGAAATTCCATATCGACTGGTTGCGTGGTCAGAAAACGGGTTTCTTCGTAGATCAGCGTGAGAACCGTTCGCTGCTCGAGCATTATGCCAAGGGTAAGAGCGTGCTCAACATGTTCTGCTATACCGGCGGTTTTTCTGTTTATGCGATGAGAGGCGAGGCTAAGGCTGTTCACTCCGTAGACAGCAGTGCCAAGGCGATAGAATTGACCAATGAGAATATTGCGCTCAATTTCCCAGGAGATGCACGCCATGAGGCTATCTGCGAAGATGCCTTCAAGTATCTTGATGAACATGACCAGCAGTATGATCTGATAGTTCTTGATCCTCCTGCTTTTGCCAAGCACCGTGCGGCTTTGCGCAATGCGTTGAAGGGCTATACCCGCCTGAACGTAAAGGGCTTGCAGCGTATTAAGAAGGGCGGCATCCTTTTTACCTTCAGTTGCTCTCAGGTGGTTACGAAGGATCAGTTCCGCAATGCTGTGTTTACTGCAGCAGCGCAGGCTGGAAGAAAGGTTCGCATCTTGCACCAGTTGCACCAGCCTGCCGACCATCCTATCAATATTTATCATCCGGAAGGTGAATATTTGAAGGGATTGGTTCTCTATGTAGAATAACAAATGATTAAAGGATAGATAATGAATAAGTTCAAAACGTTTACAGCCTTGATGCTCTTGCTGGCTATAGGATTTGCAGGATGTGGCAAGTCGGAAGCAGAACGTCATCGCTTGAGCAAGAAGGAAAAGGCTAGATTGGATAGCCTAGACCGTGCTGCGCTGAAGATAGCGGTGATGCCAACAATGGACTGCCTGCCAATCTTTCTGGCATGTGATGACAGTATCTTCCAGCAGCAAGGTGTAGACGTACATTTGCGTAGATATACTGCACAAATGGATTGTGATACTGCTATCGAGCGCAAGCGCGTAGAGGGAGCCGTGACCGATCTGATTCGTGCTCATCATATAGAGAAACGGGGTACTGCTTTGACGTACCCTATTTCTACCAATCTTTATTGGCAGTTTATCACCAATAAGCGTTCGCGTATATCCGAACTGAAACAACTGTCAGATAAGATGGTGGCAATGACCCGCTACTCTGCAACTGATTATCTGGCTACTTTAGCAATCGATAGCGGTAAGCCTAAATATGATGCTTATAAGGTTCAAATCAACGATTTGAACATCCGTCTGCGTATGTTGCTTAACAACGAGATGGATGCCATGTTGCTACCAGAACCTCAAGCTACCAAAGCCCGACTTGAACAGCATGTAAAACTCTTTGACAGCAGAGATAAGAACTTGCAGTTGGGTGTTGTTGCTTTCCGCAAGAAAATACTTTCAGAACCGCGCCGTAAAGACCAAGTTGCCAAGTTTATCAAGGCGTATAATATTGCTGTTGATAGCATAAACAGTCGTGGGGTACAGCATTATGCAAGAATCATCACAAAATATACGGGTGCCGATGCTAAAACCATCAGTAATCTTCCAAAACTTAAATATGAACATGCTATGGAACCAAGACGTCGTGATCTGGCTGTAGCACAAAAATAAACGGCTTATGAAAAGAGAAGATTTTAGCTGGACAAAGTTTTCGCATGAAAATGTCACTACTATATCCAGAATTGAGGCTATTCGCAAGATAATTGACCAGGAAGTGGGGCTCGAATCGTGTCAGCCTGGAATTGCTGAAATTGAAAAAAGATATGATGATTTGTATCATGATTATATAGACGGCAAACTTAAACACCGAGAACTTTATAATCTTGCTCAAACTTTAGATCTTGATACTGATATGTTCTTTGGTAAAGTGCGTCACGAATGGATTTTGGCTAATGAGTCTACATTTGTTGCACTTCGCAAAAGAGCTCAGAATCTTACAAGTTTTGATGAGGTACAGGAAACCTTTGAGAAATTTGCTACAGATGAAGCTATGCTAAATTTGAGGGTAGACTTGTCTGAAGAACAGATAGACGAGGAAAGACAAAAGATACAAGAGCAGCTGAATGCCTATCGCAATATGGTGTTTTCTTATATTCTGGTAACTGATGACTGGAATGATGATTTTGTCAAGAATATACTTGATATCATCGCTTCCGATTTGGTAGATCCATACACCATCAATATGCTCGTTTCGGCTGTTTCATTGTCATGCTCTGTATTTATGGATGCCCCTAGACTTGCAGTCTTGATGCGCTTAATCAAGTCTGACGACAGTACTTGCAGTGTTCGCCAGCGAGCTTTGGTGGGTTTCGTTTTCTGTGCAATAACCAATTCGGGTGAAAAACAGAAATATTGGGATTCTGCTGCTGGCTTGATCATGGATGATGAATTTTTGGCAGCCTGTGTTGATCTCCAACGCCAGATGCGTCTATGTCTTACAAGTAAAAAGGATAGCAAGGAGATGATGCATTCCGTGGTGAAGACCATGTTCACTTCTTTTACTCAGGATTTGGCCGAAAAGATAGACCAAACGGGTGAATTGGGACTTAATTGCTTCTCAGCAGATGGGGAGAATCCTGATGATGCCCTTAAGGGAGCCTTCGACTATATGTTGAATTCAGAAGATATAGGAGTTGATGTCTATTATCATCAGTTTGCCAACCAGAAGAGCTTCGGTCATTTCCATTCACTCTATAATTGGTTTGTTCCTTTCTATGTCCGTAATTCTACGCTCAAGAATGTTCGGGCTACGATGAAACAGCATCGCAATTTCATCAACAATCTCTTGAGAGGCGCCTCTATGTGTGATACCGATCTGTATAGCATCATTCTTTCATTGAATAATACATCTAAGGAATTTATTGAATCATTGGATGTTACCCCGGAAAATATGATGTCTGGTCCTGTCTTTTATGACGAAGAAGATGAGGTGGAAAAAGAGCAGAATACCGAAGAGCCAGTAGAGGATGAGACTGATTCTACAGAAGCAAAGGATTCTGAAAATGTCACACTGCTTGATTCGGTAATGGAACATGAAGAGAATCTCTCTGAAGAGGAAAAGAAGAAACGTGCAATCAGGGTTCGTCATCGCTATGTGCAGGACCTCTACCGATTCTATACTCTCTCTCCAATGAGGAAGGCATTTGATAATCCTTTCGAAGTGCAGAAGGAAATTCCTTTCTTTACTACGGGACTGTTTGCTAAACCGGAATATGACAAGTATCGCCTGTCGCTGGCCCGTTTCTCTGCTAAAAGAGGTGACTATGCCTTTGTTAGCAAGATTTTGCGTAATCTGGAAAAATATACCGACGAAGAGCATATGATGCTTGCATTGGCATACAAATCGGAGGAAAAATATGATGAAGCGCTTGAACATCTCTATGTGATTAAGAATACAAGCCCAACTTATAAGGCTGCCACGGAGTTGAAATTAGAAATAGAAGAAGAGATAAAAGACCCGGCGGCTTTAATAACATTGAATTGCTTGATTAAAGAAGAATCAGAAGAGAGTAAGCAGTTTAAGCTCAAGCTGAAAAAGACCGATCTCTTATTGAAACTCCATCATTATAAAGAGGCTTTGGAATGGGCTTTCCAGATGGATGAACAGTATCCTAAGGAAGAACAGGTAGAATGCAGACTGGCTTTCTCTTTGCTCTTTTCAGAATCGGAAGGCGATAAAAACATTGACCATGCAATGGCTTTAATAGAACCTTATCTGCAAAATAGTGATGATAATGAAATCAGGGAAATATTGAATTCTGACATGACAGATATGGATAAGGATGAAAAGGAACGCATATTCATGAAAATGTTATCTGCGATGGTGAGCAAAGTTTCCAAGCCACAAGACCACAGATGGGAGTCTATGAAATTTTTCTATTATGGACTCTGCGTTCTCGTGAAAAAGGGAGGAACTGCAGCTATCAGATTTTTGAATGAAGCATCTGGTCATGCAGCTTTTTCCCCTAAGGAAGATATAGATGCACTCGGCCTGCTCGAGATGGGAGATTGGCTCGATAATCGTGGTATTGCGCCTATAGAATTGGAATTTATAACAAAAAAAGTTTTCGAGGAAAGGAAAAACAATAAAGATGGCGGAGAATAATAAAAATAAGAATAAGGTACAGATAGATCCAACCTACGCCCATTTGCAGCCGCAGGCTGTGAATGTGGAGCAGGCGGTACTGGGTGCCTTGATGATAGATTCTGATGCCTTTTCGGTGGTGTCGGAGTTGCTCAAGCCGGATACTTTTTATGACCCGCGTCATAAGAGAATATATCAGGCTATCCAGGTGATGAACATGGAGGAACGGCCTGTGGATATCATGACTCTTGCCGATCAGTTAGCCAAGACTGGCGAACTGGATAAGGTGGGAGGAGCACAATATCTCATGGATATTTCTGCAGGCATGGCTTCGGCTGCCCATGTAGAGTCGCATGCCCGTATCCTGGCGCAGAAATATATGCAGCGCCAGCTGATTCATTATGCCGGCGACATCGAGACGATGGCGTATGAAGAAGGTGTGGATGTGGATGAACTGATGCAGAAAGCTGAAGGTGAACTCTTCCAGCTTTCGCAGAACAATATGAAGCAGGATTACACACAGATTGATCCGGTTGTAAAGGAGGCCGTTGCCATCTTGCAGCGCGCTGCTCAGAACTCGGGTGGTCTTACCGGTATTCCTACGGGTTATCGTGGGTTGGATGATATGACATCAGGTTGGCAACCGTCCGACCTTGTGATTATCGCCGGTCGTCCTGCCATGGGTAAGACTTCCTTTGCATTGAGTATTGCCAAGAATGTGGCGGTAGATTATGATGTGCCTATCGGATTCTTCTCTCTGGAAATGAATAACGTTCAGTTGGTGAACCGACTCATCTCGAATGTTTGCGAGATTTCGGGTAAGAAAATACTGAACGGCCAATTGGAACAGCCAGAATGGGAACGGTTGGATAAAAAACTGAGAAAACTGACAGGTGCACCTATTTATATTGATGATACGCCTGGTCTTTCTGTTTTCGAACTCCGTACTAAGCTCGCCGACTGGTAAGGGAAAAGGGTGTTAAACTGTTGATGATCGACTATCTCCAGCTGATGAATGCCAATGGTATGAAGTTTGGTAGCCGTCAGGAGGAGGTATCTACCATCTCCCGTTCGCTCAAAGGTATTGCCAAAGAACTGAATATTCCTGTGCTTGCTCTTTCGCAGCTCTCCCGTAATGTAGAGAACCGTGAGGGTTTGGAAGGAAAGCGACCTCAGTTGAGTGACCTCCGTGAATCCGGTGCCATCGAGCAGGATGCCGATATGGTGCTTTTCGTTCACCGCCCGGAATATTATCACATCTATCAGGATGAAAAGGGTAATGACCTCATGGTATGGCACAGATTATCATTGCCAAGCATCGTAAGGGCTCTGTTGGAGATGTTCTCCTGAACTTCCGTGGAGAATTTACCCGATTCCAGGATCCGCAGGATGCTGCAGCAGCACCTGTCGAGGAAGGTGGTGAGATTGTAGGCTCTAGGATGAATGGCGGAGGGCAGGATGGTAGTCCGCTACCACCGCCGCCTGCAGAGAATCTGCCTTTCTAAGGTTAGAGTTTGTCAATTTTTTCACTCAAAAACTGGCTTTTTCGCCAAATTCTTGCACAGGATTAACGTTTTTGGGTAAAAAATCCATAAGATTATAGGAATTTGTTATCATTTCTATTAAAAAAGTTATAAATTGTTTGCTAGTATCAAATAAAAGTGTTACCTTTGCATGCGAATTTAAGAATATAACATAATAAGATAGATATGAGAACAACATTGTTGAACATTACAAGCATTATTATTCGACTTCGACTGCAGTTTGTGGGCGGAAGTGATAAGGTGTGCGTATAGTTCATCGCTTAAGATATTAAAAGCCTTTCTACACTTCCGTCTATGGAGTGGGGGAAGGCTTTTTACTTTATCTGATGCTTCTGCACGGATTGCTATATAAACGTAGTGCGTTCTGAATGTGTAGCTCTTATATATATTATTAAGGTGTAAATTTAAAATTTTAAAGATATGAGTGACAGATTATACATTTTCGACACGACCCTCCGCGATGGCGAACAGGTTCCGGGATGTCAGTTGAACACAGTTGAGAAGATTCAGGTGGCAAAGCAACTGGAGCAGTTGGGCGTGGATGTAATTGAGGCTGGATTTCCTATATCAAGTCCGGGCGACTTCAATTCAGTGGTAGAAATCTCTAAGGCTGTAACCTGGCCTACTATTTGTGCACTTACCCGTGCCGTAGAAAAAGATATTGATTGTGCTGCTGAGGCTTTGCAGTATGCCAAGCATAAGAGAATCCATACCGGTATCGGTACCAGCGACAGTCATATCAAGTATAAGTTCAATTCTACCCGCGAGGAAATCATCGAACGTGCTGTAGCTGCTGTCAAGTATGCTAAAAAGTATGTTGAGGACGTAGAGTTCTATGCTGAGGATGCAGGCCGTACCGATAATGAGTATCTGGCTCGTGTCGTAGAGGCTGTTGTCAAGGCGGGTGCTACTGTAGTGAACATTCCTGATACTACAGGCTATTGTCTGCCTGATGAATATGGTGACAAAATCAAGTATCTCATGGAGCATGTTGATGGTATTGACAAGGCACGCCTTTCTACCCACTGTCATAACGACCTCGGTATGGCTACTGCCAATACCCTGCAGGTGTTTTGAATGGTGCACGCCAGGTTGAGGTTACCATCAATGGTATCGGTGAGCGTGCAGGTAATACTTCGCTCGAAGAGATTGCCATGATTCTTAAGTGTCACAAGCATATCGATATTGATACCAACATCAATACCACCAAGATTATTCCTACCTCACGCATGGTGAGCAGCCTGATGAATATGCCTGTTCAGCCAAACAAGGCTATCGTGGGTCGCAATGCATTTGCTCATTCTTCCGGTATCCATCAGGATGGTGTCTTGAAGAATGTTCAGACTTATGAAATCATTGATCCTAAGGAAGTTGGATTGGATGACAATGCTATCGTTCTGACAGCCCGTTCTGGTCGTGCTGCATTGAAGTACCGTCTCCATGTCAATGGTGTAGAGATTAATGATGAGGAGAAGCTCGACAAGATTTACAAGAAGTTCCTCCAACTGGCTGATAAGAAGAAGGAAGTTACCGATGAGGATGTTTTGATGCTTGCCGGTGCTGATTCTGCTGATAAGCATGGTGTTCAGCTCGACTGGTTGCAGGTTACTACAGGTAAGGGCGTGAAGAGCGTGGCAAGTATCGGTCTTGATATTGCAGGTCAGAAGTTTGAGGCTGCATCATCTGGTAACGGTCCGGTAGATGCTGCTATCAATGCTCTCAAGAAGGTCATCACCAAGGAGATGAACCTCAAGGAGTTCACCATCCAGGCTATCGACAAGGGCTCTGATGATGTGGGCAAGGTTCACATGCAGGTAGAATACGATGGTCATGTATATTATGGTTTCGGTGCAGATACCGACATCGTTACGGCTTCTGTTGAGGCTTACATTGATTGTATTAACAAGTTTAAGATTAGATAAACATATATATACCAAGAGATATTATGAATACATTATTCGACAAGATTTGGGACAAGCACGTTGTCCAGATTGTTCCGGACGGTCCTACACAGCTTTACATCGACCGTCTCTACTGTCACGAAGTAACATCACCTCAGGCATTTGCTGGTATGCGAGCACGCGGACTCAAGATGTTCCGTCCAGACCAGATTTTCTGTATGCCTGACCACAATACTCCAACCCACGATCAGGATAAACCAATTGAGGATCCTATCTCAAAGAAGCAGGTAGATACCTTGGCAAAGAATACCGCTGATTTCGGTGTTACTCACTTTGCCATGAACACAAAGGATAATGGTATCATCCACGTAGTAGGTCCAGAGAAGGGTCTTTCTCTTCCTGGTATGACCATCGTTTGCGGTGACTCTCATACTTCTACTCATGGAGCCATGGGTGCTGTAGCTTTCGGTATCGGTACTTCTGAGGTCGAGATGGTGATGGCTTCACAATGTATTCTCCAGAGCAAGCCAAAGTCTATGCGCATCAGCATCAACGGTAAGCTCAGCAAGGGCGTTACTGCCAAGGACGTTGCTCTCTATCTGATGAGCCAGCTCACTACTTCAGGTGCTACCGGTTACTTCGTTGAGTACAGTGGCGATGTAGTGAAGGATATGTCTATGGAAGGTCGTCTCACCCTCTGTAACCTCTCTATCGAGATGGGTGCCCGTGGTGGTTTCGTAGCTCCTGATGAGACAACATTCGAGTACATCAAGGGTCGTGAATATGCACCTAAGGGTGAAGAGTGGGACAAGGCTGTGGCTTACTGGAAGACCTTGAAGAGTGGCGATGATGCAGTCTTCGACAAGGAGTTGACTTTCGAGGCAAAGGATATCGAACCACGTATCACCTATGGTACCAACCCAGGTATGGGTATCGGCATTACCGGGAATATCCCAACGCTCGATGAGATTCCTGAGGAAGAGCAGGCTGGTTTCAAGAAGAGCCTCAACTACATGGGCTTCCAGCCAGGCGAGAAACTCGAGGGTCATCCTATCGATTATGTATTCTTGGGCGCATGTACCAATGGTCGTATTGAAGACTTCCGTGCTTTCGCTTCTCTTGTTAAAGGAAAGAAGAAGGCAGATGGCGTAACTGCTTGGCTTGTACCAGGTTCATGGTTGGTTGATAAACAAATACGTGAAGAGGGAATTGATAAGATTGTTGAGGCTGCCGGCTTCGAAATCCGTCAGCCTGGATGCTCTGCCTGCCTTGCAATGAACGATGATAAGATTCCTGCAGGCAAGTACTCTGTAAGTACATCCAACCGTAACTTCGAGGGTCGTCAGGGACCAGGTTCCCGCACCATCCTTGCCAGTCCATACGTAGCAGCTGCTGCTGCTATTACAGGTAAGATTACCGACCCAAGAGAGTTTATGTAAATAGTGATTAATGATTAGTGATTAGTGATTAGTTGGGCTTCGCCTTATAACTGTCAATCACGATCCAATCAAGTAAACACTAAACATTAAAAATTAAACATTACAACAACGATGAAACAGAAATTCAATGTAATTACATCAAGCTGCATTCCTCTTCCTTTGGAGAATGTAGATACAGACCAGATCATCCCAGCCCGTTTCCTCAAGGCCATCGATAAAGAGGGCATGGGCGACAACCTCTTCCGCGACTGGCGCTACAATGCCGACGGAACTCCAAAGCCAGACTTCGTGATGAACGACCCATCTTACAGTGGTGTCATCCTCGTAGCTGGCAAGAACTTCGGTTCCGGTTCTTCCCGTGAGCACGCTGCCTGGGCTATCGCAGGTGCAGGCTTCCGTGTAGTCATCAGCTCTTTCTTTGCTGATATCCACAAGAACAACGAGTTGAACAACCTCGTATTGCCAGTTGTAGTAAGCGAGGAATTCCTGAAAGAACTCTTCGAGAGCATTGACAAGGATCACAAGACAGAGGTAAAGGTAGATCTTCCTAACCAGACCGTGACCAATCTTGCTACCGGCAAGAGCGAGCACTTTGAAATCAACGGCTACAAGAAACACTGTTTGGAGAATGGTTTGGACGATGTAGACTTCCTCGTTCAGAACCGCGACAAGGTTGAGGCTTGGGAAGCTAAAAACAAGTAATTATGAACGTTAACGCAAAGAGAGATAATTCCCGCATCAAGGAGATTGAGATCATGGACTGCACGCTGCGCGACGGCGAGCAGACCAATGGTGTCAGTTTCCTTCCTCACGAGAAGTTGATGATAGCAAGAATGCTGTTGCACGACATCAATGTTGATCGCATTGAGGTGGCTTCAGCGCGTGTGTCAGAAGGTGAAAAGGATGCTGTCGCTCGAATTTGCCGTTATGCCAAGACTATAGGTAAACTGGATTCCGTTGAGGTATTGGGATTCGTGGATAACAACAAGAGTGTGGATTGGATTGCTGAATGCGGCGGTCATGTCATCAACCTCTTGGCTAAGGGTAGCTACAAGCACTGCACCCAGCAACTCAAGATGTCGCCTGAGGAGCATCTCGCTCATATCAAGCAGACCATCGACTATGCTTTGAGCAAGGGATTCACCGTGAATCTCTACTTGGAGGACTGGTCGAGCGGTATGCGTGACAGTCGTGACTATCTCTTCATGATGATGGATGAGTTGGTAAAACTGCCTATCAAGCGCTTCCTGCTTCCTGATACTTTGGGTATCCTGAACCCATTGCAGTGTGTGGAGTATATGCGCCAGATGGTGCGCCGTTATCCGAATTCTCACTTCGACTTCCATGCCCATAACGACTACGATCTGGCTGTGAGCAACTCGCTGGCTGCCGTATTGAGCGGCGCCAAGGGGCTTCACGTTACCGTGAATGGTCTGGGTGAACGTTGTGGCAATGCACCATTGGCAAGTGTTCAAGTGATTCTGAAAGACATGTTCGAGGCAAAGACCAATATTAAGGAAGACCGTCTGAACGATATTTCCCGATTGGTTGAAGGATATAGTGGCATTGCCGTGGCTCCGAATACTCCGGTAGTAGGAGACAACGTCTTTACCCAGGTAGCTGGTGTGCATGCCGATGGTGACAACAAGGACAAGCTTTATTGCAACGACCTGGTACCTGAGCGTTTCGGCAGACATCGTGAGTATGCGTTGGGTAAGAACTCCGGCAAGGCGAATATCGTGCAGAACCTCAATGAACTGGGATTGGAACTGACGCCTGAGCAGACCAAGGCGGTGACCAAGCGAATCACAGAACTCGGCGACCGCAAGGAACTGGTAACCCAGGACGACCTGCCATACATCGTCAGCGATGTGCTGAAGCATAGCACACCTGAGGATAAGGTAAAACTGGTAAGTTACATGGTATCAACCTCATACGGTTTGAAGCCTATAGCCAGTGTAAAGGTAGAAATCGATGGCAAGGAGTATGAAGACCGTAGCTCCGGTGATGGTCAGTATGATGCTTTCGTGAAAGCCCTCCGTAATATCTATAAGGTGAAGCTCGGCAAGACCTTCCCTAAGCTCGACAACTATCAGGTAACCATCCCACCTGGTGGTCGTACCGATGCCCTCGTTCAGACCGTCATCACTTGGCGTGAAGGAGATCGTATCTGGCGCACCCGAGGCTTGGATGCCGACCAGACAGAAGCTGCTATCAAGGCAACGCTGAAGATGATTAATATGTACGAGGCAGATAAGAGCGACGAACAGGCTGTATCGCCTCGAAATCTGGATATGGAATAATATCTCCGAAGGTTACGAAAATATCTCCGAAGATTATGAAAATATCTCCGAAGGATATAAAAATATCTTCGAAGGTTACGAAAATATCTCCGAAGGTTTCTATTCAGCAGCACGCCCTGAAGGGGCAGAAGCTCCTAGCCCAGGGTAACACCCTGGGTATAAGGTAGCATTTAGCAATGCGCCCTGTAAGGGCAAAAGCTTTAATCATTCAAAAAATAAACAATTAAAAAATCAGATAAGATGAAATTAAACATTGCAGTTCTCGCCGGTGATGGTATCGGACCAGAGATTATGAAGCAGGGCGTAGCAGTTATGCAGGCCATTGCAGAGAAGTTCAACCACGAGTTTACTTACAACGAGGCTATCTGCGGCGCTCACGCTATCGATGAGGTAGGTGACCCATTCCCAGAGGAGACCTTCAAGACTTGTATGGATGCTGATGCTGTACTCTTCGCAGCCGTTGGTGACCCACGTTTCGACAACAACCCTACAGCCAAGGTTCGTCCTGAGCAGGGTTTGCTCGCTATGCGTAAGAAGTTGGGCCTCTTCGCCAATGTTCGCCCAGTAGCCACATTCGATTGCCTGCTCCACAAGTCACCATTGAAGGATGAACTCCTGAAGGGTGCTGACTTCGTAGTTATCCGCGAGTTAACTGGCGGTATGTACTTCGGTGAGAAGTATCAGGATAACGATAAGGCATACGATACTGATATCTATACCCGTCCTGAGATTGAGCGCATTTTGAAGGTAGCTTTTGAGTTTGCCATGAAGCGCAATAAGCACTTGACAGTAGTAGATAAGGCAAACGTATTGGCATCTTCTCGTCTCTGGCGTCAGATTGCCAAGGAGATGGAGCCACAGTATCCTGAGGTAAACACCGATTATATGTTCATCGATAACGCTTCTATGCGCGTATTGACTGAGCCTACATTCTTCGATGTCATCGTTACAGAGAATACCTTCGGTGATATCCTGACCGATGAGACTTCTTGTATCACCGGTTCTATGGGCTTGCAGCCATCCAGCTCTCTCGGTGAGCACACACCATTGTTCGAGCCTGTTCATGGTTCATGGCCACAGGCAGCAGGCAAGAACCTGGCTAACCCAGTAGCTCAGATTCTTTCTGCAGCTATGTTGTTGGAGCACTTCGGTTTGAACGAGGAGGGCGCCTTGATTCGCAAGGCAGTAGATGCTTCTCTCGATGCCAATGTCCGCACTCCTGAGATTCAGGTTGAGGGTGGTGCTCAGTATGGCACAACTGAGGTTGGCGCATGGATCGTTAACTGGATTAAGAATGCTTAATCTGTAAATGGATTTCTCGGCGCTGGGTGAATTAGGCTATCCAGGCGCTTTATAGATAAAAGCCTTAGGAGGAGTGTTTCTTTCTCTTAAGGCTTTTCTTGATTATTGTCCTGTCTTTCTGAATTTTAGTTCTTTTTGTAAACTCAAATAAGTTTTATAGTTTTTTATTTGGCAGTTTGCGAAAGTCTTCTTAACTTTGCACCATGAAAAGTTTTTATACATTATTGTTGGCATCGTTTGTTTCCTTATCTGTATCTGCGCAGAATGTAGATGCAGACAAAGCACGCGTTGCTCAAAATAAAGCCTTGCGCGATTCACTCTCCAAGGCTACAGAAGTGCTTGCATATCATCCCGACAGCATCGATCTGCGACTGAAAAAGGCTGCATGGAATATCCAGTTGGAGCAATGGCAATATGCCAAGGATGATCTTGATAAGGTACTCTTTCTGAACAATACCAATATCGCCGGTTTGTTCTATCGTGCCTTTGTCAATGAGAAGTTGCTCCGTTATAACTTTGCACGTCTCGATTATCAGAATCTTCTGGTACTTGTTCCTAGCAACTTCCAGGCGCAACTCGGTCTGGCTTTGCTCAATGAGAAAGATAAGCATTATACCGAGGCTTACGATGGCATCAATAGCTTGATTGAGCAATACCCTGACAGTGCGATGGCTTATGCTGCAAGAGGTGGCATGGAGAAGGAGAGGGGGATGCTTGAGCTGGCAGAGTTTGATTACGCCAAGGCGATGGAGTTGGATGCCGGTAATGAGGATTTTGCTTTCAATCATGTAGACATCCTGATTCTGCTTGGAAGAAAAGACGAAGCCTATCGTGATTTGAAGAAACTGCTCGATTCCGGTTGTCAGCCTGGCAGGTTGCAAGGTTTCTATGCAAGGTTGAAAAAGAAGAAAAAGTAGTATTTAAGAGTTATAAAAAAAAAGTTTTTAAAGATAATAAGACAAGAATGAATAAAATTATTCCCTATATCCTGGCTGCCTGTTGTCTCTGTATGGTGGCATCCTGCGATACCGTCTTCGATGTTCATCCGTATGATGTGCAAATCGACGGCGATAGAAATCTGAATGTTACCAATATTCAGAAGATTGAGGCTGCAGTAAAGTCGAAAGACACCATCCGTTTTGCTATGATCAGCGATTCACACCAGTGGTTGGATGATTTGAAGAGTGAGGTTAATGATATCAATCGCCGCAGTGATTCCCTCGATTTCGTGATTCATTGTGGAGACCTTACCGACTTTGGTGCTACCCGTGAGTTTCAGTGGACCCGTGACCATCTTCAGAAGTTGAAGATACCTTTCGTGGCTCTGTTGGGTAATCATGACTGTTTGGGAACAGGTAACCAGTCTTATCAGAAAATCTTTGGTAATCCGGATTTCAGTTTCATCGCCGGTAAGGTAAAGTTTGTCTGCCTCAATACCAATGCTATTGAGTTCGACTATTCCCGCCCTGTACCTAATTTCGATTTCATGGAAGAGCAGGTTAAGGCAGATGCAGATGACTTTTCGCGTACCATTGTCTGTATGCATGCTGCCCCTTATACAGAGCAGTTTAATAATAATGTAGCTAAGGTCTTCAATTTTTATACGCATCAGTTCCCTGGTTTGATGTGCTGTCTTTACGGTCATGGTCATCATACCGAGCAAAATGACATTTATGGCGATGGCATCATCTATTATCAGGTGGCCAATGCCGCTAAGCATCAGTACTATATATTCACCATTACTCCAAAAGGTTATCGTTATGAAATTATTGAGTTTTAAGCATATATTCATTCTGGGAGCTTTGCTTGCTGCAGGTTCTGTACAGGTTCATGCTGCCGATGAGGTTACCGGGAATAGTAAGGAGTTGGAACTGACGGATAGTATCGTTCATGATACTCTGGTGTTGGCGGATGGAAAACTGACCCGATATGACCGCCGCATCATGCGTTACCGCAAGCACTGGAATCTTCTGATACCTACTAGTGGCATCATTCAGACCTGTGGCAATATGGGTATCATTTCGCTGGGTATCGGATGGGAATATGGTAAGCGCCGCCAGTGGGAAACGCAGCTCTTGTTTGGCTACATCCCGAAGTTCAGTTCTGACGATGAGAAGTTAACCATGACGCTCAAGGAGAATTTCATTCCTTGGCGTCGCAATATCGGTAAGGGCTGGTGGTTTGAACCGCTGGAGTGCAGCCTGTATTTCAATACGGTGTTCGGACATGATTTCTGGACAAAGCAGCCTACCAAGTATGAAAGCGGCTACTATCCGTTCTCTACCAGAGTCCGTCCTAATATCGCCTTGGGTGAGCGGTTTAAGTATGATATTCCGCACAATAAACGTAAGCGTATCAAGAGTATTACGTTCTTCTATGAGTTGGGTACAACGGATATCTACTTTATGCGTTTCTACCGTAACGGCAATGCCGGTTTCTGGGATGTCTTCGGCCTCTCTATCGGTGCCAAAGTGCAGTACCTTTAAACCAAGAACTGGTTGATGAGTTTGCTTACTCTGATGATATCTTCATCGTTGAGCGATGAGTTGCAAGGCAGACTCAGTTCTTCATCAGCTATTCTCTTGGCTACCGGAAATTCCAGATGATTCATTTCCGGATAGCATGGCTGCAGATAGGGTGGGCGGAAGTAATGAATCTTTGTGCCGACCCCATTCTCAGCCAGGAAAGCTTTCAGTTGGTCTCGTTTCCGGCTAAGGAAAGGGAAGACGTGGAAAACATTTTCATGAGCAGGAGAGATGAGTTTCGCAGCGATGCATCTGTCCTTGATGCTGTCATCCAGATGCTCCAGGTATAGCTGTACCTGTCTGTGTCTCGCTTTCTGTTCGTTCTCAGGATATTGCAGTTTCACATACAGTACCGCAGCCTGAATCTCATCCATGCGCGAGTTGACGCCCTGGTATCTGAAGATGCCGTCTTCTATCTTTCCATATTCGTGTAGTGACATGATGGCTTCCGCCAATTCCCTGTTATTGGTAGTTACAGCTCCCGCATCTCCCAATGCTCCCAGATTCTTGCTAGGATAAAAACTGTGAGCGGCAGCATCCGAAAGATTTCCGGTATATCTTCTTTTCGATGGTTTTTCAGAAGAATCAGATAGAGTAGTGGAGCATCCGAATCCCTGCGCATTGTCTTCGAAAAGCAAGAGATGATGCTTCTTGCAGATTTCAGCAATCTTTGGAGTCCATGCCAGTTTGCCATAGAGATGAACAATCATGATGGCTTTGGTCTTCGGTGTGATTCGGGCTTCTATCAGTTGGTCATCTATCTGTAATGTATCGATATTGGCATCCACCAATACAGGTGTCAGTCCAACGCTGCTGATGGCAAGTACGGTAGCGAAATAAGTGTTGGCAGGCACGATCACTTCATCACCTTTCTGCAGATTTCCGATAGCCAGTTCGCCCATCAGTATCAGTTTGAGCGCATCCGTCCCGTTAGCGCAGCTGATGCAGTATTCAGTACCGATAAACTGTGCATACGATTTCTCAAACCTTTTTACGGCTTCACCTTGCAGATACCATCCGCTGTTGACCACTTTGTTGATAGCATCCTTTATCTCCTTCTCGTAAGGCTCATTGATAGCCTTCAGGTCGAGATAAGGAATCTTCTTTATTTCTGTTTCCATTGTTTCTTCTGTGATGATTTATACAAGTGATAAGACTTGTTTCTATAAATAAAAACGGATGTTTTGCGGTATTTATTATATGGGGAGCTATAAAAAAGACAAGAGCAGCTATCTTCTCAGACAACTGCTCTACATTCAATAGGTATTAGTTTTCTTTAAGGTAAAAAGATTGTATTCAGGATAACGTTTGCAAAGGTACTAAAAAAAAATGAAACAAAAAAATAAAATGGCAACAAAATTACCATCAACTTAAAAAAAGTTTTAAAAACCCTTTGCGGAGTCTTTTCTATTTGTACGGGAAAACAGATTTTTATATAAATAATGCCAAATAAAAAGCTGTGAAATGGAAAAACTGTCACGAAACCGTCTTTTTCCCTTTCACAGCGTTCGATGTCTAAAATATTTTGCCAAACAGGATGTTCATCATAGTTTTGATTCGATATGCGCTCTATAAAAATGGTTACCATCAATATATAGTCGATATGCTATGTTGGGTATGATTCTTCCCAACAGTTAGACAAGGTGTCTTCCAACTCCAAATTCTTCTGCAACTTGCGAGAATCGAATATAATTTTTAGCCTTTATCGTTTAAAAGATTCTAAAAAACAGTAATTATCGTTTACGGGTTCCCACTAGTGGGAACTCTCATTTATTTTATTTTTTGTATCTTTGCACCGTGTGACACATATTAGGACCTTATTACCTACTTTGGAGGCGTCGCGACAAAAACAGTAATTTGTGGATCTCTACTTCCGAAAGCCAACGGAGGCGGAGACAGGAGAGTTTATGCCCATAGCAAGAGAGCTATGCAGCGCATTCTCAGCTCAGTGTTTACGGTGACAGGGTGACACGATGACACTAGTTTTTCAACATTTCGCCTCGCACGCGGGCAGGCAGGAAAAATCAGACCGAAAGTTCCTGCCTGCCCGCGCGAGAGTAAATCTTCAGAATTCCCTGTCACCTCTGTCACCCTGTCACCCAGAAGTCGGTTGTTTCCGAGACGGAAATCAAAGACTTACGATGCAAAAGTCAGTTACTTACGATATGAAAGTCAGGGACTTATGGTGCAAAAGTCAGTAGCTTACGATGTATAAGTAGCTACTCATTAAAATATTTTGCCAAACAGGATGTTCATCATAGTTTTGAACAGAATCTTGGCATCAAACCACCAGGATCTGTGCTCCAGATAGAAGAGGTCAAGTTCGAGTCTTCTCAGCATCTTTGGCATTGTATCCGTATATCCGTTATACAGGGTGGCATAAGAAGTAGCACCCGGCCGAATCTGATACAGATAAGTATATCGAGGGTCATGCTTGATGATTTGGTCGATGTAGTATTTCCGTTCTGGGCGTGGACCGACCAACGACATGTCTCCCTTTAGAATATTCCATAACTGTGGAAGTTCATCTAAATGGTGTGTTCTTATGAATTTTCCTACACGTGTGAGTCGAGTGTCGCCCTCAATCTCCAGTAGAATTGGACCATCTTTTTCTGCATCAGCCTTCATAGATCTGAACTTATAGATGTTGAAAGGTTTTCCGTGCAAACCTATACGTTCTTGCTTGTAGATGATAGGTAGTCCATCTTCCCATTTGATAGCTAAGGAGATAATGACAAATAGGGGAGAAGATAGAACGAGACAAGGTACAGAAACAAGAATATCTGTGGAACGTTTTACGAAACGCTCCATTCTGTTGTTTCTATTCTTGGTTTCTGTTTTGTTTTGTATGGTCATTTCTCTACTTTTTTCTTTAGTTTGATTTTTTGATTGATACCGATGTGTAGCATCGTATAGAGGGCTATATCGATAAGTAAGATACCTGTTAATCCTACACTCATATTACTTAGTATTACGTTGGTTCCAATGAATGCTAGGGCTAGTAGGATAATAATGAATAATGTATAGTGCTGGTTATATCCCATAGCCAGGAACTTGTGATGTATGTGGCTTTTGTCTGCATCAAAGATTGGTTTCCTGTTTCTGATGCGATGTAACACTACTCGTACGACATCAAAAGTAGGTATGATGAGCAGACTGTATGCTATCAGTACGCGTTTTGGAGACATTGGCATAATATTGGGATTTACGGCAATTGCTTTGACAAATAGGAATGCCAAGAAGAATCCCAACGTTAAACTGCCTGAATCTCCCATAAAAATCTTGGTTCCTTTTTCTATTTTCCCATACATGTTAAAATACAGGTATACAACCAGCACGCCCAACAATCCTGCAATCATTATTTCATAAGCAATCAAGTCGTATGGTATGAAGCAATAAAAGAAACCCAGCAGAGCTATGATGGAGAGACTTGTTGCCAATCCATCTATGCCATCTATCAGATTGAGTGCATTGTCAATGAACACAAATACAAGGATGGTTAGAGGAATACCAACAACCGAAGGTATCTCGTAAATACCAAACAAACCATAGAGGTCATTAATCTGGAGCCCACATATAGGCATGATGCTGGCAGCGAGAATTTGAGCGACAAATTTCACTTTAGCATTAAGACCGATTAAATCGTCAATGATTCCTACAGAGTAGATAATCGACAGACTCAAGATAAAACCTACGCTCCACATACTGAGAGAGATTTTGTCTTGATTATTATTTGTAGCTATGATAAGCAATATTGCTACAGCAGAAATCATCATGCTTGGTATGAATGCAATGCCACCCAATCGTGGTATGGGTGCGCTATGCACTTTTCTTAGGGTTGGAATATCATACAACTTTTTCTTCTTACAAAATTTCAGCACCGTTGGAATGAAAAACATACCACATGTCATGCTCAGTATGAATGCTCCTATGATTGGTAATATTTCTGTAAACATATTTATATCTTCATTTTATTATATAAACTGAAAAGGTGCGTGAATATTGTATAAAACATAAAAAATGTTTGGCTGTTTCATATAAAAGGAGTATATTTGCAGAAAAATGAGACAATATGACGCAACTGAATAGAAAATTGCCTTTAGGCATACAGGATTTTGAAGAGATGCGTAGAGATCATTATATCTATGCTGATAAGACTGATATGGTTTGGAAACTGGCTAATGGTACTAAATACAATTACCTGAGCCGTCCACGCCGTTTCGGTAAGTCTCTTTTGTGCTCTACCCTTAAGTGTTATTTTGAGGGTAGGAAGGAACTTTTTGAAGGTCTCAAAATTATGGAACTTGAAACGGAGTGGGTAAAACGTCCTGTAATCTATTTCAGTATGAGTTTGGGTGGTTCTTCTGCACAGACGCTTACAGAATATTTGAACAATGTATTGTCTTCATACGAGAAGATATATGGCAGAAATCCGGATGAGCAGTCTTTAGGTAATCGTTTAAATGGTATCATTCAGAGAGCATACGAACAGGCGGGAGTACAGATAGCCATTATAGTAGATGAGTATGATGTTCCTTTGCAGCATACCTATGAAACCAATCATCATGATGCATGCCGTGAGATATATCGTAACTTCTTTACAGGGTTAAAAGACTATGGTTACTGCATCAAGTGCGTCTTTATTACTGGCATTACTAAGTTTACTCAGATAAGTTTGTTTAGTATGCTTAATACATTAACTAATGTCAGTTTTAGAAATGAGTATGCAACAATATGTGGCTTGACTAAAGATGAAATTCAGTTCTATTTTTCAGAACAGCTATCTGAATTGGCAGATAACTATGCTATCACGAAGAGTGCCCTTATGGATACAATGAGTTCTATCTATGATGGCTATCATTTCTCTCGTAGTCTCATTGGTGTTTACAATCCTTTTAGTGTATGTAATGCCTTGGCTAATCTGCGCCTAAATTCTTATTGGATAGCTTCTGGTTCCAACGAAATGTTGCTCAAGGTCTTGCGTAAATTCATCAACGAGATTCCTGAGCTGGACAATTGTTTGATTGATTCTGACTATTTGGAAATGAGTGATGTCAATATGAATGATCCAAAACTCTTCCTTTATCAGTCCGGTTATCTTACAATCAAAAAGGTAGTAGGTAGCAGTTATATATTAGGTTATCCTAACCGAGAAGTCCGAAATGCGATGTTTGGTATGATTCTTCCGATAATGTTGCATAAGGAGTCTTCGCAAGTAAGCAATGCTATTCAAGAATTAAAGATATCGATGCTAGCTGCTAACATTGATAGGAGTATGCTTTGTCTTAAGCAGTTGGTTGCTGGCACTCCTTACAGTACCCAAAAGAAGGAAAACTTTGTTTTTGAGGAGCATTTCCGTTTTATTCTGAAGAACATTTTCTATCTCTGTGGCTTTAAGGTCTCAGAGGAACAGCAGATGTCTGCAGGTAGAATAGATTTGGTGGTTAAGGCCTCAGAAAATATCTACATTTTAGAACTTAAGATGTCAGATAATGGTGGGGTAGTTTCTGCCTCACATCAAATCGCTTCTCGTCATTATGCTGATGCCTATGCTGCATCTTTCAAACCAGTTATCTCACTTGCGCTTGAATTTGAAGAGAGTCGGGGCTGATAGCTTGGAAGAAATCATGATGGAGGATAGGGATTAATATATTGGTTGGGGTACTAGATTTTTTTACTAATTGACATTCATCGCAAGAAAGACGGACTCAGAGTACAGACAGTTTGGCTCTTGGATTTCTTGACAGACTTAAAAACTTGGACAGTGTTACCCCAAAATCGGGTAAAACAGACTCAGTTAAAGAACGGAGAATTGGATACCTTATATAATAATACTCAAAAGATTGGGCGCTGTGTGTACTTCCTATGCTTTTTGAGTATATAGTGTTACTTGTTTATAGCCATGTCTGCCATGAGCCAGTCGCTGTCGGGGCGAGTGATTAGTCGAGCGTTATTGTACGCCATCTGCAACGTGAAGATAGTACGACCTTCATAGTTGTTTACTCCCTCTTTGGGCTTGTAAACATGATTACAAACCAATGCCACATCAATTCGTTTCTTGTCCTCGAGTGCCAATGGTAAGAGTAACTGCAGCTTTTTTGCTGTAGGATAGTAAACTGGTATGGCAGTTTTGTAGTTCCATGCTACGCGTGCCAGAGCCACTGTTACTGCATTGCGAAAACGAGTAGTAATAAACTGTTTCCAGTCATCGTCAGCATAGATGGCATCAGTCATGCTGCGATAGTACTTTTCGCGATTTTGCTTAGGCAGCGCCAAAGGGTCATCTACAAATGAGAAACAGTCTTCATATCCTTTCTTGATGAAACCTATGGGCAGTCGTGATATGTTATCTTTCAAGAAATGCTCCCAATCTAGTGTCGGTTCTGTAGCTCGTGTATCGTAAAGCAGTTCACGAGGATCATTGAAGTACGATGCACGCTCAGGGCGATAAGCAAAGCTAGACATTATCTTCTGCTGAGAAGAGTTGGCAGTATTGAACCCCATGAATATCCAAGGCTGAGTGATAGTGGCCGTACGACCATCGTTGCGCATGAAATAGGCATAGATGGGATCATAAATATTGTCTACAAGTCCTGTATTCCAAACAGCATATAGTTGATTTTCAAGAATTTTAAATCGTGGCTGTCTTTTATCTTTAGCAGCCGCCTCTTTCTCCAATTTGTCTTCGTATTGAAGACGCTGAAAGGTAAACGAGAGATAATTCTTTAGGATTGGTCTATTTTGTTTGTCTGCATCGTCATAATACCATCGTTCTTCAAGGGCAAGGTTAACTGCCAGAGAGTTGACTGCTGCATCCCATCCCTTTAATCCTGGTATATCCTTAGGTCGTGGGAAGTAAGCATACGTGTCAAGTTCAGCTCCAAGATAACTGCCTTGCTTGGGTTTGAAGGTGACACGTGTGGCAGTAGGTCTAGTAAGATCCTCTCGCCCTACCATTTTAAGATCGCGTACTTGCACGGGCGCTTCGTGTTTAGAGATATCCCCCTGACGGAACTCAATACGTTCACAAAACAGGCAGCGGACCACTTCACGAATGTTGAGGAACCCCATGGCCTCATATTCTGCACGATTAATTTTCTGACCGAAAATGGCGAACGGAACCCAACCATCTGCATCACATGTTATAGTCTTGAATACACCCTCAATCTTTTTTTTCATCTTGCTAATGTACTTGAGTCTGTTGGGTGCAATACGGAATGCAAGAAACACATCATCGGTGTCTTGGGGTTTGTAGTTAGGTTCATACTTAGCATCGGGATAGTTGACCTTGATGAACTCCTCTACATCAATCGTCTTTTCACTACGTTCAGCAACCAATTCACTGAAGCGATTTACGAATTCACTGAACTTTACAAAGTTGCCAGCGAGAGTTGGAGTCTGAGCGTAAGCACCCTCCAGTAGTGCTCTAAAATTTGGATTTTGTTCCATTTTTATATATAATTTAAAAATTATTTAATAAGGCTATTGACTAAAAGTCTTTTAGCCGTGTACATATAAATTTGATATTTTCAAAAAGTGTACCAGCATTAGATTGGTTTGATAATTATTTTTTTAATTAATGTTTGCCTAAATAATGACATTTTGACATGTATATTTGAATATTATTAAAAATTAACAACCCTATATTTCATCATTTTGTCTTACTTTTATCAACTGGTTTTCATGTACCGTTAACAAAACTCAGACAATATCATATTTTATTAAAGTTTGTCAGTAAAAAAATGACATTTCAGAGAGAAAGTTGCATGCAACGCTATAGGTCTTGGTTGAGGATTGCCATAATAAAGAAGAAAAACACATTAAGATAACCTTATATCAATGTCTATATGAATACATACTACACAATTAGAATAGGAAATCACTTCATCAGAATATGTCTATAATGAAATAGTAAAACGAGTACACTACTTAGTTGTATTGTACTTCTAATCTATA
>QSCI01000119.1:0-9003 GCA_003463005.1 Segatella copri | reverse complement strand
TTGCCAAATTTGCTAACGATGCTTCATCAATGGTTCACTTGCGTTCATCTCCTTGACACATACCTTGCCAACCTTACGGAAGGCTTTCAATTGTCGTTCACTACCCATCAGTTTCCATCAGAGCAGCACAAAGTGGTTTGCAATCAGCACCTGCATGCCGAATGCGGTGGGTCTGCCACCATCTCTCTAGAAGTTACGACAGAAATCTATCAAATATAGCCAATATCGGATTCTATTCTGTCTCAGGACACACTTATTTTTTCTGCAAATTTACATTTTTCCTTTGAAAACACAAAAGAAAAAGCCCAAAAACTTGCAGAAAAGAGAAATATTTCATATATTTACAGAAGAAAAGCTGCACTCGGCAATTTGAAAGCAGCTTTCATTGTGCTCGTTTGCATTACAAACATTTTAAATTATATAATTATGTTAGGAACTGAACTTCCGCATGTGGTTCAGGCACGGGCTGAAGGCCCAGAAGCTCCTAGCCCAGGGTAACACCCTGGGTATAAGCGCAATCAGCCTTGCGCCCTGTAAGGGCAAAAGCCTTTTAAAAAAGGATATTAAGAATGAAAACAAGGGAAGGCAAGAAAACAGCACCACGATGGCAGCGATGTAGATATCTATGTAGAAATGCCCCCTAAGTTTTTCCTGATAGTCCGTCTGAAAGCATACCTTGAAGCCCTTCTGGGCTGCCCTGTCGATATTATCCGAAAGCACCAGCACCTCAACCCCTTCCTGCTCAAGGAAATTGAGAAAGATGGGATTGAAGTGATAGCGGAGAGATAAACACAAAAATGACAACGCTGATTACCCACGCCTCCCCATTTCTTTCTGCTATTTTTTTATTTTTTCAATAAACTTAAATTTTCCTCTTTTGTTACAACTCGCAGATGGGTATGCTGATCATGGTATAGCCTAAATTCTTCGACAAGATTCTCATCTACAAATTTTGTATTTCTTTTTCTCCTATTATTTTCTATATTTTATCAATTCTTTACCACTCATAAAGATAGGCGCACCATCAACATATTCCCTGTCATCTATTCGTTTTTGGGAAATCAGCCGTTGTACATCAAGTTTACCTAGCGTTACTTCTTCGTCAAAGACATAACAGAAATAATTACCCTTTGGCTCACTTGGATAAAGAGTTTCACGCATTCTATCCTCTTTGATATAAGCATGGTGATGTACATGGAACACACGATACTTATTTTCATGTTCATGCCCATACTCATAGAGCACAACAAATGATACCACCATCTTGTCAAGGTGAGCCTTAATCTGCCCACCTTCACGTTCTTTACCGACACGGATATTATAAATAAGAGTTCCCTTATCGTTCTTTCCGAGAATCCAATTAAGGTGTGCCTCATCATGATAGCAACCAACCAGAATCGTTTTATCAAGATAACGCTCAAGATAGTGCATCGTCAGGAACGAAGACGGAACCTGTATACCCTCTGCCAAAGGAGCAACCTCTGGTAATAACGTTTTAGGATCATCACCTAACTTGCATGGCACTACATAAAAAGAATCTTTCAACTGAGAAAGAATAGTTGCATTTTCACCAGCAAACTGTTCCCCGTTATCCAGCGCTAAAGAGTAGTACCTCTGTGTACCTCTATCATCGTAAGGTGTAAATATCTTGCCGAGTAACTGCTGGAAATGGTCTTGGATATATTCCACGCCACTCACTCCTTCCTTGGCTGTCACAGCGTAAAAGTCAAACTTGGAATTTAGCATTTGCTGGATTTCCTTACGGAACATTTTCCTAACCTTATCTCGCCAAACTTTCTTTTCTCCTTGCCCGTTACGCCCATACAGGGCAACAACAAACAGGAAGTTAACATCATAATGGAATAGAAGCAGCGTATCACGGTCAAACAATCTGTTCTGAAACTGCTTGGAAATGTATCTGTTGTTCTTTCTGTCAGTTTCCTTAATACCGTCTATGGCATAGCGAAACTTTTCGTCCATAGTAGCAGAAATGAAAAAGTTAGGAATGATGTTATATCCTTCTGTTTCATCATCCCGAAGCTTAATGCCGGATTCAGGCTTTCTGCCACTGTTAAAGATATCCAGGTTCCACTGTATCACGTTTCTCGCATAGGTGTATTGCTTATAAATGGACTCCTTCCCGAGTTCGTTGCCCATCTTATAATACTTACTGTCACCGATATAATAAGTATTGCTTGATTCGTCATTAATCAAGCTCTTCGCCGTAAAGAGGTGGTCCACTATCTTACCGTCTTCCTGTTTCTTGTCCATTCCGTCAGGCAGCGGATTATCGCCCACCAAGGCATCAATAATCGCCTCAAACACGATATGAAAACTCTTGACAAGCAGATACTCTTTCTGACTGGTATTTACATATATATGATGTGACTTGTCGAAGAAAGCATAGCAGAGCTTCCAAAGCTGCAACGCCTTGTCAGAGAAATACTTATACTTAATCTGGTTCAAGCGTACTTTGCCGTATCCGCTTCTGTATTTCTCAAACTGTTTGCCCTTTATCAGGTCAAAATTGCAGTTTATTTCTTTAGGAAATCCGTATGTATCGCCAATATAGTTGAGAATCGAAAAGAAGATGACAAGCAGTTCTTCATCGAAGTTAATCTTGCGTTTCTTGTTGACAGGGTTTAAGTAGATAGCATCCCCTCCCTGGATGATAGCAGAAGTAGTACTGATAGTGCGGGTCCAGTTTATCTTGTTTAAGCCTGAATGGAGGTTCTTCAGCACGAAGAAGAAGAAACTCTTATTGTCCTTATTAAACTGGATTAGCGACAGAAGAATATCAAGGAATGTATTGCTCTTTCGCTTGCTGCTACCACCCACCTGATTAATCATCTTCTGATAAACAATAGTCGAGTCGTTGCTCTTGTCGTTCTTATATACAACGATGGCCCTATATATCCATACAGCAAATCCATAGAGGAAATCACGCTCCTCTTTTGTCAGTTTTTCCTGACCTTCAGGGTTGATAATATCGTATGGCTGGTACTTGCCAAAAGCAAGTTCCTTGCCATCCACATCACGCAGCAATACTTTAGGAAGAATAAACACGCAGTCTCCTAATAGGGGATTATAATAATACCCTACATAATGGATGGACACCTTGCCCTCTACGTTCTCCATTGGATCGATGCCGTATAATACATCGTGCACATCAGATACATTGTATTGATATTCTTCTATCAGGATTCTCATTTTCCTACTTTTTAAATCGATTATTTGCAGACAAAAGTCTTATTCATAACATACTTTCAGCTGCAAGTCTAAGCGGTTATCCAACAGCATTACCATGCGGTACATAGTGATGTTGTTAATACCTTTAACAATGAAACAATCGCCCTCCTGGATATAACTATATTCAGGTTTATTCAATATAGCCTCATATTTACTCTTTGTTACCAAAGGTGTATGAAGACGATGATACTTCATTTCTGCCGCAATTTTCTCCACCTGTTCTATTCCGATTTTAGAAAGCGTCTTATGATAGGTATCAAACTTATTATTCTCGTTTATTACGGTTCCGTCAGGGAATTCAACAGAAAACACTTTAGAAGTTTTTGGAAGTTTCTTATCGCCTTCGGTTTCAAATCCCTCTTCGCTGTTGTCTTCATCAGCTTCAGAATCAGGTTCCAAATTCAAGTTACTCAGGAATTTTACGATTTTTGCCCCATTCACTTTGACCTGATTGTTTTCTACAGAGTAGAACTTGTCGAATGAGAGTTTTTCTCCATCCTCATCTTTAAAGGTATCTCCCTCAAATTCAGAGTCTTTGAACACATCGTTCCAAAGATAGAAGATAACCTTGCTGACAAATTTTTCGGCACTTATCACACCGTCATTAGCCTTGCAGAAGAAGTAACCCATCTTCTTGTCTTCAGAATAGGTTGCATGGTAAACTTTGTCATTAATAGCCTCAAGGAATTTCCACCAATCATACTGAGCACCATTCACTTCAATCATCCAGTTCTTACCAGCATCACTTATTGGCACATAATTCCAGTCCCAACGGCGCTTGAAGGCAGAATCTATCGGGAAGAGAGACTGGTCACTGGTATTCATGGTTGCCCAAATATAGAGGTTGTTAGGAAGCAGCAAGACGTCACCAGCCAACACTTCGGCTACAATGTCCTTGCCACCTTTAAACAGAGCGTTAATACCCTCCTTATTCTTGATTTCCAGTCCTTCAAATTCTTTTTCGAGCAGTTTCTTCATGTCAGAATCAGCCTTGATAGGATATTCAGAGAATCCTTCATCGCCACGGTCGAGTAACTGGAAGAGATCACCGAAAATCTGGGCGCAGTTGCCTCGGTTAATCTCTTCAATAACCAGAAATTCATCCGTTGGCTCTTCACCTTCTTGTGCGTCACTATACTTTCTCCATGCCGCAACGTATGCCTGTAGGAAAGCCTGACTCACGTACTCGTAGACGATTTTGTCTTCCATCATTTCTTTGCCGTTTTTATCCCTTACAGGAACAGCTTCAGTACCAATAACAGTTATTACTGGCACAGGCTTAGTGGTAGGCTTATATGCGCCTACAAAAGTGGAATAGTCGGTATCAGGATGGAATGTTGTTCTGATAACATCCTTGCCCGCTGTAAGCTCGTTTATAGAGTGGCTCTTGCCGGTGCCAGGGGCACCGTAGAAGATTTGTTGGAGAGGAATCGAACAATTATTATTACTCAATATCTCCTCAACATCATCTTCTTTCCCATCATTATATGGCGTTGTTACATTTTTAATCTCAATATCAAATATTCCATCTTCTGCTTTTTTTATATGCAGTTCAGAATATTCCCCTGCCATATAATTACGAACAGTAAACTTCGCTTTGCGTTCTTCACCTGTACTATCTAGATAAACGACATCCTGCATCAAGCCATTAAAATAGAAACGATTATCAATTTTCCCATTTTTTTGAACAACATTTTTACGAGCATTCCAGACCTGTGTTATTGTATCTACAGACTTCCCATCTACTTTAAACAAAGCATCAAGTATAGCCAATTGGTCTATAACAAACTTACTAGAATACTCAATAATGCAATGCGTGGCTGATTGATCGAATTTTCTTGGTAAAATTGAAGCTATAAACAATATAGCCTGTGAAAGATTTTCTTTAAAAAATCTTACCGTAACATGTTCGCCAGCACCTTCAAAAAAAGCATAATGCTCATTATCCAAGAACAAATCTGTATTCTTGGCATCACCAGCATTTGGTTGCCTATAGCTGGCATTTGTATCATTTATATGTTTTACAATCTCATCCATTTCTTATAGTTTTATTGATTCCTGTATCATACTAAAACAATCTACTGGAGAAACTGCAATGTTTAAATCTATAAGTTTCGTCTTACTCTCAACAATAGCAGCATTAAGCTTTTGAATATTATTATTCATCTCCTTCATATAAGGCAAGCACTGTGTGCATATCTTCAGATTAGCAGAAGATTCAGACATATCAAATACTCTATAAACGGAATAATTAGTATCAGCATTCAATAGATTAGCAAATTCAACCTCTTGATTGCTGAAAACAATATTCTGGCTGAAACCAAATCTTGTTGACTTAACATCAACATACTGATGTATATCAGAAGTTCCATTCAAAATAAAATCGTATGGCAAACCAGATTCTCTGCTCTTATTCATCCATTCAAAAGAATCTAATTCCTTGGCAGATTTTAATCTTTCTAGATACTCATTTACCAATTCTTCACCTTGCTTACCTACTAAAGCAATATGCTTTTTTGCCTTATCTAAATCAAACGGTTTATATTTTTTACATACAGCACCCGTTTGAGAGATGATTTCTATCTCCTTTTGAATATCAATGCTAGAGTTGTTTATCTTACTCACCATGATATTCTTTAAACCAGCATAAGCCTTATCCTCATCTTTAATGATGCGAACATTATCCTTAACCAAGGTCTTGATAATAGCAAAATCTTCAGAATGACTATTGATAAGCCAAAATACCAAATCTTTATTTTCTAATCCAGACCAAAGGAGATACCAATCTGCACTCTTATCTTCCAAGGCAAACTCTCTAATTTTTGAGACAACGGATTCTTCACCAACTCCCCCTTTTCGTATTTTAGGACTTCTATAAGTTCCATCAGGATTTTTAATTCTGTCAAAATAACAATCCAGTATTTGACAGTAATCCCCATAAACTAACATTGCCGTAGTAACGACATTATCTCCTAAGAATTGAAGGACATCTTCAAATAACCCAATATGAGTCTGATTACTTGACTCACTTGTACCCAATTCTACGCCGCTTAATTTCTTTAAGCCGATGCGCTTTTCAATATCAAAAAAGAAGAAAAACATATCATTCATGAATTATATTGTTTATGATAAGATAATACAAAACTGCATAAATAGTATTTACGCTAACAGCATTTCCTGCTTGCTTATACAGAGAGCCATCAGCAACACCTGCATTACGACCATTTAGTGCAAAACTTGCAGGAAAACCCTGCAACATAAATGCTTCTTCTGGCGTTATTTTACGAATTGGCAATTTTGCCAGTTCTTCTTTTGTCATCGTTTCTACAGGATTTATTTCTCCTTGAGAATCTATGAAATCTTGACTATAATAGTTATCTTGACAAGCTCTATGCATTTTGTGCATTGTAGCTGTCAGAGGTCTAGCTATTCTCATATTTATATCTGAACGAGATTTGAAATTAGCTGACCCATCAGCCAATATGGTTGGTTTGATTTTTTCAGATAAAAAGTATTTTTGATTAACATTTCTCTGAAGTAAATCATTAACTGTTTCATAATGACTAACACTTAAATTAGCATATACATTCTCAAAAGTATCAGCAACATTTGCACTAGAAAACATATCCTCAAAGTTGTCTGGAAGAGGTTCAGTTGTTGCAAAAATCAAAAGCCTATTTCGAGTTTGTGGAAGATGAAAATTTGCAGTATTGAAGACTGCACTAAACACCCTATATCCTAACAATTCTAATTCTTCATTAATTCTATTATAGGTTCTCCCTTGGTCGTGATTTCTTAGATTCTTTACATTTTCAAGCAAGACATATCGAGGTCTTCTTGCTGCAAGAATGTCTATAATACGGAAAAACATCTGTCCTCTATCCTCATTGAACCCAGCCTGCTTTCCCATCATACTAAATGTTTGACATGGGAATCCACCTGTTATCAGATCGAAGTCTGGCAAATTTTCTATATTCTCTGGATTTTTAGTAAATTCAACAATATCCCCCATTGCAACTTCCTCATCCTGCTCTGGCCTGTAATTAGCACAATATGTTTTCACTGCCTTAGGATCTATTTCAGAATAGCCTACGCAGTGAAAATTCATAATATGGTCTTGTGTCAGAAGATCCATCGCTCTTCTAAAACCGCCTATACCTGCAAATAATTCAAGATGTCTCATTTTATAAATTTCATAATGCCATCACCAATAGCTTTGGCAAGTTTTACTGGAACTGCGTTCCCAACCTGTGCATACCACATATTCTGAGAACCAGTTATCACATAATCATCTGGGAAAGTCTGGATACGTGCAGCCTCCCGAGGACTCAAACCTCTTGCATCCCATGGATGTATATACATATTACAATCAAACCTCATGTGAGAAGTTATCGTCTTGCAAATTTGCGTTTCATCCAATTTGAAATATTTATCCTTAAAAATACCATTTCTTCTTTTATAAGGCATAATATCTGCTATTGACTCATGCAAAGAATTTGCTCCTTGCGGCAACCGCCTATATATCTCTATATCACGCTCATTATTATATCTATTCTTGTGGTTATAGAGTTTCTTAATATCTTTTTCTCCATTAATAAACTTATAAAAGTCATTATGAATATATGTAAAATCACATTCTGTAAAACCAGACTCTGCACACTCTATTCCCTTCGAACCTTTTTCTTTTTTGGCGACAAGATGTGGTAATCCATCTAAGGCGTCTTTCAACACAAATGGTTTTCGTTTATGTTTATATATCTCTTCAAAAATTAATTTGGGAGAAATATTAACTCTATTACCTATCATTATAAAACGTTCCCTATTTTGAGGAACACCATAATCTTGCGCTTTTACAAGAGCATAATCAAATTGATATTCTTCTCCCAGATACTCTTTAAAATTTTCTTTAATTTCTTCAATTTTGTTCATCATTCCCTTTACATTCTCCATTATAAAGAACTTTGGTCGAACATTCTGCAAGAAAATCAGATATTGTTTATAAAGAGAATTACGTGGATCATCTAATATGCGTTGTCGGTTTGCCATAGAAAATCCTTGGCAAGGAGGTCCTCCGCAGACTAAGGTTATATCTGATAGCAAATTCTTATACTCATCAAGATGCTGATTGAGGTCAGCTATATCACCAACAAAGTAATGATCATCACTCAATTCATGATTATACTTGTAGGTATTACAAAACTGCTCTACGATTTCGTTTACAAACCATGGAGTAAAGCCAGCTTGCTGCAATCCAAGACTAAGACCGCCACAACCAGCAAATAAGTCTACAAATTTATATTGCTTCATTTCTATTTCATCTTTATTATCTACCTCTTCTAAGAAGATTATGAATATACAAAAATAAGCATTTTTTTTTCGTATATAATCAAAAGCATATTCCTTTTCAGGACTTTTCAGGACTTTCTTGCTACTTGATTATAGATTTTATAAAAAATAAGTTTTAAATCACTCTATTTTTTGGAAATCCCTACAAATATTCATCTCTTTGCATCACCAACAAGCATATCGCAACATGAAAAAGGAAAAGGATGAATCGACGAGCAAAGCCTGAGATTCGGGTCGACATATAAAGCTTTTGCCCCTACAGGGCGCCAGGCGTGCGGACATGAATACCCAGGCGATGCCCTGGGCTAGGAGCTTCTGCCTTTCAGGGCGTGTGGGGAATAGCAGGGGGCGTGAAGGGGAATTGCAGGGATGCGTGAAGGGAATTGCAGGGGGCGTGAGGGGAAGTGG
>QSCI01000118.1:0-9091 GCA_003463005.1 Segatella copri | reverse complement strand
ATCATTTAACTTTTCTAAGAACTTGTTGCAAAGATACTACATTTTCTTGTAACACCAAACTTTTTCTCAGTTTTTTTTCAGTAAAAAGGGAAAATTAATCAAATACCCCCCCATTTTTATACTTTTTTGCAATATTCGGTCAAAAAACAAAGCAAAATGGCTCAATTTTATGACTATTCTGCTTTTTTCCTTGCTTGAACGTTTTGCTGTGTACGATAACAAAGAAGGCTGTGCTCGGCAACAACTGAAGATATGTCCTGTATCATGTATTACTTTTTTGTCAATACAGATAAAAGCAGCCATCAGTAATGATGACTGCTTTCATCTGTAATGATGCGGGCTATCCCTGCGTTCTGTTTCGGTATTCAGTAGGCACGATACCCGTTTCTTTCTTGAATACCTTCGAGAAATACTTAGGGTCGGTGAAACCTACTGCAAAGGCGATGCTGCTCAGTGTATCGTCTGTCTTGCGCAACATCTCGCATGCCTTCTTGATACGTATATGGCGAACGAAGTCTACCGGTGTCATTCCGGTTGTTGCTTTCACCTTATTATATAGTACGCTTCGGCTCATACCGATTTCGTTCGAGATATCATCTATCTTGAGTTCCGGGTTGCCTGCATTTTCAACAATAAACCTGAAGGCACGCATCATGGTTCTGTCCTGCATCTGTGCCGCCATCAATGCCAGCTCGCTGTTTGGGTCAACCGCTTCGCTCTCGGCACTAGTTTCAGCCTGGTTAAGAGCAGGCTGAGGAGCTGCTGCAGGCAGTATTCGCAGGGCTGCTATGGCATCTTTATCGCCAGTTTCCTTCAGCTTTCTGATGACATCCATCTGAATGTTGCGGCGCTGGGTGAGGATAGCCTCTATTCGGCCGAGCAGATAAGGGGTAGAGAATGGCTTGGTGATATAGGCATCAACACCTTCATCAAAGCCTCGCTGCTGATCTTCTACGCTTGCCTTGGCCGAGAGAATCATCACTGGGATGTTGTTGAGGGTGGTATCCTGCTTGATCTCGTGAATCATCGACAAACCATCCATCACAGGCATGGTAACGTCCGTGAGGATAAAGTCTGGTATCTCCTTGCGGGCCATCACCAAACCTGCCTTTCCATTCTCTGAGAGCAGCACGTTATAGGTAGGCGAGAGAATGCTGTAGAGGAACTTGCGCAGGTCGGCATTGTCTTCAACTACCAGTACCGTCTGGTCTTTGAGTTTCGTTTCTTCCTGTGCTTCTTTCTGTTCCTTGCCCATTTCTTCCAGGCGTTCAGTCTCTTCATCCTTATCTTCTTTCTGTTTATTTACTTCTTCCAGATAGTCGGATGCATTGCGGTCGTCAATCTGTCCGTTCTCTTTCTCCCTTTCTGTCAGGTCGTAATCTTCCTCGGTCAGACCGCTGTTCGTATAGAAGTCTGCCTTGTTGCCGTATCTCTGAGCCTTGTCCAGCATTACCAGCATTTCGTTGGCATTGTCTATTACCATTCTCAGCAGTTCCTTGCCCTTTCGGGTGATACCCGGTTCGGTATCCAAAACGGTTTTTACCGGGGCTCCGATGAGCGTTAGAGGGGTTCTCAGACGGTTGGCTGCATCGTTGTAGAACTCGTTCTTCATCACGCTCATCTCGTGGGTTACGTTCTCGCGCTGGCGCTGGTTGTAGGTATAGAAAATTGCGCCTACGATACCGAAGAGCAGAAGCAGCATCAGAAATTTGCCCCAGATGCTTTCCCAGAAGGTAGGGCGCACTTCGATAGGCAGTTCTGCCACATACTTGCTCCATACACCGTGAGAGTTGGTGGCTCTCACCTTGAGTACGTAATCGCCATGACTGATACGGTTGAAGCCGATGGTATGGTTGCTTCCGTTTGATATCCACACGCCTGGAGCTGTATAACCATCTATGCGATAGAGGTATTTGGTCTGATACTTGCGCTGATAGTCGAGCGATGCGAAGTTGATGGTCAGGTTTCGCTTGTTGGCAGGAATCACTATTTTATCCTTGTGCAGGATAGGTTCCGACTCCTTCTCTCCGCTATAATGGAGGGAACAGAAGATGACTTTAGGCTGGTAGTTGCTCTTCTTCAGCGTAGCCGGATTGAAGGTAATCAGTCCCATCGGGGTACCTACCGAGATGTTGTTGCTTGCCGGATCGTGGTAAGGACGGCTTTGCGAGAACGACATGTTGAAGTCGAAGTCGTTAGGTCCAAACACATTACACTGGCCCGTTTTCGGGTTTACGCAGTCGATACTCGATTCTCTGATTACCCAGATTCTTCCCTGGTTGTCTTCTACCATGCCCTGTACGATGCCTTCGTTAATATCGATGGCATGGAAGTATTTCGTCTTCAGGTTGTCTTGCAGGAGCGATTTGCTCACAATCTCTTCCATCAAACCGCCCTGTTGCGAGATATACATCTTGCCGCTGGTGTGCTCCATGATATTGTTCATATCGTTTGCAGCCAGACTAGTTGTATCGTTCGGTATGTAGTAGGTCTTGTGGTAATTAATCTTTCTTGCATTTGTAAAGGCATCACTGAAGGTGATGAGACCATCTGTAGTTCCTACGAGAATGGTTCCCGTAGTGGTGCAGCAGATGCGGCGTATGCGGTCGTAATGCTGTTTCTCCCAAGGCAGTCCGTTTCGTTTACTGATGAAGCTGATACTGCCGTCTGCCGCCTCGTTAACAAGTGCCAGCCCACCTCCGTAGGTACCTATCCAAATGCGTCCGGTGCGGTCGGCTACAATGTCTTGTATCTTGTCGAACGGCAGCGATGACGGGTTGTTGGCATCATAAACAAAGTGTCTTACCTGCATTTTATCTATCAGATAGACACCATTTCCGTTGGTTCCTATCCATGCTCTTCCCTTGATATCGAAGTGGATAGACATGATGCTTTTCTCGGTGAAGTTTACCTGCTGTGGCACAATCTGTCCGCTTGGCGACAGGTATCCGATGCTTTGGTAGGATGCGTTGAGCACCTGGATTATGCCATTGTAATAACCAGCCCAGATATGTCCGTCTGGCGATGCATTCACCGAGAACACTTCGTCTTCGCCCTCATCCAGCTTGTTGATAATGTAAGGGTGATATTTGAAGACTACCTGTGTCAGATCGTGAGAGCCTGTCAGCCAGAGTATTCCCTGGTCTGAGAGTACATATTTCGTAATCTTCGGTATGCGGTAGTTGCCCGATGAATTGCTTCTCAGCAGATAAGGCACCAGTTTTCCAGCCTTGCGGTCAAAATAACTGAGGTTCCTCCCCTTGGCACTACCCAGAGGGTCTTGTGTTCATCTTGTGTGATGAAATTGCTTTCGCAGGTTGTGCGGTCCATCGGGTCGTCCTGGTCGGCAAAGAGCCACTGTTTCTGTCCGGTCTTCGGATTGACGAGGGTTACTCCCATGCCGTCAGTGAATGCCCATACCATACCGAAATCATCGGTATAAATCTTCTTTATCTCTGCCAGAGGCTGACTCGGGCTCTGTACGTTGATGATATCAAACTTGAAGGTGCGCGGGTTGTAGATGACCACACCCAGATTGGTTGCCAGCAGAAGTTGGTAACCTGTATTTTTCAGTTGGTTGATACGGGTTACGCCTTCTGGCATCGGTATCATGGTGAGTCGGTTCTGCAGGTCATATTTTGCCAGTTTACCGTCTTCAGTTGCCAGAAACTCATCTTCTCCTACCCCTCTGAGCCATTTGAAAGGCAGTTTGCTTGGAATTTTCGAATGATATATGTATGCGCCTTTATTGGTAAGCACCCATTCTCTTCCGTGTATATCTTGATGGATGTACCATACATTTCCGCTTCTGAGTCCCTTTTCTCCTACTTTGATGAGTTCTATGTTCCGCTCATCAAAGGTTTTTCCTACCGATCGGATGATGTATTTTCCATCTTCTGAAGTAAACCATGTAACTCCGTTTTTCAATGGGTATACCTGGCTCACGCGCAGGTCGATGTTGAACAGTTTGTTGAATTTCTGTCCTACAGCAAAGAATCGGCAGAAGTGGGTATCGTATACGTAGAGCTTGTGGTCGTATGTGATACACCACACGTTGTTGTTATAGGATGGTTCTATTTGGAGTATACGGTTGGTTGACAGCACGTCAATATCATCGGGGTTGTCTCTGAAAGTATGAAACTTGTAGCCATCATAGAACGACAGTCCGTTCCAGGTACTGAACCACATGAGGTTGTCTTTACCTTGTTTGAGGTCTGAGATGGTATTGGCAGCGAGTCCGTCTGTGATAGAGAATTTTCTCACATCGCAGTAGGGTACAGCTGCTGTCATAATGGTAGAGAGCAGTCCTAATAGGGTGATATATAATTTTTTTTTCATCATTTTTTATTCGTATACGTTTATTAATCGCAACAAAGGTAGTGAAAATAAATGAGATATCGTAGTTTTAGGTGTATTTTTTTATGTTATTGCATTAAATTATTCCACTTTTCATATTATAGGGGTAATATTTGGTTGATTTGCTTGTGGTTCCTTCTTATGTTATGCCTAACAAAAAACTCCCCGATAAATGAATATCGGGGGAGTGGTAGGAATATGTTGTTTTGAATTTGATTACTTCTGAATCATCTTCTTTCCGTTCTTGATAACTACACCCTTGTAAGCCTTGGTTACCTTCTGGCCTGCGAGGTTGTAAACAGGAGCGTTCTTTGCAGCTTCATCTGTTGTAATGTTAGTGATGCCGGTAGTTGATGCTGTAGGAGCTACAGTAGGAGCGAGTTCTATCTTGGTATTGAATGGAATGATGATACCTGTATAGTCCATTGCAGTCTCCGTATTAGGTTTGTAATCAAGTTTGAACTTGTCGAAAATCTGCATTGTCTTTTCGGCATCTGTGTAATAGTTTGTGTATTCGCCTTCTACTGCCTTTACGAGAGTAACATCTTTGATAGTAACAAGTTTGCATGCATTTTCCTGTTTTGCAGCCTCTTCTACCGTCATTTCGATAGGTTTGACAATACCATCTGTAACTTTGATGTCTGAAGCAGCAATGTTAACTAACTCTGGGAGTTTTTTAAATTCATCATAAGAAGCCTCAATTGTTCCATTGAGAATTTGACCTGCTTTATAAGACAGAGAACTCTGGTAGATGTCTATACCACCAGTCTCATCAACGATATAGATGTCGCCAGTGCCTACATATTGTACCTGTGCATTCTTTAAAGTCAAAATAGCTTTATTGCCGACACCAATAGCTTTAAATGCAGCAATGTTATCTACCTTCTTTGTTTCTATAGGTTTGGCAGAACCCTTTTTCCAGATCAGAATTTTTTGGATTTGGTCATTGTAGGCATTTGTAACTTTGATGGTATATACCGTATTGGCAGCCTGGTTGTCTGCAGCAATTTCGTACTGGTGTGTACCTTTAGCACCTGTTGTTTGTGTACTGACAGCTTTATTACCAACAAAAATGTTTCTGGTAGTTTTACCAGATCCTCCAGCAGGGCTGATAATATCAATTCTTTCTACATCAAAGTCAAACTTAGGAAGGTTGATATATGCGTCCTTTTTTCCATAGATGATGGCATTGTTTGATGCAAGATAGTATGCTTTTTCCGGTGCACTGACCGTAATGGTATAAGTGCCATTGGTGAAATCTGTTGCATTGGTAATGCCTTGTTCTTTAGAGACTGGCAGTTTCCAATTGTTTCCTGCAAAGTCAAAAGTTACTTCCTGTGCAAATGTAACGCTAGCTACGAATGCCAGAACCAATGATAATGAATAGCGTAAAAATTTGTTCATAACTTAATAATTTTAAAGGTTTAACGATTAATTAACAGTTGAAACTCATTTGTTGAGTTGATCCTTAGAAATTACTTTGTCCTAAAAGTATGATCTTAGAATTATTACTGATGCAAAGATACACAAAATATCGAACAATGTGTTAAGATTGTGTTAAATATTTGATACAGAGAAAGATACATCATTAAAATGGAAATTAATACCATAAAAAAAATAGTTTTTTCCTAAAGAATAGGGATTTCCCCCTCAGTTTGTATCCTTTTCCCCTTTGATGCAGACGAAAAATCCACTACCTTTGCATCGAGTTCAAGAAAGAATGCTGTTCTTCAAGAGCTCAAAAGAATAGAAGATATAAGAATATAAATAACTTAACTGATAAATTGATATGAAAAAGTTTAATCGGATATGGATGTGGATGGCGATAGCTGCAGCATCTTTCTCATTTACCTCATGTGATGATGATGATTACTGGTATGATGATTATTATTGGTATGATGACTATAATCATGGTGGCTGGGGATGGAACCAGGGCGACTGGAACAACGGTTCTAACGGCTCTCAGGATGATGACCTGCTGTTGGAGGCTCAGACTCTTACAGGCGACTGGAGAGGCTCTGTGATGCTCTCTGAACTTGCTGAGGACGGCCAGTCTCGCAATAACTACAGTTTCATTGCCGAGATGACGTTCTATCAGGCGGGTGATAAGGTTAACTCGCTCAGTGGTAATGGTGTAGAAGTGGATTATGCCGATGATGGAAGCTATGAATCCCAAACTCTGAAGTTTACCTGGTACATCGATAAGAATGGTGATATTTATATCCGTTATAATTCTGGTGCTACCTATGTGATGGATGCAGGTGCTAAGCAGTATGGTTTCTATCTGGGTGATGAAAAGGGCCAGGATGTGTTCTATGGTTATATGATAGGAACAGGTAAGGCTAAGGGTGATGTGATGCAAATCGATTTAGTGCGTTACGATCCGAGTGGAGCCCGTAAGAAGACCCGTTCTGCTGCAACCGATTCCGTAGCTCCTAGCTTCGGTAAGGCTACCGGTAGGGCATTCATGCCACATGCTATCAAGAAGTTGCCGAGAAGATAATGATATAAACCAAGAAATCCGCTCACTCATTGATTTGAGAGAGCGGATTCTTTGTTTGTATATAGCCTGATTTATTTAAAGCCCCAAAGTCTCTTGAGAGCTTCTGCATCTACGTTTTCCACTTCCTTCTCGGTTTCATCAGGGAGATTACAGAAGAAGTCGATGCCGGTTTTGTCTTCCAGCGTCTTGATGTTTACGATATAGTTGCCGAGCTCATCGCCCTTTTCAAATGCCTTGTTCTCGTGAAGGAACCAGTAGCCGAAAGCACTGTAGCCATACTGTTTGGTCTTCTGGTTATACTCTTTCTTCAGCACGGCAACAAAGAAATACTTTGGTATTGGGATATAGCCTGGCTTCTGGGTTTCGCTAGAAGCACCATTCTTCTTCCAGCCCAGGAGATTACTCTCGCTGCCTACCGGGTCGATGGTACCGCCCTTCACGATGAAGAGGGTATCTGAGTCAATCTTCGGAGCCAGCTTGCGCAGCTCACCCTCCATCTTATACCAGGTACCACGCTCGTTGAAATTGGCATATTGAGGCTGCATATTGGTCATGAAGAAAGTCTGTTTCTGCTGTGTCAGATTGAGTTTGCGGTCAGCAGAAGGGCAGATATGACCATGGTCAAAGCCTTGAGCTGTAGGAGTAGGGTCTTCTGTGAAATCTGTGATTCCCCATTGTTCTTTCAGATCCGTATCCCATGGATACTTGCGCTCGCCCTGACTAGGTTTCCATCTGTCAACGTTAGAAGCCGTGTTTCCTGTGTGGAAAGTATAGCAGCTCCATCTCTGGCTCTTCATGTTGTCATCCCATTCTGTAGAATAGTTCAACATACCTGTTGTATTATCCATGTGAACGATGGCATAGCTGCTGCCATTGTTCTTGAGCTTTGGGAACTCCAGACCGCCGATAGCGTTTCTTACCACTTGTGGCATGTTGGCAGTAGCCACATTCTTGTTTGTATTGTTCTTATCGGTTGATTCACCTCCGGTATTGCCACCTGTGCTTCCACCACCTGTATTACCGCCACCGGTTGTACCGCCGTTTTCAGGATAATAGAACTGCAGGGTATCGTCAGTGCCGCAGGCAGAGAACGTCATCGCAGCAAGGAGCGCGAAGATAAAAAACTTAGTATGCTTCATAATTCTCGATAATGTTTTGAAGTTAAAGATTAAGTGCTTTCTATATAATAATGTATGTAGAAATCGATTGCATGAGGATAGAATAGAGAAAAAAAGTGCATTCCTACGTATATGCAACTACGCTGGAATGCACTCAGTATCTTTGCGATAATAAATATATCCTTATAAAAAAAGGTATATTATTACTTCTTCAATTTACCGTAACGGTTCATGAAGCGGTCTACGCGACCCGCTGTATCAACGAGCTTGCTCTTACCTGTGTAGAATGGGTGAGATGTGCTAGAGATTTCAATCTTAACAACTGGATAAGTCTCGCCTTCGAACTCAACAGTGTCGTTAGTCTTGCATGTAGACTGAGAGAGGAACATATCGCCGTTAGACATATCCTTGAATACTACAGGACGATAATTCTCTGGATGAATACCTTTTTTCATTTTTCTTTTTTATTTTTATTGGGTTATTAAAATTAGACGTCATGGGGATGCTCGTTGCATCATTTCGTGTCCCTTATCGGGGCATGCCCATTATAGCCTGTTATCAATTTCAGGCTGCAAAGTTACGCTTTTTTCCTGAAACCACCAAATATTTCTTCTTCTTTTTAAGAAATATTTTGGAAATAGGATAACTTCCTCTTATTCTTGACTCTAGAAAATACAGTTAACGCCTTTACCACGAAGAAATTCGTAGTCATGCATGATTTGTTCTCTTCTTTCTTGAGAAACTGGTGTGGGATTTAGCATCCTCATTTCAAATTTACGAGCCTCTTCTCCATAGAGAATTGGAGTCTCTTTTATTGGTCTTGCCATATTTATTCCTCCTATTTTATTATGGGTTTTATTATGGGTCATTAATCTCTATTCATTCAACTTGAGTAAGTCATAATACATTAAACGTGTATGAAGTGGGAGACGTCCCATACCAATCCCGACGTATTTAGCTTCAAGTCTTTCGTCTTCAACAAGAAAGCTAAAATCGTTTTTTAGATCACTAGTGTCCCGTTAAAACGAGACGATTATTAAATAAGTTATTAATACTCAAAAGTTTACGGACTTTTTATAGTGTATTCGATTTGATTTTGTATCTTTGCACGCAT
>QSCI01000117.1:0-9151 GCA_003463005.1 Segatella copri | reverse complement strand
ACTGTAGTTCTATAGGTAGAAACAATTATATTCTTATAGAACTATATACTTATATAAAATATATAAAGAAATAAGAAAATAAGGAAATATAGAAACAGAAAAATAAGATTCCGAAACTTCGGCTATAGATATAGGAGCGTAGAGGATGGCACACTTGTGAGGAGAATGGCATGTCCATGTGGCTTGGAGAGAGGGGTAGCCTGGCTTTCAAAATAGGTGGAGATGGGAAGGAAGTCCATCTTCGCCAAAAACGGAAGCAAGCCTACCCTGAAAGAAAAGTCCTCCTCGCATGTATGCCATCCGCCAAGGGGTGTGGTGGCCAAAGCCCCACATGAAGGTTCGACCTATCTCCCTTGCTGCTCTATGGCTTCATAGTGCAGTTTCTCCAGACTTTCAGGAGAACTCAGTGAAGCCGAGGATGGATGAAAGTCAGGAGAAAGGGAATAAAGCGAAGCCATAGACATAAGAAAAGCGCAAATGTTCCAAACAGCTACTATTTGGAACATTTGCCAAGACACCCATCGGCGATACCGCTTTACAGGCGAAGCTGAACGGTTCGCCTGTTGGCTGCGACTGAAGAGGGAGCAGCCGAAACCAAAAAGAGGTAACAAATCAACTTTGCCACCTCTCTTTGTCTTAATACTCAAAGTTCTTTAGACCATTTCTTACCCCATGGGGTATAAAGCCATGCTAAAAAAGCCAATGCTGGCACTAAGCAAATAGCAAAAGTTAATCCTAAAGCATTCATAATTTTATCTTTTTGATATTATTAATCCAATTATAGCCAAGACTATTGTCAAGACAATCCCCAAGTATATAGCCGATACCGTGCCATCTTGGTCTGTCTTTATTATTTTAAAAAGTGCCGCCAATCCACCCAAGACCATGATAGTGTATGTAGATTTGCTCATGTCAAAGAAATACTTGATTACAGTTTCTCTGATAAACCTTTCTTTCTCATTTTCTGTTTCATTTTCTTAATTGTTGGCAAAGTTACGAAAAAGTTTCGTAACTTGCAAGTTATTACTAATATTTATTTCACTATTCTACTATAATCCTTAGTTTGCCCCTTATCTTTGTTTTCGATACGGATTTGAACCATCGTTCTTGCAGGGATGGTATCTGGCATTCTAGCCATAAGATATTCAATAACATCATTTACATTATTGAAGCCGACATCTTCCACCTTCACTAGAGCCTTGCCTCTATAATACAGCGTACCTTTGATGAGCTGCTTATATGAGAATCTTTCGAAATGGTCACCTTTCTCATCTGAAACATGAGTAGTAGAGCGATCTTCCGTGAAGAAAATCTTCTCCACCACCTTTTCATTGAGTTCCCAGGCTGGCGTAAAATCTAGCTTCACATAAGTTCTCGTAACTCTATAGCGATCAGAGTGGTTCATTGCAAAGCCAACCTCTGCCAACGTAGCCCCACATTCATTTTGAGCCACAGTAGCCCACGTATGGCGAAAAGTATAGACGCAATAAGTTTCATCATGCTTCATACCAAGTGATTTCTCGCAAACTTTTCTTATGCCAATGTTGACATTGGCACCGAAAGAGTCACTGGAAGTCATTCTTTGGTGGAAATTAAACAAGTAAGGCGACTCGGTCTTATCCAAATACTTCTCAAATAAAGGCAGGATGATTCCAGGCACTCGCATCTCGATATAAGCATTATCTCGTCGGGCATTTCTTGTCTTTGCTCGCTCATAGCCAATTATTCCATCATGATAGTCCTCTTTCTTCAACCTGTAAATATCAACGGTATTGATACCTGCCAAGCACATGACCATCATAGCAACATCCCTGCCTAATTCTGGCAAAGGAAAGACTCTGTCGCTCTCTGGAAGTGGGGCAGCAAAGAACGCCCGAACTTCTTCCATGGTGATGGCCTTCTTCTCAGGAACATCAGAACTTGGTATTTTCACCTTTAACCAAGGATTTGTAGTGATTCGAATCATACCATTATCATAATCATTGAACTCAGCCAATGCTTGCTTGAAAATCTGTCTCACACAAACAGGGTACATCTCCTTGGCTCTAGCTGTCTTAGATAGAGCTTTTATCCAACCATTGATAAACTGGGTAGTAAGCTGGGAGAACATAACCTTGTTGCTTCCGGCATATCTTTCCAAATGCTGATAAGCCAATTCGTAGTTTCTTGCATTTCGCTCATGCCCATCATTATACATTTCATCATGATATTTTCTAGCGTAGTCAGAAAAACATATGTCCGCAGTACCTTTCTCCAAATATGCCACAACATCATGGACGCTCCACTTTCTAATCTCCACCTTATTCAACAACTCTGCAAACTTTGCGATTCTTGCAGAACAAGACTGAAGAACAAAAGGATCCTTAACCTCTCTGTTTTTCTTGTCCACACCTTTAGAATCAACTATCTTATCCGTCCTTATATATTTCACTCCACGATTGTGAGTGATACGGATGTAAACTGGCCAAAAGCCATCATTTCTCTGTTTCTGAACAATTACCTTAAATGTAGCCATAAAACTTCTAAACACGCTCTAAACGTTAAACAAAATTACTCTAAAACTTTTCTAAACATTTCGTTTCATTTTTAGCATTTTAGTGCTACTATTGCTAAAAACGAATTAAGAGGAAAGCCCCTGTTTAAAGGACTTTCCTCTTAATTAACTGATAATCAACAAATATTCTTTATTCCTCAACAGCAGCCTGAGCCGCAGCCAAACGTGCGATAGGCACGCGGAATGGAGAGCATGAAGCGTAGTTCATGCCGACCTTAGCGCAGAACTTAACAGATGATGGCTCACCACCATGCTCACCGCAGATACCTGTGCGGAGGTTAGGACGGGTAGCACGACCATTCTCTACTGCCATCTTGATGAGCTGACCAACACCCTCCTGGTCGAGAACCTGGAATGGGTCAACCTTCAAGATCTTCTTCTCCATGTATGCAGGGAGGAAGGAAGCGATATCATCACGAGAATAACCGAAGGTCATCTGTGTCAAGTCGTTAGTACCGAATGAGAAGTACTGAGCCTCCTCTGCAATCTGACCTGCTGTAAGGGCAGCACGAGGAATCTCAATCATGGTACCAATCTCAAATTCTACCTCTACGCCGTACTCAGCGAATACCTCCTTAGAAGTAGCGAGAATGATAGACTTCTGCTGCTTGAGCTCCTGAACGGTACCGATGAGCGGAACCATGATTTCAGGACATGGGTTGTAACCTTCCTTCTTCAACTCGCAAGCTGCACCGAGGATGGCACGGGTCTGCATGGCTGTAATCTCAGGGAATGTGATACCGAGACGGCAACCACGATGACCGAGCATAGGGTTGTTCTCTGCCAGAGAGTTTACACGCTTCTTGATTTCCTCTACGCTTACGCCCATCTCCTTAGCCATGGTCTGCTGACCAGCCAAATCGTGAGGTACGAACTCGTGGAGAGGTGGGTCGAGCAAGCGGATGTTCACGTGGCAGCCATCCATTGCCTTGAGAATGCCGTAGAAGTCAGCCTTCTGATATGGGAGGAGCTTGGCAAGTGCCTTCTCACGACCCTCAACAGAGTCTGCCAGAATCATCTCACGCATAGCTACAATCTTCTGATCATCGAAGAACATGTGCTCAGTACGTGTAAGACCGATACCCTTGGCACCGAATGCACGGGCTACCTCTGCATCGTGTGGAGTATCCGCATTGGTACGGATTTCCATCTTTGTATACTTGTCGCAGAGGTCCATCAGCTCCTTGAAGTCGCCTGAAAGTTCTGCAGCCTTTGTCTCAATCTGTCCTGCGTAAACCTGACCTGTAGTACCGTTTAGAGAGATGTAATCACCCTCCTTGTAAACTACACCATCAATCTCAACAGTTTTAGTCTTGTAGTCAACATTGATAGAGCCGGCACCTGATACACAGCACTTACCCATACCACGGGCTACAACGGCAGCGTGAGAAGTCATACCACCACGAGCGGTAAGGATACCCTCAGCAGCTGACATACCTGCGAGGTCTTCTGGAGACGTTTCGATACGAACCATGATTACCTTCTTGCCGTCCTCATGCCACTCCTGAGCATCGTCAGCGTGGAATACAATCTGACCGCAGGCAGCACCTGGAGAAGCAGGGAGACCCTGTGTGATGACCTTAGCCTTAGAGAGAGCCAGCTTATCGAATACTGGATGCAAAAGCTCATCAAGTTTCTGAGGCTCACAGCGCAGGATAGCAGTCTTCTCGTCGATCATACCTTCGTGAAGGAGATCCATAGCAATCTTCACCATGGCTGTACCTGTACGCTTACCATTACGAGTCTGGAGGAACCAGAGTTTGCCTTCCTGTACGGTGAACTCCATATCCTGCATATCGTGATAGTGGTGCTCCAGCTTATCCTGCAGCGCGTCGAGTTCCTTATAGAGTTCAGGCATAGCCTCTTCCATAGAAGGATACTTGGCAGCACGCTCCTCTTCAGAGATACCTGCACGCTCAGCCCAGCGCTGAGAACCAATCTTTGTAATCTGCTGTGGAGTACGGATACCGGCTACCACATCCTCACCCTGTGCATTGATAAGATACTCACCATTGAAGAGATTCTCACCATTACCAGCGTCACGTGAGAAGCAAACACCTGTAGCAGATGTATCGCCCATGTTACCGAATACCATCGCCATGACAGATACGGCAGTACCCCACTCATCAGGAATACCTTCCATCTTGCGGTAGAGGATAGCACGCTCGTTCATCCAAGAACGGAACACAGCGCAGATAGCGCCCCAAAGCTGATCGATTGGGTTGGTAGGGAAATCCTGACCGGTCTGCTCCTTAATGGCAGCCTTGAAGAGTTCAACGAGTTTCTTGAGCGACTCTACAGAGAGGTCCTTGTCAAGTGTAACGCCCTGCTCTTCCTTCACCTTTTCGATGATAGCCTCGAATGGGTCGATATCTTCCTTGTTTACAGGCTTCAGTCCCATAACGACGTCACCGTACATCTGTACGAAACGGCGATATGAATCGTATACGAAATGAGGATTACCGGTCTTCTTGACCAATCCCTCAGCTACTTCGTCATTCAAACCGAGGTTGAGGATGGTATCCATCATACCAGGCATAGATGCGCGTGCACCTGAGCGTACTGATACGAGGAGTGGATTCTCTACAGAACCGAACTTGCTGTTCATCAATGCCTCAGTATGAGCCACAGCAGCCATTACTTCGTCCTGAAGAAGTTCTTTGATTTTTTCCTCACCCACTTCATAATATTCATTACAAGTGTCTGTTGTAATGGTGAAACCTGGAGGAACAGGTACACCAATCAGGTTCATTTCGGCAAGGTTTGCGCCTTTACCACCAAGTACTTCTCGCATTTGGGCATTGCCTTCTGCTTTTCCGTTTCCGAATGTATAAACTCTTTTTTCGTTCATAATTGTTATAGGTATATATTTTATTTCGTTTTACGTTGCTAATTATTATTTGTAATGCAAAGATACGATTTTTATTTGATACTACCAAACTTTTATACGCTTTTTTGCTATCCCGAGATTACATTTTATACTGTTGACGCACACACGGGCAGAAAATTAACAATCCCGTATACGATAGAAAGATATTTGACGAATCTGAAAGTGCGTCTCTCGGGATTGCAGCCTGCATTCTAATGTTTTTTACCTCCCTGCCGATGCGCCCGAAACTGCGTCACGACGTAGCGATGGCTACGTCCCGACGCAGCGCCAGACACGTCGCGACGTAGCAACGGCTGCATCGGGACGCAATTTAAAGGTAAAAGGATTGTGAGGCGATAACAAAAGTAACAAAAGTAACAGGTGACCTCTGATGTAAAAATGTGAATGTGAAAGTGAATTTGAAATGTAAATGCAATGCACAAAATGAAAAAGAGAAAAGTGAAAAAGAAAATTTCAATGATGCGACAACCAGAAAAAGCAAAGAAAAAAGAATGCATGTAATGATATTATATCATTTTATCGTAATATAATAAGGTACGCGCGTACGCACCATTAAAATATATACTATCAAAAATCATCAATAAACAGCCTTGACAAAAGGATACACATGACAGTCCGTTTTCTTCACTTACATTTCAAATTCACATTCACATTCACATTTCATCCCTTTACAACCACCGAATATTACCTGTTACTTTTGTTACTTTTGTTATCGCCAGATAATCTTTTTACTTTTTTACCTTTTTACTTTTTTACCTTTAAACGCCTTTTTACCTTTACTCGCAAATAATTTGGGACAACTCTTGCATTTCTCATAAAATTGCAGTATCTTTGCACCCATAAAAAAATACAAAACATTATTATGGCAAGAAAACGTAAACCATTACCTCTGTTAGAGAACATCACCATCGAGGCAGTAGCAGCCGAGGGTAAGTGCATCACACGCGTAGATGAACAGGTCATCTTCGTACCTTTCTGTGTGCCAGGAGATGTTGTCGACTTGCAGGTAGTAAAGAAGAAACATAAGTATTGCGAAGCCAAGGTGGTTCGCTTCATCAAGAAGAGCGAGGTGCGACAGGAGCCTATGTGCGAGCACTTCGGCATCTGCGGCGGATGCAAATGGCAGAACCTGCCTTACGAAGAGCAGATCAAGGCTAAGCAGAAGCAGGTGGAAGACCAGCTCACCCGCATCGGAAAGATTGAACTCCCTGAGTTCCGCCCTATCATGGGCAGCGTGAAGACTCAGGAGTACCGCAACAAGATAGAGTTCGGATGCAGCAACAAGCGATGGTTCACCGCCGAGGAACTGGCTCAGCTCCCTCAGAAAGAGGATGACACCGTAACATCGCTCAAGGAGCGCCACGCCCAGAACGCCATCGGTTTCCATATCACCGGAGCCTTCGACAAGATTTATCCTATCAAGAAGTGCTGGCTGATGGATGACCTCTGCAACGAGATCCGCAACTTCGTATTCGAATATGCTGATTCTCACGACTATACATTCTACGACCTGCGTGAGCAGCACGGTTTGCTCCGCAACATGATGATCCGCAATTCGAACACCGGAGAGTGGATGCTCGTCTTCCAGTTCCACTACGATGAGGAGGGCGATGAGCAGAGAGCATTGGAGCTGATGCAGCAGGTGGCTGACAAGTTCCCTCAGATTACATCGCTCATGTATGTAGACAACCAGAAGGGAAACGATACCATCAACGACTTGGAACTCAGCCTCTTCAAGGGCAATGACCATATCTACGAACTGATGGAAGACCTGAAGTTCAAGGTAGGCCCGAAGAGTTTCTACCAGACCAATACCGAGCAGGCTTACCACCTCTACTGCGTGGCCCGCGAGTTTGCCAACCTTACCGGAGATGAGCTGGTTTACGACCTCTATACCGGCACCGGAACCATCGCCAACTTCGTGGCTCACAAGGCAAAGAAGGTAATCGGTATCGAGTACGTTCCAGAGGCCATAGAGGATGCCAAGGTGAATTCTCAGGTGAACAACATCGAGAACACCCTCTTCTATGCAGGCGACATGAAGGATATCCTGACCAACGATTTCATCGCACAGCACGGTCGACCTGACGTCATCATCACCGACCCACCACGTGCCGGAATGCACCCAGACGTAATAAACGTCATCCTGAATGCAGCACCAAAGCGCATCGTATACGTAAGCTGCAACCCGGCAACCCAGGCTCGCGACCTGCAGCTGATGGATGCGGAGTATAAGGTAGCTGCCGTACAGCCGGTGGACATGTTCCCTCATACCCCTCACGTAGAGAACGTGGTATTGCTCGAAAAGAGATAAACCTAGAAATCAAAATAGAAACAAGATGAAGAAAACCATCATCATGGCGCTCATGGCTGCAGTTTCGGTCTCAGCCAGCGCCCAGCAGAAGCAGACCATCGAAATACCATCATGGTTGAGCAACGTGAAATTGTCGGGGTATGGAATGACCCAGTATCAGTACAGCGGACAGAAAGATGCTGAATCCAACTCATTCAATATCCGTATGGCCCGTATCTCTCTCGAGGTCGCATAGCAGGCGACTTCTACTGGAAAACTCAGATTCAGTTCAACGGCAACACCTCTACCCTCGGTTCCAGTCCGAGAATGGTGGATCTGTTTGCTGAATGGCAGAAATACGAATACTTCAAGGTGAAGATCGGTCAGTTCAAGAACCCGTTCACCTTTGAGAATCCGACGCACCCTATCGACCAGGGCTTCATGGGATATTCACAGAACGTGAGCAAGCTGGCTGGTTTCAGCGACCGTGCCGGAGAACATGCATCCAACGGCCGTGACATCGGTCTTCAGTTCCAGGGCGATTTCCTCAAGAATGCCAACGGCAGAAACCTGTTGCACTATCAGATTGGTGTATTCAACGGACAGGGAACCAATACCAAGGACGTTGATAATCAGAAGAATGTGATTGGTGGTGTATGGGTAATGCCAGTAAGCGGCATGCGCATCGGTGCCTTCGGATGGACCGGTTCTTATGCAAGAAAGGGAACCTGGAACGACGAGCATGATGCCTCCTATACTGCCGACATTCAGGAACGCTCTGGCGTTCGCAAGCTCAGCCAGAACCGCTACGCCTTCTCATTCGAATACAAGAAAGACGGCTGGACCGTACGTTCTGAGTATATCCACTCTACCGGAAAGGCTTTTGCCAAGAGCATCACCAATTTCAACGATGCCAACGCCAAAGACTGCAATCTGAATGCAAACATCGGCGATAAGGCTCAGGGTGTATACGGATTGGTTATCGCCCCATTGGCTCAGCTGCCAAAGAACAGCCGTATCGACGTGAAGGCGCGTTACGACATGTATCAGCCTAACGGCAAGAGCAACATGCAGAGAACCCAGTATGAGGCAGGTTTGAACTTCCACATCGGCAAGCGAATCTCTATCCTTACCGAGTATGCGCTCATCAACGACAAGACACTCGCGAAGCATAATTACTCCATGGCAGATGCCGAGGTTTGCTTCCGATTCTAACACGCCCTGAACCAACGGTCATTGGTCGAAGTAAAAGGTTAAGGGCAGAAGGAAGATTGCCCCACACGCCCTGAAAGGGCAGAAGCTCCTAGCCCAGGGCAACACCCTGGGTATTATTGGCATATACAAAAAACGCCCTGTAAGGGCAAAAGCTTAAAACATTAGAAGCTTTGCCCTTACAGGGCGACTTTGTTAATCG
>QSCI01000116.1:0-9161 GCA_003463005.1 Segatella copri | reverse complement strand
GTAAGGGCAAAGCTTTAAATACCGGGCAATTAACAAAGCTTTTGCCCTTACAGGGCGCCTTGCTGACTGCTATTATACCCAGGGCGATGCCCTGGGCTAGGAGCTTTTGGGCCTTCAGCCCGTACTTAAACCACATGCGAAAGTTCTGTTGTTTATTTATAAAAGTATTGTCCTTTCTTCTGAGTCTGGTGACCAAACTCGATGGCGTGATGCGGACAATGGTGATAGCAGGTAAAGCAGGTGAGGCAATCCTTGTGATGCAGCCATTCCGGATATTCTCCGTGCCCGCCCTTGATATCGCCTACAGGACAGACGGTGGCACAGATGCCACACTTCACGCACTTGTCTTTCTCCACATGAAACCGCTTGTCGGTGATGAGCACCTTCTCAAAGAATCCGCCCACAACCTTGGTGAAGAACCAGGGAATAGGACCTTTTACCAGACGGTTCACGCCCTCTTTCCTGTCGAATATCTCTTCGCAGATAACCGCCAGTTCCTGTGCCGATTTCGATTTCTTACGAACTTCGCGCTCCTTCGGATCAACATCCATGAAAGGAAGTCCTACATAAGATTCCGGCATGATGAGCGAGTAGGAAGCAGAAACCTCCGTGATGCCCAATGCCTGAAGCGATGCATTCAGCGCAATCGTATCGTTGAGGTTTTCGATGGTGAGTCCGATGCTGTCGCCTGCTGTACAGACGCAATAGGCGAAAGGATGCTTCCTGAACGTCTCCTTGTCTTCAGCTGTCGCATCAGGAGTTTCTCTCCGTATCTTCATCTTCCTGATAAACTCCCTTACAAGGCGTGGAACCCTCCAGCCATGTACGGGGAAAACGAATCCGAGCCGTTCATTCTCTTTCAGAATAAACGGCTCGGCTATATTGTAGCTTGAATCATCCGCCCGCATATAAGGGGCGATAGGAATCAAGTCTTCGTGTGTAGCCGCTGCCAGTCTGGCTGCTGCCCACTTGGTATTTCCAGTTCCGGAGAAATAGAAAATCATGCTTACTTTTAAATATGTATTGAGCTAGATTATTTCTTTTCTGTCATAACACCTTCTATATAGAGACGTGACATTTCTACATTGCCGTTAGAACGGACGGTGATGCTCTTCTTGAAATGACCAGGGAACATGCCCTTGCCGTTATAGGTAACACTAATCTGTCCCTTCTCGCCTGGAGCGATAGGCTTCTTGGTATAAGAAGGTATGGTACAGCCGCAGCTGGCAATAGCCTGGTTGATAATCAAAGGCTTGTTGCCCACATTGGTGAAGGTAAAGGTAGCCTTCTGTACCGGATTTGACTCTTCGAACGAACCGAAGTTGTGTATCAGTTTGTCGAACTTAATCTCTGCCTGAGCAGATGCAGTAGCTACAAGAGCCACCAGCATAGTGAGTGTCAATATGATTCTTTTCATCTTCATATCCTTTCTTCTTTTTTATATTTTCTCTTTAATTTGTTTCTTATTTTTATTTAATTGGATGCAAAAGTACATATAAAGTTTAGTATTACGTTACTTTTTTACATTATTTAAAACAATTATGCCTTATATTTCATGTTACAGCCTTCTTTTCAGTGGAAAAGTGGGGGCGCAATACTCCTCATTATGAAGATGTTTGCAGATTCCGGAACAAAAATCCCCCAACCTTAATCACTTAAGATTGGGGGAGAGAGTAGAAAAAATAATAAAGTATGAACAATATCAGCTGAATAGAGGGCTAAATGTGGAATTTGATTTCATTCAGCCAAGCCTGAACACTGAAGCAGGGACAGGACTTATGGACGTTCGGGAGATCACGATGACCTAGGATCTCGGCTTCGGGATAGTCTACGCACAGACTCGTCAGGAGATTCTGGAGCGACTGCTTCTGAGCCTTCGTACGGGTATCTGCCGGATTGCCGTCGGCGTCGAGACCGCCTTCGTAACAGATGCCGATACTGTGTGCATTGAAATGGCGGGCGTGGGCGCCGATTTCTGACTCGGGACGGCCGGGATAGATGACGCCGTCTTTCGTGATGTAATAGTGATAACCGATGCTGCGGAAACCACGGGCTAAATGACAGGCTTCGAGCTTTTCGAAGGTGAAGTCCTGGGTGACGCGGGTGGCTGAACAGTGAATAACAATAAGTGATATTTTTCTTGTGTTTTTCATAGTGCTGAATCTTTAAAGGGTTGATACTACTGGCAGCTCTGCACACAAAAGGCAGAGGCTACTGCGGTGAGAACGGTAATGACGAAATTCAGAATTTTCTTGAGTGTTTCTCTTTTCATTTTCATTTGATTTAAGGTTAATAAATGGATTGGGGGCTCGGATTTCCTATATCCGGGCGATACTGGAGAAGGAAGGTTGACAGGATGAGCAGATGGGCTTGATAGCGCGTGTTTCAATGATGCTTGCTATATGGATGAATAGCCGGGGGTGCTATAGCCGAATCCCGGACTGCATCCTGTCTAAAACCTTCTTTCTTCATCTACTGGCGAGGGGGCTACTCCAGGCCGTCGCCACCATCAGAGCCGCTGCTCTCGGTGTTGCCTGATCCGCCAGTCTGTGTTGAGTCTCCACCCTGGTTTGTGCCGCCACCCTGGGTAGTATCGCCTGTGTTATCCTTACCGCCGTCTGGTGGAGTAACATCTCCTGTTACGGCTGTAGCCTTCTTCAGGGATGCATCGAGGTTCAGGCTGTTTGCCTTGAACTCACCGGTGCCACGGGCACGGAGCTTCAGTCCGGCAATGTTCTTGGTGATGCTGAACTCCTTCTCGGAGGCAGCACCTTCCTTGTTCTTGATGCCGATGCTGAAAATGGCGAGGTCGGGAATCTTCACGGCGATACCCTGCAGAACCAGTTCTCTTACGCAGCTCACCATGTCGGTGAGCATACCCTTGATGGCTCCCTTTGAGAACGGTGTGTTGTGACTTTCCATGTGCTCTGCGAGTTCATCAAGACCATAGGTCTGGGTGATTACAGGGTAGGCGAAAAACTTGCCGTTAGCGGCGCTCAACTTCTCGTTGACATACTTCTTCAATGTGTACAGAATCATAGTGTCTTCATTTTAAGGTTAATAAATTGTGTTTGTGTTGTAGGGGGCGCTGCGCATTGCCTCTTGGTGGTATGAGATGTTATCTCTGAACCACAATGCAAAGATACGAAATCGGTGAGGGGTCAACTCACAGTTGCTCATACTTGCTCATGTTTTATCATACTTTTTCATAGATTCTTTTAGAATTGTTGCGATTTTCTTGTTTATCTCAGAAAAAATGATTAGCTTTGCAAAATATATTATTGAGTTTAAATAAACATGGGCAATGATTACAAAGATTAGGTTACAAAATTGGAAGAGCTTTAAGGACTCTACTATATATATCGATTCTTTGGGTATCCTTATCGGAACCAATGCTAGTGGTAAGTCAAATGTGTTAGATGCGTTTGCCTTCCTCCGTGCCGTGGGGGAAGGTAAGAGCCTTCTTGATGCCATCCAGACTGTTAGAGGTGGGGAAGACTGGATTATCCGTAGAGGTGAGGATTTCTTCTGTATCGAGATAGAAATAGAAATTGAAGGAAGTTATTATCTTCTTGATTTGAGAGTGATTAAACGGAATTCAGTTTTCAGTTTTGGTTCTTGTGAAATTCATCGTTTAGGTATAGAAGGCGATAATGTCGTTCCTGGCAAGTTTATTGATTCTGCTCGCAACATGACATGGAAAACGTATGATGTTCCAATACTTCTGGATTTTTGGGCAAAGATATATGCTACTTTTAGAAATATCATCATTCTTGATCCTGTTCCTGCTAAGATGCGTGATTACTGCAAGATTTCCAAAGAGCTGAAGTCTGATGGTAGTAATGTAGCAGGTGTTTTATGTGCGTTGTCTCCAGAGGAAAAGAAGAAGGTGGAAGCACTGGTGTCCAGCTATGTTCGGCCACTTCCTGAACGTGATATAAATAAGGTTATATCTGAGCCTGTTGGTCTGATTAAGTCAGATGCCATGCTTTATTGTTATGAGGATTGGAATCCTGAACAGCCTGTTGATGCAAGAGGTATGAGTGATGGAACGCTTCGTTTTATTGCGATTGTCGTAGCTCTTTTGACGGTTGCACCTCATAGCTTACTGCTTATCGAAGAGGTGGATAATGGCTTGCATCCTTCTCGTGCCAAGGAGTTGGTTGATATGTTGAAGGATTTGTCACGACAGCGCCAGGTTGACGTGCTCTGTACGACGCATAATCCTGTTTTGTTGGATGAGTTGGGAAATAAGATGATTCCGTTTATCAGCTATGTTACCCGTGATGAGCATGGCGATAGCATGTCAATCTCTTGGAAGAAAAAGAAAATCTTGCCAAATTGATGGCTTCTGGAACAATAGGTAGAATGATGGTTAATGATAAGATATAATGAGAAAGGTATTGGTGATAGATACGAGTGTACTTTGTGTTTGGCTCAAAGTACCTGGCAAGGAAACTTGTGGCCCAAGCAATGCCTTGGTTTCATACAAGATGGTCTCTGAGAAAATAGAGGAAGAAAAGAAGAAAGGTACAACCTTTATTCTGCCTCTAGCTACAATTATTGAGACTGGAAATCATATAGCTCATTCTTTGGGCGATAGAAAGTCATTAGGTGAAGATTTTGCTCAAATCATGATTGATTCGGCTGATGAGAAATCACCATGGGCTGCATTTACGGAACAAAGCAGTTTGTGGAATCCTGAAAACTTAAAAAAGTTGGCAGAGAAGTGGAAGGCTACCGTTATAGGAGGGCAAGCTTTAGGCGATGCTTCTATCGTTGAAGTCGTAAAATATTATACTGATTTAGGATATCAGGTTGAAATCTTTACTGGTGATGAAGGATTGAAAGCTTATGAGCCTACGGTTGAAATCCCTAGGAGAAGAAGAAAATAATAATATTCATCAAGCTGCCCAATAAACATAAATATCACTGCATTTATGCGGAATAGTGATGTAATATAATTATCTTTGTATTCAAATTCGTATCTGAATTTGGTTAATAATAGACTGATAAAATGACAACAGACAATAAAGACAACAAACTCTCAATAGGGAGTAGCGATTATGCAGAGATACTGCGACACGCTGTCGCAGTAATTGAGCATGCACGGACAGAAATAGCCCGACATGTCAATGGCTACGTATCTACCGCCTATTGGGAGATTGGTCAAATGCTTCATGAGCGCAAGATTGAAAGTGGGTATGGTGACAGCGTTGTAAGAAGATTGTCAGCAGACCTGAAAGAACGATACCCGAAGATGGGTGTTTCACCACGAAATCTGTGGTATATGAAAAAGTTCTATGAACGTTATGCTGGACATAATGAGAAAGTGCAACGGAGCGTTGCACTTTTGCCGTGGTCACACAATATGCTGTTGTTGAGCAAGGGGCTGAATGATGAAGCCACGCTATATTATGCTCAGGAAACTATAACCAAAGGTTGGAATCGTGACTTGTTGCTCAATGCCATTAAACTCAATATGTATGAGACACAGGCATTGGCACGAGTAGATAACAATTTCGACCGCACTCTTCCTGCCGAACAAGCACAGTATGCCAACGAGGTGTTTAGCAGCAGCTATAATCTTGGTTTCTTGGGAGTAACAAGTCCCATTCTGGAGCTTGAACTTGAAGACCGCCTTGTAAAAGCTATCACTCGTTTCCTTATGGAACTTGGTAATGGTTTCACTTTCATTGGCAACCAGCATGTATTGGAATACAATGGTAAAGAAAGTAAGGTAGATATGTTGTTTTTCCATCGTGGACTGCGCTGCCTTGTTGCTGTTGACCTAAAGATAGGTCCTTTCAAACCAGAGTATGCAGGTAAGATGAACTATTATCTGTCTCTGCTTGACCGTCTTGAACGTGGTGCTGACGAGAACCGTTCTATAGGAATCATACTTTGTGCGGAGAAAGACCGTGTAGAGGTGGAACTCGCACTTGAAGATGTGGGAAAACCTATTGGAGTGGCGGATTATCAGTTGATAGTACCGAAAGAGAAATTACAGAAAGTCCTTGCTGATGAGATAAAGGCTTTTAGTGAGGAGAAAGAAAACAAAGAAACATTATAATATGGACATTCAAAGAATAAATCTGCATACATCCGCTTTCAACGAGATAACGCATTACATTGAGAGGTGATAAATTATGGCAAAGAAATTTGAAATACGAAACAGTACGGCGGAATTCCTGACTTTCGTGGCAGAAGGTAAGGAGCAAGGCGTACAAGTGTTATATAAAGACGAAACGGTATGGGCTACTCAAAAGGCTATGGCACAGCTTTTTGACTGTTCAACAGATAATATCGGATTGCATCTTAAAAACATCTTCAAGAGTGGAGAACTTGTTGAAGATTCAGTTACCGAGAAAAACTCGGCAACTGCCGCAGATGGTAAGAATTACATGACAAAATTCTACAACCTCGATGCAATCATTTCCGTGGGCTATCGTGTCAACTCCATTCGTGCCACTCAGTTCCGCCAATGGTGCACCTATGTCATCAGGCAGTTCTCTTTGCGTGGCTACATCATTGACAAGAAGCGTATGGAGAACGGCTCGTTCATTGGGGAGGACTATTTTGAGCATTTGTTAGCTGAAATACGTGAGATTAGATTGAGTGAACGAAGATTTTACCAAAAGCTCACGGATATATATGCTACAGCTGTTGATTACAACAAAGATGCACCTACCACACGTTTGTTTTATAAAAAAGTTCAGAATAAGATGCATTATGCAGTGCATGGGCATACCGCAGCAGAACTTATAGTGGAAAGAGCCAATGCAGAGAAAGAGCATATGGGACTGACCACTTGGGAGAATGCACCTGATGGTAAAATCGTCAAGCCTGATGTCAGTATTGCCAAAAACTATCTCAAACAAGTGGAACTTGAAGATATGGGGAAACTTGTCAATTCAGTACTTGATTTAGCTGAACGTATGGCAAATCGACATATACCAATGACTATGGAAGATTGGGCAAAGCGTATTGATATTATTCTTGAAGCTGGAGGTGATGCCGTATTACATGATTCTGGAAAGGTTTCTGCTGAATTTGCCAAGAGCTTTGCTGAGTCAGAGTTTGAAAAGTACCGTGTGATACAAGACAAACTATTCAGCTCAGATTTTGATAGATTCGATTCTTCTTTACCGTTTGACGATGATAAGAATTGAAAGCCAAAGAGGGATGAGGTGGTCTCAAATCACCCCATCTTTCGCTTACTTGTCTATGTATGATGTAATTAAGGTTTCGCAAGTTTTGCCCTTTCAAGGCGTGTGGGGCTAACTTATGAAAGTTCAGTTGATAATATAGCGAAATACTCAATTATTTGTATGTTTTGTAAACTTTTTAAGAACATTTTCCCTTTTTCTAAAATTATTTTCTTACTTTTGCAAGCGTATTCATTATAATAATGTATAGCAAAGAAAGTAAACATAAGATAAGAAACGTATGGATTCATTATTTCTACTTCAGTTTGCATGTTTCATATTCATGCTCATCAATGCCATCTTCGTGGCACTCTCTCATCTGTATGTAAGATGGGTGAACAAGCGGTATGAGCGTTCCCGCTGGATGGTCGTTTTCGCCATGATAGGACTGGCGATACAGTATGTGATACAGATGGCTTTCGGATTCCGTGCTGCCGACGACATTCTCGGGGCGGTCGTCAACATCCTCATCTATACCCCCTGCTTCTCGCTCATCGCCATGGCCATCTATAACATAGAGACCACACGTGCCAACCGCAGGAAGATGAACCTTGTATGTGGCGGCATTAACGCAGCCACCCTCCTGGTCTTCCTGGTGGGCATCAGTCTCCATCACAGCCTTTATATCAAGGAAGGACTTTATATGATGCTTGCCCTGTTCTGCATGAGTGTAGCCTACAGCATATCCATGATCGTGCGCGAGATGATCAGGCGCAAGAAGATGTTGGAGACAATGGCAGCTACCGATATGTTGCCCTACGTGAGATATTCACGTGCCAGTGTCTTCATTCTGTTCCTTTCATCTCTCACCATGCCGGTAGTTATCTTTTCCACCACCTTACTGTTTATCATAGGTCCGTTTGTATTGCTTGCCCTGCTGTTCTTCAATCTTACGTTTATCTCTCTCGGTAGCAACTATATCCCTACCGAAGAACTCCTGGACAAGGAAGAGGAATACAATGACTTGGCTAGGACTGGATACAGGTATGGGGGGGCATCTTCTGCCAAGCAGCATGACTCCGCTGACAGTAGTACAGAATCTTTACATCCGCTTTCCGATGAGCACAGAGATTTCATCCAGAAGAGTCTTGATGACTGGTGCGCCAATTCGGGCTATAAGGACTGTAATGTAAACATGCTTACCCTCTCCCGAACCCTTTCCATCCCCAAGGATGAGTTATCAGTATACTTCGACCAGTATCTGAAAACCACATTCAGAATATGGCTCGGTGATATACGTTTCAATGCGGCAAAGAAGATGATATTGGAATGCCCAGACTTTAGTAATGACATCGTTTCTGCCGAATGTGGCTTCTCAGCCCGAACCTATCTATACCGCATTTTCAAGACAAAGGAAGGTTGTACTCCTACCGAATGGCGGGAGAAAATGGCTCCTAATGTAGCCGCAGATGATAAAAAGCAGGACTAACCATTTTTCGATAAATACCAGGAAAACGCATCACTAAAGGGAATAAATCGTTAAAAAGGGTGTCTACTTCCTACGAAGTAGACACCTAAAACATAGGAAGTAGACACATAGACAGGGGAAGTAGACACCTTTTTCCGAAGAAAAACACTATCTTTGAATCATGGAAAGTACATATAAAAAGTGTTTGAGAGAAGAATGAGGAAAGTTTACTGGTTATCAGTTACTTTCCTCATTTTGGTTAAAAGTGGCGAGGACAGACGAAGACAGGAATACGACAAGATGAGACAGAGGAACGTTACCTATCCGTAACCTATACCCCAAATGGGGAATGTTGAGGTTCGGAAGAATGAGGAAGGTTACGAATTGAATTTGAACGCTCTGATTTATAGTGAGTTACTGATGAGCAACGTAAGATTTTTGGTTACGAACCAAATTTGCCGTGTTCTGCCGTGAAATGCGTAGCAAGAAAAGACTCTTCATGTATTAATTTTGAACGCAAAAAAGAATGACGTTATGAAGAGTAC
>QSCI01000115.1:0-9252 GCA_003463005.1 Segatella copri | reverse complement strand
GTGAATACTATGACGCAAACTTCATCAGGCAAGACCCAAGGGTCGTTAAATATAATTAACGTTAAAAAATACGCTCAAAGCTTGCTCAATTAGAGTAAAACAGGGCGTGCTGATTGCGTTCTATCCTTTCTGGATAAGAACGGTGGCATAGGCGGAGATGCCCTCCATTCTGCCCGTGAATCCGAGTTTCTCGGTGGTTGTTGCCTTGATGGATATCTGGTCTTCGTCTACCCCCATTACCTCTGCCAGACAGGCTTTCATGGCAGGCACATGCGGGTTGAGTTTAGGGCGTTCGGCACAGACTGTGGCATCAATATTGCCCAGTGTATAGCCCTTGGTAGCTATCAGTTCCATCGTTTTACGGAGCAGTATCTTAGAATCCACATTCAGTGTCTCTGCTGCCGTATCCGGGAAATGATATCCGATATCACGCATGTTGGCGGCGCCCAGCAGGGCATCGCAAATGGCATGTATCAGCACATCGGCATCGCTGTGGCCCAGCAATCCCAGTTCATAATCTATCTTGATTCCTCCCAGCCACAAGTCGCGGTTCTCCACCAGCTTGTGGACATCATATCCAAATCCTACACGTATATTCATAACTTTAAATTTATATTAGTGTTGAATGTTGAATGTTGAATGTTGAATTAGGCTAGCGCCCTTGAGTCCGTTAGGCAAAAATTCAACATTCAACATTCAACACTATTCATTCAACATTCAACATTCAACATTATCTCTTAAAGAGGTCCTTCAGTCCATCCATATCAAACGACAAGGTGAAGCGGAGGGTCTGGTCGAGCGGGTTGCTCTTGGCGGTAGCCACCACATAGGCAGCATCGAGCGAGAAGACATTCATCTTGAAACCGGCACCTACGGTGAAGTACTTGCGGTTACCCTTGCTCTGACTCTCGTGATGATAACCGGCACGGAGCGCAAACTTATCATTGTATACATACTCGGCACCCAGACCGTAGTTGATTTCCTCCAGCTCTTCCTTGAAACCGCCAGGGGCATCGCTGAAACTCTTGAAGATACCGCTGATGCCCGAAATATCATCATACTCACGATGCACACGGTCTTCATATTCTGAATTGTCCTCACCCTCTTCCTGCTTCGGAACGGTAGGCACCAGATACTTGTTGGCATCGGCTGCCAGGGTGATGCGATTGTATTCGTCGATAGGAATCATCAGCGAAGCACCCAGACGCATGTTGGCTGGCAGGAACTCGCCATACTCCTTGCCGCTGAAGGTAATCTTACTACCGATGTTAGAAATATTCAAACCCAAACCCAACTGGCATTCGCGCTGGCCGATGACCACATAGTTCTGGTAATAGGCGGCGATATCGGCTGCGAAAGCGGAGGCTGGCGAATTGTCTTCGGTATAATCGAAGCGCATATCGGAATAGATCCAGCGGATGGCAGCAGCAAGAGAGAACTTCTCGCTGAGCATCAGAGAATAAGCCACATCGACCGACATCTCGTAAGGATTGATGGTCATACCCGTGCCACTCTCGGCACCCTCCTGACTGGTAAACACTTCGCCCATATTGAAATAGCGGAGCGATGCTGATACGGCGCTGTAATCGCCAATGCGGTAATAGCCAGAGAGATAGGCAAGATTCATATCATTGACCAGCGAGCGCAGCCAAGGGGTGAAACTGAGCGACACACCGGCACGCGAAATGGTGAAAGGATATTTTGCCGGATTCCAGTACTGGGAATTGACATCAGGATCGGTAGCCGCACCGACATCTCCCAAACCGCCACCACGGGCATCAGGAGCTATGGTCTGTGAAATGACTGCATAGTTCACAGGATTGAAGAGGTCTTTCTTATCCTGCGCCTTCACTTCTGATGCCATCAGAGCGAGACATCCCAAGATGAATATCTTATAGATTCTTTTCATTGCCATTGTAAATATATTTTTATTTAATAATGATGAGTTTCTTGACTTTAGAGGTGTAGCTGCTGCCATCGCTCGCCACCTTGACGCGATAGAGATATACGCCGGTGCCCAGAGGGGTGCCGCTATCGGAGGTGAGGTCCCAGCTGACGGTATAGCTGCCCGAGGTAGGTACACCGCTTTCGGAATGGCGCCAGTGCTGTCTGCCCGATGAATCGAACACTTCTACCACCACGTCCATATCGCTCTCTGTGCGGTCGTGACTGATGATGAAGGTGGTGGAGGTCTTAGCCGGATTGGCGGTTACGCCCACATCGAAGAGTGCCGGACTCAGTGCCTTCACCACATTGAAGCGGAGCTTCACCGTAGAACTGTTGTTCTGGATATCCCAGGCACGGAAGGTGAGTTCGTGCTTGCCCGGTTCCAGTTGCGGTATGCTGTAATAGGTAGAACCGCTGGTATAGGTTCCGAAATCGTAGGTGAAATTGCTGTTCAGCACGTAGGTCTTCGACATATCGCCATCTATCACCAGCTGCAGGTCGTGGCCGATACCGCTTCCGGCAGCATTGATTCCGTCCTTATCGGTTATCTTTGCCACAAAGAACGGGGTGGTGTTGACATTGCCGCCATCTACGAAGGAAGGCGAATTGAGATAGCAATAGATGGAAGGACCGATGGAATCGTTCTTCTGCTCCTCGCTCTCGCCTACCGTAAACTGCTCGCTGGAGCCGTGGGCGGAGAGGGTCTTGGAGGTATTCACCGCATAGAGGTTGACCAAACCGCTCTGGTTGGAATAATTGATATCCAGCGGAACGGCAAAGGAGAAGGCAAACTTGCCGCCTCTTACGCTATCGGTGCCCTGATACAGGGTCTTGGTTCTGTCTTTGTATTCGAAAGCCTTCTCAGCGCCATCCTTGCCGGTATCGTTCAGGCGACAGGTAACCGTCTCCTTGGAATCTCTTACGGTAGCGGTGATGACGCCCCGGAAGTCGTCTGCTCCCTCAATATGACCTGCCATGCGGGCGATAGAGCCTGCCTTGAGCATCGGCAGGGTTGCGGTTTCGGCAACAGGGATGCCGTTGATGGAATCTACTACTATCTGACGCTTAGGCAGATTGAGCGCAAGAGCCGGGTCGCCCAAGAGGGAATAATTGAGATGGTTCACCGTGACATCGGAGCCGGAAGTCGGGCCGTTGCCGCTCACCAGATCGTTCTGAGCCAGACGGTGTGCTTCGCCCATCGTGACAGGCTTGCCGTCTACCAGACTGAGCACTCTGTAGATGAAGGCGCGGTTGATATACTTGTTATACAGGGAGGAAACGGTACGGGTGGTGCCATAGAAGGCTACTGCGCCGCCTTTATCGTTAAGCAGCGCATATTCTCCGATGTTGGCATCGAGCCCGTCGAACGGCATGATATCGCAGGAGGCGGTTACCCAGAGCGGCAGGTTGGTATTGCGGAAATCGGCAAAATCGTTGAGTTTCAGAACCGATTCGTGCGATATCTGGGTAGGATCGCCATGTCCGGCATAATCCATGATGAGGGCTCCCGCAGCCTGCTGCTGTTTGATGATTCTCGTTGCCTCGGGATAGGTATTGCCCGAAGAGGAGGTTTCGCGGGTATAGGCATCCCACATCACCTTCTTGACGAGATAGGCGGGATAGGTGGTGAGCACATCATTTGCCACCTCATCGGCATCCTGCATGTGGAGGTTGCCGTTTCCGTCATCGCCCATAAACATCAGGGTGTTCTGCCAGGCGCCTGTATTGGCATTCTGGGCATAGCTGATGGTCTTGTCTACCAGCACCTTGGCTTCTTCTGCATAGGTTACCGGGAAGCGGCCTACGGCTACATCCTGCAGTTCACGGCTAGGATACAGTCCGGCTCCCTCGCCGAGCATACCGAACCAACTGTCGCTGACGAAGCAGTTTACGGCGCTGAAGGAGTTTTCACTCTCAAAGCACAGCAGATAATTGTCTGGATTCAGGATTCTGCAACCGGAGGTAAGCATGCGGTTATCCCATACGCAGTCGCCGAAGAGCAGGAGATATTTCGGCATGTCAGCCTCGCTCTGCGCCTTATCAGAAAGCATGCGCAGGTAACGGCGGTAGGCGTTGGCATCGGGGGTACCGCTAGAAAATTCGTTATAGAGTTCGTCGGCAGGCACGATGGTAACGCGCAGTCCGTCGTGCTGTTCATGAAATTCTTTCAGTCGCTGTGCCTGTTTCAACAGTTTCTGTGAGGTCGGGATGATGATGACCATATCGGCAGCTCCATCGGCATGATGATCCTGGTTGGTGATGCCGTAGACATACTGGGCAGCCGGAATCTTTCCACCGGCGGCAAGGTTGGCAGCGGTAAAGGCACAGCTTCGAGGCTTTTCCCACGTTACGGAAATATAATCGAGGCGGATGGAAGCACCTGACAAGACCTTGATAGAGATGGTATCCTTATCCTGGAAATCGGAAATGGGATAAGTGGCAATCTTCTCTGTAGCCTTGAGGTAAGCTATATCCTCCGTCGGATTGTCATCCTTGAGAGAAAGGGTGATTTCGCCCAAAGCCTTGCCATTCTTCAGTATCTGAGCCACGCTGTTTGTGGTGGTAGTCAGGGCTACGGAGAGTTTGCCTGCCGCAGAACCGGTGGTATTCGTAATTACCACTTTCTTTTCATCGCCCACCTTCAGTTCTTCTGCATCGAAGAGGTTTCTGCCGCCATGATAATAGCTGTAACCATCTGATTCGTAGAGGGAATGGTAATCGTAAGGCTGCGGATAATGGGAAGAGACGAAGGTGGCTGAATCCTGCACCAGAGGCTCTCCATCGGTTTGGGTAATAAAATAGTAGCCGTAATCGGAATAAGGATTACGGATGCGTTGGAGGGCGGTTTCTGACTTCCAGGATACCGGACCCTGGGCATAGAAATAATGCTTGCCACCAACGATGCACTGGGGAACCTCCTGCAAATCGTCGGTAGCCTGCAGTTCGCTCGCCAGAAGGGCTTCGTTCTGCAGATTGCCGCCATAGCCGTAAATCTTCACCTTGCTGATATCGGAGAAGCCTGCCTGGCGCACTACCTGATCGGTAAGCTGATGGAAACCGGTTTCGCTGACTCTGATCTTCGCCCATCTGCCTGAGGCTAGGACGGAATGGGAGGCATAGAGGGAAGAGGCTGAGCGCAAAGCATCAGAAGAAGCAAAGGCTGATACTTTGCCCTTAGCCAACAGAGAACCCCGACTGGAACGCTCGGAGCGCTTCAGAGGACGGGCATCTACCTGGAGCATGAAGCTGACCAGCAGCTGATGGCGGTTATTGCGGAATACGACAGGACTGAAATCTATCTGGAGTACGCCCTGCTTGCGGCATTCGGTAACCCGCTGCTGTGGAAATACCTGCTCAGGAGGAACTGCACCCGACAGGCGGTTGTAATTGGCGATGTCGGAGGCAGTCATATCGATATACTCGCCATATTTCAGGCTGACGGTATATACAGAATCACGATATGCACCGGTCAAAGGAATGGAATACACGAAACGGGGCAACACGGAATCTACTCTGACTTCAGAAGAGGTCAGATTGAAGAATCGCTGTGCCTGAGCAGAAGCCGCCAGCATGAGCAGGCATGCCAGCAGCATGTATTTCCAAACCTTCGTTGTGTTCATATCGATATATTACTTGCAATATTGTTTATTTACAGTGAAAATCGAGCACCTTCCTGTCTTCGAGATAGCCTACGAGATGGTCGTCGATGTTGACAGGACCGCAGCCTGTAGGACATCCGGTATAGAGCAGGTCGCCCGTCTTGAGCGTGAAGTACTGGCTGATATAGGAGATGATTTCATCTACCTTGTAGAGCATATCACTCGTGCAACCTTCCTGTACGGTCTTGTCATTGAGGTCGAGGCGGAAGTGCAGTGCCTGGATATCACGGAACTTCTGGATGTCGACCCATTCGCCGATAACGGCAGAACCGTCGAATCCCTTGGCGAGTTCCCAAGGCTGGCCAGCCTCGCGCAGCTTCTTCTGCATCTCGCGTGCCGTAAAGTCGATACCTACGGTTACTGCATCGTAATAGCGGTGGGCGAAACGCTGCGGAATGGTCTTTCCCAACTTGGATATTCTGACCACCACTTCGGTTTCATACTCTATTCTTCCCAGATGATCAGGGATGAAGAAAGGCTTGCCGTTATTGAGCAAAGCAGAATCTGCCTTGGTAAAGATGACAGGACGCTCTGGTTTAGATAACGTACCATGCAGCGATTTATTGTGTTCGGTATAGTTCATACCGATGGCAAATATCTTCATAACATCAAATTTTTATATAAAAAAGAAATGGGAGTTAGAAGCAAAGCGAGGCTTAACTTCATAACTCCCGGTATTCTAATTTAACTATAAGTCAAATTAACGCTTGCTTTTGAGTAATGATTACTCAGCAGCAAGAGTAAAGCGCTGGTAAGCAACGATCTTGAGATCCTTGCTCTGAGAAGCGAGGTACTGAGCAACAGTCTGCTTGTCACCGTCACCGAACTGGAACTCCTGGTCAACGAGGCAGTTCTCCTTGAAGAACTTAGCCAGACGACCATTAGCAATGTTCTGGATCATAGTAGGGTTCAAAGTAGCAGCCTTCTCCTCACCAACAGTCTTCTTGATGTTGCGAGCCTCTTCTGCCTGCTCAGGTGTCAACCAACCCTTCTTGGTGTTGCTCTCGATGTGCTCCTCAGAGTCAACGTGAGCTGGGTTGATGCCAGCCTTCTTCAAAGCAGCGTTAACAGCCTTCTCTACGAGCTCTTCCTTAGTCTTGGCAACAGCAACCTCGAGCTCAGTCTTCTTAGTCTCCTCAGAAACTGAAGACTCGTCGAGAGCTACAGGGCGCATAGCAGCAACCTGCATAGCTACCTTGTGACCAGCCTCCTCGTTGTTCTCGTTGAGCTGAACCATAGTACACAAAGTGTGCTTGTTCATGTGGTCGTAAACCTCGATGTTGTCACCCTCGAGAACACAGTAGCCGTCGAGCTCCATCTTCTCGCCAGTGATACCAGAGCGCTGTGTAACAGCAGCCTGAGCATCAGCATCGCCAACCTTCAAAGTCTTCACCTCGTCGAGAGTGTGAGCCTTGGCAGCGATAGCAGCGTCGAGGATGTCAGATGTCAACTTGATGAAGTCAGCACCGTTAGCTACGAAGTCAGTCTCGCACTTGAGAGCGATGATAGCAGCGAAATCGTTAACCTTCTTAACGAGAACGCAACCATTAGAAGTCTCACGGTCAGAACGCTTAGCAGCGATAGCGAGACCACGCTCACGGAGCAACTCCTTTGCCTTATCGAAATCACCTTCAGCCTCTGTGAGTGCCTTCTTAACGTCAGCAAGACCAGCACCAGTCATAGCGCGAAGTTTCTTGATATCTTCAATTGAAACAGCCATAATAATATTTTTATATTAAAAAGTTAATAATAATCTTTGCTTAAAAGCTACTAAAGCCATCGAATCATAAACAGAATCAATGGCTTCAGTATATATTTCTTTGCCTAATTACTCAGCCTCGTCCTTGCGGGCAGCCTTCTTCTTAGGCTGGTCCTTCTGCTCAGCAGCAGCCTTGTCGTCAGCCTTCTCAGCCTTGCGCTCCTCGAGAGCCTCAGCGATAGCACCGCAAACTGCAGTAAGGATAGCATCTACAGAATCCTTAGCATCGTCGTTAGCTGGGATAACGTAATCAACATTCTTAGGATCAGAGTTGGTATCTACGATACCGAACACTGGAATACCAAGACGGTTAGCCTCCTTAACAGCAATGTGCTCCTTCATTACGTCAACAACGAAGAGGGCTACTGGGAGACGGGCCATATCTGCGATAGAACCGAGGTTCTTCTCCAACTTAGCACGCTGGCGGCTTACCTGAAGCAACTCGCGCTTAGAAAGGTTAGAGAATGTACCATCGTTCAACAGACGATCGATGTTTGTCATTTTCTTAACTGCCTTACGGATTGTAGGGAAGTTGGTGAGCATACCACCAGCCCAACGCTCGTTTACGTATGGCATATTGATAGAAGCTGCCTTCTCAGCAACTACGTCCTTAGCTTGTTTTTTAGTAGCGACAAACAGGATCTTTCTACCTGTCTTGGCAATTGTCTTGAGAGCCTCAGCAGCCTCGTCGATCTTAGCGACAGTCTTGTTGAGGTCGATAATATGAATACCGTTACGCTCCATGAAGATGTAAGGAGCCATTGCTGGATTCCACTTGCGACGGAGGTGTCCGAAGTGGCAACCTGCCTGAAGTAACTGGTCAAAATTTGTTCTTGACATTGTTTTTTCTTTTTTAATTGTGTTTACTTTCTTTTTGAATCTAATGTTAGATCAGTCGATGAGTAGTCCCCGATTAATGGAATCTCACCGATTTAGATACTAAACTTTTTAGCTCAGCTATATATAATCTGTATATATATAATAAAATATGTATAAGATTAACGCTTGCTGAACTGGAAGCGACGACGAGCCTTTGGCTGACCTGGCTTCTTACGCTCAACAGCACGTGAGTCACGTGTCATGAAGCCTGCATCCTTCAAAGCCTTCTTATCGTTAGCGTCGATCTTAACGAGCGCGCGAGCGATAGCGAGGCGGAGAGCCTGGCTCTGACCGGTGAAACCACCACCGTCGAGGTTTGCCTTAATATCATACTTACCCTCAGCTTCGAGCAACTGCAATGGCTGCTTTACTACATAGCGAAGGATTGCTGATGGGAAATATGTCTCAATATCTTTCTTGTTGATTGTGATCTTACCGGTACCCTCTGTGAGGTATACACGAGCTACAGCGCTCTTACGGCGACCAATTGCATTAATTACTTCCATTCTACCTTAATTATTTATACTGGTTAATATCAATAGCCTTTGGCTGCTGTGCCTCGTGCTTGTGCTCTGTGCCATCGTAAATGAAGAGGTTGTCCATCAAAGAACGACCGAGAGGGCCCTTTGGCAACATACCCTTGATAGCGTGACGGAGGATCTTGTCCATTCCATCAGGACGCTTGCGCAACTCTGCTGGAGTGTTGAAGCGCTGACCACCTGGATAACCAGTGTAACGAGTGTAAACCTTATCTGTTTCCTTCTTACCAGTGAAAACTACCTTAGCGGCATTGATAATGATTACGTTGTCACCACAATCTACGTGTGGAGTGAAAGTTGGCTTGTACTTTCCGCGGAGCAATTTAGCAACCTTAGAGCAGAGGCGACCTACAACCTGGTCGGTAGCGTCGATTACGACCCACTCTTTCTTAGCTGTTTCCTTGTTTACGGAAATAGTCTTGTAACTTAATGTGTCCATTTTAAAATTTAAATTTACTACTAAAAAACG
>QSCI01000114.1:0-9257 GCA_003463005.1 Segatella copri | reverse complement strand
AGGTTGTCTTTTGGGATAATCAAGTCATACAAACTTGAATAATCACTGAATGATATGGTCTGTTGTTGCTCTAGCATAATCCTTGTATTTTTCTACAAAGATACAAAAAATATTGCACATATGCAACTTTTGGGTACACTATTTCAAAGATCGAATGTTAAACTAACATAACCCATGAAGGGACTTTTTCAGTGCCCTCCCTGGGCTAGGAGCTTTTGGGCCTTCAGCCCGTTCTTGAACCACATTCGAAAGTTCAGTATTTTATTTCTGGTCATATCCGTCAGAAATCTTTTTTCCCAGTGCTAGCGCCAGTTCAACCTTGGCACCATATCCTTCCAGCTGGTCGGCAAACTTGGCTACCGAATTGCCGGATGCGATGATGTCATCAAAGAGAATAATCTTTTTGCCCTGGAAGAAAGCCTCGTCGATATGGAGTTCATCTACAGGATCGCCATCTTCATCTACATCATGCGTGTAGCTGAAGGCAGGGTAGGCGTTGGTCATGCCCGTAGCCTTGCATATCTCCTCGCTGAACTCCTTGAAACGGCGCTTGGTATGCGCCTCAAGAGCTGCAGGAATGCAGACCAGGGTAAACTGTGCTGCCTCTTCGCCCAAAAGACTCTTCAGCTTGTCTGATACCATTTCGATAGCCTTCTTCAGGGCTTCCTGATGGTCCATCTCCGTAGTGAGCTCAGAGTTACCTTTAAAGTTGACGATAAGGTCGCGTTTTTCCCATTCCTCTGCTGTGAGCTCAAAAGTACCGAAGGCGCTGAATGCAGCGTAGTCGACAAGCCATTTGTAGTGCAGTCCGTTTTTCAGGACTGGCCACGAGTTGATTTCATTTTCGTAATTAGCCATAGACTAGAAATTTTTGATTATTAATAATGCATAGTTTCTGCAAAATAGGAAATCTTTTCGAATTAAGGTGCCGGTTTCATAAAAAAGATTTGTTTTTTAAGTAATATTTCACGTAGCTGCCTTTTTTTTACTTATTTTTTAGTACCTTTGCACCGCATTTTAAGAAATACGTATATTTTTATGACGAGAAAAACAAAACTTCATGAAATCCGCGACTACGTTATCATTGCCCTGGCGATGATAGAAGGTAGTATCGGTTTGAACATCTTCCTGCTTCCCAATCATATCACGATGGGTGGTGTAGGAGGTATCGCTTCTATCCTTTACTGGGGATTTGGCATCCCGGCATCTGTATCTTATCTGGCGCTCAATGTGTTCCTGCTTCTCATCGCATTCCGCATTCTGGGCTATAAGTTCTGTCTGAAGACCATCTATGGTGTTGGTATCTTTGCTTTAACCACCCGTCTGATAGAGACGCATACGGTAGGCATGACGCCGCTGCTTCACGACCAGCCGTTCATGGCAACGGTCATCGGTGCGTTCTTCATGGGCAGCAGTGCCGGTCTGGGTCTTTCCTGCAATGGTTCTACGGGTGGTTCTGATACCGTAGCGGCGATGATCAACAAGTACTGGAACATTTCCCTGGGTCATGCCATCATGATTTGCGACCTGTGTATCATCACCAGTTCTTATCTGGTATTGCGCGATTGGGAGATGGTGATTTACGGTTATGTCTGCCTCTTTGTGCAGTCGCTCTGTGTAGATCATGTGGTGAATGCGTTGCGCCGTTCGGTTCAGTTCTTCATCATCAGCGACAAATATCTGGAGCTCAGTGCAGCCATCAATACCGCCGCCGACCGAGGTTGTACGGTGATGGATGGTCATGGCTGTTACAGTGGCAAGGATGTCCACATGCTTTTTGTATTGGCGCGTCAGCGTGAGTCTCAGAAGATATTCCGTCTTATCGACGAGATAGATCCTACCGCCTTTGTCAGCCAGAGTGCCGTCATCGGTGTTTATGGCGAAGGTTTCGACCGTTTCAAGGTTGGCAAGAAGATAGGTTTGCCGAAGAAGAAATAGATAAACAGAAAAAGGGTGTGTCATAACTGTATGGCACACCCTTTTTTAGTAATTTTCTTAGTTTAGACATCTATATCCTCTGGCTTCGGCTAGATGTGGAAATCTACCAACTTCAGCCATCGCTTGACATCAAACGACGGACAGTCTTTGTGAACGTTCGGCAAATCGCGGTGGCCCAGTATCTCTGCATCTGGATAGGAGAGGCAGAGGCTCTCCAGAAGCGAATACAGAGCCTGATTCTGGGCTGGAGTACGCGTATCGGCAGGCTTGCCGTTCTTGTCGAGACCTCCCTCATAACAGATGCCGATGCTGTGGGCATTGTAATGACGGGCATGGGCTCCTACCTCAGACTCCGGACGACCCGGATATACCACACCATCCTTCGTGATGTAATAATGATAGCCGATACTCTTGAAACCGCGGGCAAGATGGCAGGCCTCCAACTGCTCGAATGTGAAATCCTGAGTCACTCTCGTGGCAGAACAGTGGATCACGATGAGTGAAATGCTACGATGTTTCTGTGTCATGGCAACCTCCCTTCTTTTAGCAGTTCTGTACACAGAATGAGCTGGCTACAGCTGTTAATACCGTGATGAGGAAGTTGATGATGTTTTTCCAATTTACTTTTTTCATTTTGCTTTGTTTTTTAATGATTAATACTAAGTGGATAATGATAGTCACATGCTTGTTTTAGTGGTTGAAATTTAGTTTCAGTAAGCGTTTCTGGAAGAAGAAGGGCGGGGGAGGAATGCCAGCCCGGATACCCGTAAAAGGCAGGTTCTTGCGTCATTATGATTTGCTGTTTATCCGTATTCGTCAGGATGAAAACCAGCCGCTTTGTGCCTTCGGAATATCCCTGTCGCCGGTCAGTTCACTCCTTCCTTCTTCTGTCGTTTCGCATATTTGAGAGACGGATCACTACTCCAGACCGTCACCGCTGTCTCCTGTTCCGTCGGTGCTGCCGCCTTGTGATGTACCGCCGCCCTCAGTGGTTCCGCCGCCCTGTGTGGTATCGCCAGTGGTGGTATCGCCTGCAGCGCTCTCGCTAGAGTTGAGGAGATCCATGGCGTTCTTGGCGTTGGCATCGAGAGAGAGCTGGGTGTTGCTGAGCTTGCCGGTAGCACGTGCTCTGAGGCGGTAGCCTTCTACAAACTTGGCGAGGCTCCACTCCTTGATGCTGGCGGCTCCCATCTTGTTGATGATGCCGATGGAGAAGATGGCGAGGTTGTCTATCTTCACAGCCTTGTTCTGGAGCACGAGCTCCTTCACGCAGCTCACCATATCGGTGAGAAGGCCCTTGATGGCACCCTTCGAGAACGGGGTGTTGTGGCTCGCCATGTGTTCGGCGAGTTCATCGATACCGATGGTTTCTGTTACTACTGGTCGCGCATAATACTTGCCATACGCTTCCTTGATTGTCTTGTTCTTGTTCTTCACTAACTTGATGAGAATCATACTTTTAAAAATTTAGTTTTAGTAAAAGCAGTCTGTGTCTCCGCCGAGACCGTTGCTGCATCAACCTCTCTGATTGACGATACAAAGATACAACATTCCCGAACCCCCAACTATGCGATTTGTGCGATTTGCAGGGATTCGGGAAAAAAAGGTTGAAAAAAGTGGTATTTTTTTATGTTAAAATCGAAAAAAGTTTTTGTTGTATCAGGTATTTAGCGTATTTTTGCCGTAATTATGAAGAATTTCGGTTTCTGTTAAGGTGGGAATATTGGAAATCACAAATTGTGATATCCAATGTATTAATATAATTGGGAGGTAGTCGAAATTTTGACCACCTCCCTCGCAACTTTACAAATAGTTATACTGCAGCAAACTGAAAATACTTATAAATCCTCCCCATTGGCATGATTGTATTCATTATCATAGTACATACTAATGTAGTATTCTCCATTATAACTTACAATTCTGAACCAGACGGGTTTCATAGAAAATTCGTCAAACGTAATTTTGTCAGTTATGTCTGCTATATCTTTCTTAATAGTCTCTGATGGATTTTTTAATTCTTCAGCAGAATATTTCTCTTTTATTGCAATTTGAACTTTGGTGTCAATATTTTCAAAATCTGGATTTTGTGAATAATATGCTGCATAAATTTTATTGTGAACAGTCATTTCATACGAAATGTCCTCCTCATCAGACAAAGTGTATTTATCAAGCGGAATGTACCGTTTGTTGTTTTCAAATTGGCTCACAAGAATATTAAAACGTATTTTTATTTGGGCTTCATCCACACGATTTTTATCGGCAAGCATGATTCTCCATACCTTATTGTTGTTTGTTACTATGAAAGCCTGAACATCAGTTCCATTGAATTCTCCTTCTAACCATTCAAGGTCTCTCATTTTCTTAGGAACAAACCCTTTAGCTATCAACTTTTGTTTCATTTCTGTTTTTGTACCATCCACAGGTATTCCAAGAAATTTTGTAACGTCTTTGTTTTGAGCAAATGATGAAAACGAAATCATCATAGCTATCATCATAAGAATAATCCTTTTCATATTTATCAAATATTTATTTATTTCATATAGCAAGAGCCTTTTTATTTACTTTTCTAAGCCAGGGATAGAACCATGCGCTTGCAAAAGGCTGTTTGCTTCTCTCCTTCGCCCACGCTTCTGACCTGATGAACAAATCGGAAGGGATGGTTTCAATTTCCTTCCCTACCAGCTCTACGTCATGGTCCAGATTGAATTGGGTAAGCAGCTCGTAGAGCGGATCATCAAAATAATCTGCAAAGATATGTTCCCTGGTCTCCTGGTTTTCAAACTCAAAGGAACACAGAAAATAGTCTGCAGATGCATGAAGTATCTTAAACATATTTATGTCATTATATTCTTGGTCCCATAAATTTTTGCCATGTTTATATTTCGATTTAATTTCGATTGCAAAGATACAAAAAATCGAAATAACTACCAAGCTTTTTAGGAGTTATTTCGAGATTATTTTATAGTTCGATTATATTTTGATAAGTTTACAAGAAATCGTGTAGCATTTTAAATCAAGGAATTCCTATAATAAACTCACCCTGAAGGATATGCATAGTGTGTTGTATGCATTCCCTTCCAGGGTGATTTTTTATGGTTCATCCAAAAATTCGATGATTTCTGCCACTTGTTGCCGGGTGTAGAAGTGGGAAAACTTGCCGGCGTAGCCCGAACAGAGGCTCTGCTTGAGCTCGGGACACCGGTTGATCCATCTCACCAGCCGGTTGAGCGCTACTCTGGGGGTAGCGGTGGGAAAGTAGAGCATGGCGAGCTCTGCCTTCCCGTAACTTCTGTCTTCTATCATAATTTGTTCGTTTTTCTTTCGTAAGTGGGGAAGTTAAGGAAGTTAGGGAAGTAAGAGGGAAGTTAAGGGACAAATGCCCTACGTTTTACGCAAGATAACTATTGTCTCTTCACTTCCCGAACGACCATAGGGAGTGATAACTTCTTTAACTTCTGTCAATTCCCTCACTTGCGAAACTTGAATAAAAAAATCCCTCCGAAAGATACGGAAATATCTCCGAAAGATAAAAAAATATCTCCGAAGCAGAATTTTCTAAAATGGGAGATCCTCGGGCGGAATATTCTCGCTGCCATCCATCTTCTGGTTGTTCTCTATCTCGTCAGGACGCATTTCTATCACCTTCCAGCCGTTGCCCGTCTTGCGGTGAATCTTCTTGAATCCCAGCGCCTCCATGAACATCGAAATATCCTTGTTCGACATCGACTGGCGGAAGGCGGGGTTCGTGCAGATGCGCTCCATCACATCACTCGCCGTAACAAACTTGCAGAACTCGGACGGCGTATCGGCATCAGGAACACGGTAGAACTTGTTGATGCGCTCGGCTATGTAGTTGTTTACACGGAAATAAAGATTGTGGCGCTGAATCTCCTCGTTCTCCTCCTTCGTAAACCAGTAAACCCAGTCGCAGGGCTCACCCCTCCGGCGCTTCTCTATCACCTCCTGAGCCAGTGCCACAGCCTGGGAGTAGATGCCCTCGTAATTGAAGGGGAAGTCGATGGGACTCTTGATCTTCTCGATGCGCCAGATGAGGAAACGGCGGTTCTCGTCATCATCGATGATATGAATCTCATTGCTCGTGGCACAGAACCCCGCATTGTTCTGCAGAATGCAGTCCCACTCGGCATAAGGGATTCGCATGCTGATGTTGCGCTTCGTGATGTTGCTCTTGAAGGAATCCAGGTTCTTGCCGCGCAGACAGCTGAACTCATCGAGACACACGATCGCCTTGCTGGCACACATCTGCAGGAAATCCTTGTTCTTGTAGTCGCCCGTAGAATCGTTGGCGAAATACTTGCGCAGATGGGGCGGCAGAAGATGGTCGAAAAACGTGGTCTTGAAGATGCCGCCCTTGCCTACGAAAACCATGATAGACTGGTTGGTGACATCGGGCCGAACCCAGCAAACCACCATGTTGACCAGCCATTTCTTGAAGGCATAGGCAAAATCCTCCTCCGTATGGCGGTAACCGCCGGTCTGCATCACGGTTACCCGATGGGCTAATTCAGCGATATAGTCAGTCTTCCGGTCCCATTTCGGCAGACTCTTCAGATATTCCTCCATGGGGTTGAATTCGGGACTGAAGTTACTTCTTATCACCGTATCCAGCTTTTTCTGGGTGGTACAGATGTTATCCAGTTCCATCTTCACGAACAGGGAATTGCTCACCCGGGTATCCACTTCGGTCCAGTCGAGATAGAGTTTCTCTCCGGTGTTGATGGCGCGCACTTCATACTGGTTGCTCAGCGTGTTGTGGTGCATTTCATATCGGGCTCCCAGCCATCCCAGCAGTGCTCTCATGCTGGTATAGCGTTTCTGCTCATCATCTCCCTGCTGTCTTATCTTCCAGGTTCCCAGCCGCTCGGTATGCTTGTAAATCTCCCGTGCCACCCGCTCGGTATCGGCATATTCGCCGCCAAACTTATCTGCCATGTGTTTCACAGCCTCCTCCTTTTCGGCTCCGAAACAGAGGCAGAATGTGGCGTATCTCACCACGTAGCTGTTGTGATGATGCTCCTCAAACCGCTCTTCCCAGCTCTCCGCCAGTTTGTCTACATACTGCAGAATCTCTTCGGTGGTGAGCGTTTTGGGTGGTGCCTCGTCTTCCTGTTTGCGAGGGCTTTTCTTTCTGGGTTTTTCAGCCTCCATCTGCCTTTTTCTGTTCTGTTCCTCCTGTTGCTTTGTGGCTTTTTCGAAGTTCTCAACCTCCTCCCGGCTGATGGGGAGAACTTCGGCATTCCAGTTGAAGTAAGCCTCGGGGTCGTAAGCCAGTCCGCAGCTTCTCACCATGTCCTGGCATTGTTTGTCGCAGCTGATACCCAGCAGTTTGTCGTACATGCTCATGGCTTTCCTGATGGCGAGCAGGTGGAGTTCGGTGGCAGTGAGATTGCATCCTTCAGGCCGCATATATCTGAGCAGGATGCGGAATCCCTTGCCCGAGACGGTGATGTAGAAGACCATGGTGAAGGGGATTTTCCGGGCTTTCTGCCTGAGTGCCGCGATGTTTTTTGGGGGCACGTCGTCATAATCGAGCATCAGCCAGTAGGTTTCCTTCTGGAAGTCAGTCAGCTTCTTGGCATTACCTTTGAGCTGCACGCTGGGAGTGATGCAGGGCAGCCGGTGCTTGATGTCCTCTGCCGTTCTCTTGTCCACCTTTATCATCGACCTGTAGCCTTCGGTATTGGTTTTCACCGGTGCCGAATGCATGATTGTGTACTCCAGCACCTTTCTGTTGGGGAGAGGCTTGCTGGTAGAGGTCTTCAGAGTCTGGAAAAAAGAGGGCAAGACCTCTTTCTCCTGTTCTGTTTCCGGGTTATTTCCGGTCTCGTTTGTGGGTTTAATCTCTTTCATTTCTTTTTGGGTTTTATGAGTTTGAATATTTGGTTTAATTCCGATTTTTTCATCGCAACAGAATTGTAGGATAGGATATTTTTCCAGTGACTCAAACTATTGCTGAGGTCGCCCCAGTGTGCCGAACCTTTGTGCAGCATCCATTTGCTCACTTCTTCGCAGTAATACCAGAATCTGGTTTTTCCTTGGATGTTTCCTTCATATTCCCAGGTAGTACCATTCCAGGCATCCTCCAGATCCTTGTTTATGAGAATGGATATGATGGCTTTATCCATTGCGTAGAGGATTTCTGGAGTGATCATCTTATTTTTTATCTTTTCCTTTATTGTGTCACGTCCACCCATTACTATTCTGATGTCTGTGGCATTTACACCACATACGTTGGCGATAGCCATTTTTACGCTGGCTTCTTCTTCCATTTCTGCTGAAAATTTCAGCACTTCTTGTTTTGTTACGTTATTATTTTCCATGCTGCGAAGTTACACAAAAAGCTGCACATTGGCAGTGAGGGCTATAGCCCTCACTTTTCACAAAGAATAACCTAGGTTAAAGTATTTAACGCAGCATTTTTGCGCCCATTTTTGTGGGGGTATTTTGAAGAAGAAGTAGTGAAGAAGCGAAACAGCGGAAAAGTGATGAGGTGAAGGGTGAAGGGTATATTTTAAATCTTATATTATATTCTTTTTTTAGGATTTTTGGAAAATCCAGAAAGTCAGAAAAATGAAAAAACGGATTTTTTCCCTTGCCGCGCGTATATATAAAAAAGAGTTTTCAAACCTTCACCCTTCACCTTTTTATTTAACATTTTGGGTGTCAGATAGTTACGGGTGAAGGGTGGTGAAGGGTGTTTTTCGCTTTTTATAAACATATTTTAAGAATTCAGTCCGTTTTTACATATTTTAAGCGTTTATTTTTGGTTCCGAAAGAGGTGCCATTTTCAGGAGGGTCCCTTTTTTCCTCTTTTCTTACCGCTGAAATCTTTGAAAAAGCGAGTGGGGTAGGGAATCCCGTCTTATGTTGTGTTAAACAATTATCAGATAAAAGAAGTTAACGACACCGAAAAAGGACTGATTTTTAAACAAATATTAACGCAGAAAATTTGAAGTTTCGCATATTAGATTAGCTTTCGCAGGTTCAGGAGGTAAAGGAGTTAAATCGTTAAATGAGTTAAAGAAGTTAAATGGGTTAAAGGAGTTATCGCTCCCTACGTTCGCTGAGGAGTTAAGACAACAGTCTTTTTGGCGTAGTTTTTAAAGCTGCAAGACATACGTCTTAACTCCTTAACTTCCTGATATGCGAGGTTCAGTAAGTAACTGAACTTTCGCAAGTTTTACCCCATACGCCCTGTTTTACTCTAATTGAGCAAGCTTTGAGCGTATTTTTTAACGTTAATTATATTTAACGACCCTTGGGTCTTGCCTGATGAAGTTTGCGTCATAGTATTCACC
>QSCI01000113.1:0-9527 GCA_003463005.1 Segatella copri | reverse complement strand
AGGGCATCCGCATTCATGCCGGTAATTATCCTGATGATACGCAGGGCTGCATTCTGGTAGGTGAAAATAAATTACAGGGTGCCGTCTTTAATTCCCGCATCTGGTTGCATCGGCTCATCAATGCCATTACCGCAGCGAGAGAACGGGAGGAGAGCGTTTGGATTACCGTTTTGTAATGTTGAATGTTGAGTGTTGAATGTTGATTTTTGAATGTTGAATGTTGAGTTATTAATTTTTAAAAACAAATTATTATGGTAAAGTCAGTTAATACAAATAAAGTAGAAATGGATAAGAAGGCAGCAGCTGCTGTCGTGTTTGAAAATCCTGAATTCGGTAAGATTCGTACCTTGACCGATGAGAACGGAGAACCTTTGTTCTGCGCAAAGGATGTCTGTGATGTGCTGGGATATAAAAGAGCAAGATGCGCTGTAGCTCAGCTAGTTAACCCACTTGACGCTGTAAAACACAGCGTCAAGGTATCGGGAAGCCTTCGTAAGGATGGAACCCCATCTAAACGACTCCAAAAGATGATCTTCGTCAACGAGAGCGGTTTCTATGCTTTGGTTCTCGGCTCCAAGCTTTCTACTGCCGTGAAGTTCAAAAACTGGGTTACGGCTGATGTGCTGCCACAGATTCGCAAAACGGGTGGTTATATTCCGGTGCAGCAGGGCGAGAGCGATGAGGAGACAATCCGACATGCAGAAGAAATCCTCCGTGCTACGCTCAAGGAGAAGGAGAATCTGCTGAAGAAGCAGCGTCTGCAGATTGAACAGCAGAAGAAGCTTATCGGCGAACAGAATACGGAAATTCGACGTCTGAATGATGTGGTAGATGAACAGGTGGTTCGCATTGCCAAGAATGGTGATAACATCATCCAGTTGGAGAATCAGGTGGGTAATCTTTTGCCGAAAGCGCTCTATAGCGATAACGTGCTCGATTCCGTTTCCTGCTTTACTACCACGCAGATTGCGAAGGAGCTCGGCATCACAGCCCAGGAGCTGAACCGCTCGCTTTGCGCCCTTCATATCCAGTATTACCAGAGCGGTCAGTATCTCCTCTATGCCGATTACGCCCACATGGGTTTAGCCAAGAGCCGCACCCGCTACAGCGCCTTCCTCGACCCGAAGAGCGATGGCAGACAGGAGAAGATGGGCAGAGCCTACACCCATACCTATCTCGTATGGACCGAACGAGGACGAAAGTTCATCCACGACCTTGCCCATCGATATTGGGAACTCATTGAAAGGTAAAAAGGTAAAAAAGTAAAAAGGTAAAAAGAGCCTAGCGGAATGTATAGCTAGCTAGGCTCTTTTTACCTTTTTACCTTTTTACTTTTTGGAAAGCGTGTGGGGCAAGACTTGTGAAACTTCAGTTATCTCAAAACATACTGACGAAATCATCATACTCCAGCTGACTGTCCACTAAAATCCATCTAAATCATATTCTTCGCTGTCCAAATCCAGACTGTCGTCGTTGTCGTAAGTTGTCTTTGGCGCTTTTTCTTCCTTTATATCCGCATCGGTTCCCTGGGTTCCGGTTGTTCCGTTGCTGAGAGTTCCGGTTGTACCATTATCGAATGTTCCGGTAGTTCCGGTTTCTATTTCACCGGTTGTTCCGCTTTCGGCAGTTCCGGTTTCTTCTTCATTTTCTTCTGTATCATCCGTCTTTTCCTGCTGGATGATTTCCTCCGGTTCTTCAAGCAGTGGGTCCTTGCTGATTTTCAGTGGTGCCAGATGCTGGGTATAGAAGAGGGTATAATCGTCGTAGCTCAGACTGGTGCCCAGCAGCAGGAGGTTTGGTTCGCTGATTACTATGCCTCGGGCTCCCTTTGAGAGGAGCTGGGTGATGGCCTGATGCTGGTAGATGTCGTTAGCATACTGGCGTGCTTCGTCGTAATTGCGGAAGCCCTTTACCTGCATGCGGTGCAGACCATTCTGCTCGTCAATGACGAGGTCGAAATTACGCACGAGATAGGAGGTGAAATTATATTTCGCCATCTCGAAGAGCAACTGGTTCTCGTTTACAGAATCAGGAACGTAGGCGAGCATGAAGACGAACGGCTCGTTGCGCTCGATGCTGAAAACCTTTGCTTTGGATTTGACATCATCATTGAGTACGGCGTTGCGGCGCGACCATACATTGCTCAGGTCGAATGTGCCGCCCTTGAGCTGTCTGCCGGCTTTCACTCCGTTGAGAATCATTCCCGCCATCTCGCTGAGTCGGCTGTTCGGATATTTCTCTACCACCTGCTGCATATCATCAAGACAAGCCTGGATATTCCCCTCGTGGAGCTGGGTGAGTCCGCCGATAAAGAGGAACTTGTCTCGGTTGGCTCCTTCAGGATAGCGCTTGTCAGAGATAGCCCTGTTGTGTACCACCTTATTATATAGGTTAGCCTTGAAGGCATCGTAGGTGGCAGCATAGAGCGAATCTTCGAGATGAATGCCCATCTTCGCATCTTCCTCATAATAAGGAGAGGTGAGCAGGGCGGTCCATTGGCTCTCCGGATAATTCGCTTTCAACAGGTCGAGATAGCGGCTGGCGATGGCTGGCTGCTTCCTGATGTTGTAGAGCAGGTAGAGATGATAGTAGGCATCATCGAGATGTTCGTATGCTGCGTTCTTCTTCACCAGTCGCTGCAGCATGCGTTCGCTTTCGTCCAGATCATTAAGTTTGTCTTTCAGAATGATGCCGGCATGCAGCAGTCCGTCGTCCAGAATCTGATTGCTTTCTGCCATTTTCTCTTCGGTGAGCGGAATCTGAGCGAGATAGTAGGCGCGCTGATGCGGATCTTCTTCTGCACTCAGGTTCTTCTCTTTCTCCTTCTCAAGGTCTTTCTTCTGTGCCTCGTTGAGGAGCGAATCGCGCTGCTCGTCGGTCATTTCTTCTACACCTTTGGCATCGGCTACTACGGTCTGGTTGCTCCGTCGCCAGTTGTCTATGTTCTTTCTCTTACCCCAGAGGCGTTCAAACTGCTGTTTGCCTTGGGCTACGGCAGATTGGGAGTAGAAATACCAGGTATTGCTGTTGCCGAAACCGCCGTTGCCCATGGCTCCGTTTCCGAAGCCGGATGAGGCATTGCTGTTCCCCTGATTCCTGTTGTTTCTGCTGTTATTACCATTACCGTTGTTTCTGCCGGCACTTTGGTTGTCTTGTTTTTCTCCCAGTTCCTGGTCGGCAAGTCTTCTCTTTTCTTCCTTTTCCTGCTTTTTCAGGGCATCTATCACCTTGTCAATGGCGACATTCCGTTCTGTTTCGCTCATGCGGGCAAGCGATTGCAGGGAGTCCTGCAGATGGATGGCGTCGGTATAAGGCACCAGTTCATCGAGTACCTTCGAGCGGTCGGAGAGCTGTTTGTAGTCTTTGCGGTCCTGGTCCAGGAGTCCGATGGCAGCATCATAGCATCGCTTGGCATCGCCATATCGGTGGCATTGCCAGTATACATTGCCCAGATGCAGCAGCAATACACCTTTCTCTACTCCGTTTCGGCTTGATTTCGCTGCACCCTTTTCGTATGCAGCAATAGCCTGAAGGGTATCGCCCTGATTGAGATGTATGTTACCGATGGCATAATAAACCTGGTCGAGATATTCCTGATTCTTGTCGCTCGCTGCCATTCGCTTCAATTTCGATACCATCTTCCGGGAGTTGTTGGTTGCCAGTACCTCGGTCATGGAGATGCGGGCATTGAACTCCAGTTCGTAAGGCGGATTGAGGCGGATGACATGCTTGAAGGCGCGATAGGCATTCTGGGTATGTCCCTGTTGTGCTTCTACCTGTCCCATCAGATACCAGAGGCGGGCTTTCTGCTTGCGTCGCATCTCATAGCCGATGGCTTTGCGGAGATACGGAACGGCCTCCTGATAGCGTCCGGTCTTCAGATAGTAGAGGGCATAGGTCTTGTCCCATTCCTTCTGGGCACGCCAGTGGATGGAATCGCGCTCGATATTACGGATTACATCTTCGGCATCGTATATCCATCCCGATTCGAGATAACTCTTGGCGAGCCAGGCACGTGCCTTGCCGTAAATGCCGGGTTGGGTGGCGTAGAGACGGCTCATATAGGCGAATGTAGCTGCTGCCGACTGGAAATCGCCTTCAAAAACTGGGAACGGCCCATCAGCATCCATGCCTTCCAGAGGAAAGGATTATATTCACGGCGATGCAGCCATTCCAGGTCTTTGGCAGTCTTGCGGCGTTTCTTATCCCATACCGGGCGACGCTTGATGCTATGCTGGTGAATGGCTTTCTCGCATTTCTCGATGGCGCGGTCGTAGTTCGACTTGCCCAGTTCGCGGCTGTTCTTGTTGCCTACAGTATAATAAGGAATCATTTCAGAGTAATTGTCCTTATTTCCGTTTTCCTTTTCGAGCGAGCCTTCGATATAGGCTACGGTACCATTATAATAGGTGTTGTATCGGGCGTTGAAGGCATGCCACCATCTGCTCTTCGCCGTATTCTTCTGCGTAGAGCATCCTGCTATGGTCATTGCGAAGGCAAGGATAACCATAGCTGGCAAGAGATTTCTGAAAGGGAAATGCTTCAACATAAGTTTCTTCTTTATTTTTAAATTATACTTTCAGAGCGTGTGAAAGCCTTAGTGCTTTCTGGCTGCCAGTATCTTTGCTGCTGCAAACAGAATGATGCTGACGAAGATGATGGTTGCACCTGATGGTACATTGAGCAGATAACTGGCAAAGAGGCCTACGATGCAGTCGATGCAGCCTATCACGATGCTGGCTCCTATCATGCGCTTGTAGCTGTAGGTGAAGAGGTTGGCTGTCATCTGTGGTATGGTGAGCAGACTGATGGCAAGTACGATGCCCACCATCTTGATGGTTGCCACGATGGTCATGGCGATGAGCGTCATCATCATATATTCTATTGCAGTAACCGGCAGATGTTGCGATTTGGCAAAGGTGCTGTCGAATGCGATGGTCTGGATAGGACGCAGCAGAAAGGTGAACAGCAATGCTACAAACAGGGTAAGACCTGCCAGAAGCCAGAGGTCTGTGCTGTCGATGGCAAGTATACTTCCGAAGAGGAAAGAGGGCAGGTCAGGCATGAATCCCGGAGTAAGGAAGCAGCAGATGATGCCCACGCTCATGCCTAGGGTCCAGAACATGGCGATGGCTGAGTCTTTGCGCACATCTTTCTTCCGTGATACCCATTGCACGCCGAAGGCACTCAAGATGGCGAATACCATGGCAGAGAGTATAGGTTGATGCCTGCAAATACGCCGATACCGATGCCGCCAAAAGAGGCATGCGTAATGCCACCGCTGATGAAAACCAGCCGGCGGGTGACGATGTAGGTGCCTACAAAGCCGCACAGAATGCTTGCCAGTAGGGCGCCAATCAGCGCGTTCTGAAAAAATGTATATTGCAGTATATCCATATTTTTATTTTGAACTTTGAACTTTGCGCATTGCATGTTTAACTTAAAAAACTGATGACTTCGTCCTTTATCTGGTTGGGCAGGTTGATGCCTCTCAGTATCAGACTTCGGTTCCATCCCGCCACTTCGTCTGGCTGCATCGTATAGAGCACTTCCGAGAATTCCTCTACCTCCTCATCGGTATAGTCGTCGGCAGCTCTTCCTGCAAACCGGTCTAGTTCTTCGTCATCGTAGTATTCTATTTCCTTGGTGGCGGCTTCCATCATGCATTCCTGTTCGCATTTGGAGTTCTCTCCGTTGCAGGTATTGCACGAAACTCCTTCCTGCAGCGGTTCTTCATCCTCTCCCTTGCGATGAGAAATGATGCCGAAAATGGCGCTTATCAAGCCTAGGACCACCAGGGCCAAAATCAGGTACAACATTTACTTTGAACTTTGAATATTGAACTTTGAACTTTATGATTGGTAAAGCTGTTGAATAATTAACTATCAACTATTAACTGTCAACTATTAACTTTCAACTATTTCAAATCCCACCTTCTCCAGATCTTCCCAATAATGAGGATAGGATTTGCTCACCACCTCAGGATTGTTGATTTCAATCTGAGGAAACTTGAAGGCAAGAGGGGCGAAGGCAAGTGCCATGCGATGATCCTCGTAGGTGTCGATAGGCTCAAAAGTAGGCTCGCAGGTCTCGCCATCCCAAATCAGTGTGTTATCGTTCTCGTCATAAATCACGTAACCCACCTTCTTCAGCTCCTTCTTCAATGCCTCGATGCGGTCTGTCTCCTTGATCTTGAGACTGGCAAGACCGGTGAACTTAAACTTTACGCCCAGAGCACAGCAGGCTACAACGATGGTCTGTGCTAGGTCTGGAGAACCGCTGAAATCGTAGTCGAAACGAGGCAAGAGACAGCGCTGAACTTTCAACTTGACAGGAGAAAGAATATCACGGTTCTCAAATTCTGATTTCACGCCCAACAGACTGAAGATGTATTTCACGACAGAATCGCCCTGTTTGGAATTGTCGAACAAGCCTTCGAGTCTTACCTCAGAATCAGGGTTTCCGTTCAGCGCCATCATTTCATACCAGTAAGAAGAAGCGCTCCAGTCATTCTCGATGGTGTAGTCGGCTACGCAGCTGTAAGGTTGTGGCTTTACGGTGATGGTATCCACATCGGTCCATTCTGCGCTGGCTCCGAAGTTCTGCATCGTCCACAGCGTGAGGTCGATGTAAGGACGTGATGCTATCTCGCCCGTCAGTTTCAGTTCCAGACCGTTTTTCAGGATAGGGCCAATCATCAGCAGTGCCGAGATATACTGCGAACTGATGTTTCCCACCACTTCGAGATGTCCACCTTCCAGTGGCTTACCAACGATGTGGAGTGGAGGATAGCCCTCTTTCTTTTCATACTGTATATCAGCTCCGAGGTAACGCAGGGCATCTACCAGGATAGCAATAGGGCGGTTCTGCATGCGCTCGGTACCTGTGATAGTATGCTCGCCCGGTGTAGCTGAAAGATAGGCGGTCATAAAGCGCATGGCAGTACCGGCAGCCTTGATGTTGATGACATCAGGCATATCGCGCAGTGCCGCAATGATGACTTCTGTATCATCGCAATCGCTCAGGTTGTGAGGCTGCAACTTGCATCCCGCCATGGCATTGATTACCAATGCACGGTTGCTGATACTCTTGGAAGCTGGCAAGTTGATACTTGCATTGAGTTGGCGTGGAGCTTGATTGTATATTTCATTTTCTTCTTGTTTCTGTTTCTTTTAATACTCTTTTTTCTGATTTTGCTATTTCTCAGCCTTCAGTATCCGGATGTCCTTGATGCAGACAGCCTTCTCTTTGGCATATCGGATTGGGAGGTCATCTTCCGTTTCCGGCATCTCATCCCATGCACGGGTTCTCGGACGAATCTTCTTCGGACCCGGTATCAGGGGCGAATAATACAGAACCTGACGGATGCGGTTTGCCTGTTCTGGGGTGAATCGCATGCTGTAACAGATGCTGTAGTCCATCATATTGTCTGACTGCCATTCCCCATCTTTGCTGTTGGTGCGTTTGGCAAGCTCTTTCATGCTGAGCGTGGTATCCTTCTTGATGGCTTGTGCCTTGCTGACATATTCTGTCAGCCACTTGCCGTATGCTATTCGGTTGTAGCTAGGCGTATCATCGCAATAGTCTGAGTCGTCATCATCATCGGCAGCCTCTGATTTGTCTTTCACTGTCTTTTCTGAGAAACTGTGGAAGAGCCCCAGATAATGCCCCAGTTCGTGGGCCAGCGTAGCATTCGGGTCGGCTGTATTGTAGGTATATCCCTTATGATTCTTATCTGTAGTATACCGGGTTCCTTCATTTTCCCTTCCCACATAGATTGAATTAAGCGAAACGCAATATGGAAATTTGCCCGGTTTGCTCAGCGGATAGTTCTTGCCATTGCTCAAACCATCTATCTGTGGATAGCCGCCTACCTGGTAAGGCAGATGACTGATGCCCAGCGTGGTGCTGTTTACATCGGTCTTCTTGAAGGCATATACCATCACATTGATGTAGTTGTTCTGGTCCCAGCAGTACTTTACATAATTTTTGTCCTTCATGAAACTCTCGCAGTCGAACTCCGATTCTGAAACCTTGATATATTCTACACCCGGTGTACTGAGTCTCTTGCCGCTCTCATCCTTCTCAGCCAGTTCGAACAGGATATGCAGGTTCTCGCTCGGGATGGTATCCATCTGATAATTGTAGACATCGCCCTGATAAAGTTCGTTCACATTGGAGAGAATCTCCTTGAGGCGGGTATATTTGATGTATTGCGTGGTGTTACTGTAGAAGACATGGAAGATGACAGGCAGATGATAAACATAATCATCGCCTGTAATGATATCTGTGTCACGGTCTTGTCCGTGGGATATGATAGGGTCGCCGATAGAGCCTTCGGTATCCTTGCATGATGCAAAGCTGAGGACGGTGAGGGCGATCAAGAAATAAAGAATTTTTCTCATGCGCGTACCTTATATTATATATTTTCGTGCAAAAATACAAAAATAAAAGAAGATAGGCGAGAAATATTCTGAAAAAGTTTCTCAAAATGCCAAAAAACTTGTGCTTTCATCTTCTTGATGTATGTCAATTCAGTTACATTTTGTAAACTTGACACCATGAAAACAGCGTTTTGTAAGGTGTATCTTCGTGCAGTATGCGAAATTTTAGGCTATAAAATTGCAAATTGTAAGCTTGTGTGCGTTCAAAATCAAAAAGTATTACTTGCTCAAAAAATAAGATAAAATAGCGTTAAGGAATTATGAATTTTTCGGAAATCGTTGTATCTTTGCACCAGAAAAAGAAACAAAGACAATTACAATAACATCCTAAAAATAAACGATATGAAACGAATGATATTATTCTCATTGATGGCTTTGATGACCATAGCAGCTTTCGGTCGTAAGCACGTAGAGAATGCAACAGTTGTAGCTGACACTATTTTCTATGCAGAAAATATGAGCAATGTAACCAGTGCAGATCAGGCTAGTTATTACAGACTGCTGATGACTACTGGTTCAGGACTTAACAAGAAGGACGTTTTCCAGGACTTCTATATGAACGGTAATCTCCGTGCTGAAGGTGGTTATAGTTTTATCGACCTCGGCAACGATCGCAATACTATCTTTAATGGTGAGGTTACTACCTATTATAAGAATGGTAAGGAGAAGTGGCATGGCAACTATGTCAATGGTAAGCGCGAAGGCTACTTCACACTCCAGCTCCGTGAAGGCGGTGTAGCTGTCGTTCAGTTCAAGAATGGCAAGTCTGTTCACGATTACTTCATGGTAACTTACAAGGACGGTTCTTCTGAGAAGAGAAATCTCTCTGAGTTGAAGCAGTTCATGTAATCAGAAATAAGCAACTATAGTTTTGTTACTTCATTGAATTAAAAGAAAATCTCTCTTATATAAATTAAAATTTTATGTTGATATGACCAATATGGGGATGGCTTCCGTGAGGAAGGTGCATCCCCTTTTTTTAGTATGCTCGGCATGAGCTTATTCTAATGGGTGCAAGTCCCTAACAAGCCCTAATAGCGGGAATTGTATAGCCAATAGCAAGGGTGTCCACTGCGAGGTGGA
>QSCI01000112.1:0-9579 GCA_003463005.1 Segatella copri | reverse complement strand
AGGCGCAGGAATCTGCATCACTATTGAGAATTAAGGACTCTTTCAAGAAAATAATCATTGTGAAAGATGATATCAAGCCCAAGAGAAATGAAGATGGCATCCTTACAATTGGGCTGAAAGACTTCTTGTTAGACAAAAACAGTTTAAATTATTAATGCTTAAAATATGGAAAAGTGCCATTCAGCAGGAATGAACTAATTATAAATACCACATATATTATCTTTCCATTATAACCATATCTCTGCAAAAGAAGGTGGTACACAAAGTCAGCCGTGAGAAAAATTCTTGCGGCTGATTTTGTATTACGATTGTTCTACAGGATAGTCGCAAGAACGACAGTATATAACTCAAAAAGCGATTATCAAGAATGGAAAGAAAAAGGCTCAGGGGAGATTGTCCGTGGATAAGACAATCTCCCCTGAGCCAGTATTTACCTCAGTTCGGGATAAGAAATGTTGTCATGTGTTGAGGATCTTTGTTTCTCAAACATTCCATCAAAATCCGATTGGTATAAATACCATTGCCATTGTTTCTTCTTGGGAAAGATTATCCCAGCGAGTGCAATGAAAGATTGCCGAGTACTGCTAATCTTCGGCGAAGATTATGCTTTCATTTTTTATGGACTAATACTGATTTATTCATTTGTATGTTAAGGATTATTTGTAGGTGTAATTGACTTGTCTATTAACTCTGCGTAATATGCATCCTCCCATACCAATTGGTGTAGTTTGTCTTGCAAATGCCATATTAAGGCTATACAACCAATAAGGATGATAATAGTAATAAAGATAAACAAGTAGTATACATGTTCTATTTTAACTGACCACCAATAAGATGTTGCCAAATATAGGAATATAACAGGCAAGATACTTCTCAAAAATGCTATCTGTGCTTCCAATGTTGGAATAGATGAATTCATATTACCTTTCAAGGCTTTATAATATGCTATATAATATTTTTGCATTAAATCCTCTTCTTTGTCTGGCAGATCTTTTTTCTCGAATATACAATTTGATTTGTCGTATGCTCGGCGAATTCTATTTGGTGTGTTGCGTAAGAAACCATTAAGTATATTTTCCATAAGCCACTTAAGAAGGAGACCGGTTAAGTAACTTAAGGTGAAAACACCGATAGCAATGCTAACATTGTCTATATTCAAAGTTATATTTGGAGCAAATAGTAACTTTGCCAATTGCAATAATAAATATCCGGGAATGATACACGCAAGCATATCATATAAAGTTGATTTTCCTAATAATGAAGTCATACAATATACTTATTAAAACTTAGAGAGGATGTGCCATAAGTCCATGACACATCCTCTCATAATTTATGTTATTACTGAGCCTTAGGAACAGCAACTACTGGGTTGTTGTTTCCTACAAGGGCTTCATTATGATTTTCCTCATCCTCTGGTATCAAGTACAAGAAGATTTGAGATTCTGGATCAAGTTTAAAACGTACAGAAGCACCATAGTTGGAAGCTGTACGATCCAAAGGCTTTTTCAAACGAAGCAAGTCGGTGAATGAGAAGCCCTCACCCCACAACTCAATTCTTCTTTGGAACCAAACCGCATCTTGCACACCCTCTGCGGTAGTTGCATTGCAAGTGTATGAAGGGTCACGATATGTTCTTACAAAGTTTTCCAAGATTTGTTTGCCCTTATTTACATCACCAGCCATGGCTGTAGCCTCTGCCTGGATGAGAATCATCTCCTCAACACGCATCAAAGGAATATCACAAGCATTCAACTCATTACCATATTGGTTCTTGTAAGCACCAAACTTAACATTAGTATAAGGCTCTGTGATATCTGCCACTTCATCACCAGTGGCATTTAATACCGCCAAGTATTTTGCGGTAATTTTACCTTCCTTGTCCTTATCCTCTGTATATACAACATACTTAGGGTCAACTATTGGTGACTGGAGCTTATCATCAATCCACCATCCCTTGCGAACGTCTGTAGAAGGAATTTCCTTCCACAAGTTGCTGTTAATCATACGGCAAGCGTATGTTGGTGAATAACCATTACCTGTGAATGAGCACATCATAGCTGGGAAATTCAAAATACCAGACTGTACAATGTCATTAGACTCATCAACGATATTACCCCAAATCCAGTTGGATGAACTTACATCATTGAAACCAGGTGCAGCCGCAGCCTCTTTTGAAAGAGGAGTATAACCTTCTGCTGCCTTTTGGGCATCAGCTGCTGCATCAGACCAATTTTGCATAACCAAATTTACACGAGCACGTAATCCGTAAGCTACCTGACGATTAATCTCTGATTTAGCAGAACGTGAGTCGGTCAAGTAATCAATAGCAGTATTTAAGTCTTCCATAATTTGCTTATAGACATCCTTTACTGCTGCACGAGGATTATTGTTTGCTTCAGATTCGGTGGTTTTCTCTGTTACGAGAGGCACACCGGCTGCATCTTCATGCCCCTTATATGTGAATTGGTAAAGCTGAATCAATGTGAAATACTCAAAAGCACGCATGGCATAAGCTTGACCTACGTAAGATTTAGCCACATCAGAAAGATTTTCCAAATCTACAGATTTCAATACGTCATTGGCAACCTTGATGTTCTTATAACACTGATTCCAAATAAAATATGTAGGCTGACTATTTGCAGTTCTGTCAACAAAACGCAAAGGCTGGTTGTACCAGTTGTAGCCTGATACCTGAGATGGCTCATCTTGTCCAGAGGCATCCATCATCAGCATTGTAGAAGCATAACCAAAGTCAAAGTGGCGAGTTGAACCAGCCATTGTATGATAGCTCCGTATTCAATCATGTTGGCATACATACCAGAAACCTCAGACTTCAGCTTACTTGGGTCTTGTGACAGCACTTCATTCAGCTGACCATCGCCCATAGTACTTCCACTAGGATTTGTATCCAAATCAGAGCAACTAGTTGTTAGCAACATAGTACCACCAAGAAGTGCTGCAAAATATCTATTATTCATTTTCATTGTCTCTATCTATTATATTAGAACTTAATGCTGATACCACCTGAAATAGTACGAACAGCAGAATACTGCATATTGGTAGATTGACCGAACGACTGTCTTGGGTCAAATCCCTTACGCTTTGCAAACAAAGCTACGTTGTCTGCAGTGAAATAAACACGAAGACCATTTATCTTAATCTTGTTCAGCAAACTCTTAGGGAAAGAGTAACCCAAAGAAAGGTTTGTCAAACTCAAATAGTCAGAACTTGTCAACCAACGATCTGATGTTGCGTTTGTATATTGATCATTAGAGTTCAAGCGAGGAACGTTGGTGTTTGTATTCTCTGGAGTCCAAGCATTGTTGATATCCTTGCTCCAACCTGTACCTGCGTCTGTTGCAGAACCACCATGCATCAAGAGTTGATAACCATAGTCCCATGCCTTACCACCCAACTGATAAGCTGCTGCAATAGAGAAGTCAACGCCATAAGCTGCTACTCTAACTCCGAAACCGCCATATACTGATGGTAAGCAATCGCCTTGTGCGTAACGATCTGCCTTAGCCCAGCTCGCAGTCTTCATTCGAGTAACGTTGCCATTCTCGTCTTTCACATCCATATAGAAGAGAGATTCGCCAAGCTCTGCCGATTCGCCTGGCGCAAGTTCCGTCTCGTCACCATTATAGACACCAGCGTAGCTTCTCATATAGTATTGATACATTGACTCGCCTTCCTTATAGATACGGCTTCCGTCAATCATCTGACCTTTGAGGGATGCATCCAACTTGAGAATCTTGTTTTTCCAGGTAGTTGCATTGGCATATACATCCACTGTTACATCTTTAGTTTTATAAACAGTAGAATTCAAGTCAAGTTCAAAGCCACTATTACGAACCTTACCCATATTGGTAGGATAAACAGAGTAACCATTAGATACAGCCACTGGCATATAATAAAGCAAATCCTTGGTCAAACGATTGTAGTACTCGATGCTACCGCTCAATTTGCCATTCCAAAGGTTGAAATCGAAGCCTGTGTTGAATGAGTATGAAGTTTCCCAGGTAATATCCTTGTTACCCTTGCGATACAAACTTACAGCGAAATCACCACTGTTATTTGATACCTGATAGATATCACGATATGGATACTGATTCAAGTATTTGCCATCCTGTGTCATAAGGGCATCATTACCTTGGATACCATAACTGATTTTATACTTCAAGAAGTTCAACCAGTCCTTGGTGCTTGCCATGAAATTTTCCTTTGTCAGAACCCATGCTGCACCAACACTTCCAAAGTTACCCCAGCGGCTATCTTTTGCAAAACGAGAAGAAGCATCGCGACGATAAGAAGCACTGGCAATATACTTATCATCATAAGAGTACTGAGCACGTGCCAACCAACCTTCTGTTGAATATTCGTCTGAGCTAGAACCTGTTTGTGGCGACAGAATTGCATTGTCAATCTCTATGATATTAGGATTATACAATTTGTTTTTACTACCCCACAACCCTGAGTTTTTCCATTTATACGTCTCATGACCAAGAAGCAAGTCAATGCTATGTTTCCCGAAATCATGTACGTAAGTCAACAATTGCTGATTGTTGAGTGCTTGAGCTCTTTCAGATTCTTTCTGAACGACACCGCCTTGAGAAGAATACTGACCATAAAAGGCATTATGAAGTACACTACGTGTAGTGTTATCAATATCCAAACCAAGGTTGTAAGTAAACTTCAATCCTTCATACAGATTGATTTCTGCAGACCAACGACCACTAAACACATCTGCAACATAAGAGTTCTTGTCCAACTGGCCTGTTGATGCAGGGTTACTACCATTCATGAAATTACGTGTGAATTGATAGCCAGACAATCCTTTGGCATCACCAAAGTCATACATAGTATAACCATGGCTATCTTTCATGATGTTACCTTGTGCATCACGAATGTAAAGCGGGTAAATTGGAGCCATAAAGTTGGCAACATAGAAGATGTTTGCGCTTGATGTAGCATTGTAATCATCCTTGTCTGTTACTGAGTATTGGCTATCATAGTGGGTATAAGCCAAATTTGTTGATAATTTGAGCCATGACTTAGCTTGATAATCAACCTTCGCACGAGAGCTATAACGTTCAAAGCCTGTATTTTTGACAATACCTTCATCTTTCAAATAACCACCAGACACGAAATAATTAATCTTGTCTGTAGCACCAGAGATGCTAGCGTTGTATTCCTGACGGAGGTTGCCGCCATTAAATACTTCGTCAAACCAGTTGTCTGGCCTATAAGTATATTTACCATCACTATAACCGAGGGTCGCATTTGGATTCAATTTGCCATCCAATCCAATCAAGTTTTGCCCATTAGGCACTGTATATACATTATAGCCTACACCACCGTTTTCCGCAGTCGGCAACGTCGCATTTGCATAAGCGTTGGCAGCCTCGTTGGTTTCGTAACCTTCTTTACCATACACACTGTTGTAGATAGCAGCATAAGCTTTCTCATAATATGTGCCTGAATCCTTAATTACATTATAGTTAGGCAATGCACGAGAAGAACTTCCCAAGCGAACATCTACGTTGATCTCCGCCTCACGAGAATGGCCTTTTTTAGTTGTGATAAGGACAACGCCATTAGCACCACGAGCTCCATAAAGGGCATTTGACGCAGCATCCTTCAATACGGTTGTACTTTCGATATCAGCTGTGTTGAGTGCTGAAATATCACCATCATAAGGAACACCATCGATAACATAAAGAGGTGAATTGCTAGAAGACCAAGAACCAATACCACGAACACGGATTGTTGATGCTTCACCTGGCTTACCACTAGGCTGAGTAACCTGAACACCTGCGATTTCACCACTCAAAGCCTGTGTGATGTTTGTTACCTGTCGGTCTGCGATTTTCTCGTTTTTGAGGACTGCAGCAGAACCTGTAAATGATGATTTCTTAGCTTTACCATAAGCGACAACGATAACCTCATCAAGTGACTTGTTGTCTGGATTCATAACAATTTTCATGTTAGATGCAGCCTTAACAGTTTGAGAGTTCATACCAATATATGAAATCTCTAGTTTGGCTCCAGCAGGAACATTCAATGAGAAGTTACCTTCAATGTCGGTAACCGCACCGGTCTTTGTACCCACTACTTTGATAGATGCACCAATGATTGGTTCACCATCTCTGCAGAGGTTACTTTACCGGAAACTTGAGTTTGCGCCAACGCCATTCCTAAACTAAGGAAGAGGCAGGCAATAAACGTCATGAGTCTTTTTTCCATAAATCTCTCTCGTTTAATTAATTAATAAATATATAATGTTTTATATTTCCTTCTCGTTTCTCCACCTCTTGCCCCGAGGTGGAGAAATACCAAGAAATTCCTAAGAAAAATGCTTCATGTTTACAAATTATCCCCCAGGGTATTATACCTTTGGGTATAATTTTTAGGTTTAATTCTTAATAAAAAACAATTATGGCATACTTTAAGTTAGAAATTAGTTGGGGCAAAGAACAGAAGAAGCAGACCCTGCACACGGATGAGATGAAGGGATGGGAATGGGTGAAACTGGAGGTGGAAAGAGTAAGAGAGATGGGGAGATACAAGACTGCGGGCAATTACCTGACGGCTGCCCGCTCCTGGACTCGATATCTGGGCAGAGAGGACTGGGTTTTCTCCGAGATGACTGTCGATAAAGTGACTGCCTATCAGCGATGGCTCTCTGAACGAGACATCTGCCTGAACACCATCTCGGCATATATGAGGGCTCTCCGAGTGATGTATCATCGGGCGATGGAGACAGACTATGATCCTTTTGCTCAGGTATTTACAGGGCGAGCGAAGACCCGAAAGCGCAGCCTCTCGCCCGATGACATCCAGCAGCTCCATGCCCTGGAGTTGCCCCACGGCTCCCAGTTAGCCTTGGCGCGAGACATCTTCCTCTTCAGCTTCTATGCCATGGGCATGCCCTTTGTGGACATAGCTTATCTTAAGAAGGGTCAGCTCAAGGATGGTTATATCCATTATGCTCGCCATAAGACGGGACAGCGCATCCAGGTGGCTCTCTTGCCCTGCATGCTTCGTATCATCGAGCGATACCAAGAGAATGATTCAGACTATGTGTTTCCGATTCTTACGGCTGATACTCCCCGGCGGCAGCATCATCTATACAGCTGCCGCCTGCGCCAATACAACTATTCCTTGCAACGGCTGGAGCAGCTTCTCCCCAATCCCTGCCATCTCTCCTCCTATGTGGTGCGCCACTCCTGGGCAAGCATCGCCTATCAGCACCACCTCGACATCTCGCTCATTGGCAAGGCTCTGGGGCATACCAAGACTTCCACCACCTTATTATATATAAAGAGCCTTGCCGATCCCGACCTAGCCGAGGCTAATCTGGGGATGATAACGGAACTGGGGCTATAGAAATGGATAAAAATATTTAACCCCCGAAAAATGTGTATGGAAAGAGCAATATTCCCCCGAAAAATGTGATTTATGCATCAATAAAAAAATGAAAAACTGTCAGATTGTCAATATGTTAGTATAAAAAGTTTCTCGCTAAGGCCCAAAGCGCCCTAGCGAGGAACAAAATCCTACTTCTCCATCAGCAACCACTTCCATACTGGCAGTACCTCTATTACCACGCCTTCGTATATGATAGTCTCTTCCTCATCCATTGTGATAACGAAGAGCTTACTATTCGGATATCTCTTATGGTAAGCTTTTAATGCCCCCAATTCTCGCTCTCGGGTAGCAGCATCCTTTATACTATATGATACCTGGAAAGCATATTGATGTTCAAATAGACAGAAATCTACTTCTACATTGTCATAATAATAGAAAAGATCCTCTCCGTATTTCTCGTGCAGATGGATGGCTACCAAATTCTCCAAGAGAGATGTTTCTGGATCAAAGAGAAAGAGACTCAAGAAACCATTATCTACAAAGTAATATTTCTTGTTCGACATTCTGTCTTGCAGTTTTGCTGTAATGTTCTCCAAGGAGAAAATCAAACAAGTGTCCTTGATATATCCCAGATAATCGACAATAGTCTCTTGCTTCACTTTTCCTGCTACAGAAGAAACCAGATTGGCAAGCCTGTTATATGACTGTGGCTGCTTAACACTCTCGGATAGCTTTCTTATCAAAGTTTTCATGGCCAGTGGATTTCGTATACCATATCTGGTTATCAAATCTCCAAAATAGATTTTGTTGTACAAATTCCCCAACCATTCACGCTTAAACTGATTATCTATAATCGCTAATTCTGGCAAACCGCCAATATGAAAATATTCCAGGAAAACCCTCTTGATGTCTGAGTTTTGCAGATATTCCCATTGTGGAGGCAGGGAGATATGCTTGGCTGTCAAATATTCCTGAAAGGAAAAAGGAAAGACGGGCTGCACCATATATCTGCCACCAAGCGTGGTAGAAATCTCGCTACTCAGCATTTTGGCATTGCTACCAGTGATGTAGATACGATACTTCTGGTCTGCCAATCTACGAGCAAACTTCTCCCATCCATCTATGATTTGTATTTCATCAAGCATGAAGATAGGCTGGTGCTCATACATTTCTTCGTAAGCTTGTTTTATCAAGTCAAGGTCAGAAAGCTGGAGCTTTTCAAGTCGGTCGTCCTCAAAATTGAAGTAAAGAATCTCTTCTGGCTTATGTCCTGAGGCGATTAACTCTTGTGCGCGCTGATATAGCAGATAAGACTTACCTGCTCTTCTCAGTCCTACCAGCACGTAATTAGAATGAGATTCGAAGGCGATACTTCTTTTCACCATTTCCACATCCTGAATCATCCTTTGATTCTCTGCTATCAACAATTTTGCAATTCTCTTGTCCATATCTTCCTTATTTATATCAATCTGGGTGCAAAGATACAACTTTTTCCTTTATAAAGGAAACTTTTGCCTCATTTCTTTCCTTTATAAGGGAAAATTATGGCGGAAGTATAAAACATGGGACAAATTGAATTTGTCCCATATATATATATCCCGTAATTTCCCGTAAGAGGCTATCATTTCATAGTAGGAAATCTATGAGTAGACCCCCAGAAAACATAGTTTTCTAGACCGAAAAACTATGAGTTACGAGTGTTAAAACTATGAGTTGTTTTTTTAACACTTTCATTTGTTACTACAAAACTCCTTCGAAAAATGTGAGGAATCACTGAAAACTCCTTAGAAAAATGTGGGAATTAGGTCTAAAACTCCTTAGGAAAATGCGATTTCTATAGAATAAGAGGATGGCAAATCTACAAATCATACCCAAGCGGCAGTTTGCAACATAACTGCCGCTTTTTTCTTACCATTTAATAGCGAAAATGCATAAAAAATGGATATTTTCTACAAAATGTAGGGTGAAATGCAATTTTTCTTGAAAAAAGTTTGGAGAAATCCAAAATAATGCTTAATTTTGCAGCCGAATTAAAAATATTTTTAAAAATTAGCGAAGTTTTAGACGCTCTTATATATAATAAGGTATAACACGGAGCATCCCCCCCCCACCTCGGGGCAAGAGGTGGAGAAACGAGAAGGAAATATAAAACATTATATATTTATTAATTAATTAAACGAGAGAGATTTATGGAAAAAAAGACTCATG
>QSCI01000111.1:0-9823 GCA_003463005.1 Segatella copri | reverse complement strand
TTGCCAAATTTGCTAACGATGCTTCATCAATGGTTCACTTGCGTTCATCTCCTTGACACATACCTTGCCAACCTTACGGAAGGCTTTCAATTGTCGTTCACTACCCATCAGTTTCCATCAGAGCAGCACAAAGTGGTTTGCAATCAGCACCTGCATGCCGAATGCGGTGGGTCTGCCACCATCTCTCTAGAAGTTACGACAGAAATCTATCAAATATAGCCAATATCGGATTCTATTCTGTCTCAGGACACACTTATATTGTACAAATATACTCTTTTTATTTGATACTAACAACTTCTTTATAATTATTTAGCAATAAAATGAAGATACTATTTTAATTGGTCTATACCAATTACACCTTATTATATATAGGATACATATCCTAATCCATCATACATACCATACGTTTGGCAGCCTTATACCAAATGTATGGTATGTTCTTTACTCCCTGTATGGTAGTCTTTTTACTCCCCATGTGGTATTGCCCAAGTGGGGAAATCGCAGTACCTTTGCACCCAGAAAATAATAATAAAAAAAGACATAGATTATGGACAATAAGACTATCAAACATCTCAAGGAACTGGAGGCAGAATCTATCTACGTGCTCCGCGAAGTAGCTGCCCAGTTCGAGCGTCCAGTCATCCTCTTCTCGGGTGGCAAGGATTCTATCGTGATTACATATCTCGCCTACAAGGCATTCTATCCGGCGAAGATTCCATTCCCTCTGTTGCACATAGACACAGGACATAACTTCGAGGAAACCATCCAGTATCGTGATGAACTGGCGAAGAAACTCGGAGCCGAACTCATCGTGGGCAGCGTGCAGGAAAGCATCGACAAGGGACGAGTGAAGGAGGAAACGGGTTATTATGCTTCCCGCAACAAACTGCAGACCACTACCCTGCTCGATACCCTGGAAAAATATAAATTCGATGCAGCCATCGGTGGCGCACGAAGAGATGAAGAAAAGGCTCGTGCCAAGGAACGCTTCTTCAGTCATCGTGACGAATTCGGACAATGGAATCCGAAGAACCAGCGTCCTGAGCTCTGGAACATCTTCAACGGCAGAAAGAACATGGGCGAACACTTCCGTGTGTTCCCTATCTCCAACTGGACCGAGATGGATGTATGGCAGTATATCTTCCTGGAGAACATTCCTATGCCTTCGCTCTACTTCACCCACGAAAGAGAGGTATTCAACCGTGACGGACAATGGCTCGCAGCCCTGCCTTGCATCAAGCGCAAGCCTACAGAGGAAGTGGTAAAGAAGCTGGTTCGCTGCCGCACCATCGGTGACATTACCTGCACCGGACTCACGGAATCGAAGGCGACTACCGTAGCGGATATCATCGACGAGATTGCTTCTACACGCATTACTGAACGTGGAGGAAGAGCCGATGACAAGCGAAGCGAAACGGCAATGGAAGACCGCAAGAAGGCGGGATACTTCTAATTTTCAATGTTGAATGTTAAATGTTGAATGTTGAATTAGCATAGCAGTCATATACAGCAAACAACTTAACACTTAACATTTAACACTTAACATTAAAATCAAGGTGAAGGTGAGGGCGCTAGCCATTTAACATTTAACACTTAACATTAAAAGAAACATGGATAGAGGTTATTTAGATATGGAGCTGCTCCGCTTCTCTACTGCGGGCAGCGTGGACGATGGAAAGAGTACTTTGATAGGAAGATTGCTTTATGACAGCAAGTCGATTTTCGAAGACCAGTTGGAGGCGGTGGAGGCTGCTAGCAAGAGCCGCGGTAATGAAGAAGTGAACCTGGCTTTGCTCACGGATGGTCTCCGTGCTGAGCGCGAACAGGGCATCACCATCGATGTGGCTTACCGCTATTTCGCCACACCGAAACGCAAGTTTATCATCGCAGATACTCCGGGACATATTCAGTATACCCGCAATATGGTAACGGGTGCAAGTACTGCCGACCTGAGCATCATTCTGATTGATGCACGACATGGTGTACTGGAGCAGACTGTACGTCACAGCTATATTTCTTCGTTGCTCGGTATACCACATATCCTGGTGGCTATCAACAAGATGGACCTGGTTGATTTCAGTAAAGATGTATACGACAAGATTGTTGCCGACTATAAGAAGATGTCGGAGGCATTGGATATCAAGAACGTGGTGTTTATCCCTATCAGCGCCAAGGATGGCGACAACGTGGTGAACAAGAGCGATAAGACTCCTTGGTATGAGGGACCTACCCTGCTGAACTATCTGGAGACGGTTCCGGTAGGTCATAAGACGGTGAGCGATTTCTTCCGTTTCCCTGTACAGTATGTGATTCGTCCTATCAGCAGCCAGTTCCCTGACTACCGCGGTTATGCGGGCAGAGTAAGCGGCGGCATCATCCGTCCGGGCGATAAGATAAGAGTATTGCCATCGGGCACGGAGAGCACCGTGAAGAGCATCGACTTCGTAGAGGAGCACTTGGAGGAGGCTTATGCCCCTATGAGCATTACTCTGACGCTGAACGATGACATCGACATTTCGCGTGGCGACACCCTCGTGAAGGCAGATGAGAAGCAGCCTAGCATCGAACAGGATATCACACTGGATGTATGCTGGTTCAATGAGCGCCCTGCTGCCGTAAGAAACAAATACGTAATTCGTCAGGCAACCTTCGAGACCCAGGGTTTGATTCGCAGCATCAACTATCGCCGCAACATTAACACCTTGGAGAAGGAAGAGGGAGTATCGGAATTGAAGATGAACGATATCGCCGAGATCACCATCCACACCGCCAACCCATTGGTATTCGATAAATATACGGAGAATAAGGTAACAGGCAGCCTCATCTTCATCGACCCTGATACGAATGAAACAGTGGGAGCGGGATTGATTAAATAGTAATCATAAAGTTCAAAGTTCAATGATCAAAGTTCAAAGTAATATAAAGGATTTGGTTCCAGAACTCAATAAGAAATTCAGCGATGCGCCTGCCGAGGATATTGTCGGTTATTTCCTTCAGGCATTCAAAGGGCGCATCGCTCTTTCTTCTTCCCTCAGCATCGAGGACCAGACGCTTACCGACATCATCGTGAAGATAGATAAATCTGCCCGCATCTTCACACTCGATACAGGCAGACTCTTCCCGGAGACCTACCAGTTGATCGACAAGACAAACATGACCTACGGCATCAACCTGGAAGTGTTCTTCCCAAACTATGAGGCGGTGCAGCAGATGGTGAAGGAAGAAGGCATCAACCTCTTCTATAATTCGATTGAAAGCCGACACCGCTGCTGCCAGGTAAGAAAACTGGAACCGCTGAAGCGGGCGATGCAGGGACTGGATGTATGGATTTGCGGATTGAGAAAGCAGCAGAGCGTTACCCGCAAGGATATGCAGGTAGTGGAATGGGACGACATTCATAACCTGATTAAGGTGAACCCGCTCATCAACTGGAGCGAAGAGGATGTGGAGCAATATGTAAAGAAGCACCATGTGCCTTATAACAAGCTGCAGGACAAGGGATATCCGAGCATTGGTTGCCAACCTTGTACAAGGGCCATCCAACCAGGCGAGGATATCCGAGCCGGAAGATGGTGGTGGGAATCGCCGGAGCATCGCGAATGCGGATTGCATCAGAGAAGCTAGGAGTTAAGTGAAGAACGAAGAGTGAAGAAACAACGTTCGACGGACGAAGTGAAAGTCAATTCAAATGTTTTAGGAAGGGAATGAGCATGAAGAATTTAATCATCAATATCTTGGAGGCAGCGGCTTTCCTGCTTCTGGGATTGGGCGTTAGCCTGCTTGGATAAAGCGGATAGTAAATCCCCCACATAATAAAATACAAGTATGGATTATAGAATAGCAAAGGATAAGATAGCAGGACAGGTGATGTTTCTCTTGACCATCGCCTCCATATTTCTGGTAATCATCATGGCGGTGGGACTGTTTATCAAGTCGGAACCGATATTGAGCCAGTATAATCTGTGGGAACTCCTCACGGAGAGCAACTGGCGACCGATGGAAGGCAAGTTCGGATTCCTGCCTTTCCTCGCCGGCACCTTCTGGTGTACGGCACTCGCCATTCTTATCGCCCTTCCCATCTCCCTACTCATGGCCATCTATCTTACGGAATACGCCCACCGCAGCATCCGGAAATACGTATATCCGCTGCTCGATATTCTTGCCGGATTGCCTTCCGTCATCTATGGCGTATGGGGGAGCCTACTCATCGTGCCTTGGGTTTCGAAACATGTTGCTCCCCTCTTCGTGGAGTTTTCTTCGGGATATACGGTTCTGGCGGGCGGCATCGTATTGAGCGTGATGATCATCCCGCTTCTGGTGAGCCTGTTTATGGAGATATTCGATAACATATCAACAGATTTGAGAGAAGCTTCGCTCTCGCTGGGCGCTACGCAATGGCAAACCATCAAGCATGTTGTGCTGAGAAAGGCACGACCGGGAATGATTGCCGCTGTAGTCTTGGCGCTGAGCCGAACGCTGGGAGAAACGATAGCTGTACTGATGGTGTGCGGAAACCTCGCCATCGTTCCGGGAAGTGTGCTCGATGCCTGCTATCCGATACCGGCACTCATCGCCAATAATTATGGTGAAATGCTTTCAGTTCCGCTTTATGACAGCGCCCTGATGTTTGCCGCCTTCCTGCTGTTTTTCGTGGTCGTTATTTTGAATCTCGGGTCGAGAATCGTGCTATTAAAGGTAAAAGAGTAAAAAAAGGCTTATGAAATACTTGGAAGAAAGAATCGTGAAAATCTTGATGCTCGGCTCGATAGGCATTGTGGGCTTCTTCGTACTGAGCGTTCTCTGGACCATCTTTAGGCGAGGCTTTCCTGTGCTCTCCTGGGAGATGGTGAGCCAGTTGCCTAGCGGCGGCTTCTATCTGGGCGGCAGGGGCGGATTCCTCAATGCCATCGTGGGCAGCCTTTATATCGTGGGCGGCTCTACCTTGCTCGGTCTGCTTATCTCGCTGCCCGTGGTGTTCTATATGAATGTATATCTCAAACCCAACTCAAAATTCGGATACATCGCCCGTCTGGCTTATGATACCCTCTTCGGAATTCCGAGCATCGTATATGGCTCCTTTGCCTTTACGGTGATGGTTTGGCTGGGCATCAGGCATCGCTGGGCGGAGGTATTCTCGTCACCACCCTGCTCATCGTTCCGATACTCATCCGTTCGATGGACGAAGTGGCAAAGACGATTCCGCAGGAGATACTCGATTCCTCCTACAGTCTGGGAGCCACGAGGATAGAAACCATCGGTGTGGTACTGAGACAGATAGCCCCAGCCATCGCCACTGCCACCTTATTAAGTATCGGTAGAGCCATCGGCGATTGTGCCGGAGTGATGTTTACGGCAGGATTCTCCGATCATATTCCTCATGGACTGAACCAGCAGGCAGCCACCTTGCCATTGAGTGTGTTCTTCCAGCTAAGCGCGCCTCAGGAGGATGTGCAGAACAGAGCCTATGCTGCAGCTGTGGTACTCACCATCATCGTATTGGTGTTGAGTTTCGGAGGCAGGTTCATCATGAGTCATTTCTCGAAGAATAAAATATAAAACAAAAAGGTGTGTCAGAAGGAAATTATTCTCTTCAGACACACCTTGTTTCATTTTCCATTGAATCGAACCCTATACCTTATTTCCCTCTTTTGGGAAAACCACGGTTGGCTTGAAGGTCTTAGCCTCCTCAAAGTCCATCAGGGCATAAGCGATGATGATGACGGTATCTCCCACCTGCACCTTGCGGGCTGCAGCACCGTTCAGGCAGATACAACCGCTGCCACGCTCACCCTTGATAATATAGGTCTCCAAGCGCTCACCATTGTTGTTGTCTACAATCTGAACCTTCTCGCCTGCTATCAGATTAGCAGCGTCCATCAAGTCCTCATCGATGGTGATGCTACCCATATAATTCAGGTTAGCCTCAGTTACGGTCACACAATGGAGCTTACTCTTCAATACTTCTATCTGCATTGTTCTGTTGTTACTTGATCTGTTACGGATTAAACTTAATAAAGAATATCTATAGAGGAATTTATCCCTTATACTTGATATGGTCGATGAGACGGATAGGAGTCTTACCGCAATAAACGGTGATGCAACCTACCACGTATGCACTATCCTCCCATGAAGACACATCCTGCAGGCTGTCGCCATCCACAATCTGGAAATACTCTACCTCCAGACCCTCTACAGCATTGATGTCGGCAACCACCTTATCGTGAGTTTCCTGTACAGTATGAGTCTTGGCATACTCCACACTCTCCTTCAGGGCCTTATAGATGTTTGGCGCAATGGCACGCTCATCAGGAGCCAGCAAAGTATTACGGCTGCTCTTAGCCAAACCATCCTCATCACGGACAATAGGGCACTCTACAATCTGCACATCGCTGTTGATGTACTTCACGAGCTGCTTGATGACAGCAATCTGCTGCCAATCCTTCTCACCGAAATAAGCACGGGTTGGTCGAACGATATAGAAAAGACGGCTCACTACCTGACATACACCATTGAAATGACCCGGACGCTTGGCACCCTCCATCACGGTAGAAACAGGTGGAAACTCAAAGTGGCGTGTATCTGGTGTAGGATACATCTCCTTCACCGATGGTGCAAACACATAGTCAGCACCACAAGCCTCCAAGAGCTTGCAGTCAGCATCGAGGGTACGAGGATAGCGATCCAAGTCACCCTGATCATTAAACTGTGTAGGATTCAGGAACACAGAAACCACAGTCACGCCATTTTCCTTTACACTGCGCTTAACAAGAGAGGCGTGACCCTCATGCAGCGCACCCATAGTTGGCACAAGGCCGATTTCCTTTCCCTCCTTACGACACATGAAGAGTTCGTTCTGGAGGTCAACAATCTTATTGAATACTTTCATCGTCATAATCTGTTTTCGGGTGCAAAATAACAACTTTTTTCTCAAATGAGAAAGAAAAAACCTAAAAATATGCGAATTATTGCCGAAAATAATGAATTTCGGAGAAAAAATGCCCCTATTTGAAGTTTTTTTTGTACCTTTGCACGTAATCGTAAGAATAAAATTTAAATTTTATGGCAAAAAAAGTATTATTTATCAATCAGGAGATCGACCCATACGTAGCCGAGTCTCACATGTCAATCATGGGACGCGAACTGCCTCAGAAGATGCAGGAAGCAGGTTTTGAGATCCGCACCTTCATGCCTAAGTGGGGCACCATCAACGAGCGTCGCGGACAATTGCACGAGGTCATTCGCCTGTCTGGTATGAACCTTATCATAGATGATACAGACCATCCGCTGATCATCAAGGTTGCATCTATACCAACAACACGACAGCAGATTTATTTCATCGATAATGACGACTATTTCAAGAGCCGCCAGATGGGCACCGACGAAAACGGAAAGGAATATGCCGACAACGGAGAAAGAGCTATCTTCTTTGCACGTGGCGTATTGGAAACCGTAAAGAAGCTCCGCTGGCAGCCTGATGTAATCGTCTGCCAGGGTTGGGCTAGCGCAGTAGTGCCATTCTATGTAAAGACTGCCTACAGCGAAGAGCCTTCATTTGCAGAATCAAAGGTGATTACCGCTCTCTATACCAACGAACTCAAGGGTGAACTGGGTACCAACTTCAAACGTTGCGTTGCCTTCCGCGATGCCAAGTCTGAACTGCTCGACGGCTATCAGGACGACTTCAACTTCATTGAACTCGGCAAACTCGCCATCGACTATAGCGACGGTGTAGTAGAAGGTGAAGAAGAAGCTAACCAGATTCTCTTTGATTATGCGAAGGAGAAGAACAAGCCTGTACTGGCTTATCCGGGAGAAGATATCCAGGAGCCATACGCAGACTTCATCAACAAGGTTTGTCCTGACGCAGAATAAAATTCCGACAACAGAGACACATACATACAAGGATAATGAAAATTTTAAGACTCTTAACAGTATTAGTAATAGCAGCGCTTACTTTCGCTGCATGTGATGATACCACCGAGGGAATCGGTGGTAGCATCACTAATAAGATAGACAACATTAACATTTCTGACTCAGCGTTTAATGTTACCACAAAGTCTATAGTAGCAGATTCCGTATTGAGCCGCAACAACACGGGGCTCATCGGAAAGATGAAAGACCCGGAAACCGGCAACTATGTAAAGGGCGACTACATGACCCAGTTGAGCGTATTGCCTACTTTCTCTGTAGATACACTCGATTACATCAAGCAGGCAAACAAGGGTTCTATCGAAGCAGACTCATGCTACCTCCTGGTTTCATACAACGCCAGCTATGGTGATACTATCGCCCCAATGAAGGTGACAGCCTATGAGATGACAAGGCCGATGTCAGAAGATAAGGAGTATTACTCTAATTATGATGCCTTCAAGGAACGCTGGGTAAGCGAAAACAACCAGCATTGGAGCAGTAATTACAACTTGAGCAATACATCAGACGTCAAGAACTTCAAGATTTACTTGAATAAGGAGTACAAGAAAGATGGTAAGACTTATAAGAACTACGGATCTTACATCCTGCAGACATACGAAAAGCATCCAGAGTACTTCAAGACCAACTACAAGTTCCTGCACAATGTCTGCCCTGGCTTCTACATCAAGAATGTAGGTGGTACGGGTAACATGGCTAAGATCTGGAATACAGAGCTTATCTTCTACTGGACCCGTCACAAGACCATCAATAAAGACAGTACAGCTGTAAGCATCGGATACAACCGTTTCGATGGTACAGAAGAGGTATTGCAGCTCAACAAGATTGAGAACGATACCGAGAACTTGAAGAAGTTGGCAAGTAAGGATCAGGAGAAATGTACTTATCTCAAGTCGCCGGCAGGTATCTTCACCGAGGTTACCCTCCCTATCGAAGATATCATGAAGGGACATGAGAAGGATACGCTCAACACAGCTACCGTCTCTTTCCCACGACTCAACAATGAAAACGAAGACAACCCATACAACTTTGCTACACCAAGCACCATCCTGATGGTTCAGAAAGACAGTTTGCAGTCGTTCTTCGAAAAGAGCAAGTTGGCAGACAACCGTACTTCTTATACGGCAAGCTACAGCAGTACCGGCACCTACAAGAATGCCTATACATTCCAGAATATCGCCAACCTGGTTTCTGCCATGTATAAGAACAAGGGCAAGGGGGAAAACTGGAATAAAGTAGTGCTGGTTCCTGTAAACGTCATCACAACCACACAGGGCTATACTACTGTCATCTCCAAGATTAATCACGATATGTCACTCGCATCTACCCGACTCATCGTGGGTACGAATGATCCTAACAAGGATTATACCACAGACGAGAAGACTGGTAAGAAGGTGGCATCTGGTCCGATCCGAATCAAGGTGATTTACAGTAAGTTTAAAGAAGAATAAGCATTCATAACGCAAAGTAAAAAAGGAAACGAAACATGGCAGATAATTTTTTGGAGCGTCACCGCGAAGAATACGAAATACGCAAGGCTGCATGGCTCAAGAAAAAGAAACTATTCATGAAGTCAGGCAAGAAACAGAAGCCCCAGACACAGATGCCACGTCCTGAAGACGAAGCGTTATAAACACGAAAAAATTCAGAATCCTGAGAAAGAGGGTGTATCATAAAGCATTTGAATGTTTATGATACACCCTCTTAACTTTGCCGGTTAATCCTTAAAAACTGCCGCATAAGTACAATAAAAGCCACTTAATACAAAATAAAGCAAAATTAATTTGGAGTTTACCCATTTTTTTTATATCTTTGCATTGTGAACTTAAAAGTATTTAATATTAAACAGACAAAAAGCAATAAAATAAAAATAATCAAGATATTAGTAGAGATA
>QSCI01000110.1:0-10079 GCA_003463005.1 Segatella copri | reverse complement strand
AGCTAGCTATAACTTATTGATTATCAGCAAAGAGAAAGAGAGTTATTAGAAAAAGAATATGTTAAATAAAAAGGTATATCGTGATTTTCGCCCCTATATTGCAAAAAAGCAGTTCCTTTGCACCCGAATTTTGAAATCATAGGTAGATCCCATTAAAGAAGGAGTCTCCTTAAAATAAAGTAACGTAAAATGAGAAAAATACTATTCCTCCTCTTGTTGGCATTTCCATACACAAGCAGGATTGCGGCGCAAGACATCCATTTCATAGGAAAGCGAAGTGTGGACACATGCCATGCAAAAGCAAATTCTAAGAATCCCATCCTTTGGAAATTGAAGACCAATCTATTGTATGACGCATTTATCGTTCCCAACATTTCAGCAGAAATGCACTTGGGAAGGAACTGGTCGGCAGGGCTAGGCTATTGGTACACCTGGTGGAAGACCAATCCATGCCATAGATACTGGCGCAGTTATGGAGGAGAAATAGATATAAGAAAGTATTTTGGAAGCCAAGCATTAAAAAGCCATCTCACAGGCCATCATCTTGGAGCTGTGAGTCAGATGGGAATGTATGATGTGGAGTTCGGAAAACGAGGCAACATGTCGGATTTCTCCTATACGATAGGAGCAGAATACGGCTACACATTCCCCATCAGTCCAAGGGTTAGCTTGGACTTAGCCATGGCCTTAGGCTATTTTGGAGGAACATACAAGGTGTATGACCCGATAGATACCCACTATGTATGGCAAGAGAACAGGAACAGGAGATATTTCGGTCCTGTGAAAGCAGACATCACCCTAGCATTCCAGATAGGCAAGAACTATAGAACGGAGAAAGGAGGCATGAAATGACGAATATCAATCCTTTTAAAATCATCATGAAAGTAAGAACGGCGATGTGGTACCTATTCTTCCTGACCATAGGAATCTGGCTACTCAGCAGTTGCGAGCAGAAAGATCTATGTTATGACCACAACCATGCCTCCAACGTAAAAGTCACTTTCGATTGGGAGCAACACCCAAATGCCAATCCTGCATCCATGTGCTTTTACCTTTTCCCAAGGGAAGAAGGCGAAAGGACTCTCAAAAGGGAGTTCATCGGAAAGAACGGCGGCATAGCCCAAGCCCTAGTTGGCGTAAGCTACACGGCATTGGGATTCAATTCCGATGCTAGGAACACCAGTTTTCGCAACAATATCAGAACAAACAGCATTGAGGCAAGTTCCAAGGATGCAGGAACTATAGATAGAATCGGAATATCGGCCAGTCTTTTACCAAGAGCAAAGGGAACCGAGGGAGAAAGAATGTCGATGGAAGCAGACAGCATCTATTCTGGGGCTTCGGAGAAAGACATTCTCATATCACTGGAAGAGAACGACCGAGGCGACACATGCAAGATAACGCTTAGTCCAAAGCGAAGATTTTGCACATATAGGTTGAAGATAATTAACATCGCTAACCAGCAAAACCTCTCATCCTCCATAGCAGGTTCCATCTCAGGCCTTGCAGGCGGCATCAACCTTTCCACTGGAGAAAAGACAGAGGCAAAGGTCACCGTTCCCTTTGCGGTAGGCACAACAAACGAAAGCACTTTGGAAGGACAGCTTCGATGCTATGGGAACAGCCCATCAGAGGATGCCGCCAACTATTTGGTTATATATACCATGTTGAAGGATGGCACAAAGTGGTGCTACATCTATGATGTTACCAAGCAAATCAAGGAAGCCCCCAACCCTTATGAGGTAGAAATCGTTCTGGACAAACTCCCTGTGCCAACCAAGATAGGCGGCAATAGCGGTTTTACCCCAGGCGTTAGCGACTGGAACATCATAGAGATACCAATCGTTATGTAATATTCATAAACAAGATATAAGTATTATTCATTCAAAAATTTAAATTATGTTCAAAAAAAGTATGTTTTGCGTAGCCTTAGCCTCTTTGGTATTGGCTACATCGTGCTCACAGGATGACTTGCAGACAGCCAAGTTCTCCCAAAACACGATTAATCCTAACGTTGAATTAGGCGGTCAGCCTATTTCTACTTTTGCGGCAGCAAAAGGTAAAGCAGTAAAATCTCGTGCAGTAGAGACCACCATCACCAACCTTGGTTCATTCACCATGAATGCCTTCCAGGATGGTGAGACCAACTACATGAAAGATGTGAAATACACCTCTACCGATGGTAGCGTATGGAACACCGACGCTGGTACATTCTACTGGCCTGTGGAGGGCAACTTACACTTCTATGCCTATGCACCAGAGCAGCCAGGACAGGCAGGAACCTTCAAGTTGGACAAAGATGCCCAGACTCTCACCGACTTTGTTCCAAACACCGCAGCTGCCGACCAGAAAGATTTTGTGTATGCAAAATCAACAGGCAACAACAAAGCCAATGGAACGACAGGTATAGATATTGATTTCCAGCACGCATTATCCGAGGTGACCATTGCAGCAAAGAACGAGAACACTACCTACACCGTAGATGTAACAGGTGTGAAGATTGGCAATGTCATCAAGAAGGGTACTTTCACATTCCCTTCCACCTCAGACGCAGCAGCCTCTTGGACACTTTCGAGTGATGTTTCCGACGTCACAGACTACACAACAACTTGGACAACCCCGGTGACACTTGGAAGCGATGTCTCAACATTGGATGCGACCAATGTACCATTTATGATTCTTCCACAGCAGTTGTCAAAGGCGACAAAGGCCTCCGAGAAGGCATATATTGCCGTAAAGGTAAAGATTACCTTGCAGGGCGGTTATATTCAGAAGGATGACTGGGTGTATGTAGGTATTGATACCAACTGGGAGATGGGCAAGCGTTACGCCTACACCCTCGACTTCACTTCTGGTGCAGGTCAGGACAAGGACGGAAAACAAGTAATTTCCGGAACAGCCATCAACCTCAATGTCGATGTCACCCCATGGGATGAGGTTGCAGAAGACCTCGATCCTTCAGGTGTTGTCCCTACTCGTCCCAGTGTAGCCAACTCACTAATTATCGACCCAACGTCAACAAAGGCCTATGGCATTAACATTGCCGACAAGATTAATGCTTTCTGGTCTTCAGCAGTAGGTGACCAGACTACCCCTATCGTGGCAGGAACAGAATGGACTGCCGAGGTTATCTGGCAGGACATCCCTTCACGTGCCATCAACTTTTGCAGCAAATCAGGTGTTGTTAAGAGTGGTGACACTTTCGAAGGAAAAGGAACTACTCCACTTTACGTAAAGGCTGCTGCCAACGTAAAAGGCAACGTTGTTGTAGGTATCAAGAAGAAGGGCGAGAGCGATTACCTCTGGAGTTGGCACTTGTGGCTTACCGACGAGCCACAGCTTGTAGCAGGTTTCATGGACAGAAACCTTGGTGCAGAGTCTGCGACTGCAACCGATGGTGCGAAAACACGTGGTTTGTACTATCAGTTCGGAAGAAAAGACCCATTCGTCGGCTCAACAGAGATTTATGACATCAATGGTACATCAAAAAGTACTGGAGCTACCATTGCTACAGGTAAGGTGACATTTGCCAAAGCTGTACAAACTCCTGCAACATTCTATACCTATGGTAGTGGTAACAACGATTGGGCTTCGCCTAACAACTACACATCAAAGAACTGGAACGACATTTCAGAGAGTGACGGAAAAACTTTCTTTGACCCTTGCCCAGAGGGATGGAGATTGCCAACCAAGGCAGAATATAGCAACTTCTCAACCACGACATTCACTTGGGATGCAACAAATTCTGGTCGTACCTATAACGGCAATTGGTTCCCTGCTGCTGGTTATCGCAACAGCGACGTCGGTAGCATGAGCTACGTGGGCAGCAGCGGCTACTGTTGGAGTGCATCGCCGAACGGCGAGGATTACGGTTACTACTTGTACTTCTACAGTGGCTACGTGAATCCTGCGTACAGCAACAATCGTGCGAACGGTTTCTCCGTGCGCTGTGTCCAAGAATAAGGAGGAACTTGTTTCCGACCTTTGATTCATTTGATTTATTTGATTCATTTAGGATGGGCATTAAAAGCCCATCCTTCCAATGCCGCCTGTGGCGGCCGATTTTCAAAAATATAAAATTACAGTTCAAATTATGACAAAACAGGAAATATTAGAACGTGAGGATGCGCAATCCACTACCATCCATCTATATAAGGAAGGCATCTTTTGGAAGGCGTATGAATATTCCGCCTATAGGTTCGTCTTCGGCATCCTGAAATGCAAGCCCAAGAAACAGCGTTTCAAGGAAACATCTACCGAGATGATACATATAGGATTCCCTTTGACTTCTCTCGACACCCATCAAGATTCGTTCCGTCTCATCTCAAAGGACGAGAACACTTGCACCATTGAGCCAGTGGACTTTCTGCCTCAAATGACTTTTGAGGAGTGGAAAAATTCCATCGAGACAACTATTAGCAACAACAAAGGTGCAAACCTGATGCTACCCAAGGGAACAAGTCCAACTGATGAGTATATCATCAACAAAGTTCGCAGCTTCAATATTGAGAGCAAGACACCCATGGACTGCATGATGTTCCTGGTTGACTTAAAGAAGAAAATCAATGGCGAAGTATGACGAGCTTCCTGTGTTCAAGGCCACTTACGACCTTCTCTTGCGTATCTACATGGTCAGCCAACATTGGAGCAGAGACATTAGATATACGCTAGGCGAGGAATTGAAGAAAGAAGTGATAGAAATCCTTCAGCTTATCTATCAAGCCAATGCCTCGAAGAAGAAAGTAGCCTTTCTCTCCTCCTGTAGAGTGAAGCTGATAAAAGTAAGACTGCAGATTCGAGTCGCCAAAGACTTGAAACAGCTCCACCTCAATCAATATGGACTTCTTGCAGAAATGCAGGAGAACATATCCAAGCAGCTCTCAGGTTGGGAAAAGTCAGAACGTAGAAAGGAAAAAGAGAGTAAGAAGGAAGACAACAACAACAGTAACAATAAACAATAGTCATAACAAAAACTGTAAATGAAGGACATGGAGAAAGCTCCAAGCATCAACCAGAGTCTCGGATGGCAACCTCACAGTGCCATCGAGAGCGTGTTATGTAAATTCAGTAACCCTCCTATGGCGTAAATGATGCGCCACTAGCGAAAGAGAAAAGCCAAAGGGCGTAGTCATAGGGTATGACGGATGAGAAGTCCAATCTTCATGTTGGCTTGCTACCGTAGCATTCCATCGTGAATTTAACGAGTGGTTACATCAACCCTGCTGCTGGTTATCGCAACAGCGACGACGGTAGCATGAGCAACGTGGGCAGCAACGGCAACTATTGGAGTGCATCGCCGAACAGCGAGAATAACGGTTACAACTTGAACTTCAACAGTGGCAACGTGAATCCTGCGAACAACAACAATCGTGCAAACGGTTTCTCCGTGCGCTGTGTCCAAGCATTTACAAATGCAGAGAGAATCCATGTCCTCTTTATCTTATGCAGAGCAACTTAGGAATGACCTCTTCCGAGCATACGAGGATGCGAGGAAGAATAAAAGGAACACCATCGCCCAACTGGAGTTTGAAAAAGATGCGGAGCACAATCTCATAGAACTGTACCACGAGCTGCTTGACGGTAGCTATGTGCCAGGAAAATCCATCTGTTTCCTCACCCATTTCCCTGTACTGAGAGAAGTCTTCGCCTCACGGTTCCGTGACCGGGTAGTTCACCATCTGTTGTTCAACTATATCGCTCCAATCTTCGAGAAAACATTTATATATGACAGTTATTCCTGTAGAAAAGAGAAAGGAACACTGTTTGGTGTAGAGCGACTAGAACATCATATTCGTTCATGCACCAACAACTATACACATACAGCCTATATCCTCAAACTGGACATTCAAGGCTATTTCATGAGCATCAACAAGAACATCCTCTACGGTATTATTTACAACAAACTCATGAAGCAATGGGAAGAGAAAGGCAAGAACTGTAACATCCCTGGAAAGAATCCGGAGTTTATTCTCTTCCTTGTAGAAAGCATCATCTTCAAAGACCACACACTGGACTGCGAGGTGATGGGCAACAAGAAGGAATGGATGCTGTTGCCAGCGTCCAAGAGCTTGTTTTGCCAGCCAAAGGGCATCGGATTGCCTATCGGCGACCTCACCAGTCAACTCTTCAGCAATATCTATCTGAACGAGTTTGACAACATGATAAAAAGAAGATTCAAGATAAGGCACTACGGAAGGTATGTGGATGACTTCTATGTAGTACATCCATCCAAGGCATACCTAAAGAGCCTGATACCAGAGATAAGAACATTTCTGAAGGAAAGGTTAGGATTGACACTTCATCCCAAGAAGATATACTTGCAACCCTATACCCATGGCGTTGCATTTCTGGGTGCTTTCGTCAAGCCATACAGAAAATATGCCATACCAAGAAGCGTAAACAACTTCAGGAGCAAAGCCAAGAAAATCATCTCGTTCTCAACAAGAGACGAGTTGACCATAGGACAGTTGGAGGCAATCCAAGCCTCACTCAACTCTTATCTCGGCTATCTTGGACATTACAAGAGCTATAAGATAATACACAAGAGCCTCACAGGTTCCGCAGTATTCAAGCACCTCTATTTCGCAAGTGGTTACAAAAAGTCCATCCCATATAAGCGATACACCAACAAGAGAAGAGAAAGGTGCGAGATAGCCCATGACTTGAATAGAATATTAACAGCATAAATATAAAGACATATATGAAACAAATAGCATTTCTCATCATCAGCATTTTGATGCTTGGATGCAGCTCGAAACCTGTCACCAAGCCAAATCCTGCGGCAAGTTTCGTTTCCTTTTGGGAGGGCTTCGACTTTTCCAACAAGGCAATGACAAACAATCCTGGAGTAACAGAAGCCAAGTTCAAGGATTTCTGTGGCGACCTCATATTTTCCAGCAAGACAGAGAGAAAACAGCAGATAGACACATTGCTGTCACGTTCCAAGCAAGGGAGCAAGGAAATGTTTCTCGGTTTCATGGAATTGGCAGAGAAACATCTTGCCGACCCAAATTCACCGCTGAGGAACGAAGAATGTTACATTCCCTTCTTGGAGTATGCGATAAAAGAAGGGAAAATTGACGAAGCCTACAAGGAACGTTACAGTTTCCAACTACGTAACGCCCTGAAGAACAGAGTTGGCACAATAGCCAACGATTTCAAATATATAACAAGAGAAGGAACAACAGGCACATTAAAGAGCATAAAAGCCAACTACACGCTCATTTATTTCAACAATCCCGATTGTCACGATTGTAAACGAGTGTATAACATTCTAGCAGGAGATAGCCCCACCCTCGCCCACCTGGTGGCTAGAGGAGAACTAGCAATCCTTGCCCTTTATCCAGATGAGTCTCTAACCTCTTGGAACAAGAACAAGGGAATATACCCTTATAACTGGATAGTGGCAAGATATGCAAGGGACATCGACCGAGAAAGGTATAACATTCCAGCCATTCCTAGTACCTATCTCTTGGACAAAAACAAGAAAGTTATATATAAGGATGCCATTATCGAGGCTGTAGAGAGCTATCTAAGACATAAATACAAGCTATAAGAAATTACATTCATATCAAGAAAAGAACAAAACAATAGTAAAAAATTAAACTTGAATTGACTCATTCTTCTCTGTGAAGAGCGGAATGAGTCTTTAATTATACGATAAGCGAATTATCAGAAACCTACCATATAACAGGCATATGGAACATTAAAAATTAAATGACATGAATAAAAAGAAAACAAAAATAATCCATGTCCACTTCTTCAGTGGACACAAGAACTACTATTTTGGGAGTGTGACCGCCATCTTCAAGATGTTCACATCCAAGGAAATAGGCTGCACGGAAGCCTATCTTCGTCATCAGCTCACGGAGGAAGGCAATCATTACATCAACGCCCAGATCTTGATAATAAGGTCTGTGCTACATAGATAAAACGGATGGCTTCCACACACAAAGGTAGAAGCCATCCGTTTTTACCTTACCACAAGGCAACCTTTCCAATACCAGGCATACTAAAATACGCAGAAATATTCATTGCCTTAAAAACTCTAGCCATTGTAGAGAATGAAAGATTTGCCCCCCTTTCCATCCGTGAGACTTGAGATTTTTTCACTCCAATCAAATTACCAAGTTGTTCTTGGGTCAAGTGTCTCTCTTCCCTTGCTTTCTTGATAGCTTCCCCCATCAAGAATGTTTTCAAATCAGCATCCAATTTGTCTCTTCTTGGTGTACCTTTCTTACCAATGACGCTATCCATCATTTCATCATGAGTATAAAGTTTCATCTGTTCCATACTTATTTATTATTAAAATATTCCTTTCTAATTTCTTCTGCCTTTAATATCTCTTTGAGAGGAGTTTTCTGTGTCTTTTTAACAATGCCGTGAGTGGCTACCACGAACGCCTCTTTATCCTTATCCCAAAATGCAAAAAGACGATATGCCTTCTTATTATACAGAGTTCGAAACTCCCAGATTTCTGAATTTTCAAGTTTCTTGAATAGCTCTTTATCTGTATAAAACCTACATTTATTGATATTAAAAGCTATTTTATCTTGAACCTTAGAATCAAGAGATTGCAAAAAGCTCATAGCTTCCTCTGTATAGAGAATTGTAAATTTTGGCTTTTCTTTCATGTGACATTATTTTTTTGCAAAGTTAGGAAAAAGTTCTAATATCTGTAAACTTTTTCCCAACTTTCTTGTTATATACACGAAAATTTAACACTTAGTAACAGTAAAAATAGCTCTTCTCAAATTTTAGGTTACTTTTTCAATCTCAGCCAAACAGCCTCATAGACAGAATCAATAGTGGCAGAAATCACGTTATCGGAGATTTCGAGTTTTTGCCAATCCTCATCCACCTCTCCCACGGTGTTTCTCCCTTTGTATAGAAGAGCCTCCCCATCGAGTTTTATCTTGGTGACCTGAACCTCTTCCATCGTAGTGTCACCATAGAAATATCTTATGAGCCAAGCCGCTCCAAAGACATTTTCCTTGTGAAGGAGGTCTATTTCCTCCACCTCCGCCTCTTTCATCAAATCAACGATAGCCCTTTTGCAGTTATTATGCAAATGAAGTCTCTGTGCTGTAAAATCTATGTATTCCATATTTTGTTACGTTATGGAGAGGTGGTTAGCCTCTCCGTTACCTTAATTATTATGCCACAAGCTCATATTCGTGGAAGTAGATGTAATCATCCCCCTCGTAGTGGTCATCGTTCCACTTGTCTATTTCCTCCAAAGTGACGGTTTCCACCCCCATTCTTCGGGCTACATAGGAAAGTGCTTGTTCCTTCGTGTCGAAGTATTCCCACTCGTCAGCCCCATCCACGCAAGAGTCAACCAAGAAACGATAGTCGAAGAATCGTCCTTCCTTGTCGTTGGTGGCATAAACCTCCCCACCTTCCTCTTCCACGATGAAGTAAACCTTCATTCCCTCGAAATGTTTTTCAAGGATGTGTCGGAAGTCTGTAGCACCCCAAGCCTCCTCAGCCTCGATGCTTAGGACATCATCCTCCAGTTCACAAGTCTGGATGAATCCACGGAGATAATACCCTTTGGTGTTCTCTCCCAGTTCCAGGGCAACATTACCCTCCCAATCCTTGGAAGCGTTGTCTTCCATTACAGGACGCTTGCCGTCCATAAACTCGTTAATCAACTCATTCAGAGTTTTCAAGTCCTCTTGCTTACCCTCAATTCGGTAGCTTGTACTAGCCCAATTTGCCATAATCATTCTATTTTATTGGTTCAACATAAATGAATTTATACTTCGGATTTCTGGAATCCTCTAGCCTTTACAGCTTTTCGTTCCGTTCGATCCGATATTTTTTTTATCATACCCCGGCGTGTCCGTCGTCCCCTGTAGCCTTTTTACGTGCAGAAAGGATGGCAGCCCAGCGAAGTCAGAACGCCAAGGAATTTGGTAGAAACTTTTCAGGAATACCCAAATATGCAATATTTGCGGAAGGCTTCCAGAAAAGTTTTAGCCAAATAAGGAGTCCTCTCCTGGTACTTGGCATCTGACAGGGCTGCCATAACTTTGCACAAGAAAAAGCAAGGGGGACATCGAGCAACGCCGCTA
>QSCI01000011.1:0-64108 GCA_003463005.1 Segatella copri | reverse complement strand
TATAGAGACTTACTTCCTGACCGATGGAAAAAGCAGTAACAGCATTAGTTTAATCAGCTGTTACTGCTTTTTTTTGAATTATGCAAGGTATAAACGCGGAGCCGCTTACACGATTTGGGGGTATCCCTCACGATTTTCTCACTACACTCTATCAGATACTGCATATCATTGTTGAAAAGCTTGCAATAGATGGCATCAGACCTTAAAGAATTAGATTCGTGTGATTGCTGGCATATGCCAGCAACCGCACAAATCAAGATATTCAAACCAAATTAACGTAGAAGTATGACTGTTTAAGTTATGAGTTATAGGGTATTAAGACAACACATCTTACGCTTCGGATATGTACGTATAAAACAATGGCAGTATCCAAACTACCAGCCAAATAAGTTTAGTACATTTCATTTCGTTTATATTTAAATAAGTTCATGTTAAGTTCCGCTTGCAAAATAACTATTTTTTTCATGAGACTAAGTGAAAAAAATCGTCCAAAATACCATTAAAATAATAGATTTACGCAAAAATACTTGGAAGATATTATAAAAAGTCGTATTTTTGCCAAAAGAATTCTATAAAAAGAACAGATTATGAGATTATCAGAAGAACGATATGACAATCCTGCCTATCGAGACATAAAAAATTCGATTGATACTGCAAAGGAAGAAGGCAGAGAAGAAGGTGTTGCCAAAGAAAAGTTGGCCACCGCAAAGCGTCTTCTCGGCATGGGGCTCACACAAGAACAAGTTGCCAAAGGTACAGGTCTTTCTATTAAAGAGATTGAAAAACTTATTTAAGTTTAAAAGAAAACAAAGCCCCCGATAGCATTGTTACTATCGGGGGCTTTTATATATATTCCCTTGTCTTATCTCTAAAGATCTCAAGGGAAATTGAAATTCAAGATTTACTGCTCTGCAGCTTCATCTGGTTCCATAGGCCAGTATGGATTCTGGTACAATGGAGAGTCTGCATAGGTCTTATGGTCAGGAGCAGTAAGCATAAACTGACGCAAAGGCATTGGCTGTAGGTACTGAGCCATAGACCAGGTCATACCCTTGTAAAGCTTATTGGTAGAAACAATCTGGTATGGACGGAAATACTCAGTTAACTTACGAGAAGATACTGTAGCAGTAACAGAACCATCATCAACCAACTGCTTTTCTGTATACCATTTCTCCATTGGAGTATTCCAAAGATGGAAGCCCTCAAGCTGATAAGGCTGCTTCATCAACTGATCGAGTGAACGCCAGCGAATCAAATCCATCCAGCGAAGACCTTCAGCCATCAACTCTGTACGACGCTCACGACGAATGCTATACAAAGTAGGATCTGTCAATGCCTTGCCTGCAGAAAATGCGCCCCAATCATATTGTGTACCAGAACCATCGGTATAACCCTTTAACTCCTGTGCCATATCTGTGGCAGCAATAGTTGTCTGAGGGTCAGCAGCCTCACCAGTAAAGCCAGCAGCCTCACGGATTGCCTTCCAATATGAAATGCTCTTCGCATTTAAATTGTGGTCGAGCATATATTGAGCTTCAATATAGTTGAGCAAAGCCTCTGTTGCACGGAATGTGATAGATGCAGTATAACCAGCCTGGTTTTCTGCCAAATTTTGATTGAACGTACCACCCTTTCGAATAGCATAACCAGTAGTATAAGTTACATCAAATGAGCGGGTAAACACTTGTGGAACTGGCTCGATAGGACGAACCTGCTCAGCAGCAATATTATTATCCTCACCCTGAAGAACGTTCTTCTGACCAGGACGCTTCAAGAAGATAAACAAACGTGGGTCACGATTGCGAACTACTGCATGAGTCGTTGTATCTTCATAAACATATCCATCATGGTGTGCATAAGTAGGCTTACCATCCTTCATCAGAAAGGCATCAATCATACCACGGGTAAAACCAGTATAGGTATTACCACGGTTTACAGCTACCTCAATGTTATCAGTCACACCTTTACCCTTATTATAGGCCTTCCAGAGAAGAACCTCAGGATAGGCAGACATGTCGGTATTACCAAACTTATAGAAATAAGGATTGGTATCAGATAAAGACTGAGGTACGATACCTGTATTCTTATCCAATTTGCCTACATAAGCATCACCTACAATGGCAGCCTCATCAACCGCCTTCTGGAAGAAGTACTTAGCTTCAGCCTCAACGCTACCTGTAGGATACTGATAATTTGCATTATAGTCTTTTGCCTTTCCTGGCCATCCCTCACCATTAGGAACGAACGGAGTACCAGCGAAGTTGGTCAACCAAGAACCTTCAAACAAGGCTACACGTGATGCAAACAGATGAGCAACTGCAGGAGAGATACGTGTGGTTGCTTCCCAACCATCAGGCTCCATATAGGTTACAGCAGAATCCAGGTCGGCAAGAATAAAACGAGCAACCTCGTTGCGAGGACTACGCTTATTAGCTGCTACAAGGATAGCCTCATTTTCAGGCATGGCCTCTGTCACAATAGGTAAGTCACCGAAACTCTTGTAAAAACTGAAATAAGCATAGGCACGGAAGAAGTGTAACTCGCCGATATATTGACGAATCTTATTTTCATCACCCGCAATCAATCCATTCTCATAGTTAGACTGTGCTATATTCAACTGATAGTTGATATCACGAATATTGTTCCAGCTCCATGAAGAGTTGTCGTTACTAGTCTTCCAACTACCTTTCTTATACTTAGAATCGCCATCAGAACCGGTCTGATTATCTGTACCATTATCGTATGCGAATGTACCATAGCCTGCACCACTATGATATGGCAATACAGTCTGATAGAAAGCATTAGCTACAGCTTGAAGCTGAGTAGCATCCTTGTAATAGTCGGTAGGAGTAATATCTGTAAGAGGCTCTTGCTTCAGGAAATCATTACAAGAAGCCATCAACATACCGCATGCCAACAAAGGAAGTACCTTTAAAGATATATTGAATTTCATATCATTCTAATATTTATAATGTTAAACTTAAACCAAAAGAGAAGGTTGTATTCAATGGATATCCATTACCATACCATGTACCGATGGTCTCTGGGTCATACTGCTTGCGGAGAGATGTTCCTGTCCAGAGATTCTCACCCGAGAAGTAAACACGAAGTTTCTCAATAGAAATCTTACGTGTCAAATCCTGTGGCAAGGTATAACCAATCTGAAGATTCTTCAAGCGAATGTAAGAAGCATCCTGCAGATACTTTGTCTGAATCTGCTCATTCTTGGCGCTATAGGCTGCACGTGCAAGTAAGCGTCCTTGTTTGGCTCCTGGAAGCCATTGACAACAGACCAAGAGTTCTCGTCACGATAATAGTCTTGCAAACCATCCAGGCAGACCTGATACCAACGACCATATTCGAAAGTACCAAAGAAGTAACGTGTACTAGCCCAATACTCACGTTTCATGACTCCCTGGAAGAAACAACGTACATCGAAGCCTTTCCAAGCAGCATTCAAGTCGATACCGAAGAGATAACGTGGTGTGGAATTACCTATCTTCTTAAGATCTCCATGATCTTCCAACGTATTGGCACCCGGGGAAATCTTACCATCATTATTGAGGTCACGATACATGATATCACCAGCACCCCACTTGTTATTGTCAATAGTACTCTGGTCAACCTTTGCTATATGAGCATCCATCTCTTCTTGGCTCTTAGCTATACCGATGGTCTCATAACCGTAGATATCACCAATACGCTGTCCCTCAATATAGTTACCCAATGAATGAGAAGGGTTATTAGGATACCTTGTGATAGTAGCATAGGCATCAGAGAGATTGAAGCTGATTCCATACTGCAAACCATTAGACAAGCGGTCGTTCCAACCGATAGTCAACTCCCAACCATTGGTGCGCAAGTCGGTATTGTTAGTAACAGGTACAGCTGTACCCAAGATGCTTGGAAGCTCAGGGGCATTACCTATCATATTTTTTGTCTTACGCACATACCAGTCAAATGATCCATGCAAGCGATCCTTCAAAAATGCAAAGTCAAGACCGACATTAAAACTCTGGATGGTTTCCCATGTCAAATTCTGAGAAACCAGGCCTGGTGCCCAAGCTGTCATCGGTTTCAAACCATCCTGCAGCCATGTACCATTGTTGGCATATACACCAATCGTCTGATAAGTCTGGTAAGTACCAACATTCTGGTTACCCAAGTTACCATAAGATACACGAAGCTTCAACTGACCAATCCAATCATTGATTGGCTGCATGAAGTTCTCTTGTGCAATATTCCAACCTGCAGATACTGATGGGAAGAACTTCCACTGATTTCCCGGGCGGAATCTTGAAGAACCATCATATCGACCATTAACCTCAAAGAGATACTTGCCCTGATAATCATAATTCAAACGACCAAAGAAACCACAAGTTGTCCAACGGCTCATGTTGCCAGACACAGATGGATCCACAGGATTACCATAAGCATCAATACCAGTTGTACCATCAATTTGAGGCTTATTACCTACGATAAGACCAGCTCTATCTGCATATTTGTACTTCATACGCTCATCCTCAGACTGGAAACCTGCCATAATATGGAAATTATGTTTTTTCTGCAAATTGAACGAATACTCAGAATAGAGTTGGAAATTTGTATAATTTTCCTTATAGTAATCTTCACCTACATAGGTAAAATTATTCTGGTCGTAAGCCTCACCATTCAGATTATACAGATAAGTATGCTGCATATCTGTATGACTCTCATTATGGGATGTACGATAGTTGAAGATAGCATGGGTAACCCAATTCTTGATTGGTTCAATGTCCAAACCTACTTGATGATTATACTCATCATTCTGATAACGATACGTACCACCATTAGTCATGGTATTTACCATCTCATTATAGAGATTACCATTTCTATCATACAAAGGAACACATGGCCACTGTCCACCAAGATATTCATATACACCAGAACCCAAAGACTGAGGACGATGATAATCCTTGCGAACAAAGCGGAGGGAGTAGTTAAACTTCATCCAATTCGTCCACAGTGAAGAAATCTTGGCAGTAGCAGTATATCGGCTACTACCTTCATCAGCAACCTTGATCAAACCATCCTGACCTAAATAGCCAAATGAAGCATAGTAGTTGAGTTTGTCATCACCACCGGTTGCACTTACATTGTGCTCCTGAGAGAATGTATGTTTTTTGTATATTGTATCATAGAAATCGGTAGAAGCATAACCATCGGTAAATCCACTCAACCAATAGCCATTAGCATCCGCATCCAAAGAATAAATCAAATTGCCATTTTTATCCTTACGGGTACCAGCATTAACATATTCGCCCTCTATCCAATCCTTCATACGTTGAACATGGTCTGGTGTAAAAATCTGACCACCACCAATATTCGTATTCGCATCATTCTGCATACAAGCAAAATCGACAGAATTCATAGTATGCTTCATACGAATTGGGGTACTGAAGCGGAAATTATTGTTGTAGTTTATACTTACCTTGTCACGCTTACCACCACTCTTGGTAGTAATCAAGATAACACCGAAAGGTGCACGAGAACCATAAATAGATGATGCAGCTGCATCCTTCAATACAGATACGCTGGCAATATCCTGAGGATTGATGGTATTGATATCACCCTCCATACCATCTATCAAGACCAACGGACTTCCGCTAGAACCCTGTCCGATTGTAGTTGTACCACGTACATTCAAGCTTGGAGTATCATCCAAACTACCTGCAGCCTGGGTAATCTGCAAACCAGCCACCATACCCTGCAGAGCCTGGGTTGCATTACTTACAGGACGGCTATCCAATTCCTCACCCGAGACAGCGGTCACCGCACCCGTAAGGTTTACCTTTTTCTGGGTACCGAAACCTACGACCACCACTTCATTCAGTTTGGTATCGTTAGATTTCAAAACCACTTTTGAAGTTCCGGCAGGAACTACCTGAGTAGCATATCCCAAGTACGAAATAGTCAACTGAGCATTACGCTTTACCTTAATAACATAGTTACCATCAATATCAGTAACCGTACCATTACGGGTTCCTTTTTCCATAATGGTAGCTCCGATGACTGGCTCACCGGCATCATCAACAACTGTACCCTTTACGGTAATTTCACTCTGTTGAGCTTCCTCTACCTTTGGGTTTGATAAGGTCTCGCTTGCTGCTAAAGTAGGTAATGTACCTCCGCAGGCAAGGACCAAACACGCGATGGCTTTTACATAAGCTTGACTATGTACAAAGCCTGAGATTTTTTGTGTCTGTCTCATATTCTATTCATGCTAGGTTTATTATTGTTTAAATTTCGATTGCAAAGTAACAAAATATTTTGTATATTATGCTACATTATCGTCTAAAAAAGTGAAAATTTTGTCCAAACCTGACGATTTAGACGATATTTTCGTCTTTTAAGCCGATTTTGTTACACTTAAATGTTGTTTATTCTAAATGATGTCTTTGTTGTCTTTAATGTTTTATTGTTTCTATATCTTTATTGTTTCATCGCCTTCTTCAGTTTTCCCACAGCGGCATGAATCATGTCGTGGGTTCCACTTCCGTCGGTTACGTATTTCTGAACCATTCTGCCATAACTGATGGCTTCCTTGAGTTCATCGCTGGTGTTGTCATCCGGCCAACCGGCACGGCGAAGTAGACCGGAGAGTTCTCGGAGGTCTTCCATCTCTGCAAGATTGCCAGGGCGCATCGTGTTGATGGCACGGTTCAGGATGGCAGTAGTACCTTCCAGTTCATCCTGGGTTACCTTCTTCTTGCCCTTTGCCACCAGTTCCTGTGCCTGAGCCATCACCTTCTGCATGCGCTCATAGCCGAACGATGCCCATGGAGCATACTCCGGAACCTTCTGAGAGAGGGCATTCCACTTCTCCTGGTCAGCCTTACGCTCTGCGGCAAGATTCAGGAGAGAATTCAGTTCGGTGAAATCTATCTTCACCTTCTTGCTCTTCTTGCTCTTGGCATCGGTCAGGTTGATGCGGTAGTAGTGGGTACTGTTAGCGTTGCGGTAATAATCGGGCTGGAATTCCTTGCCATCCAGTTTCAGGGTAAGGAGATTGGCTCCTGCGCCTGTGGTCACGCCGTTCGATTCGCCCACGGTGATATTACTCAATCGGGAGTCGATGTTCAGCGTAGCCTGATTCCAGGTCTGTGCGCCTGTACCCGCCATCACCAATGGTCCGTACATCAGGGTTCCAACCCAGGATGTCTTCAGCGGAGTACCATCCAGACTTGCCACATCGCTCGAAAGCTTGTCGGCACCATATTCGATATGCTTGCTGAATGGCATGTCGATTTCTACGACATCTCCCACCTTCCAGTGCTTCTGCTCCAGTTCTACATAGGTGCTAGGCTGATAGCTCTTTGCCACTTCCTTGCCGTTCACCTTGATGGAGAAACCTTGAGTTGCCCAGTATGGTACACGGAGTTTCAGGGTGAAATCGCCCTCGCCTTCCGTAATCTTGATGGCTGAATGCTGTGCCGGCCACAGGCAATCCTGCTTGATAGTCACGCCCTTCTCCTTCCAGTGGAGGGTGGTTGGCATATAGAGACCTACCCAGAGGGTGTTGTCGTTGGCGAAATAAGCCGACTGCTGGTACTTGGTATGGTTTTCAGAACCTGTACCGCCGCAGCAGGTACTCTGAGGAGTCTCGTTGCCGAATGGCTTGGTGGCATTCAATCCTACCGCATACTGATAGCAGGTCTGATACTGGTCCGGATTGAGGGAACCGATAATCTGATTGTACAGCGTGCGCTCGATATAGTCGAGATACTGCGCATTATCAGGGTTATAACAGTTCAAATCCTTGCTCAACTTGACGAGGTTATACGCGCAGCAGGTTTCGTTGATATCCGGATAAGCCTCCGATTCGCCTTCCTGCAGTCCATTGGTTGCCATACTCAGAATCTGGGTATATGGCTGGCGGAACATCTCTCCATTTCCTACACCACCCATCGCATACATGTATCTGCCCTGCACCAGTCTCCAGAAGTTCTCAGCCAGATTGTAATAGTATGGTTTCTGATTGCTCTTGTAACTGCGCAGCGCTCCGATAATCATCGGAATATGCTGGTTGGCATGGCGGGTGCGGATGTCATCGATGTTCTTGCTCAGCGGATCATAGAACTTAGGCGCATCGAAACAGTTGGCAGCCTCGAGGAGCTTTGCCTTTTCATCTGGATTGGAAACCATCTCAGAAAGACGGGCGAGCGATTCACTCATACCTCCCACCTCACCGGCGATGTACATGTCCCACATCTCGTAGCGGTTGCCCGGCTTGGCTCTGCGCTCATCCTGGGTGCCGTTCTGTTTCACATAAGTGCGGTAGTGCATGCGGTTCCATACCCAGAGTCCCATATCCTTGGCGATGAGGAGAGCCTTGTCGCAGATTTCCTTATCATCAAAGTAGGTTGCGATGTCTATCAGACCGGCAAGTTGCTTGTGTACGCTGTAATAAGGAGCCCAAACCCAATCGGAGTTGTTGTAAGCACGATACATTTCAATCAGAGCACAATGCTGAGCCGGAATGGCGTTGATATAGCCGTAGCCATAAAGTTCAGGGTGCTTCTTATACTCATCAAAAGCAGCCCAGGTGCCCTTCATCTCTCTGAGTTCTGCCTCAGGAGCGAAATCACGAGCCTCCCAGTTGCGCTTCAGTTCCTTATTATATACGAAGGTCTTCTCCTGACACTCTCGCAACTCATTCACCATTCGTGTGATGTTCTTGCGGAGGATTTCCTTCTGTTCAGGATTAGTTGCCACGGCGTATGCCTGTGCGATTGCCGACATATAGTGACCAGATCCATGACCCTTGAGCTTGGTATCCGGCGAATCCCAGCCATCACTCTTGGTATAGCCTTCGGTACTGAGTCCGTAGGTATCGCGATAGTTGTAGAGCTGCTGGGTAACATCCCAGGAACAGATCTCACGGAGTGCCTCATCACGGTTGTGGGTGAGTCGGTTGTCACCATCTATGCTCACATCAGCGAGTGAGAAGGTATGAGCCACTTCCTTTTCTGGAGTCTGATAGCCTTCAGCCACCACCTTGATTTGTGCCTTGACAGGATAACCATTGTCGGTAGTCTCATCACCAATCACAAAACCACCTATCTCATATTGGCTCCCGGCAGGATGTTTCTGCGCATCAGCCTCAGCCTGCTCATCAGCAAGCGGAGCGTTAGCCCAGCGTACCTGTCGATACTCTGAATAACCATCAGAATAGGTTACCCATACGAGATTAGGAAGTCGGGGAGCTGTGCCCACCGGACAATCCACTGATATTGCCTCCACCTTAGAGATAGTGCGATAAACCGTGGCTGCTGTTGTCATTCCAGGCAAACAAGCTACTCCTATTAATAATGTGAACTGCTTTAAATCCATATCTTCTAGGTTTATTATTGTTTCGTTTATTTTTCTGGCTGCAAAATAACAGAAAAAATCAACGAAGTCCTAAAATTATCGTACATAAAGATGCAACTATCGTCTAACAGGGGGCTTTTGATACGATATTTTCATCATTTTGGACTTTCTTTGCATTACATAAACAATTCTATTCGTAAATTTGCAGCAGAAATAAAAACTTGTGGTAATCCGGTAATACAGGCATTACCACCAAGCGAACAACAAAACGGACAAAACAACAATAAACCTAGAAAGTTATGGTTAAGAAACTCTTTTTCATCGCCACCTTATTATATATAGGGGCAACAGTATCGGCAGAGAACTATCTGGTGAAATCACCAGATGGTAAAATCGTAGCAGAACTCAACACCAACAAGTCTCTCTCTCTTCAATTTAAATACAATGGCTCCATTCTTTTACAGGAGTCTTCAATAGGTGTAACGCTGAACGATGGAATGGACATGGGTAAGAATCCGAAGGTAGCAAGCCACAAGCTTAGCAACCATAAGGAAACCATCCATGCTCCATTCTATCGTCAGCAAAACTTTGAAACAGCTTATCAGGAACTGAATCTGAAACTGAAGAATGGTTTCGGCATCATCCTGAGAGCTTACGATGAGGGAGTGGCTTACCGATTCTATACCCAGCGAAAAGGCAAGACCATCATACTGAATGAAACCGCCGCCTACCAGTTTGGCAAGGACAAGAAGGCATGGTTGCCATACACTACGACACCAGAAAAGCCTTTTGCCATGGCTTTCCAGAATACCTATCACGAGACTCGGCTCGATACCGCTAAGCAGGATTTGGCTTTCCTCCCGGCAACCATAGATTGCGGAAAGGCGAAAGTCACTATCCTGGAGAGCGACCTTGAGAAGTATCCGGGCATGTGGCTGAAGGCTAACAGCAGCGAACAGGATCAGGAGAAGGGAATTCTGAGAGCCGCCTTTGCTCCCTACCCTAAGGAGATGGCTTACTACCCTTGGCGACACATGAGCCACGTAAAGAGCACCTGCGATTACATCGCAACCAGCACCGGCAAACGCAATTATCCTTGGCGCATCTTCGCCATCACAGAGCACGATACCCAGATGCCAACCAGCAATCTGGTGTACGCCCTGGCTGCTCCCAACAAGATAGGCGATACTTCCTGGATCAAACCGGGCAAGGTGGCCTGGGACTGGTGGAACGACTGGAATCTGAAAAGTGTGGATTTCAAGGCAGGCATCAACTTCGATACTTACAAATATTACATAGATTTTGCTCATAATCACGGCTTGGAATACATCATCCTTGATGAAGGATGGTACAACTCGAAAGAGGGAAGCATTCTGAAACCAATAGACGATATCCAGTTGCCTAAGCTCATAGAATATGGTAAGAGCAAGGGCGTGGATATCGTGCTTTGGGCAGTATTCAACGTGATGGACGAGAACCTGGAAACCATCTGCAAGACCTATGCTGATATGGGCATCAAGGGATTCAAGGTGGATTTTATGGACCGCGACGACCAGACTGCCATCGAAATGGTGGAACGCCTGGCTGCCTGCACAGCCAAGCATCATCTCATCCTCGACCTGCACGGCATCTACAAGCCACACGGTTTGAACCGCACCTACCCCAACATCCTCAACTACGAGAGTGTTTTTGGTATGGAAGAGTGCCGCTGGACGGAAGCCAAGAATGATATGCCACTCTACGACGTCACCTTCCCATACATCCGAATGATGGCAGGACAGGTGGATTTCACACCGGGAGCGATGAGAAACGGAACCCGAGACAACTGGAAGGCTATCTACACCAAACCGATTTCGATGGGAACCCGATGCCACCAGGCTGCCTGCTACATCGTACAGGACAGTCCGTTTACGATGCTCGCCGACACTCCTACCAACTATGAGGCGGATGAGCCATACACCCGATACATTGCTTCATTGCCTGTAGTTTTCGACAAGACCATCGTGCCACAAGGCGAAATCGGAAAGTATATCGTTACCGCCAGAAAGAAGGGCAACGACTGGTATGTTGGCGGTCAGAGCAACTGGGATGAGCGCACGCTCACCCTGAAGTTTGATTTCCTCGCGGATGGAGATTACGAAGCAATCGTATTGAAGGATGGCATCAATGCCAACCACGATGCCGAGGATTACAAGATAGAGAAATCTGTCATCAATCAGAAATCGGAAATGAAGATTCATCTTGCTTCTGGCGGTGGATTCGTCATCAAGGTTATCAAGAAATAAAAAGCAATTAGGATGAATACATCCCTTACAAAAAAACAAACAAAATAAACTAGCAATACATGAAGAAGATTTTAGTAACATCAGCCTTGGCAGCATTGGCATTGATGCCTGCTTCAGCACAAAAGGTAAACAAGAGCTCGGGTGGTTATCCTATCACTCCGGTGCCTTTCACATCAGTAAAGGTTTGGAACAATACGTTCTGGGGACAGCGTATCGAAACCTCTCGCAAAGTAACCATCCCGCTGGCTTTCAGCAAATGCGAGTCGGAGGGAAGATACAAGAACTTTGAGCGTGCCGCTCATCCAAGCGACACCTATGATGTGGGCAAACTGATGCCCTACAGCTTCGACGACACCGACCCATACAAAACAATTGAGGGTGCCAGCTACGTGCTGCAAACTTATCCAGACAAGAAACTCAAGGCTTATATCGATAGCGTGCTCGATATCATCGCTCCGGCTCAGGAGGCTGACGGATATCTCTATACCGCCCGTACACAGAATCCGAAGCATCCTCATTTCTGGGCTGGCGACAAGCGCTGGAGCAAGGAAGAGGATCTGAGCCACGAGCTCTACAACCTCGGTCACATGGTAGAAGGTGCCGTGGCTCACTGGCAGGCTACAGGTAGCCGCAAGTTCCTCGACATCGCTATCCGCTATGCCGACTGCGTGGTTCGCGAGGTTGGTCCTAACCCAGGACAGGCTTGCGTGGTACCGGGACATCAGATTGCCGAAATGGCACTCTGCAAGCTCTATCTCGCTACAGGCAACAAGAAATATCTCGAAGAGGCTAAGTTCTTCCTCGACTATCGTGGCAAGACATCTATCAAACAGGAATACTCTCAGAGCCACAAACCGGTATTGGAGCAGGACGAGGCTGTAGGTCATGCCGTACGTGCTACCTATATGTATGCTGGTATGGCAGATGTAGCTGCCCTTACCGGAGATACTGCCTATATCCACGCCATCGACCGCATCTGGGACAACATCGTAAGCAAGAAACTCTACATCACCGGAGGTATAGGAGCCACCAACAACGGCGAGGCTTTCGGAAAGAACTACGAGTTGCCTAACATGAGTGCCTACTGCGAAACCTGCGCAGCTATCGGCAATGTTTATGTCAACTACCGTCTCTTCCTCCTCCATGGCGAGAGTAAGTATTACGATGTATTGGAGCGCACCCTCTACAATGGTCTCATCAGTGGTGTGAGCATGGACGGCGGCGGCTTCTTCTACCCTAACCCATTGGAGAGTATGGGCCAGCACCAGCGCCAGGCTTGGTTCGGCTGTGCCTGCTGCCCTAGCAACATCTGCCGCTTCCTGCCATCCCTCCCAGGCTATGTATATGCCGTAAAGGATAAGAATGTATATGTCAACCTCTTCCTCAGCAACTCTTCTTCTCTGAAAGTAGCCGGCAAGAAGGTTTCCCTGAGTCAGGATACACAGTACCCTTGGAACGGCGACATCGCCATCAAGGTGGATGACAACAAGGCAGGTCAGTTTGGTATGAAGATCCGCATCCCGGGATGGGTGAAGGGTCAGCCAGTTCCATCAGACCTTTACTACTACAGCGACGGCAAGCGACTGGGCTATACCATCACCGTAAACGGAAAGAAGGTAGAGGCTAAGGTAACAGAGGATGGCTATTATACCATCAACCGCAAGTGGAAGAAGGGCGATGTGGTTCGCGTTCACTTCGATATGGAGGCACGCACCGTACGTGCCAACAACAAGGTAGAGGCCGACCGTGGCTGCATCAGCATCGAGCGTGGTCCTATCGTATATTGCGCAGAGTGGCCAGACAACCAGGGCTTCGACATCATGAGCATCCTGGAGAACCGCGAACCTCAGTTCGCTGATGGCAAGCTCTCGTACGATGGTTTCATCGACCCTAAATATAAGAATGTACTGACACTCTACAAGGGTCAGAGCATGGAGACCTTGACCGAGAACGTGCAGACCCTCGCCTACGACAAGAGCGGCAAGCTGAGCACCAAGGACCAGACCCTGACTCTCATCCCATACTTCGCCTGGGCTCATCGTGGCAACGGCAATATGAAGGTATGGTTGCCACAGGATGTCAAGGCAGCAAAGCCATCAGCTCCTGCAACTCTCGCCGCACAGGCTAAGGTAGAATTCTCTTCTCCAGTGCCAGCCAAGAGCAGCATTACCGACGGACTGGTTCCTGCCGATGAGAACGACCGTTCTATCCCATACATCCACTGGTGGCCTAAGAAGAACACCACAGAGTGGATTACCTACACCTTCCCTGAGAGCAAGGAGATCAAGACCAGCACCGTATATTGGTACGACGACCAGCCATGGGGCGGTTGCAAGGTACCAGACAGCTGGAAGCTCTACTATCAGGACGAGGCAGGCAACTGGAAGGAAGTTCCAGGAGCCGATGCTTATCCATGCAAGCGAGGTGTAGCCTGCATCGTGAATTTCGACCCAGTGAAGACCAAGGCTGTGAAGCTCGAACTGAAGCAGCCAGAGACTCTGTCCTGCGGTTTGTTTGAGTGGAGCGTGAAGTAACAAGATTTATTTTTAAATATTTTTCTTTCAAGAATTGCCATATTGCCATACCAGCCAGTAATCTCTCTGATTACAAAGCTGTTAGGGATATGGCAATTCTTTATTTTAGGGGTTATCTGCCATATATTGCCATGAACAATCTTTATTCATAACTTCGCCATCGATGCGGAAGAAATTACGTCCCGACGTAGCATCTGATACATCGCGACGTAACAACAACTGCGTCCCGACGCAGCATCAGATACGTCGCGACGAAAATGAGGGTACTAATTCTCACTATAACAATATATGGCAATTCCCGGCGCTTTACCGAGAATTGCCATACGTACTTTTACATTGAGTATCAACCATTTACACATACAATATGGCAATATGGCAATTAAAACAACGCATTCAAACTTTTTTTATTTCTTCTTCACCAGTCTAATGACATATCCAGACCAAAGACACCATACGGCAAGTATTCCCATCACGAAGATAAATATATATGTAGCAATACTACCTATGAAGATTCTACCGCTATGAGCCTCCAGAGCCACATTCCATAATGACATGGGCAGTTGGTTCATATAAGCGGGTTGTGGCGCAAAGTCGGTTCCTTCATTATACTCAGCAATGACAGGCGTATCAGAGAAATCCTGGCTCATACCTGCTATCGCCTTTTTTCCGAATGGTGCGCCAGCGTTCTTTAAAGCAGCTTTCCCGGTAGAATAATCAACGGTTGTCCCCTTTACTCTATCCCAAACAAAGAGACCACTAAACGAACCGCAATACCATTTACCATCTTTGTTTTGCTGAAGGACATTCAATCCCATAACACTGACTGGTGGAGTATTGGAGATGGACTCCAACTTTCCTGTCTGGAAATTCACGGAAAAGAAACCATCCGAAGTTGACAAGAGCCAGTCACCGAACTTTTCATCATAACGCACCACACGGAGTTTGTCATTCCAAGGGTTCTTGCTATGAAGCGTCGTCCCAGGAATAGACGGCATCTTGTTCAACACCAAGGCTATCATCACAGGTGGACGAAGGCACCAACCTGTCAGAGCTATCAACAAAGTAAGCATGATGGTGTATCGGCCTATTTTGTCATGCCATTGTAGCGAAAAGCGAAGCAACCTCTTCTGTTTAGGCTTTAACCAGAAGATAAGACCTGAGATGCAGAGCAACACCAGGATGATGGCAATGCCATCTACGATGAGTTTACCAATGCTGCCAAACAACTCTCCACTGTGAAGCAGCCATATCGTACGAAAGACTGTAACCTTCCCATCATACTCCTTTGGCATAGGCAATTCTATCCGGTGGAAGTTCTGATAAGGTGGCAAGGAAACATAAGCATAGGAGCGGCTGAGAACCAAAAGCGTATCTCCATGAGCCGAAATGTCGCTCAACTTCTCTTCCTGCTCTGTCGGAAGAGTTACGCTTTTCCATATTTTGTGACTCCCCAACCGGTAAAGTGCAAATGGAGATACCGACCAGACAGAACCATCATCCGTTCTGATAACATTTCTTATCTGTCGGCAGTCTGCTCCTGCTGGAATCCCCTTATTAAAGTCTCTGAATGTGGATGCTGTAGAATCCGTTTGCCAGATTCCCCCGTTTCCATACATCAATATGGCATCATCCAAAGCAAGCGTTCCCCTCAGCAACCCGCCATTCCAATTCTTGAATTCATAGCGGCTTGGCAGATATTTCCTGCTCACGTCCACATCTTTGATAAGCGAACGGTGGTTGAGCAAAATACCCGACAAGCAGAACATCAGCATGAAAAAGCTCATACCGATGCCTAACCATTTATGTTGTTTTCTCCAAGTTATTTTCTTCATTGTTCACTTGATTTAACGTTAGTCTTCTTTTAGATGCTATCATGATGTAGCCGAGCAATACCACGAATGCAACGAGGATAGAAATCATCTGTGTGGTGTATTTCTCTGGCTCAATCCAAATCTCCTTGAAAAAGTCCAAACGACCGAGCACTTCCACTGGAACCCAGAACACAACAACCGTTGCGATAGCCATACGGATGTTTGCTCCCCATGTGCTCAAACGCAACTGTTTCCTGAAGATGAAGAAACTGCCAATGAGGCAAGCCGCTGCCACGATGGAGGTGACAGGGTGATGGTCGCCTAGGAAGTTCTTGTCATAGCAGAACATCAACAGGAGATAGCTTGTCCAGAGAATCATGTTCAGTTCCATGAAGGTGACGATACTTGTATGATGTGTCATCGGACGGGCGGCAATCTCGTTCTTGCGGGAACGGAAGAGAACACGCTGCCACCAGTTGATGAAGTTACATCCGTTCTTGGTTGAGAAGATGTAGAGCACCATCACCATCATCCACATGCCGAAGGTGGCAGGGAGGATGAGGTATTCAGGGCGAGTCACAACTTCGCCATTCTCCATCTCCGGCTGTGTACCCCAGCGGGTAGCATAGTACTGGAACAGAAATTCTATCCAACCGGTCCAGAAGAGCAGACCTCCGAAAAGTCCCCAAAGAGTCTGTTTGGTGTCTCCCTTTACGAAGACACCGATTACTACCATGATAAGACCTGCCAACCCCATGAAGAAGGCTGAGTAATGCACAGCTTCAGGAGTCATCGTCTTATCCATTATCATCATCAGCGCATGTCCCAACGGCATGGTAAAGAGTACCACGAGGAACGAAGCGATGGATTTCCACCAATTCAATTGTTTCATAATTTTTAATGTTGAATGTTGAATGTTGAGTGTTGAATGTTGAATATGCTGAGTATATGAGGCGTATGCCTAACTCAACATTCAACACTCAACATTCAACATTTATTTTAATTCATCTAAGTAATAACTGATTCTTCCTCCCTCATCACCTATCTGCACATTGGCATCATACCAGGAGATAATCTGGAGCTTGTAATATCTTTCACCATCCCACGAACGGATTACGTAGGTATGGTAAGAAGGAGTATATACTGGAGGTGGACCCGAGAAACTCATTGCCTTTTCGAGCACCGGATTGCCGCTTACCAACTGCTTGGCAGGTCCGTTGTTCGGGTCGAACCAAGGGTTCTTGTTCATATCCAGTTTGTTGGCGATGCAATACTTGTTCCAGTCGTTCTGCGACATGGTGACATAGACACTTGCTGAATCATCCACGGCGAAAGTCATGTTGTGTTCAGCCAGATAAGCATCCACCTGCGCCTTGCTCGTCCACTTGTCATATTCGCCATAGCCCAGGTCGGCAGCACCGCCCTTGCCTGGTCCGCTCGTTCCGCTGTTGGTGCGGAGCTGATAACCATTGAAGGCAAGGTCCCACTCCGTAGCAGGATAAGCCATCGTGTTGGGGTCATCCTCCATGTTCTCCATCACCATAATGCTGCTGGCCTGGCGCTTCACCGTCTTATAGGTTAACTTGCCAGTAGCTTGATTCTTGGTGAAGATGGTATCGCCGTTTGCATCACGCTCTGCATCCTCGAAGATGTTCTTCTGTACGCCCTCGCTCCAATACTTTACGAGTTTGGCAGTACCTTTATAATGGAAATATTCCTCTATTGGCTTGCCGTCTATAAAGGCGATGACACTCTGGTTAGGATTCAGCACATTATAGCGATGTCCCGTCTTCAGGTCAAAATAGAGCCAGTCGTTGGTAACACCCGTGCTATAACCTGTTTTTCGGGGCAAGGTATGACCTGTGAAGTCCTCAGCCTCATAAGATACGCAGCTCGTCATTGCGGCTGCCATACCTATTATATATAGTAATGCTTTCTTCATTATTTCTTCTTTCTAAATGCTTTTACCAATTCATCTACCAACACTTCCACCTGCACATGCGCCTTGGCTCCTGCCGTGGCTGGCACGTTAAACATGGTGATGCCCGAACCCAGGGTCTTTGGCACATAGTTAAAGATGTTATCCACACCCACCGTCACCTTCACCTTATTATAGAAGGTCTGAATCACCGACAGATTGCACAATACATACTGTGGCAACTGGCAGCGGAAGTAGGCATCGTGCTCTCGCCGTTTACAGAGAGTCGGTCCTGCACATCGAATTTCTTCTCACCCATGTAGCTTGCCGAGAAGGTAGCACCCAGTCGGTAGTTCTTCTTGTTGTACTTATAGTCGAGGCTCGCCGTAGCAGCATGAGGCGAAGTGGTGTTCACCTGGATGCCATCTGTCTTGCTCACGTTCACGTAGCTGTAGGTGGCATTCATCGTAAAGTGGTTGAGGAAGTGCCAGCGCATGATGGTCTCCAGTCCGATGAGGTTCTGCTTGGCGAGGTTGGTGTATTCAAAGTTATACTGCATGTCGTAGATGCGCCATACGCCCTCTATCTTCTTGCGGAAGAAGTTGCCATACACATTGCCCGAGATGAAGAAGTTATCGTTCGAGTACTCTGTGCCCAGACTCACGTAGTTGTTCTTCTCAGGCTTCAGGTCCTCGTTACCCTTAATCATGAACATGCCGAGGTGGTCCCAGTTGAAGAACAGCTCCTTGATGCTTGGCGAACGGTAGCCCATCGAGTAGTTGGCTCTCCATGCCCAGTGATCCGAAGGACTCCACTTGAAGGCAATCTTAGGCATCGCCATCAGTCCGAAGGCACGGCTGAAGTTGGTTCTCACACCTGCCGAAACCATCCAGTGGTCGTTCATCGTCCACTCGTCCTGCAGGAAAGCCTCCGTCTCTTTCAGCGAACGGGTGCGCATGATGTGGGAGGCATCGCCGTTGAATCGGTCGCTCGTCAGGTCATCGCTCAGGTGCTCGATACCGAGGATGAGGTCGTGGCCCTCGAACTTCTGCGAGGTGATGGAGAGGCGAGGCTGGAAGATACGGCTCTTATACACCTTGGTACGCTCGTCGATACGCTCGTGACGCTTGAAGCGGTCGTAGAAGTCGCCATGAAGGGAGGCGGTAATCTTGAACCAATCCTTGAAGGAGTACTTTATCTTGGTTCCAGCCGTCCAGTCACGCGCCTGACTGAAGGTCATATCCTGAATGAGGTCGTAGGTATTCATATAGAACGCACTACCGTAGGCAAGAATCTCCAGGTTCTTGAAAGGGTCGTAGAATACCTTCTGCGATACCGAGATATGCTCTGTACCCTCGATGCCCATTGGCGGACGGGAAGCCACGCTGGTAATGGTCACGTCGTGGTCGAGCCAAGGGTTCGCCTCTTGGGTATAGACCTTCTTGTCGTTCTCCGCCTGATACATGTAGAAGGCATCGCTCGAAGAATACCACACGTCGGTCTGCGAGGTCACCTTGCCAGCGTTGAATCCTGCCGATACCCAGCTCTGCAGGTTCGGGCGGTCGGCGTTCTTCTCAAACATATACAGGAAGTCCTTCTTGGATGGATTCTTGTAGTTGGTTTCGTTCATCTGTCCCCAGCGTACACCAGCCTGAATATCGATAGGCTTGGTGGTTTTCTTGGTGATAAGGTTGATGACGGCACCCGATGCACGGCTTCCATAGAGGGTACTGCTGGCACCCTTCACGATTTCGATGCGGTCGATGGCATGGAGGTTGAATCGCTCGTAGTCGAGGTTACCCGCCATGTCGCCCGTCAATCGCTCACCATCCTGCAGGAAGAGCACGTGGCGGGCATCCAAGCCCTGCATGGAGATTTCGTTGCCGAAACCCACCTTCTGGATGTTCATACCCGGTGTCTCCTGTTGCAGAGCCTTGGTCAGGTCGGCATAGCCTGCATCTACCAGTTCCTTACCGCCGATCACCTGCGTGCTCACTGGCGAGAGCTTGATTGGTCGGGCTGTACGGGAACCTGTAACCACCACCTCGTTCACCTTCATCACGTCCTCGGTCATGAAGAGCTTGAGGGAGTTGCCGCTTCCGATGGTTCCCCTCAGAGGGTTATAGCCCACGGATACCACCTGGTAATAACACTTGTCACTCTGAGGCACCGAGACAGTAGCCTCACCATCCATGTTGGTAACAACACGCTGTGGCGATTTCAATTTCTCGTTGTCGGCGTAGGTGATGACTGCACCGATGATTGGCTGCTCAGTGGCTTTGTCGAAGATACCGAACTTCACCTTTCGCTGTGCAGCGACAGGGAGGGCGAGTATCAGCAGTAAGCCGATGAGCATTACATTTCTAATTGTCTTCATTTATATTGCTATTCTATTTTTTCCAATTTCTTACACGATTTCAGCCTCGCTATGGCTTGTTTCTCTTCCCTTCATTTTTACTTGCAAAAAGAAAGAGAGACATGTCTGGGCATATCCCTCTTTCCTTTTATATATAAGCTACAGTCTCTTATTTGATTCCGTGCTCCTTTTTATACGCAGCCAAGTCTTTTTCGTACTGTTTAAATTCAGCTGCATAATTGTTTATGCGATTCTTATCTATTGTTTGCAAGAAACAATTTGAACGTACATTCATCATGTTATAGCTTACAACAAACTGAATTTGATGTGTGTTAACATTATAATAGCCTTGTATAAAACTACCTTTGACAACAGAGCCATTTGAACCATCACCATCGAAATCTGAGCCATCTTCATTTTGTCCCCAGCAAGAACCATTCTCACCTTTGAACTTAATCCAACCGCTTCCGGAATATTCTTTTTGTTCCCATGAATTCAGTTCTGTACATTTAACATCACACTTAAAATTGATGGTCATACCCATGGCACCTACAGTAAAGCCTAACAACGATATGTTGAAAGTTTGTTTGTCAGTTCCACTCCATTGAAACTTAAATTTCGTAGGACAGCCAGTTGCAAGCAACGTTTTATCGACACCGCTCATTTCCGCTTTTGTGCTAAGAACAATGTCTCCATTCAGATAGTTTTTGGCACTTTCGACCAAAGCCTCGTCAGCATTACCTTCTGTAATTTCTTGATCAGAAGAGCAAGAAGAAAGGACAATAAAACCTGTTAAGACCAAGAAGAAAGCTATAAAATACTTTTTGAATTTCATTTGTTGTTTAAAATTTGAAAATAATAATATGTTAAATTAATCTATCCCACTTTATTGCACCAACTTTTCTGTATGAAACCCACAAACTTGTCAGGTGATTTTTATAGCTTGTTATGAAAGTCTTTGTTACCTCTTTGTCAAAAACGTCTTGAGAAACAGCTAACCCTATCTGATTTTCTGTATTATCAAAAGATTCCAATGTTGGAACTCCTGCTTTATTATAATAGTAATGAGTCAAAGTTGGGAAAACAATATCACCATTACCCAAGTTGAGCAGTACTATTTCATGTGTTGCATAAATAGAACTTAAATCTACTTTTTTGAGTGCAGGCAAATCTCTTAATTCAATAGATTCTACAACGCCCTTATTTGGAGTTGGTAATACTATCGTTTCAAGTTTTGGACAATCTACACAATGAAGAGCGTTGCCAATATTAGGATCAAAATCAGCTGGATTCTGGTTGGCAATGATAGTATTTGACAAATCTAAAACACTTATATTTTGATTCTTTGTCAAATTCAAATTAGTAATACTTGTTGCTCCACTCAAATCCAATCCTAAAGTAGTTGTTTGTGTCAACCAAAGTGTTGTGATATTATTTCTTGGCATCAAATACCCCAAAGTATATTGATGTTCACCACCTTCATAGCCAAAAGCAATATAGTTACTTGGATAATATGGATTATTTATAACATATTCCAAACCTTCTATATATTGAATTTTGTCAATATCTGCATATTGGTTTGCAAACATTAATTGGAAATTAGCCATATCCATCTTAGCCATCGGTATGCTAATATCTATTTTATCATCTGCTGTGAAAATTTTAGGAAGTGTTTGCTTCAAAAATGTACGGAAATACTCGTCAGGAACTTCTCTCAATGTATTATACTTCTCCAAAGAACCCTTATCATTAACCATTTGCATGTCAACAGTCTTATTCTCTGCCTCATTCTCTGTATAGAAAGGCATCAAATCCTCTACATTATACTTGCAGGAAGCAGGGAGATAAAGTTTGGTAAACTCATGGAGGATAGTTGCTTTCACCTCGTCATTCTCAACCTTGGCTGTTACCAAGCCGTCGAAGTCATAGATGTCATTGCCTTGCAAATCAAGGCCTGTAATCTGTGAAGGAAGTGAAGCGATATGGAAAACTGGACCATAGCCATTGCTGCTAAGGTTCAATTCTTTCAAATTAGGAAAAACAGAAAGTTCCTTCAAGGCAGCGGTATCAACCTTTGTGCCTGAAAGGTCGAGAGATGTGGTGCTGTTGGCCTTGTCGTCAAGGAGCATTTTGCCATTTTCATCAAACTGGTATCCCTTACCCTTGAGGATAGTCATCAACTCTGAGTTGCTTACAGCCACATTGCTGTAAGAAGGTGCATCGTCGTCACTGCCGCAAGAAGCGAAACCGAGGCAGAGTGCCAGGGCAGCGAGACCGATGAAATTCTTAAAAATCTTCATTGTTTTCTAAACTTTTAAAGTATTTATAATTAAAATTAAATATTATCTTGAATCAGGGTGCAAAGGTACATATTTCTAAGAAGGTATGCAATACCTAAAAATTAGGAAAATTACGAATACATCATCCTCATTTATGGGGATACAAAAGCAAAAATCATGTTTTACATGCTATTCTCCGCATACTCTAGGTATTTTAAGCCCCGTTTCCTGTGCTTTTTCTGGTCTTCATTGATGACCGGCGCCTGCCATCATTTAAGACCCGCTGCGGTCTTCTATGATGACCGCCCTAAGGCACAAAAGGCTGTTCAGTATTCAGTATTCAGTTTTTTTCGCTGTTGTTTCCATCCGCTCTATAGATAGTATGAGGGTGTGTCATAAGTCTGAATAATAGTTGGCGCATAACAGTTGACCATCGCATGCACATCACCTGTTGTGCATGCGCATATCAGCTGTTATGCAAGCGCACAACAGCTGTTGTGCGACCGAAGATACTGACTGTTTCAACAACATATCCTAACTCTTCCAACAACATATCCTATCTCTTCCAACAACATATTCTAACTCTTCCAACAACATATTCTAACTCTTCCAACAACAAGAAGAGGGTGAATTATAAACTTATGACACACCCTCATAAAATAATTACTTACAATTTGTAACCATAGAAAGGGTAACTATCGCGAAAAAAACTGAATACTGAATACTGAACACCCTTTTAGGTGTCGCACGCCCTGAGGTATAACGGCACTCATAAATCGCTCATTTTAAGCTATTCGGAATATTTTGGCAGTTTTTTCCTCAAAATATTTGGTAGTTTCAAATTTTCGCCTTATCTTTGCACCCAATATCAGAAAATTCTCGGGGTTGACTGGATTTGACGGCGAGATGAAATGGTACGTAAGCATGCGGAGGCTCGTTGGCTACCTCCTTAATCCTAGTGAACAAAAAATTAATTGGCGAAAATAACTACGCTCTCGCTGCCTAGTCGAAGTATAGTAAACTAGCTTTATTCCAGCACAGGGTGCTGGAACGAGACATCGCTCAACGGATGTTGTTCCGAATCTTGTTGATCAAGCGGTGCAGGTAAATCGGAAATAGTTCATGTACGCCTCGTTGCATGGATGAAATTTTAGAGGATAAGGGTATGATTGGTGGTCCAGGTCCTGTCATGCCTCGAAAACCGAAGGCTGGAATAAGCATGTAGAAAGCGTATGGTTTCCTTGTGCGGACGAGGGTTCGAATCCCTCCAGCTCCACCCTATTTGATAGAAACAAAAAACTCGCAGATTCTTTCTTTAGAATTTGCGAGTTTTTATTTTGCTGTTATTGTTTTCTCAAACTTTCACGATACTTCAGAGGTGACATGTGCAGATGCTCTCTTACATATTTACCGAAGAATGAGGTATTGGAGAAGCCCAGTATACCTGAAATCTCCTTGATTGTTTTCGTTGTAGAACGGAGATAATAGGTGATATCAGCAAGCGTATACTCCGTAATCCACTCGATGGCTGTCTTGCCGGAATGGCGCTTGCAGATGATGGAGAGATATTTTGGCGTGATGCAAAGCTGCTGCGCAAAATATTCTACAGGCTGATGCTTGATTTCGCTCTGCTGCAACATCTCCAGGAACTTATCAAAGAAATCGCTGGCACTGGTTCCCAACGTTTCTTTCGGGAGATCTGTCAGCAAGAGATTGCTCACGGCAAGGAGAGCACTCTTCAAGAGCGTCTCCACAATCTCACGGCGATATGGTTTCCACGAACTGCGGTCGTTGAACTTCGGATCCAGACAGAGGCGCACCAAGTCGGTAAACTTAGAATAGAATACCATATCCACCTCGTTCATCTTCAGCACCGAAACCTTGCTCACATACATGGCACGGTTCCATACCGAGATATGAGAACGAAGAATACCAAGCAAGCCGTGATTGCTGACACACATGGCTGTGCATGCAAAATCTTCCGACACCTCTTTGATGTCGAGAATAGAGTTAGGCGGACTGATAAATATATCGCCCTTCTCTACCACGATTTCCCGCCCGTTGAGTTCAGCTCTCAGGCTGCCTCTCTGACAGGATGCAATCATGTTCATCTGGAATCTCATAGGGTCGGGGTTCTGCAACACCTTGACATTATCTATAATCAAGATGTCCTCATCCAGATAGCTCGCACTGATTTCTGCACTCTGTGCGAACTCACCTTCTTCGATACGCTGCCTGACGTCCTTCTGTTCTTTCATTAATATGATTTTTAAATTTCTTCACTCTTCGTTCTTCACTCTTCCCTATCAAAAAGCCTCTCTGTATTTGTTTTCGTCCTTATCCTCCAACATAGAGAGATAACTCTGATAGCGGCTAGCTGCAATATAATGTTCCTCAACCGCCTTGATTACCGCGCACCCCGGTTCGTGGGTATGGGTACAGTCAGAGAATTTACAATCCTGAGAGAACTTGAAGATTTCCTTAAAATAGCTGGTCAGCTCTTCCTTTTCGATATCAAAGGTACCAAAACCCTTGATGCCCGGAGTATCAATGAGATAACCACCTTCCGGCAGTTCCAGCATCTCACTGAAGGTTGTGGTATGCATTCCGCTATTATGCGCCTCGCTGATTTCGGCGGTACGCTGCTCTGCATCAGGAATGAGCTGGTTGATGAGGGTTGACTTTCCTACCCCGCTGTTGCCGCTCAACAAAGATTTCTTATCCTTGATAAGAGGTCGCAACAGTTCAACACCTTCGCCTGTAGCTGCCGACAATTCGATACATTTATATCCGATGGTTTCATAGAGCGTACACATCATCTTCTCGTAATGCAATTCTTCTTCTGAAAGTATGTCACTTTTATTGAAGATGATGATAACAGGCACTCTATAGGCCTCAGCGCCAGCCAGGAATCGGTCGATGAAGGTAGTAGATGTCTGCGGATAATTCACCGTTACCACAAGCAGCGCCTGGTCTACATTAGCAGCCAGAATATGACTCTGCTTACTGAGGTTAGGTGATTTACGAATGATATAGTTTTGGCGGTCTTCGATAGAAGAGATAAATGCCGTACCCTCCTGGTTGGTAATAAGCTGCACATAATCGCCTACAGCCACAGGATTGGTACTGCGGATGCCCTTCAATCTGAAATTGCCCTTGATTTTACTTTCAATCAGCTGGCCATCGTCTGTCTTGACGGTGTACCAGCTGCCTGTATTTTTAATAACGAGTCCTCTCATTATCACTTATTAAATAATGTAAGTCCAGAATGATTTAGACTGTCATGATTTCCTTCTCCTTCTCGTCCATCAGGTTTTCGAGCTGCTTGATGTACTTGTCGTGGAGTTTCTGCAAATCGTTCTCAGCATCCTTCTCCAAGTCTTCAGAAAGTCCATCCTTGATAGCTTTCTTCAACTTCTCCTTGATTTCCTGGCGCACGTTGCGCACCTCAATCTTAGCACGCTCAGCAATCTTGTTACACTGCTTTACGAGTTCCTTACGGCGCTCACCTGTTGGCTGAGGAATACCCAGACGTACGATTTCGCCATTGTTCTCAGGAGTGATACCTACACCACTATCCATAATAGCCTTTTCGATATCCTTGATAGCCTTTTTGTCCCAAGGGCGGATAGCGATAGTACGGGCATCAGGGGTTGTAACTGTAGCTACCTGGTTCAGAGGAACCATACTGCCATAACTATTTACGCGCACACCATCGAGGATGGCTACATTAGCACGACCAGCACGAACATGAGAGAGTTCCTCTGCGAGATACATTGCTGCCATCTCCATACGCTCTGCTGCAGAATTCAAAGTTTCTTTAACGTCTATCATAATTATATGTTTTTATTTTATTAATTCTAATCTTTTCAATTCTTCGCCCACATAGTTGGTGAGTTCTACAAACTGCTGGATAGTGAGCTGTTCAGGGCGCTTGGTCATGATGTCTGTGGTGTAGAAATCCTCGCGTGGGGTTACACCCGGGAACATCTGCTTCAAACTCACACGGAGCATCTTGCGACGCTGGTTGAAGACTGTCTTTACCAGACGCTTAAACAGTTTTTCATCACAGCCAAGGTCAGTCACCTTGTTGCGAGTCATGCGGATTACCGCACTCTTTACCTTTGGTGGTGGGTTGAACACATTCTCATCTACCGTAAAGAGATATTCCACATCATACCATGCCTGGATGAGCACACTGAGGATACCATAGGCTTTGTTACCTGGTTCTGAAGCCATACGCAATGCCACCTCGCGCTGGATCATTCCGGTACAGCAAGGAATGAGATCCTTGTAATCGAGCATCTTGAAGAATATCTGCGATGAGATATCGTATGGATAATTACCTGTCAGTACAAACTGCTTTCCATCGAATATCTGGTTCAAATCCATTCTCAGGAAGTCTTCACCGATAATATTATCCTTGAGTGTCGGGAAATTCTCATGAAGATACGCCACCGACTCCGAGTCGATTTCCACCGCCTTGACGGGTCTTGGTTTCTCTACGAGATATTGGGTAAGAACGCCCATACCTGGTCCGATTTCGAGAACAGGTATATCCGGGCAGGCATCCACCGTATCGGCGATGCGCTTTGCTATATTGAGGTCGGTCAAGAAGTGCTGACCGAGATTCTTCTTAGGCTTTACAGCTTTCATATCTTATCTTTATATTATATATTTTGCAAAAATACGATTATTTTTTGAGAATCCACACGAAGTATGCGATTTTTTTTATCTTTTTGGGTAAAAAAGGGAAAGAGCCACTTGTTTCTTAAAAAAAAGGCTATACTTTTAGCCATAAATGGCGCCCAAGCGTTTATTTATGCTAAAAATATGCAGATTCGAACGATATTGTCAATAAAAGTATTATCTTTGCATCTAATTATGGATATAAAGAAGATAGCAAACAACATATGGAAGGTGGCTTTGTCGCTCATTCTGGGTGGCGCCATCCTTTACTGGATGTATCGCGGATTCGACTTCAAGCAAGTAGAAGATGTTCTGCTTCACAAGATGAGTTGGACCTGGATGCTGCTGTCGTTCCCTTTTGGCATCTCTGCACAGGTGTTCAGAGGATGGAGATGGAAACAGTCGCTGGAGCCATTAGGCGAGAAGGCCCGCTCCAGTATCAGCATCTACTCCATCTTCCTGTCCTATGCTCTGAGTCTTGTAATTCCTCGTGCGGGCGAGTTTGCCAGATGCGGCGTATTGAAGAAATGGGATGATGTTTCGTTTCCGAAAGCCTTGGGTACCGTCGTTACAGAAAGAGCCATTGATTCACTCCTCGTGCTGCTGATTACGGCGCTGGTCTTTGTAATGCAGATTCCGGTATTCCTCAATTTCTTTGAGAAAACAGGTACGAGCATGGACAGTTTACTCAGCCAGTTTACAGCCACAGGTTACATAGTGACAGCTATCTGTGGCATAGCAGTACTCATCCTGGCTCACTATCTGCTCAAGCGACTCGCTATATATAATAAGGTGAAAGCAACACTGGGAGGACTCTGGCAAGGTATCATCTCGCTGAAAGGTGTCAGAAATGTACCGCTCTACATCGCCCTTACACTGGGCATCTGGTTGAGCTATTTCTTCCACTACTATCTCACCTTCCAATGCTTCGAGGCAACCTCCCATCTCAATCTGATGTGCGGTCTGGTGACATTCATCGTGGGCAGCATAGCGGTCATCGTACCAACTCCTAACGGAGCCGGACCTTGGCATTTTGCCGTCAAGACAATGCTCATACTCTATGGCATTCAGGCAAACGATGCCCTCTTCTTCGTTCTCATCGTACACTCCGTGCAAACCCTGCTTGTAGTCCTTTTGGGAATCTATGCCTGGATAGCACTGGCGTTTACCGGGAAAGTTAAAAGATAAAAGTTAAGAGTTAAAAGTTAATAGTTGATAGCGGCTACGCCGTATAGCGCGAATGCCCTATAAACTATTAACTATAAATTTTAAATTAAATAAATATGGCTGACATTAAGAATTTGAACCCAGTTGAAATCTGGCGCAACTTTGACAAGTTAACACAAGTTCCACGTCCATCTGGACATTTGGAAAAGATTCAGGCTTATTTGCTCGATTGGGCAAAAGAAGCAGGTGTAGAGGCTTTCCAAGACCCAGCAGGCAACATCGTGATGCGCAAACCTGCTACTCCAGGTATGGAGAACCGCAAAGGCGTTATTATGCAGGCGCACATGGACATGGTTCCTCAGAAAGCACCAGACAGCAAGCATAATTTCGAAACTGACCCTATCGAAACCATCATCGATGGCGACTGGGTACGTGCTAATCATACAACACTCGGTAGCGACGACGGACTTGGCGTAGCTACCATCATGGCGGTAATGGAATCAAAAGATTTGCAGCATGGTCCTATCGAGGGCTTGATTACCGCCGACGAAGAGACAGGCATGTATGGTGCCAACGATCTCCCAGCAGGCGAACTGAACGGTGACATTCTCTTGAACTTCGATACCGAGGTTTGGGGCGAGTTCGTTATCGGTAGCGCTGGCGGTATCGACATCACAGCAACTCTCGATTATAAAGAGGTAGAAACCGACAAGGAAGATGCTGCCGTTAAGGTAACCCTCAAGGGATTGAAAGGCGGTCACTCCGGTATCGAAATCAACGAAGGCAGAGCGAATGCCAACAAGTGCATGGTTCGTTTCGTGCGTGAAGCTATTTCAGAACTCGATGCCCGTTTAGCTTCATGGCAGGGCGGCAACATGCGCAATGCCATCCCATTCCAGGCTGAGGTTGTTCTGACCCTGCCTAAGGAGAACATTGAAGCTTTGAATGACCTGGTAGCAGACTGGAAGGACGAAATCTGTGATGAGTTCGAAGGCATTGAAACAACTGAGAACATCGAGTTCTTCGCTGAGAATGTAGAGACTCCAAAGATGCAGGTTCCTGCCGAAATTCAGGATAATCTTGTAGATGCAATCTACGCTTGCCACGATGGCGTATTGCGTATGGCTCCATCTATGCCTGAAATCGTAGAGACCTCTTCAAACCTCGCAATCGTTGAGATTAGTGACGGCAAGGCTGCCATCAAGATTCTGGCCCGTTCCAGCCACGAATACTACAAGATGTATCTTGCCACAATGATAGAAAGCTGTTTCAACATGGCAGGCATGAAGGTTGAATTCAGTGGCAGCTACATGGGATGGAACCCTAACCCTAAGAGCGACATTCTGGAACACGTATTGAAGGTTTACAAAGAGCAGAACGGCACAGACGGTAAGGTACAGGCTGTTCACGCAGGTCTGGAGTGCTCTATCATCCTGAGCAAGTATCCTAACCTCGATGTCGTATCATTCGGTCCTACCCTTCTTAGCCCTCACACAGCCAATGAGCGTTGCCAGATCAGTTGCGTAGCTCCTTTCTGGAACCTCGTCAAGCAGCTCCTGACAGAGATTCCTACAAAGTAAAAAATGGGAAACGAAATTACAAAAAGATTAAAAAAGAAAGCCGAGAGTGAAAATTCTCGGCTTTTTTGTTCCAGTTTTCAAAAGAAATCATTACCTTTGCAGTCGATTTCGCAAGTCTTGTAAAATCTCTGTAGCAGATCATACAAATTCACTTGCATAAGTTTCATTAAAATAACACCAAAATGGACGATTATCACGCGGAGAACAATAATGAATTGTAAGGCGTGGAGATTCAGCAACGATGAAGCCTTTCAGTAGGCCGTAGTACCCAAGCGCTAGTCTCCATACCCCAAACTTTTATTATGTGGAGATTAGCAAACTATGAAGACTTATTGGAATATAGACAAGAATCTGACTGTACTCAATGAGTGGCAGCCAAACTGCTGGATACAAGTAACATGTCCAACTGATGAAGACCAGCGCTTGCTGGAAGAAGAATTCAAAATCCCTGATTATTTCCTCTCGGATATCAGCGATACCGATGAGCGTGCCCGCTATGAATATGACGATGGCTGGATGCTCATCATCCTCCGTATCCCTTATGTCAAGGAAATACGCAGCCGTACCCCATACACCACCGTGCCTCTGGGTATCATCCATAAGCGCGATGTTACCATCACCGTATGCTATTACGAAACCAATATGATGATTGATTTCGTAAGCTACCAGCAGAAGCGCAGCGAGGGGTTCACCGACTATGTAGACATGACCTTCCGTCTCTTCCTTTCATCAGCGGTTTGGTATCTGAAGCGATTGAAACAGATCAATTCGCTCATAGAAAAGGCAAAACGAAACCTCGATCATGGTGTAAACAATGAGAGCCTGATTGGCCTGAGCCGCCTGCAGGACTCCCTTACATACTTCATCACCTCTATCCGAGGCAACGAGAATCTCCTGTCTAAGTTGAAGTTCAAGCTGCAGGTGGACGAACTTGATGCCGACCTCATCGAAGACGTAAACATCGAGATGACACAGGCACGCGAAACCACAAGCATCTACTCCGACATTCTGGAGTCGACGATGGATACCTATTCGAGTATCATCAACAACAACATGAATACCACGATGCGTACCTTGACCAGTATCAGTATCGTCATGATGTTGCCTACGCTGATTTCCTCATTGTTCGGTATGAACTTAATCAACGGTATGGAAGACAGCCATTACGGATTTGCCATTGCCCTGGTTATCTCCGTGCTCGTTTCTGCACTTTCATGGGGCTTCCTCAGATACAAGCGCCTGCTCTAAGCATATACCACTCTGATATGCATTAAGTAGCCCGAAAGAGCACATAAAACGATGATTAGCAAGAAAAAGGCAATTATAAATACAAAAAAAATTAAAAAATCGAATATCATGGCAAGATATTCGATTTTTTTTTTTAAGTTTGCAACTTATTAATAATATAATTTTGTATGGGGTCGAATTGCGGATAAGCGACTACCGGCCCAAGAAACTCGAATCATAAACTAAACAAAGTGACATGATGGACTCTCAAGAAAAAGCTCTGTTGCAGCAGAGCACCCTGGAAGACCCTGCCAAGAAGGCTTATGCCACCAAGCAGGAAGTGCTCGAAAGAGTAAAGGAAATCGCTCATAGCAGCGAAAATCCAAACAAGGAGGAACTCGACCTACTCAAGACTACTTTCTACAAGATTCATCTCGCAGAAAGAGACGCACAGATGAAAGAGTATCTCGCAAAAGGCGGTGACCCAGAGAAGTATATCCTTCTACCGGATGACACCGAAGAAGCCTTCAAGGCTGAGATGCAACTCATCAAGGAGAAAAGAGCCAAGATCTTCCTGGCACAAGAAGAAGAAAAACAAGATAATCTCCGCAAAAAAGAGGAAATTATCGAAAAGATAAAGGCCATGACCACCTCACCGGAGGAGGCCAACAAATCATATCAGGACTTCAAGGCCTTGCAGCAGGAATGGAAGGAAATCAAGAACATCCCTGCAGACAAGGCAAACGAGGTATGGAAGAACTACCAGCTCTATGTAGAGCAGTTCTACGACATGCTCAAGTTGAACAGCGAAGCCCGCGAATATGATTTCAAAAAGAATCTTGAAGCCAAGACCAAACTCTGCGAGGCTGCAGAGAAACTCAATGAGGAAGAGGATGTTATTTCTGCCTTCCACCAGCTTCAGGACCTCCACCAGCAATATCGTGAGATTGGTCCTGTTGCCAAGGAGTTGAGAGAACAGATTTGGGAGCGTTTCAAGGCTGCCAGCACTGTTATCAACAAGAAGCACCAGCAGCACTTCGAAGACCTGCGTGCCAAGGAAGAGGAAAACCTCGCCAAGAAAACTGCCCTCTGCGAAAAGGTAGAGGCTGCCAACCAAGGAGAATACAAGACTGCTAAGGACTGGGAGAAGGTTACCCAGGAAATTATAGAGATTCAGAAAGAGTGGCGCACTATCGGTTTTGCCCCTCAGAAGATGAACGTCAAGATTTTCGAGCGTTTCCGCATCGCCAACGATGAATTCTTCAACAAGAAGGCAGAATTCTTCAAAGGATTGAAAGATACCTACTCTGCCAATCTCGAAAAGAAACAGCAACTCGTAAACAAGGCAAAGGAACTGGCTGACAGTACAGACTGGAAGAAGACTGGCGACAAGTTCATCGCTCTTCAGAAAGAATGGAAGAAGGTGGGTACCGTACCTCATAAACAAGGCGAATTGCTCTGGAAGGAATTTCTGGATACCTGCAACAAGTTCTTTGAAGCCCGCAACAAGCAGAATGCCGGTTCACGCAGCGAGGAACATGCTAATCTGGACAAGAAGCGCAACATTATTGCCCAGCTCAAGGAACTTGTAGTTGCAGAGATTTCAGACAACGATTTCCAAAAGAAGCTCAAAGACCTTGCCAAGCAATACAGTGCAATCGGACACGTTCCTTTCAAAGAGAAAGACAAGGTCTATAAAGAGTATCATGAGGCTATCGATGCAGCCTACGAGAAACTTCACGCCACCAATGCCAAGCGCCACTTCGACAACTTCAAGAACAACTTGAAGAATGTTGCCAAGGAAGGCGGCAATGCACTCGGCAATGAGCGTGGCAAACTCTTGCGCCGCTACGACCAGTTGCGCAGCGAGATTACTACCTACGAGAACAACCTCGGTTTCTTCAATACGGCCAGCAAGAAGGGCAACAGCCTGGTAGAAGAAATGAACCGTAAGATTGAGAAACTCAAGGCTGACCTCGAAATGGTAAAGCAGAAAATCAAGGCTATTGATGCCGAGAAGAAATAAACACAATAAACCCCAGGGCAAAAGCTCTGGGTTTATTGTTATGAATACTCCATAAAACAGAATTCCTATAAACAAAAAAAACACCTTTCATTACTGAAAGATGCCTTACCGTATGAGTTGGGATACCCGGACTCGAACCAGGAATGACAGGACCAGAATCTGTAGTGTTACCATTACACCATATCCCAATATCAGCAAACGAGATGTTCTTTTCTCAATTGCGAGTGCAAAGGTACTAGTTTTTTTTGAACCTACAAAATTTTTCGGCACTTTTTTCTAAAAAAAGCGCAAATTTCTTTAATTTTCCACATTTTTTTTGCCTTTTAAGTCGATTTTCCATTATAATAATGTATCTTTGCAGAAAAATAGAGAATATAAATTAAGTAAGAAAGAAAAGATAAATGAACACAGTTAAACAACTCGTAGAGACTATTAAAGAAGGTATACAAGAAAAGAAAGGTCAAGACATTGTTATCGCCGACCTGACAGAAATCGATGGAAGCATTGCCAAGTACTTCATCATCTGCCAGGGAGGAAGCCCTACTCAGGTTGAAGCTATCGCAGGTTCTGTGGGAGACATCGTGCGCAAGAACCTGAAAGAAAAACCTGTAAATGTAGCAGGTCTCGGCAACGACCAGTGGGTGGCAATGGACTTTGTTGACGTATTAGTACACATCTTCCTTCCGGAAGTACGTGCTTATTACGACCTCGAACATTTATGGGAGGATGCAAAGCTTACCCATATACCTGATCTCGACTAGTCAGTCTCTCCCATCCTACATGATGGATCAGACATTGTTTTTCGACTAAAAGTTATACATATAAAATAAAATGGAACAAAGCAATAATATGAAGCCTCGTGGCAATGGCGGACCAAAGATGCCACGATTTAATATGACCTGGCTTTTCACCATCTGCCTCATTACCATGATCATCCTCTTCTTTACAGGAGGAGGCGATGCGATTGGAGGCAGCGCTGCCAAGGAAGCTACATACACCCAGTTCAAACAGTATGTAGACAAGGGTTATGTGCTCAGTGTTGTGGCCAATAAAACAGAAAGCACCCTCAAAATATACATCAACCCGAAATATACGCGCGATGTATACAATATGCCGGCAAAGTCTGTAGGTCCTAACCCATACGTAAAAGTACAGTTCGGCTCGGTTGACGAAGTGGAACGCTATGCCAACCAGATGTTGAAGGAAAAGAAGATACGCTCCTTCAGCTACGACAACCAGAAGGATAACGACTTCTTAAGCACGCTCTTCAATCTGGCACCTCTGCTCTTCTTCGTATTCTTCATCCTTTGGATGTCTGGAAGATTCAGCGGCGGTATGGGCAGCGGCGGTATGGGCGGCGGCATCTTCAGCGTGGGCAAAAGCAAAGCTAAAATGTACGAAAAGGGAAATGCCATCGGCATCACCTTTAAGGATGTGGCCGGACAGGAAGGTGCCAAGCAGGAAGTGAAGGAAATTGTAGACTTCCTGAAAAACCCACAAAAATATACCGACTTGGGTGGTAAAATTCCCAAGGGAGCCCTTCTCGTAGGCCCTCCGGGAACTGGTAAGACCCTCTTGGCTAAGGCTGTTGCCGGCGAGGCTGGCGTACCTTTCTTCTCCATGAGCGGTTCCGACTTCGTTGAAATGTTCGTAGGTGTAGGTGCCTCACGTGTACGCGACCTGTTCCGCCAGGCTAAAGAGAAATCACCTTGTATCATCTTTATCGATGAGATTGATGCTGTAGGCCGTGCCCGCAGCAAGAACCCAGCCATGGGTGGTAATGATGAGCGCGAGAACACCTTGAACGCTCTCCTTACAGAGATGGATGGTTTCGGCACCAACAGTGGTGTCATCATCCTTGCAGCTACCAACCGTGTAGACATGCTCGACAGCGCCTTGCTCCGTGCCGGACGTTTCGACCGCGAAATTCACGTAGATCTCCCTGGTTTGAACGAACGTAAGGCTATCTTCCTGGTTCATCTCAAACCTATCAAGATAGACGAAACAGTAGATGTTGATCTCCTGGCACGCCAGACTCCAGGGTTCTCGGGTGCAGATATTGCCAACGTTTGTAACGAGGCAGCCCTCATTGCTGCACGCCACGACAAGAAGGCTGTGTGCAAACAGGATTTCCTCGATGCAGTAGACCGTATTGTAGGCGGTCTGGAGAAGAAGACTAAGGTGATGACTGCCGACGAGAAGCGTAGCATCGCTCTCCACGAAGCAGGCCACGCAACCATCTCATGGTTCTGCCAGTATGCCAACCCTCTCATCAAGGTTACCATCGTGCCTCGTGGCCAGGCTCTCGGTGCTGCATGGTATCTGCCAGAAGAGCGCCAGATAACCACAAAGGAACAGATGCTCGACGAGATGTGTTCATTAATGGGTGGACGTGCCGCAGAAGAACTCTTCACCGGTCATATTTCGTCAGGAGCCATGAACGACCTGGAGCGCGCCACAAAGAGTGCTTATGGTATGGTAGCTTATCTCGGTATGAGCAAGACGTTGCCAAACATCTGCTTTTACAACCGGAACGAATATGCATTCCAGCGTCCGTACTCTGAGTCTACAGCCCGCGAGATAGACCAGGAAGTTCTGAAGATTGTCAACGAGCAGTATACCCGTGCCAAGAACATTCTGATGGAGCACAAGGAAGGCCACAATGCCTTAGCAGAACTTCTGATCAAGAAAGAGGTGATTATGGCAGAAGACGTAGAACATATCTTTGGCAAACGCCCTTGGTTGAGCCGTTCGCAGGAAATCATGGAAGACGAACAGCCTAAGATAGACGATGACGCCGTAAAGGAACTTCCTGAAGTTCAGGCTGCCATCAAGGAGCATGAAGAGAACCTGAAGAAGAATGCAGATTCTGAAGAGACTTCCAAGAAGGATGAAGGTTCGGAAGAAAACAAGAACGAATAAAACAAACCGATATGACTGACAAACAGAAGAATCTAGTGATAAGATCCATCACAGGCGTATTTTTCGTGGTGTGCATGGTATCTTGCTTTCTCAATCCCAGGGCAATGGTTATCCTGTTCGCCCTCATTACCGGATTGAGCATATGGGAGTATTGCGGATTAGTTAACCAGAAGGAGAATGTTACGGTAAACCGTTTCATCAGCACCGTGGCGGGTGTTTACTTCTTCCTTGCCGTGGCTGGTTTCCGCATGGGCATTGTGGGCAATTTCGTGGTTTTCGTACCTTATCTGCTCACCATCCTCTATCTCTTCATCAGCGAACTGTATACAGGCAACAAGGATGCCATCAACGATTGGGCTTACACTATGCTCTCTCAGTTGTACATCGCCTTGCCTTTCTCGATGATCAATGTATTGAGTTTCGAGACATCAGCTTTCGATGGCCAGATACATTACGACATGCTGCTGCCTTTGAGTATTTTCATTTTCCTCTGGACCAATGATACCGGTGCCTATTGCAGCGGTTCGCTTTTCGGCAAGCATAAGCTCTTTCCTCGCATCAGTCCAGCCAAGAGTTGGGAAGGCAGCATAGGCGGAGGCATATTCGTACTGATAGCAGCAGGCATTATCGGCTATATTGCCAACGATGGCGAAGCCATCGTCTCAGCATTCTCGGTTGGGAAGGTTTAGGTCTGGTTGTGGTATTCTTCGGCACATGGGGCGATCTGGTAGAAAGCCTCTTCAAGCGTACCCTCGGAGTAAAGGATAGCGGCAACATCCTGCCAGGACATGGAGGCATGCTCGACCGCTTCGACTCTTCGCTCATGGCGATACCGGCAGCAGTAATCTACCTATACACCATCCAGTTGTTTGGATAATACATCTTTTATGAGATAAAGGCCAAACCTGCAGTTTGGCCAAGCACAAAGAAAGGCAGAGATTCCTCAAAGAACCCCTGCCTTTTTTTTCATATCACCATAAAAAACACAAGTAGCTTCGTTGGCTCACGAAAGTACTTGCGATAAACTATGCTGTTATCTGTTATATTTCTTCAGTGCCTGCTTCACCATCTTGCCCCATGGCTTGATGAGATCATCTGTAATCTTTATGGGTGGCTGCATAGAAATGAAGGGTATACATCACATTCTCCACACCCTCGATAGAGCTCTTTGCCACGATATCAATATCCTGGTCCCAATGCGGACAGCCCATCAGGATGATATTATCCGGATCATACTTTCTGATTTCCGTGATGATGGTTTTAGCGTATACCTTCAAATCTGCCTTAGTCAGCAGTTCTGCAGCGGATTGATATCCGCCACAGAACTGAAAGAGATTGCTTTTTATCAAAACATTTCACCTTTTTCCTGTTCTTCTTCAAAGCGTTCACCCTTCTGGGCTTCCTGCGCCTCATACTGTGCCTGGGCTGCACGCTGCTGAGCCTCACGTGCCTTAGCCTCAGCCGCCAGTCGGGCTTTTTCTGCTCTTATTCTTGCCAGTTCAGCCTCTTCTTCAGCTCGCTTCTGCGCCGCCAAAGCTTCCTCTTCGGCACGTTTCTTAGCAGCCTCGGCTTCAGCTATCGCCTTCTGGCGCGCACGTTCTGCAGCCTCAGCTGCAGCTTTGGCTTCAGCTTCAGCACGCTCACGAGCCATACGGAGAAGCATTTCCCTACGCTTAACCAGAAGATCAAACATGATGCCCGCAGCCTCATCCGGCGCAACCTTATCGCCTAACTGAGTTCGAACTTCCAGATATTCTGCCAACATCTTATCCCTGCCAGGTTCTCCCGGAAGAATCTGATAAAGTTCGTTGGCAATACCATCAACCGAAAAGCGGTCGGCAAGCATCTCCGGCACAATCTCCTTATTAGCGATAAGATTCACCAGCGAGATAAACTTCACTTTGATGATATGCTTGAAACCGAAACGGATGAGATGAGGTACAGGCGTTTCATAACATACCACCTGAGGCACATCGAAAAGAGCCGTCTCTAAAGTTGCAGTACCACTGGTAACAAGAGCTGCCGTAGCATGCGACAAGAGCGGATAAGTCTTGTTACGCACCAGTTTGACAGGTGTACCTTTGATAAACTTCTCATAGTAAGCATCGTCTATCGAAGGAGCACCGGCAAGCACCATCTGATAATCTTCAAAACGCTCAGCCACCTCAATCATCGCCGGCAGATTGTCTTTGATTTCCTGCAGACGGCTTCCTGCCAGCAAAGCGATAACAGGACGATAGGTGTCAAGATTATTCTCCTGACAGAATTCCGTAAAACTCTGATGATATCCCGACCTGAACTCCCCTACTTCCTGAGCCGTAGGATTACCTACATAGTGAATAGGATAATGGTGCTTCTTTTCGAAGAACGGCACCTCGAATGGCAAGATTGAGAAGAGTTCAGCGATATCACGTTTAATGCTGCGGATCCGCCACTCCTTCCATGCCCATATCTTAGGAGAAATGTAATAATAGGCAGGGATATTGGTGTTCTTTTTCAAGAACTTAGCTATCTTGAGATTAAATCCCGGATAATCTACCAGTATCACTACATCCGGCTTCCATTTCACAATATCTTCCTTGCATCTCTTCAGGTTCGAAAAGATGGTACCCAAATGTAGCAGTACAGGCACAAAACCCATATAAGCCAACTCCTTAAAATGCTTGACGCGAGTGCCACCTTCAGCAGCCATCAAATCACCGCCGAAGAAACGGAATTCAGCAAACTCGTCTATTTTTTTCAACGAGCGCATCAATCTGCTGGCATGCAAATCTCCACTAGCCTCGCCTACTATCAGGTAATACTTCATAATTCAAAATTCTTTAACCAATCATAATCCGTTACATCAATCTTAGTTGGGGTAATAGCGATGTAACCATGATTCACAGCCCATTGGTCGGTATCCGTTGCCTCCGGTTCGTCATTACGGTATTCACCCACCATCCAATAATAATCATATCCATGCGGATGAGTGCGATGATCCACCTCATTGATCCAGGAGCCATGAGTCATCCGGCAACCCTTGAAACCCTTGAACGGAGGCAAAGCCGGGAAGTTGACATTCAGACAGGTATATTCTGGCAATCCCTTCTCCAGCACCATCTTAACAACCTTCAGTACCCCATCGCGCAAAGGAGTGAGATCAGCATTTTCATCATAATTGCAACTGCTGAAGGCTATACTTGGAATATGCTGCATACAGCCCTCCTTAGCTACACCCATAGTTCCCGAATAATGATTATTCACGCTCGAATTGTCACCATGATTGATACCGCCGATAATCAGATCAGGCTTGCGATCAGCAAGAAACTGATCCAACGCCAGTTTCACACAGTCAACCGGTGTGCCGCTACATGACCAAACCTCCGCATCATTCCCCATATTATGGCGACGCTTCAGGCGCAAGGGAGTAGTAGCCGAGAAGGCACAGGCGAATCCCGAACGGGCACTTTCCGGTGCTACAACCAGCAGGTCGCACCAGTCTTTCAGAAAGTTCACCAGGGTCTTGATTCCATTGGCATGATAGCATCATCATTCGAAATTAATACTAACGGTTTCTTATTTTCCATAAAAATATCTTTCTTTTTGGTGCAAAAGTACGAAAAAACCTTTAAAGATAGCGACTTTCTCACAATATTTTTGTATCTTTGCCGAAAATTTACTAAGAAAATGGGAAAAATCATCGCATTAGCTAACCAAAAAGGCGGTGTAGGAAAGACTACTACCACCATTAACTTGGCAGCATCGCTTGCCACGCTAGAGAAAACGGTACTCGTAGTGGACGCCGACCCACAGGCAAACGCTTCCAGTGGATTGGGCGTGGACATCAGCGAGGTAGACTGCTCGCTCTACGAATGCATCATCGACCATGCAGACGTGCGCGATGCCATCTACACCACCGATATTGATGGACTCGACATCATACCTAGTCATATCGACCTGGTAGGTGCCGAGATAGAGATGCTGAATCTCAAAAATCGCGAAAAGGTGATTAAGACATTACTGCAGCCTATCCGTGACGAATACGACTACATCCTGATAGACTGTTCGCCTTCGCTCGGTCTCATCACCGTCAATTCGTTGACGGCAGCCGACAGTGTCATCATCCCAGTTCAATGTGAATATTTCGCTCTTGAAGGTATCAGCAAATTACTCAACACCATCAAGATCATCAAGAGCAAGCTGAATCCGAAACTCGAGATAGAAGGTTTCCTGCTCACCATGTATGATAGTCGTCTACGCCTTGCCAACCAGATATACGACGAAGTGAAACGCCACTTCCAGGAATTGGTGTTCAAGACCGTAATCCAGCGCAACGTGAAGCTGAGCGAGAGTCCGAGCCATGGTCTCCCAGTTATCCTTTACGATGCAGAAAGCAATGGAGCCAAGAACCATCTGGCCTTGGCAAAGGAGATTATCAACAAGAATAGTTAAGATTTGGAAATTGAACCCTTTTAGAAAGTTCAATGTTCAAAATTAAAAGTAAAAAAATGGCAGTACACAAGAAATACAACAACGGTACAAAGAGCAACGCTTTAGGACGCGGACTCGATGCCCTCATCTCTACCGAGGGAGTGCGCACCCAGGGCAGCAGTACCATCAATGAAATTCCTCTCGACCAGATTGAGGCGAATCCCAATCAGCCACGCCGGGAGTTTGACGACGAAGCCCTACATGAGCTCGCCGAAAGCATCAAGGCCATAGGCATCATCCAGCCTATCACCTTAAGACAGGTTTCAGAAAACAGATTCCAGATTATCGCCGGTGAACGCCGCTGGCGCGCTTCACAACTTGCGGGGCTGACAGCTATCCCTGCATACATCCGCACCATCAGCGATGAGAACGTAATGGAAATGGCGCTCGTAGAGAATATCCAGCGCCAAGACCTCAACGCCATAGAAATAGCACTCGCCTACGAACACCTTCTGGAAAACGAGGGTATGACACAGGAGAAAATTTCAGAACGTGTGGGCAAGAGCCGTGCAGCTATCGCCAACTATCTGCGACTGCTCAAACTTCCTGCCCAGGTGCAGATGGCACTACAGAAGAAAGAAATCGACATGGGTCATTGCCGTGCCCTACTGGCCCTCGACTCACCTTCGCTGCAAATCAAGTTGTTCAAGGAGATACAGAAGAACGGCTACTCAGTAAGAAAGGTTGAAGAGATGGTACAGCGACTCAAGAGCGGAGAAGACATCGAGAGCGGTAAGAAAACCATCACGGCTAAGGCTCAGATGCCTGAGGAATTTACACAACTCAAAAACCGCCTGTCACAGTTCCTCAATACCAAAGTGCAGTTCACCTGCTCTGCTAAGGGCAAGGGAAAAATCAGCATTCCATTCGCCAACGAAGAGGAGCTGGAGCACATCATGAATGTTTTCGATCAGTTAAAGCAAGAATAAAAGTGAAACTCAGTATATCACAAATCTGTTTGGCAACCCTGCTGCTTCTGGCACCGATGGGCGCACAGGCACAGAAGTCGAAACAAAAAAAACAAGTGACCGATGTGCCAACCATTGCATCAGCCGACTCGGCAAAAATAGCCATAGACTCGATGCTTACCGCACAAGACAGCAGCAAACTGGCAAGCCTCACCCAACCAGCAAAGCCTGTACGCAAAAAGCGCAACTGGGCAACCTGGCGACCTGACACCAAGCGTGCCATGTGGTTGGCACTTGTATTACCTGGTGCCGGACAGATATACAATCGCAAATATTGGAAACTGCCCTTCATCTATGGCGGTTTCGTAGGCTGTACATACGCCATCACCTGGAACAACCAGATGTATCACGACTATTCGCAAGCCTACATGGATATTATGGACGATGACCCAAACACCCAGAGCTACAATCAGTTTCTGCACTTGGGCGCCCAGATCAACGAATCGAACATAGAACGCTATAAGGAAATCTTCCGCAAGCGAAAAGATAAATATCGCCGTTGGAGAGACTTGGGAACCTTCGTCATGATAGGCATCTATGCCTTCTCAGTGATTGATGCCTACGTAGATGCATCGCTCTCGGAATTTGACATCTCCGATGATCTCTCGCTCAGAATAGAGCCTACCATGCTGAATAACGGCAACAAGACTGCCAATCCGTTGCGGTCTGGAAGCCTCGGCGTAAGTTGCTCACTCACATTTTAATGCGTGAGGAGTTAGAATACACCTATATATATTATAACGCAAAATAGAAATTAGAAACATAGACGAGATAAAACATCAATATGAAGAAAATACTAGTCATGGCAGCAGCGATGCTGTTCAGCTTACAAGGCATTCATGCCCAAACCGACGTTACAGAAGAAACAGATAACGATGATATCATCACCGTTACCGACAAAGACGGAAAGCAGGAGGAAATCGAAGTACCTGAGGGAATGGAAGATAACCTCGACAGCCTGCTCCACCTTTACAATGCACAGACTTACATGATGGCAGATACAACCTGCAAATACCGCGATGTAAACCCTGTCTTCGAGAAGGAAGTGTATATCGACCGTCTGAAGAGAATGCCTACCATCATCGAAATGCCATACAATGAGGTAGTACAGAAATTCATAGACCGATACAGCGGCAAACTACGCCGTTCGGTAAGTTTTATGTTGGGAGCAAGTAACTTCTACATGCCTATTTTCGAAGAGGCATTAGAGGCTTACAACCTGCCACTGGAATTGAAATATCTGCCAGTTATCGAATCGGCACTCAACCCTAAAGCTGTATCACGCGTTGGTGCCACAGGTTTATGGCAGTTTATGCTGCCTACCGGCAAGCGATATGGACTGGAAGTAAACTCACTCATCGATGAACGCCGCGACCCGGTAAAAGCATCCTATGCAGCCGCTCACTATCTGAGCGACCTGTACAAAATATTCGACGATTGGAGCCTCGTGATTGCAGCTTACAACTGCGGTCCAACCAATGTCAACAAGGCCATCCATCGTGCAAAAGGCAACGCCGACTACTGGAACATCTATCCATATCTGCCAAAGGAAACACGTGGATATGTACCAGCTTTCATCGCTGCCAACTACATCATGAACTACTACTGCGATCATAACATCTGCCCTATGGTAAGCGAACTGCCAGTAAAGACAGACACTATCGTAGTATCAAAAGATATCCACCTGGAGCAGATTTCCAAAGTGCTGAACATCAACATCGAGCACCTGCGCAATCTGAATCCACAATATCGTCATGATATCATCAACGGATTGAACCATCCGATGGTATTGCGTCTTCCATCTACCCTCATCGGTAGTTTCATCGACCAGCAGGACAGCATCTGTGCTTACAGAGCCGATGAACTCTTCCTGAAGCGCGCTACAGTAGATGTCAACGATGCACAGCCTACCTATAGCCGCCCACGAAGCAGCTACAGTCGCCACAGCGCTTCTTCACGCAGCAAGAAGAGCAGCAAGCGAGGCAGAAACAGAAAACAAGGCAGCAAGAGTGTAACCATCAAGAATGGTGATACCCTTTCTGAAATAGCAGCACGCCACGGAACAACCGTTAAGAAACTGCGCAAACTGAACGGCATCAAGGGTAACAGTATCCGTGCCGGAAAGAAAATCAAAGTGAAATAAAAGAACTACGTCCGCTGTAGTTTTTTCAGTCTAATTAAGAACATTATTATTGGAGGGACCCACTATGGATGACCAGAACTTGAAAGACCTCGAAAGAGAGCAGGCTGACAACCAGTTGATTGGCGATGCCTTTCAACACCTGCTTGACACCTACCTGAGTTCGCGACACCGCAAGAAGGTAGATATCGTGACCAAGGCATTCAACTTCGCCCGACAGGCGCACAAAGGTGTGCGCCGCCTTTCGGGCGAACCATATATCATGCACCCTATCGCCGTGGCTCAGATAGCCTGCGAGGAGATGGGGCTCGGCTCAACGAGCATCTGTGCCGCACTGCTTCATGATGTGGTAGAAGATACCGACTACACAGTAGAAGATATCTCAAACATCTTTGGAGCCAAGGTGGCACAAATCGTTGATGGACTCACCAAAATCAGTGGTGGAATCTTCGGCGATAAGGCATCAGCACAGGCAGAAAACTTCAAAAAACTGTTGCTCACTATGAGCGATGACATCCGTGTTATCCTTATCAAGATTTGCGACCGCCTGCACAACATGCGCACGCTGGAATCGCAACCGGCCAACAAACAATACAAGATTGCGGGCGAAACCTTGTATATTTATGCACCTCTCGCCAACCGATTGGGCTTGAACAAAATCAAGACCGAACTCGAAGACCTCAGCTTCCGCTACGACCATCCACAGGAGTATGCCAATATTGAGCATAAACTTGCCGATACCGAATCGCAGCGCGATACCCTCTTCGAGAGTTTTACTGCACCTATCCGCGAAGAACTCGACAAGTTAGGCGTAGAATACAAGATTAAAGCACGTGTGAAGAGCCCTTATTCTATTTGGAACAAGATGCAGAACAAGCACGTTACCTTCGATGAGATTTACGACATTCTTGCTGTGCGCATCATCTTTACGCCAAAGGTGAGAGCAAACGAAGTAAACGAATGCTTCAATATCTACGTAGCCATCAGCAAAATTTACAAGAGTCATCCTGACCGTCTGCGCGACTGGTTGAACCATCCGAAAGCAAACGGTTATCAGGCACTCCATGTTACCCTGATGAGTAAGCAGGGAAGATGGATAGAAGTGCAGATCCGTTCCGACCGTATGGACGAGGTAGCAGAAAAGGGGTTTGCTGCCCACTGGAAATACAAAGAAGGAAACGAAGGTGAATATACAGAAGATGAGAACGAGCTGAACGACTGGCTCAGCACCATCAAGGAGATTCTGGACGATCCGCAGCCGGATGCCATGGACTTCCTCGATGCCATCAAGCTGAACCTCTATGCTTCAGAAATCTTCGTCTTCACACCAAAGGGAGAAATCAAGACGATGCCGGCAGGCTGTACTGCCCTCGACTTCGCCTTCCAGATTCATACTTTCCTGGGCAGCCACTGCATTGGAGCCAAGGTAAACCATAAGCTGGTTCCGCTGAGCCATAAGCTGCAAAGTGGCGACCAAGTTGAGATTCTTACTTCCAAGAGCCAGCATGTACAGGAAGAATGGGTAAACTTCGTCAGTTCAGCCAAGGCAAAGAGCAAGATTCTTGCCATCCTGCGCCGCGATTCACGAGAGGTTCAGAAGAAGGGAGAAAACATACTCACCGAATGGCTCAAGAAGAACAGCATCGAGATGAGTGCGTCGGTGGTAGACCGCCTATGCGATTTTCATAATATCCAGAAGCCTGAAACCCTCTTCCAGTCATTGGGAGATCATCAGATTATCCTAGGCGATAAAGATTTCGATGAGTTGCAGGGCAAGCCTAAGAAACAGCAGGCCAGCAGCTGGCGCAATTATATCCCATTCCTGGGCAAGAGCAAGGAGAAGGCTCAAGAAAAAGGCATCGTGAAGCCTCAGGATCTTTTCGTGGTGGGCAAAGACTTCAACAAGAAGAAGCCACTCATCCTGACCGAGGAGAACATCAACCAGTTTATCTTCCCTAGCTGCTGCCATGCGATTCCTGGCGATGACGTTATGGGCTTTATCGACAACAAGAACCGCATCGAAATACATAAGCGCTCTTGCAGCATAGCAGCCAAACTGAAGTCCAGTTTCGGCAACCGCATCGTAGATGCCAAATGGGATATGCACAAGCAGATACTATTCGATGCTACCATCGAAATCAAGGGTATCGACCGTAAGGGCATGCTGCTGGATGTAAGTAAGGTGATTAGTGACCAGTTAGGCATCAATATCCACAAGATAACAATCAGTAGTGATAACGGCATCTTCGACGGAACCATCGAACTCCGTGTTCACGACCGCGAAGAAGTTAAGACCATTATGAACCAACTCCGAAATATTGATGATCTGCAGGAAGTACAGAGAATCCTGTAACTTAGGAGTTTATGATAAAAAAGAAAAGATAAATAATAGAGAATCGCCGGATTTAAAATCTGGCGATTCTCTATGAAATCATACAGATTTCAACATCTTTATAGAAATCGATTCAAAACAAAAAACTTAAAAACAATATGAAAAAATTATTCTTATCATTTTTAATGATGTTGCCCCTGTTGCCTCTGACAGCAGCCAACAAGTATGACAACCCCGACACGATTGTAGTATCCCGTGATGGTACCGGCGAATTCCGCACCATCGACGAAGCCATCGAAGTATGTCGCGCTTTCATGGATTACAGCAAGGTAATCTACGTAAAGAAAGGCGTATACAAGGAGAAACTCATCCTCCCTTCATGGCTCACCAACATCACCATCTGTGGTGAAGACCGTGATAACACTATCATCACATGGGACGATCATGCCAACATCAAGATGCCTGTAGGTGGACTCGATTCAGAAGCTGCTGTAAAGGGTAAACCGATGGGCACATTCCGCACTTATACCCTGAAGGTACAGGGCAGTTACATCACCCTGAAGAACATCACCATCGAGAACAATGCAGCCAAACTGGGTCAGGCAGTCTCCCTGCATCTTGAAGGCGATCATATCCTGGTTCAGAACTGCCGTCTGCTGGGCAATCAGGATACCGTTTATACAGGTATAGCCAACAACCGTTCAGCCTTCTATGATTGCTACATCGAAGGAACCACCGATTTCATCTTTGGTCCGGGAAGAGCATGGTTTGAGAATTGTGAGATTCGCAGCAAGGTCAACAGCTACATCACAGCCGCCTCCAGTCCTGCCGGTCAGGAATATGGCTATGTATTCAACAAGTGCAAGCTTACCGCCGAGCCAGGTGTAGACAAGGTTTATCTGGGCCGTCCATGGCGCCCTTATGCAGCTACCCTCTTCATGAATTGCGAAATGGGCAGCCACATCCGTCCAGAAGGATGGCACAACTGGGGCAAGCAGAGCAACGAACAGACAGCCCGCTACAGCGAATATAACAACCACGGTGCAGGTGCTGCAACCAAGGGTCGCGTAGCCTGGAGCCGCCAGCTCACCAAGAAAGAAGCTGCTAAAGTTACCATCAAGAATGTCTTCGGCGAAGAAGCGTGGTAACCCTAGCTAATCATAAAGTCCAAAGTTACTAAACCAGTCCATCGAGCTGCTTTTTGAGTTCTTTGAGCTGGTCTCTTACAGAAATAAGGGTGTCGAGAACTTCAGAAGATTTCTCGGCACCCGTTCTGTTTTGGTTCAGATACTTACGGGCAGCCGCAATCTTCAATCCCTTCACTTTGATAAGGTTGTAGATGAGCCTTACCTGCTCAATATCCTTATCGGTATACTGGCGCACTTTATTGCCAGCAACCTTCGGTTTGAGAAAAGGAAACTCCTTTTCCCAATATCTCAACGTAGAGTCGTTTAGACCAAACATTTCACCTACTTCCTTGATAGAATAGTACAATTTCGTTGTTTTATCTGGAATTATTGCCATTTTTTCCGTCTTTAATTTCAAAAATAATTAATTTAGTTGCAAAATTAAACAATTCTTCTTATCTTTGCAAAGATTTTCGGAAGAAAATGCCCTAAAGGGCAAAAATATTTTCTGAGAGGACTCTCAATCCCCTCTTCAAAACAGGAAAAAGAAATTAAAGATAAATATAAAAAAGATATGATGACAGCTAATGAAGTGCGCGAATCCTTCAAGAAATTCTTCGAAGGTAAAGGCCACAAGATTGTTCCATCAGCACCTATGGTTATCAAGGATGACCCAACGCTGATGTTTACAAACGCTGGTATGAACCAGTGGAAAGACATCATCCTCGGTACGAAAGACCCAGGCAAGGATGTTCGTCGTGTTGATACTCAGAAATGTCTCCGTGTAAGCGGTAAGCACAACGACCTCGAAGAGGTGGGTCACGATACTTACCACCACACCATGTTCGAGATGCTCGGTAACTGGAGCTTCGGCGACTACTTTAAGGAGGGTGCCATTGATTTGGCATGGGAGTATCTTACTGAAGTTTTGAAACTCAACCCTGCCGATCTCTACGTTACCGTATTCGAGGGTAGCAAGGAGGAAGGTCTGGAACGCGACAACGAGGCTGCAGGTTACTGGGCTAAGCACGTGCCAGCCGACCACATCATCAACGGTAACAAGCACGACAACTTCTGGGAGATGGGCGATACAGGTCCTTGCGGTCCTTGCTCAGAGATTCACGTGGATTCTCGTACTCCAGAGGAGAAGGCTCAGGTGCCAGGCCGTGAGTTGGTAAACAAGGATAACCCTCAGGTCATCGAAATCTGGAACATCGTGTTCATGCAGTACAACCGCAAGGCTGACGGTTCTCTCGAACCTCTCCCAATGCACGTTATCGATACAGGTATGGGCTTCGAGCGCTTGGTTCGCATGTTGCAGGACAAGCACTCTAACTATGATACTGATATCTTCCAGCCAATCATCAAGGAAATCGAGGCTATCTCTGGCAAGAAGTATGGCTTCACTACTCCTACAGGTGAGAATGGTGAGGGTAAGGATGAGCAGGAGAAGATTGACATCGCTATGCGTGTTTGCGCCGACCACCTCCGTGCCGTAGCCTTCTCTATCGCCGACGGTCAGTTGCCAAGCAACGCCAAGGCAGGTTACGTAATCCGACGCATCTTGCGCCGTGCCGTACGTTACGCTTACACATTCCTCGGTCAGAAGCAGGCATTCATGTACAAGCTCGTCAATGTATTGGTAGAGCAGATGGGTGCAGCCTTCCCAGAGTTGCCAGCTCAGCAGGAGCTCATCACCCGTGTGATGAAAGAGGAAGAGGATTCATTCCTCCGCACCTTGGAGAAGGGTATCAACCTCCTCAATGGCGATATGGACGAGCTCAAGGCTCATGGCGAGACTCAGCTTGATGGCGAAAGCGCATTCCGCCTCTTCGATACATACGGTTTCCCTCTCGACCTGACAGAGCTTATCTGCCGTGAGAATGGTTACACCGTAGATGCTGCAGGCTTCGACGAGGAGATGAAGAAGCAGAAGGAACGTGCCCGCAATGCTGCTGCTGTAGAGAACGGCGACTGGGAGGTTTTGAAGGAAGGTGACCAGAACTTCGTAGGTTACGACTATACAGAATATGAGTGCCACATCCTGCGCTACCGCAAGGTGACTCAGAAGAAGAACTCTTTCTATGAGTTGGTACTCGACAACACTCCATTCTATGGTGAGATGGGTGGACAGGTTGGCGACAAGGGTGTACTCGTTAGCGAGGATGAGACCATTCAGGTTATCGACACCAAGCGCGAGAACAACCAGAGTATCCACATCGTAAAGGAGTTGCCAAAGGATGTAAACGCTGATTTCATGGCTTGCGTAGATATCGAGAACCGCGAGGGAAGTGCAGCCAACCATACAGCTACCCACTTGCTCGACTACTGCCTGAAGCAGGTTTTGGGTGACCACGTAGAGCAGAAGGGTTCTTATGTAGATAAGGACACCTTGCGTTTCGACTTCTCTCACTTCCAGAAGGTAACTGATGAGGAGCTCCGCAAGGTAGAGCACATGGTAAACGAGATGATCCGTGCCGACTATCCATTGGATGAGCACCGCGATACTCCTATCGAGGAGGCTAAGGAACTTGGTGCTATCGCCCTCTTCGGCGAGAAGTATGGCGACAAGGTTCGTGTAGTTCGCTTCGGTCCATCTGCCGAGTTCTGTGGTGGTATTCACGCCAAGAGCACCGGTAAGATTGGTTTCTTCAAGATTATCTCTGAGAGCAGCGTAGCAGCCGGTATCCGCCGTATCGAGGCTTTGACTGGCAAGGCTTGCGAGGAGGCTATCTACGGTTTGCAGGATACCATCGTAGCCTTGAAGGGCCTGTTCAACAATGCCAAGGATCTCGAAGGTGTCATCAGAAAGTACATCGACGAGCACGATGCCTTGAAAAAGGATGTTGAGAAGTTCCAGGCTCAGGCTGTAGAGCGTACCAAGGATAAGCTTGTAGAGAATGCAAAAGAAATCAATGGTGTGAAGGTTGTTACAGCCGTATTACCAATGGAGCCAGCAGCTGCCAAGGATTTGGTATTCAAGGTTCGCGAGGCATTGCCAGAGAACATGATCTGCGTGGTAGGTTCTGTTTATAACGACAAGCCTATGCTCAGCGTGATGTTCAGCGATGATATGGTTAAGGATCACGGTTTGAACGCTGGTAAGATGATTCGCGAAGCTGCCAAGTTGATTCAGGGTGGCGGTGGCGGTCAGCCTCACTATGCTCAGGCTGGCGGTAAGAACAAGGACGGCTTGAGCGCTGCAGTAGATAAGGTTGTAGAGTTAGCTCAGCTGTAATCTGCTTCCACATTTGAATATATGATAGAGTTATCTTAACTCTTATATATAATAAGGTATAAAGGGTTGCAATCCATCTTTTCGAGGATTACAACCCTTTTTCTGTAAAATGCTGCGTATGATTTCAATATTTTTATTACCTTTGCACCCGAATTGTAAAACATATACATATTTAATATGGCTATCATAAAGACAGTAGAGGGAAAGACTCCTCAATGGGGAAAGAATTGTTTTATCGCTGAGAACGCTGTGCTGACCGGCGACTGTATTCTTGGTGATGACTGCAGCATCTGGTATAGTGCGGTATTGCGCTCTGACGTGGATGCCATCAGATGTGGAAACAGAGTGAATGTACAGGATTGCGCCTGCATCCATCAAACCGGTACGATGCCTTGCATCCTGGAGGATGATGTATCTGTGGGACATGGTGCCATCGTCCACGGAGCCACAGTCAGAAAAGGCGCACTCATCGGAATGAATGCCACTGTGCTTGACAAGGCTGACATTGGAGAAGGAGCCATCATTGCTGCAGGTGCTGTAGTTACCCATGGCACCAAAGTTCCTGCACATGAGATTTGGGCGGGTATTCCTGCCAAGAAGGTGAAAGCTTGCGCTCCCGGACAAGCCGAGGAGTTTGCCAAGCATTATTCCGGCTACATCAAAGACTGGTATCTGAAGGAAGATTGATTGTTACAACGAGCATTTAATATCATTGAAACGATACCATCTATAAGTTATAAAAACTAAAAATAGATAACTTTTATCACTTATAAGTGAAACTTTTCGTATATTTGCAGAAAATTTCATTTATAAGTGATAAAAATATGGCAACTATTATTCGTCAATCATATATCGACAAGATAGAAAGGTATCTTGGTAAGGAGACTATCATCGTATTAGTAGGTCAACGTCGTGTAGGAAAAAGCTACATGATGAAGATGATTCGTGACCGTAAGAAGGCAGATGACTGCAACAATATCATCTTTATAGATAAGGAGAAAAGAGAGTTTGACAACATTCAGACCTATCAGGATCTCAACGACTATATCGGAGAGCACTTTCAGTCCGATAAACATAACTATATCCTTATCGATGAGATACAAGACATCAAGGAATTTGAACGATCCATCCGAAGTTATCGCACAGAACCCAACACCGACATTATCATCACAGGTAGCAATGCTCGTATGCTGAGCAATGAACTGAGCACTCTTATCGGTGGCAGATATAAGGAAATCTATATCCAATCGCTGAGCTATAACGAGTTTCTGGAATTTCATCAACTATCAGATAATGACGAAGCACTTGCTCTGTACATTCAGTATGGTGGCCTGCCTGGTCTGGCAAAGATAGGTCTTGAAGAGGATGATGCACGTGAATATCAAATGGACATTTACCATACCGTCTTACTTAAGGATGTCATTATGCGCAACCAGATAAGAAACGTGCCATTTTTAGAGAACCTGGTGCGTTTCCTTGCTGATAATACAGGTAAACTCATCTCAGCCAACAGTATCTCCAAATATATGAAATCTCAAGGAGAATCCATTGCTTCGGCAGCTATCACCAATTACATATCCTTCCTTTGTGAAGCCTATATTCTGCACAAGGTGAACCGCTATGACATCCACGGCAAACGTATCTTTGAAACCAATGATAAGTTTTATTTTGAAGACAACGGCATTAGAAATGCCATTGCCGGAGGAACACGTGAAGGAGACATTGAGAAAGTGATAGAGAATATCATCTATCAGAACCTCATACGCTTGGGCTATCAAGTTTATGTAGGACAACTGCAAGCTGGAGAAATCGACTTTGTTTGTACCAAGCCAGGAGGCGAACGCATCTACGTGCAAGCTTCCTACATCATAGCCGACGATGCAACCAGAGAGCGTGAGTTTGGCAATCTCCGTGCCATCAAGGACAACTATCCGAAGTACGTTATCTCCATGACTCCTCTGCTCACCAAAAATGATAATGACGGAATCACACACCTGCATCTTCGCAAATTTCTGACAGAAGGAATATAAATAACAGGAATTTCTCAGATTGGGCACACAGTGTATTCCCAATCTGAGGATTCTTTTATTCCTCCCCATTCAGGCATTCGCCCGTCTCATAACTCTTCGTCATATCCTTTAAGATATCAATCATCTCCTGCCTCAAGTTCTCGGGCTTCAGTACGATGATATTCTGCCATGCCATAACAGTTCCTGAAGGAAATCACGGCTGGGGCGAATGGTGAGGGTATATTCCCGATACATGCCATCTTTCGATTCCTTTACTTTCTGCTGACTCTCGTGCAGCGGAACCTCCTCAATGTAGTTGTATTCCGGATAGAAGGCACGGATGCGGATTTTCTCCACCGGCACATCTTTCATCCGATAGATGCCAAAGCAATCTTCATAATAATTCTCTGGAGTCAGGAACTTCTTCATCTTTGCCGACAACGGATGCTTCTCGCAAATAAGCTTCAGGAAACTGATGCGGTCGAAAGGAAGACAGCGAACGAGTTTTCTCACATCTACCTCTGCACTTGAATTGGCTTTCCCTTCGGACGCCGAACGTTGTTTCTTAACTCCCACAACGTACCACCGTTGTTTGAAATATCTCACGAAAGCCGGTTGCAGCACGATATCGCTCTCTGCTCCGAAACCCGAAACATACTTAAACTTCAGCAGATATTGCTTATCTATCGCTGCAAGAATATCATCCAGATATTCCGTGTTGTATGGCGGTGTATCGAGCATCACCTTGTTATGAAATTTCAGCATATCACCAAGCGAAGCCAGCCGCAGGGAACTCAGCATCCATTCCGTTACATCATCGTCATCCACGGGATCACGCTTCAGATAATACCGATAGCCGTCGCTCTTGTCGCATTCCACAGTAATGCCAAACTGCGACTGGATATTTTCACGATAACGATGAAAGGTACGTTTGTCCAGCTCATCCTCATCCTGATTAGCGTTGGCATCACGCCACTCATTAGCAATCTCCTCAAAGGTAAGATGCTTACGATCCAAGAGGCCTATCAACCAACTATAGAATTTTACACGATTGTCCATAATCTCTAAACATCTAATGAATATTTACAAGAAATGCCTAAAAAGAAAAGGAGAAAAGATAGCCAACAAAATGGTAATGCTAAATGCTGGCGTTTCTGACTTTTGTCATATACCAATGCGCGATACACTTGTGCCCGATGCTTGAAATGAACTGTGAACAAACTCGTCTCTTTGCATGAAACACATGAATTTTTAATAATGCTAACACAGACCTATTGCCTGATGTCAGCCTCTTGCTGCCTCTATCTTTTCTCCGAAAGTTTTAATCTACTTAATGAAAATTTCAATCCTCGCTCCATTATCGGGGCAAGTCTTGCAAATCCACCAAATCTACAGTCCAGTTCAAACTCTGAATTTTCAGGTCGAGTTCCCGATACTGCTTGGCATAGGTATCAGCCTCCTTACGAAGAGCCTTTATATCTATGGTTCTAACATATTTCAGTTCGTTTCTGCCAAAGCGAGTATCGTTGGCAGCTACGTAGTTCACCACCTCTTTCAATGCCTTGACACGCAACGACAAGACGTCTCTCTTGGCTATCAATCGAGTCAAGGAGTCACCACCTTGAACTATCTGAACGTTGGTGATGTTAATACGATAAACCAGATCTTCCAACTGAACGAGTACGTCATCCAGTTCCTTGTACAGTTCCTCCACGTTATCGCAAGGTTCATCGCCCTCCTGTACCTTGGCACTTTCCTTGATACGTTCTTTCAGTTGAGCCACTTTCTTCTGCAAGTCGGCTCTGATGCTCAATGCTTCTGCTAACTTCATAATCTTCTATTTTTATATATGACGTTAAACTTCTTGTTTTATTATATATGCTATTTCTTTCTTGTCGGATTCAGCGTATGTTTTCCTCCGAACTCATTCACATCTTCCTCTACAAGTTTTTGGAACCACGATGGTTCGTAATCGAGCGGTCCAATCTCTGCATCTCTCGTATCGCAAACTTCATTCTCATATTGCAAATGAACCTTTACCACGAAATCATCCATGCAAAGAATGTCGGGCAGGCTATAGTCTTGATGCGTATGCAGAGCATGCATGGCATAACAAACGCAAATATCAGCAAACTCGGGTTTATGAAGGCTACACTCATCCCAGGAATCTCCATCGTCCAACATGTTGTTTATCTGCTTATACCCATCCTCGGTAGCCCCATCAAATGTGCCAAAGACTCCATTCTAAATTGTATCCATCTTACAGCGTCCTGCACTCATCAGTTCATCTAACAGATGAATCATATATTGAAAATCAGATCCGTAATAATCATCGTTCTCCATCTTTACTACAGCATCGTCATCTCCATACTCGAAACGCAACACTCCTTCCACCTCATAACGATAGCGATCATCCACCTTATAAGGCGTATGAAACAAAGTGCGCCACATGTTTCTGCACTGGGCATAACATTCCTGAGTCAATTTGAAGAGTTTATCATTCTGATAGCGAAATCTCTCCACTTCGGCAGGAGTCGGATGAAGCATCATCTCATTCAATACAACATATCTTACTCCCATCAAGTCTTCGATGACATCATGCTCGCTTTCACTCATGCGACGTAGGAACCATGCCTTTGCAAAATCATAGTTCACGATTTTCTTCACACGTTGCTCCACATTTTGTAGCACCTCACGTTTCTCATCAACAGTAGCCACCTCTCGGATATATTCTAGAATCTCTGAATAAGCATCATCGTCGTCAAATCCCTTATCCTCAATTCTGTCCAAGCATTTTTTCCAATCACAATTTTCCTTCATATTCCCCTACTATTTTACCATTATCAATTTCCTTTATCTTATCATCGCCAAAACTTCCGCCCCGTACCTTGTAAGGAGAGTTTCGCTTCAACGTCTTCTCCAAATACTCCAAGTCCTTGGGACGGAGATGAGTGAGAGCGAAATCCACCTCATTCAGCTGTGACTGATTGCTCAGGGCGAGATGCTGAAGATTGTGGCACATGAAGATGTCCAAGCGACGCAACTTGTCGTTCTTACTCAAATTCAAAGACACCAAGTCCTTGGCACCCTCGATATGCAACTCCTCCAAGAGTGGATTGGCAGAGAAATCCAACTTCTCGTTTCTTATCTCGTGGAAGTCGATGAACTCCAGCAAAGGATTTTTGCTTACGTCGAGTTTCTCCTCGCCATACCCAGAATAGCCCAAGATACGCAAGTTAGGACATTCCGTAAGAATCACATCCAAGGTTTTCACCTCGAACATGCCACATCCATTAAATCCGATAATGGCATCCTCCTCTTCCGAACAGATGGTAATGGTGTAGTACATGCCCTTCTCCGGATAGGCATGACCTGCCTCCACCCAAGCCAACTTTTCGGAAGCAGGTTTCTGTTTACCTGTCACGACCTGTACCTTTCCATCGCCCCAAGCGATTCTTGCCTTGCTGCCTTTCTTCAGCATCAAGTGCAAGCCTACGGTCTCCCCCATTGTCCAGTCCAAAGTCTGGATATTGATTGTAATCTGTGCCATAATTCCTTGTTTTATGTTTACAGCTGCAAAGGTACAGGTTAGGTGTGTCAAATCGTGACGCAAGCGAGAAAATTATCTCAAAAATCTTTGTATCACCTTGTACCAATAGTCCCAGGAGTAGCCTACAGAAGGATGATTAACTCTCATCACAATAATAACTCTCGCCCAATATCATGATTCGCTTGCCGAATATCCCCCCGTTGGCATAATCCTTGCCAACGAAGGCTGAAAGAAAATGTTGCTATTCATATTTTAAAATAATGAAGCTATCCAATCATAAGCCATGGTTCCCAAGCGAATGGCCCATGATATCACCACATAAATCAACCAGCAAAGCACGACGATGAACACAGCCGTCCAGAATGCCTTCTTATTCACCTTATTGATAATCTCCTTATCATCCTCAATATACCCGGTAACCAATCTCAGGTTCTCTACATACGAACGTTTGAATACATCCAGCACATCACCTATATAGAAAGGTATGGCACCTATCAGCACATCCATCAAGATATTATAGATGACAGCCAAAGTCAGCGGAATCGACTTAACCACGCAAAGACTGTAATAGATAAATGGGAATGCAAACACGCTCGTCAAAGCATCACCGATACCGACAGGAAGGATGAAGCCAAGGATAGGATCCAAGAACCACTTGTCCATATACTTCGCCGTACCTACCATCAGACGATAAGATGGCATGTTCATCATCTTCTCACGCTTTGCAGCTTTTTTATCAGCCATACTGTTCATCATATTTATATTTATATTTATATTTATTTATTCTTTATCACTACCTACAAATACTGATGCCTTCATAAAAGAGAAAGTTGCATCAACGAGCCAACCGATGCACGAACCGATTGTAGCTATCCACCAGGCAACATGATAACCTGTAGTACAATTGGTAGCCTTGAAAAGGACATCGCCGTCAAAGAGATGCCTCACCAGATTAGGCAGGAAGAACAATCCATGCGCCAAACCAGCTTGCCATCCATACAATTCCGTACCATTGATGTTGACAAACAATACTGCTGCCACTATTGCAACGATTGGTCGCCAGGGTAGGAACATGAAAACCATTACAAGAAGCCCTATAATTTTATTCATTTTTCGTTATACTTTATTTATGCTATGATTTCATCTATACAGACAATTATCTTTTAGATACATCTTGTTGTTCTTAATCTCAGTTGGAGTAAGTTTCTCTTTACGATAATCCTTCAAGGAATCCTTCTGCACCTGAAATCTACTCGTTTCCACAAAGATCAGGCTCTTGTGAATCCTCGTCTTGGCACGCTCCTCCATCCATTCTCTGCCTTTAGCGAGAGAAGACATATACCAATATCTTGTCTCAGCCCAAGCATTCCTTGTAGGTTGCGCAGTACCATGAATGAAGTCACGATAAACGGGAAGCGAGAGACCGGTTAGCCAACAAACCTTGACAGAATCCCCCTTAGCCATTAGCGTCATGTCCGACAACATCTGTTGCATGGTCATCTTCTCCGACTTCCGCCAAAGCATTTGCTTTTCCATGTATTCATTCTTCTCTGCCTCCTTCTTCTTTTGCCAATAGCCATGAGGGTTCAAGAAGAACCAATAGCCAAATAACACTACCAGCACGGCACTCAATACCAATGCCAACCTACACACTCTTTTCTTGATGTTCTTTTCCATTGTTACATTACCTTATATAGTTATACATTTGATTTCGGCTGCGAAATAACTATATAGATATGTCAAATGGTGACAGAACATCAAGAAAAAAGTATTAAACACATAGATTACTACTATTCATTCTATTTTTCCAATATCTTTCGTCCTTTTTCTGTTAGCATATACTTCTGCTTTGGGTGCTTTGGATTATCAGGATATTTCATGGAAACCAATCCTTCTTCCAATGCTGGTGTTAAGTATTTATACAAGAAATTCACCCTATCCTTCAACATTAAAAAAGACATGATTTCTCTAACAGAATACTCTCCATCCTTCAATATTCCGACAAGTTCCAATACTTGTTGGGTACTTGTTGGGTACTTGTTGGGTACTTGTTGGGTACTTGTTGGATTGCTATTTACCAACTGTAGGTTAACACCATCACAGTTATATTTAAAGACTACAGTCACGAAATTACCATCTGTTTTGAATTCTGGCGCAGGTAATCCAACACGTTTACATTCATCTACCATCGTACCAATACCACGCCCCCAACTTTCAAGAATCTTGCTCTTATAAAGCACATTGGCAATGATTGGATTTTGAGGTTTGGAATCATGCTCTTGCATCAATCGCTCAACTGACAAATCTGCCGGAAATGTTCCTGTATTGGTAACCTCTACCCTATCATCATAAATAGCTATGCTGACAGAACTACCAGGATGATGGTACGAACGATGGCAAAGTGAATTGATACAACATTCACGCAAAGCCTTGTAAGGAATACTCAATTCTTCTTCTCGATAAAGTCCATTTATCTTCCCAGACAAAGAAAGATGCTTAAAGAAAAAAGCCATTGCTGCATCAAGCAAGATATAAATATTACCTTGCGCTCTTTGGTTATCAATAAACTCTTCTTTGGTAGTTCCCTTAAAACGTGCCATTCGCAAAAGACATTGCGGATAGTCATAGAAATCCACGCCAAACAACACAGCTGCCGCATTATTCAAATTCCCATCACGAAGCAAACCAAACTTCCTGAGAATCGTAGGTATTTCTTCCCGAATAGTCACTTCTGGAAGACGACCATTTCTTATACCCTCACGTACTGCACCAAGAATGGCATTCTCATCAAGGTCCGATATTTTCAAATCGGGATTGACCATTGCTTCCCAACCATATTTTCCACCACGTTGCATCAACAAATGGTTATATTGCTCTTGCGGCATTACCGTAGTAGTACTTTCTATACGAAGATAAGCCCTACCTTTGTAAGCGAAAGGACGCATAAAACGTTGTTTTTCCGCATTGACAATTATAACAAACTTATCGGAATTTGGAATCCGGACATAGTTTATTTCCAAAGACACAAAAGGTTCGATACGATTAATAGCCTCAGCAATAGCACGTTTTGTACTATCAGAAACTTCTTGACCTACAACATTTCCATTGTCCTTTACTCCATAAAGTACAATACCACCATCGCCATTAAGAAAGGCACATAAAGTTTCCATCGAACGGTCTAATTGACCTGTCGATTCTTTAAACTCCAAATTTTTACTTTCTTTTAAGGCTATAAGTGCCTCTATTTCTTGATATTCCATTCTTTTTTTATTTAACTAAGGAAATACCCAACTCACGATATGATGAGGTGGAGTATCCTTCTGCAAATGTAGTAATTATCAAGATAACCACCAAATTTTCCGGAACTTTTTTAACTGCAAAGACCAAAATATGACAGAAAATTAAAAAATACTACCAGCACGGCACTCAATACCGCAGCCAACCTACACACTCTTTTCTTGATGCTCTTTTCCATTGTTACATTACCTTATATAGTTATACATTTGATTTCGGCTGCGAAATAACTATATAGATATGTCAAATAGTGGCATAACATCAAGAAAAATGAGAGAGCTCTTTTTTCTTGATGCTATGTGATTGATAAAAGGTTGAGAGACTGTTTTCCATATATGGGAAAGCAAGCATCCCTTTATTCTACAGAAATAGTTACACGACGATAGTCACTCTTATTAGAATATTTAAACTCACCAAAGCGAGACTTTCCATACCATTTCATCTCAATATTTTGCTCAGGTATGCCAGCATTCATCAAGATGTTTTTAACAACTTCTGCACGTGCTTCTGAAAGTTTGTTGTTAAGTGTTTCACCTCCTAAATCACAAGTAAAACCTTCCACAAGCAGCTTTGCCTTTTTATCAGTTTTTGCAAATGTAGAAGCAAACTCTTTAACCAATGCTTCGCCATCGCCTACGAAATAGTTTGTGTTAATTCCAAAAAGAGGACTAACAGATGGTATAACCAACTTTCCAGACTTATCCTTTTTCGAACTTTCTATGTTCTGAGACAAAACATGCTTAAAACTGCTTAAGTTTGAAATAGGAGCCTGTGCCGAAACCGAATTACTTGCAGCAGTTTTTGACGCAAGGTTAATTTCTACATTATTAGAATCAACAGACAATTCCATTGAATCCTTAATCTCTCCAACACCATTAAAGCCTGCACCAGTCTTCGAATGCTTATTGGCCAACAAGAATGCAGCAGCAATAACCACTACAGCAAAACCACACAAGCCACCAAAAAACAATGTACGTTTCTTTTTCTTAAGACAATCATTACAGATAAAACCACTTGGTTTTGTTACTCCCTCTGTAGCTGCCACTTCCTTGTGGCATTTTGAACACTCCACTAACTGAATGTCACTTTTAGATTTGTTTTCTTCCATATTATTTCTTTTTTAAAACCATGATCTTGATTTAATTACACACTCCTTGAAACGCAATCCAGTATAAGAATTTGTTTCTACAAAATCCTTAAACTCTTGACTGCAGAAAAACACTGAAGGCATATCCTCCACTTTAAATAATATCGGATAGTCCCCAGGGAGGAAAACAGGATTAGTTATCTCCATAATATCACCATTGGAGAACTTCACAACTTTAGATTTCTTTAAATTTATACAGTTCTGCAATGTCGGGATATTAATAAACGCAGTATAATTCCTATCACCAATCTTCAAATCATGAAATTTGAAAGACTGTGACAGTTCTTCTACTTTACTCTTCAATCCTGTCTTACATCCTAATAGTTCAGACATGATAACAACGAAATCAGGTATTAATTCAGAATCCGCAGTTACCCAATCATACTTAAATTTATCTATCAGTTCTGGTCTTTCTTGAGAGAACTCCATAGAGTCTGCGCCATCAACAGATGCTCTGATATCTGCCAACGCAAACGTATAGTCAAAATCAATTTGATAAATATTCATAACTATTTAATTTTATCAATTTTAGTTGTTATACTACGAGCTGCATTAGAAATAACATCTGATGCTGCCTTATCCTTAAAGATACTCCATGCAGAATGTACTTCATGAGAACCATTTCCAATAGCGATTTCTCCTTTATATATCTGCAATTTTATATTGTCAACAGTTTCAGCTAAGACCTGCCGCATCTTATCTGGATCTTTTGCATATTGTTTCTTATACTTTTTAAACGTATTCACCAAAACAATAGCCACCTTTTGTTCATATTCTTTAGAATTTGGACTATGATTAGAGCCTTTTGCCAATCCAAGATACGCACCTCTACGCCGTCCCAACCAAATACCATTACACGGATGATCCACGCTATCGAAGTATTTAATCCATATATTCCTCGCATTTTTACCCATTTCCGTAGTGGGATTGGAAGGTATTATATGGTGTGGCTCTATGTGTAATTTTGGCAATTTTAGCCACCTTTTATAACGTACATTTTTACTAAACCATTTAGCAGTTCCACACAGATTCATGTTATGCCTCAAATTTGAAGAAGATCCCTGCACAGACATCTTTAGTTTATCTTTCAAGGCTGGATTGTCTTTTAGCTGCTTCAAATACGAAGAGTAAGAAACTGTTTGATTCTTTAGACGTGTTAACAAACGTCCCATTGCAATCATTGACTTACCTGTAATCTTTCCTCTGACAAGCTTCTTTTCAACGCATCGAACACCTTTATTTATGGAAACTTCCAGACGTACAACTTTGCCTGTTACTTTGCCTCTGACAAACTTAAAAGAAGATTTTTTGAGAAGGAATGCTCCCGGTTTCTTTAGCAATTGTTTTGCCACAGGACTTCTCTTTATGTTCTTCACTCCTGTTTTCAAAAGCTTTAGGGTACCCTTAGCAACTTTTGGCACTAATATACCAGCTGCATTTAAAGCTAATTCTGTCCCTAATGTTTTAATAGCCTCATCATTACTCTCACCCAAATAATCATTTTCAGCAATGTCCATAGAAGCAGACGCTATTGCCATACCAGCATCTGCCGCATTGATTGCCACATTAACACCATGTGCCAAACCTGCAATTGGAGCACCAATGCCAGTTGATGCTGCAGCCACCTCAACTGCGGTAACAACAGCACTAGCACCTATTAAACACCAATTGATGGTTTCTCTGTGTTTTTTAAATAGTTCATTAGCTTGATGAGCAAACGATTTTTCTACTTTACTCAACTTTGCCTGACGTTCTTTGCCTGAAATCCATGTACCTTTTTTTGTTGGCACTCCATTATGCAGAGGTCCTTCATACAAGTCTCCATTAGCAAATAATATGCTTGCCTCTTTAGGGAAACTTCCATCGGCAGGCCAAAAACCTGTAATAGCTACAGTTTCCTTCTTGTTGATAAGATACATCGTACCATCGCCATATATCTTGCCATTTACGAATTCACCTTCATATCTATCACCATTTTTAAATTGGAATACACCTAAACCATTTATCTTGCCATTAACAAATTCACCCTCATATCGGTTTCCATTTGCATAAGTATAACAACCGATGCCATCTAACAGATTGTTGTGCAGCGTTCCCTCGTACTTATCACCATTTTTAAAATACAAATGCCCATCACCATCCATCCAACCTTGATTCCATTGACCATTATATACAAAGTTTAAATCTTTGTAATAGCCAGTGCCATGCTGTAATCCTTTAGACCATTCGCCTTTGTATACAGCATGCTCCTTGGTATATTTGTATGTACCTGTGCCATGAAACGTATTATTGCTCCACTCACCGAAATAAGAATCGCCATTAGAAAACACCATATTTCCATAACCATTTCTTTTTCCATCAAGCCAACAACCAGAATAATACGAACCGTCAGACAAAGCCAAATTTCCCTCGCCAACAGGAACATTATCAACAAAAGAGCCCTCAAAAAGTAATTGCGGAGTACGATAAATAACATCGCCACAAATTTTTCCTGACTTCCACTCACCATATATAGAATCTGCGCCATGCACATACAAGCCTTGTCCGTGCCATTTTCCATTATGCCATTTTCCTGCATAAAGAGACGAATTTGCATAGTTCATCTTGCCTAAACCATCAGGCTTGCCGTTTCTAACATAACCATAATAATGTCCTTCAGGAAGATTTTTGTCTACTAAAGTTTGTATAAGTGTACCGTTGTTCCATTCACCACTTTTAATAGACCCATCTTCTTTATAAAGAGTTCCCTCTCCCCAAAAAGCGCCATCTTTCCAATTGCCATCATAAAAAAGTTTACCTTTTTTATAATATTTCAAATATCCGTTTGGTTTGCTTTCATGAAAGGAACCGATATATAATTCCGTTCCTTTATCAAGCACGCCAAAGCCTTCCATTTTATCATCTTCGATACCACCAACAAAACGGCTACCATCATCCATCGAAACTATACTTTCAATGGATGATGCTCCATAAAACATATTAAATTGTTGGCTTTGAGAGTTTCCCTCTGAATCAACACGAAGCAAAGTTCCCTTGCCATTTGCAACACTATCAAAGTTCTCTCCATTCCAAGAAAAAGACATAGTCGTGTCAACAGACGATGCCCAAAATAGGGTTCCGTCTGTTGTTCGTACCCACTGAGAACCGAGGGACTCAGAACAAGCACTTACCATAATCATAACAACAACTATTGTTATGATATTATATAGGAAAAGTCTTAATTGCTTCATTTATATTTTTTATATAATCTAAAAGACATCAACCATTTGTGACTTTAGAAGCTTCTTGAAATGCTTTATCCAAAGCCTCTTCTAATCGTCCATTATCTTTAAAGCCTCCATATGAGGGATGGTAAGAGTTTACAAATTGTATTCCTTCATTTACCCAATTATAGCCATAAAATTTAGCTTCTTTTTTAAATCCGTACTTCTCCAAATCACCACCTAAAGCACATCCCCAAACAATAACAATGTCTGGTTTCAAAACTTCAAGATACTTTTTGAAAGCTTTAAAGTCACTTTCTTTAAAATTATTTCCTGTTGAAGCTGGCTGAAAGTTTTGAGCATAATTGACAAAAGCTATATGACTCCAAAAATTATATTTAGGTTCAATTTTATTCGTCAATTCTTTGTCAAAAAAACAAGTACAAAAATCAGTAAACCTTGTATATGATACATTATCTTCG
>QSCI01000109.1:0-10281 GCA_003463005.1 Segatella copri | reverse complement strand
CACTCTTCACCACTCTTCACCTTCAGAAACGGAAACAGAGGCGAAAGACTGATAGGTGGATTGCAAATCCGCCAGAACTGAAGGGTGAAGAGTGGTGAAGAGTAGGTGAAGAGTGCCCGAATACTCTTCACCCCTCAGAATGCCGATAAACACAGGGGATTCGGGGCTTTTGGTGAAGAGTGAAGCGTATTTGGCAGGATGCCTATACGAAAACAAAATAAAGGAGGTTTCGATAACTGTTCCAGTAAAACAGCCGACTAGCCACTCTTGCGCTAGTCGGCTGTTTGCGTTTTGCCAGTTGGCTATTTATATTTTGCCAGTTGGCTATTTCCGGTTCTCGCATCAGCTGTTCCCGACATTTTCTAATAATCCTCCATATAACCCTTGGTAAACATATCGTAGGACAGGGCTTCCAGTTCTGAGAGCGTCATCTGCTCTACCGAATGCTCTATCTTACGTATCAGTTCGTCTCGCTTGAAATCGTCATCATCGCTCAGACGCGATGTAAATCTGTTACTCATTTTCTTGAATGTTAAGTGTTGAATGTTGAATGTTGAATTGGGCATACGCCACTAAATCTGTGTCATCTGTGAATTGAAAATCGCTGGCCGAAGGGAAAAGCAAATCTATGAGAAGATTACATCCGCTCATAGGTATTGATGATGTTTCCATCATAAGCCTCGTGGCTGATTAACCGGACGTTATGAGGAAGCATAGGCGCTGGCGTTCCTGAAGTTACGGAGTTTTCCACAGATGTGGACAACAACGTTTCTACCCTGATTTCATCCCAAAGTCCAGCATCGAGGAATGCCTGATGGGTGATGGCGCCTCCCTCTACTATCAGCGACTGCACCTTATTATTATATAAGTACTGCATGATTTGCTGCAACACTTCCGTCTTGCCCCGTGAGAAATCCAGACCTTCGAAACAAGGATGATGGCGGTCGATGACCAGGCGCATCGGGTCCTTGCCGCTCCAATCTCTAACGTTGAGCTGACTGTGGTCGCGCTCATCGGTTACGCGGCCTATGAGGATGGCATCGTTCTCAGCACGCAACTTGTGGGAGAGCATCTTGGTGAAAGGCGAGGAAATAGCCATACCCCTACCCCCGTTGTCAAGAAAGCCATTCGCCGTCTGCGCCCATTTCAGGATGATGTAAGGACGCTGATGGGTGTTGAAGGTGATGAAGCGCTTGTTGAGTTCGAGACATTCCGCCTCCAAAACGCCTACTGTTACTTCGATGCCTGCCTCGCGAATCTTGCGGATACCGCGGCCCTGAACCTTGGCAAAGGGATCTATGCAGCCGCAAACGCATCGCTTTACACCTTTTCTTACTATCAAATCGGCGCAAGGCGGCGTCTTGCCGTAATGAGAGCAGGGTTCGAGACTCACATAGATGGTAGCTCGGCTTAATAGATGCTCATCCTCGGGCTTAATAGAAGCAAAGGCGTTGACTTCAGCATGGCCCTCTCCGCATCTTACATGATAGCCTTCGCCGATGATTCTGCCATCCCCACTCACGATAACGGCTCCCACCATCGGATTGGGTTTGGCATTCTCTCTTCCGTTTTTCGCCAGCTGCAGACAGCGGCGCATAAACATTTCGTCTATTTCCTTTTGCGACAACGGTTCGCCCGTCTTCACATTCTGAAAAGAAACATTATTTTGTTCCATATCTAAAACTTTTCTTCGTTTTTTACTTACTTTTCGATAAAATGTCGTACCTTTGCTCTCAAATCAAATCATAATATACGATTTAGAGATGAAAACGTATCAACAACTTTGGCAATCCATTACCACTCTATATGAGGCGGGCGAAGCACAGGCTATCGTCCGCACCGTGCTCGATGTGAAGTACGGAATGACGCTGACCGACATAATCTGCGGCAAAGTTAATGAATTATCTGCAGATGAAGAAAGAAAACTGGAAGAAATTATCAGAAGATTGCAAAAAGGCGAACCTGTACAGTATGTTCTGGGAGAAGCTGACTTTGCAGGAAGAACCTTCCATGTAGAGCCGGGCGTGCTGATTCCGAGACCCGAAACGGCGGAACTCTGCGAGTGGATAGAAAAAGATGCGACTGAAAACAAAGGGATTACGGAAGGAGAGAAGGAAGAAAACACCATCCGCATCCTGGACATCTGTACGGGTTCGGGCTGCATCGCCATTACGCTGGGACTGGACATCGGCGGCTCGGAGGTTACGGGTTGGGATATTTCGGAAGATGCCTTGAAGATAGCACAGGGAAATGTTGCGCTACTGGATGCCGGTAACGTAAAAATAGAATATCAGGATGCCCTGAAGTTGGCGGAAACATCGGATGCCGGAAGATGGAACATCATCGTGAGCAATCCCCCGTATATCTGCGAAAAGGAGAAAGCGGATATGGAGAAGAATGTGTTGGAACACGAACCCGGAATCGCCCTCTTCGTGCCCGATGAAGAGCCTCTGAAGTTCTACAGAGCCATCGCCGAATATGCCTCTTCTGCCCTCAAATCCGGAGGTGCATTATACTTCGAAATCAATCCTATCTACGAAAAAGAAACTAGGGAAATGCTGGAAGGATTGGGGTTTAAAGCTATTGATACAAAGGAAGATGCCTTCGGAAAGCAGAGAATGATGCGAGCCAGCAAATCATAAAGTTCAATGTTCAAATCTCAAAGTTCAAAGTAAAATCATCATGTTCAAATCTCAAAGTTCAAAGTATAAAAAGCCGATGACCGAGCAGCAGGCGCTCCTGAAGCTCACCACCCTCTGCACCCAAGCCGAACATTGCTCGCAAGAGATGATCGACAAGATGAAGAAGTGGGAACTGCCCGAAGATGCCATCGCCAGAAACATGGAATTCCTGACCGAGAAGAAATTCATCGACGACGAACGTTTCGCACGCTTCTTTATCAACGACAAGATAAAATACAACAAGTGGGGACGCCGGAAGGTGGAACAGGCGCTGTGGATGAAACATATTCCGAAGGATATCTCCGACCCTATCTTCGAAGAGATTGAAGACGACCTGTATATGGAAACCCTCCTGCCCCTGATGAAAAACAAATATAAAACCATCAAGGCAAAGAACGACTATGAACGCTCAATGAAACTCATCCGCTTTGCCCTGGGAAGAGGATACAGCATGGAGGTTATCCACAAATGCATCGACCGGATGAAGGAAGAAGATCTGGGAGACATCGATTTCGAAGAGGATTTCTAAAGCAAAGCATCAAGTTTAATATCCAAACCTCAAAATTAAGAGTAAAGCCATGCGTACCAGCCTGTTAAGAGACATATTAGATTTATTCTTCCCCCGAACCTGCGCCATCTGCGGAAATGTGCTCGCTGGCGGGGAGGAGATGATATGCATAAAATGTCTGTTCCGCATGCCGGGAACCGATACCTGGAAACAGCCCTACGACAACGAGATGGCAAAACTCTTCTGGCATCTGATTCCCATCGAACGCTGCTGCGCTCTCTTCCATCACATCAGCCATGCCACATCGGCTAGAGCCGTCTACCAGCTGAAATACATGCATCATCCTGAAATGGGAATCTATCTGGGCAGAATGCTGGCAAAGAAGGGGTTAGGCATTCAGTTCTTCGACGGAATAGACGCCATCATCCCCATCCCGCTCACCCGAAAACGAGAAAAAGAACGCGGCTATAACCAGAGCCTTCTCATCGCCAAAGGTATCCAGCAACTCACCCATCTGACCATCATCAAGGATGCCGTAAGAAGGAAAAAGTTTAGCGAAAGCCAAACCCACAAGAACCGGCAGGAAAGACTGGAAAACGTGAGTCAGGTTTTTGAAGCCGCAGCAACCTATCATGACGGGCAGGGCGAGCACCCCATCACGCAGCTCGAAGGCAAACATATCCTCATCATCGACGACGTATGCACCACCGGAGCCACCATCATTTCCTGTGCGGAAACCCTGATAAAAGCAGCCGGAAAGATGAAGATAAGCGTGCTGACAGTAGGTTTCGCACACGACTAAAGGCCCTTTTTGCCGAGAGTTAAAACATTTTAACCCTAAATATAGCCGCCGTGTGCAAAAATCATTGTACCTTTGCAAAATAATTAATAATAATTTAATCCTTTAAAGATTATGGACAAACTGAAGAAAGAATTCGCATCTAAGTTATTGAAAGTAAAGGCTATCAAGTTGCAGCCTAATGATCCATTCACATGGGCTTCTGGCTGGAAGTCACCATTCTATTGCGATAACCGCAAGACTCTCTCATTCCCAGAACTCCGCAATTATGTAAAGCTTGAGCTCGTTCACGCTATCCTGGAGCAGTTCCCAGAGGCTGATGCTGTAGCCGGAGTAGCTACTGGTGCCATCGCGCAGGGTGCTTTGGTTGCTGACGAACTGAACATGCCTTTCGTATACGTTCGTTCTAAACCAAAGGATCACGGTATGCAGAACCTCATCGAAGGTCAGCTCGACCCTAAGGCTAAGGTTGTGGTAGTAGAAGACTTGATTTCTACCGGCGGCAGCTCTCTCAAGGCAGTAGAAGCTCTCCGCAAGAACGGCAACGAGATTGTGGGCATGGTAGCTAGCTACACCTATGGTTTCCCTATCGCCGAGAAGGCTTTTGCTGATGCTAACGTAAAGCTGGTTACTTTGACCGACTATGAGCACGTAGTGGCAGAGGCTCTGGAGACTGGCTATATCAAGCAGGAAGACGTAGAGCTGCTCCACGAGTGGCGCAAGGATCCAGCTAACTGGAAGAAGTAATCAAGCTGACCCATCAATAATGAGTACAAGTACATTCGAAAGTAATATCAAACAGATTCCTCACAAGCAGGAATCTGTTTACCGTACATTGAGCGATCTGAACAACCTGCAGATGCTCAAAGACCGCTTCGAGCAGGTGAAAGACCAGATTCCTGAGGACAAGAGAAAGGAAATGGAAAAACTGAAGGACCTCAAGTTTGATAGCGACAGCATCTCTATCACAGCACCTATGGTGGGTGAAATCAAGATGCGCATCATCGACCGCGAGGAGCCTAAGACCATCAAGTTTGAAACAGAAAACAGCCCTGTTCCTTTCAACTTCTGGATTCAGCTGCTCCCTACAGGCGAATTCTCATGTAAAATGAAACTCACCATCAAGGCAGAACTTAACATGTTTATCAAGGGTATGGTGAAGAAGCCATTGCAGGAAGGCATCGAGAAAATTGCTGATGCGCTTGCGATGATTCCTTACCAGGATTAATAAATAAAGAAATTATGGCAAATAAACTTTGGGAAAAGAACTTCGAAGTAAACAAGGAAATTGAAAGATTCACCGTAGGAAGAGACCGCGAACTCGACCTCTATCTCGCCAAGTATGACGTGCTGGGCAGTATGGCACACATCACCATGCTCGAAAGCATCGGACTCCTGGAGAAAGATGAACTCACCCAGCTCCTTGCCGAACTGAAAAACATCTACGCCATCGCCGACAAGGGCGAATTCGTAATAGAAGACGGCGTGGAAGACGTTCATTCCCAGGTAGAACTGATGCTCACCCAGAAACTGGGCGACATGGGCAAGAAGATTCATTCAGGTAGATCACGCAACGACCAGGTTCTCGTAGACCTCAAACTCTTCACCCGTCATGAGTTGAAGGAGATTGTGGACGCCGTGAAGATTCTCTTCGACGAGCTGATTCAGAAGAGCAACCAGTATAAGGACGTGCTGATGCCGGGCTACACCCATCTGCAGGTGGCTATGCCTTCATCATTCGGTCTCTGGTTTGGCGCTTATGCTGAAGGACTTGCCGATGATATGCTCTTCCTGCAGGCTGCTTACCGCATGACAAACCGCAACCCATTGGGTAGCGCTGCCGGCTATGGAAGTTCATTCCCATTGAACCGCACCATGACCACCGAACTTCTCGGTTTCGACAGCATGGACTATAATGTGGTTTATGCACAAATGGGCAGAGGAAAGATGGAGCGCAACGTGGCTTTCGCCATGGCTACCGTGGCAGGAACTTTGGCAAAGATGGCTTTCGACGCCTGCATGTTCAACTGTCAGAACTTCGGTTTCGTGAAATTGCCTAAGGAGTGCACCACCGGTTCGAGCATCATGCCACACAAGAAGAATCCAGACGTATTTGAGTTGATTCGCGCCAAGAGCAACAAGCTCCAGAGCCTTCCACAGCAGGTAATGCTCATCATGAACAACCTGCCAGTAGGCTATTTCCGCGATCTTCAGATTATCAAGGAAGTGTTCCTCCCTGCCTTCGACGAGTTGAAGGACTGTCTGCAGATGGCTGCCTACATCATCAACAAGATGGAGGTGAACGAGCATATTCTTGACGATCCTCGCTACGACCCTATGTTCTCAGTAGAAGAAGTGAACCAGCTTGCAGCCAACGGAATGCCATTCCGCGATGCTTACAAGAAGGTAGGACTGGAAATCGAGGCTGGCGAATTCAAGCCAAACAAGGATATTCATCATACTCACGAAGGCAGCATCGGCAATCTCTGCAACGACAAGATTCAGGCGCTGATGGAGCAGACCCTCTCTGAGTTCCACTTCGAGCGTATGGAGAATGCCGAGAAGAATCTTCTGAAATAAAGACAGAAAGGTTTCTGCATGAAGAATAGCATATATAATAAGGTATATATATATAATAAGGTGAAGAGCATGGCTGGAATAGCTATGCTCTTACTTTGTTCGTGCGATGCAGAAAACAGCATCAGCACCAAATATCCCTGCCAGTTCTATTTCAAGTCGCAATACCATCCGGGCACAAGTCTGGAAACAGCCCTCAACGGAACGGGCGTCTACACAATGGTTAGTGCCAAAAAGGTAAATGGAGCCTGGAATATCTATTCTACATTAAACGATGGGAAAAACCAGACGGAAACCATCATCCTCTCTACAGCCAAGGAGAATTATGCCAACTATACTTATCTGGGAGCGGGCAACGACCCTAAAGATGCCAGGAAGAATGGCTTCATCATGGGATTATCCAACTTCAGCGGACCTGTAGCCTGGGACCGCCAATGCCCCAACTGTCTGGAACAATATGGCGGCACCAACTATCCGCTGGAATGGACCGGCAACCGCCAATCGGTAATTTGCGACAAATGCAAACGCATCTACAGCCTGGAAAACGGAACCATCACAAGCGGCGGAAAGAGCAAAAGCGACAAGCCGCTGATGAAATATATAGTAGATTACCATGGTACAGGAAGCGATATACATGTAGGAAACTAAGCAGAAACGGAGAGCAAACGAAAAAAAATGGCGCTTTCTTATCTTAAAAAATGTAAATCGTTTGGAGATTTAAAGAAATAGCATTACCTTTGCACCCACATAACGCGGAAATAGCTCAGTTGGTAGAGCACAACCTTGCCAAGGTTGGGGTCGCGGGTCCGAGTCCCGTTTTCCGCTCAACTCTTAACGTTTACCATGCCGCAATGGTGGAATTGGTAGACACGAGGGACTTAAAATCCTTGGCCAGTAATGGCTGTGCGGGTTCGAGTCCCGCTCGCGGCACCTTAAAGTTTTTCCTTATGAAAAAATTTGCTTACATCCTCATTTTATTCATTACGCTGGTCTTAACATCATGTGGTGTTAGCAGTGGGCATTTCAAGTTTGAAGGCAAATTTCTCAACATGAATCAAGGCGAGTTTTATGTATACAGTCCTGACGGGGGCTTCGAAGGCGTTGACACCATCAAGGTAGAAGGTGGCCGTTTCACTTTCGAAACCGAATGTAAGGAAGATTTTACCATCATGCTTGTTTTCCCTAATTTCTCTGAGCAGCCTATCTTCGCAAAATCGGGCAAATCAGTAGAAATCAAGGCAGATGCTTCGCACCTTAAGGAAATGGAGGTAAGCGGAACCGAGGATAACGAACTGATGACAAAATTCCGCCAGAGCATCCTGAAAGATACGCCACCTGAGGCTAAAAAGCATGCAGAAGACTTCGTCAGAGAACATCCGAATTCTGTATGCAGCATCTATCTGATCAAAAAATACTTCATCACTTCTACACAACCTGATTACCGCAAGGCGCTCTCACTCATCAATATCGTAGAGAAGGAACAGCCTAAAAACGGACAGTTGGCTAAGATGAAGCAGTTGGCAGAAACCATGAAGAATGTAGGCACCGGTGCAACCCTGCCTTCATTTACAGCATACGATATCAACGGAAAACTCGTTTCTAGTACAGAAATGAGCAGCGCTCCGGTTGCCGTACTCTACACTTGGGCTACCTATAACTATGACAGCCAGGACATGCAGCGCGAACTGAAGAGCCGTCAGAAGAAATCGAACGGCAAGCTTAAGCTGATGGCTTTCTGTCTGGATGCCAGCAAGAGCGAATGCAAGAACAACATCAAGCGCGACTCTATCGCATGCCCTATCATCTGCAACGGCGAAATGCTGGAAGACAAGACCTTGAAGAAGTTGGGATTGGGAAACCTTCCTGACAACATCATACTTCAAAATGGTAAAATCATCGCCCGAGGCATGAAAAAGCAAGAGCTTTACAATAAGCTCGACCAACTGCTAAAATAAATACTTTCGAGCTAGTCAAGAACCCATAAAAAGCACGCCTATATGTTAGTAAAGACATATTGTGCAGCAGTTAACGGACTAGAAGTAACTACTGTAACCGTAGAAGTAAGCCTCAACAGAGGCGTCATGTACCACCTCACAGGCTTAGGCGACGAGGCGGTCAAGGAGAGCCGTAACCGAATTTCAGCAGCTCTCCAGTATAGCGGCTTCAAATTTCCGATAGCCGACATCACCATCAATCTGGCTCCAGCTGACCTCAGGAAAGAGGGCAGCAGTTTCGACTTGCCGCTTGCAATCGGACTTCTAGGCGCCAACAACAACATTCCCGAAGATCATCTGAAAGAGTACATGATGGTAGGCGAGCTGAGCCTTGACGGTACGCTCCAGCCTATCAAAGGTGCCCTACCGATAGCCATCAGAGCAAGAGCAGAGCACTTTAAGGGACTGATTGTGCCGGAACAGAACGCTCGGGAAGCGGCTGTCGTAAACAACCTTGAGGTTTACGGCATGAAAACGCTTTTCGAAGTCATACAATTCATGAGTGACAGAAGCAATCCTTCTCCTACCATTGTTGATACCCGCAAGGAATTCTACGAAAACCAGGCACATTGTGAATACGATTATTCCGACGTCCGCGGTCAGGAGAACGTGAAAAGAGCGCTCGAAGTGGCTGCGGCTGGCGGACACAACCTGATTATGGTAGGTCCTCCAGGTTCCGGAAAGTCGATGATGGCAAAACGTTTGCCGTCTATTCTTCCTCCCCTCACGCTCTCTGAGAGTCTGGAAACAACACAGATTCACTCCATTGCAGGCAAACTGGGCAAGAATGTATCACTCATTTCCCAACGCCCGTTCCGGTCTCCTCACCATACCATCTCTCAAGTGGCTCTGGTAGGCGGTGGAACTTCACCACAACCGGGAGAAATATCGCTCGCCCATAATGGCGTTCTGTTCTGCGATGAACTTCCGGAGTTCAATAAAACCACTCTGGAAGTACTCCGCCAGCCATTGGAAGACCGCCACATCAACATCAGCAGAGCGAAATATTCTACAGATTACCCATGTTCATTCATGTTTGTGGCAAGTATGAACCCTTGCCCATGCGGATATTATGGTGATCCGACACATCGTTGTGTCTGCACGCCAGGCCAGATTCAAAGATACATGAACAAGATTTCGGGGCCGTTACTCGACCGCATCGACATCCAATGCGAAATCAGTCCCGTTCCTTTCCAGGACATATCGAAGGCAGCACCAGGTGAGCCAAGTGCCAAGATCAGAGAAAGAGTCATCAAGGCAAGAGAAGTTCAAGCCGAAAGATTCAAAGATTATAAAGGCATCCATTGCAACGCCCAGATGACAGAAAGAATGATTCATCAGTTTGCCGAACCCGACGAACAAGGTATCGAACTGCTCCGAATGGCAATGGAGAAGCTTTCTTTGTCAGCCAGAGCCTATAACAGAATACTGAAAGTGGCACGAACCATTGCTGATTTGGCAGGAAGTGAACAGATAAAGCCTGACCATATAGCAGAAGCCGTGGGATACAGAACCCTCGACAGAGGCGATTGGGCAGAAAGAGGACATTTATAATCATAAAGAAGATATATGTAAAAGGATAAAAATCCGATTTTTCCTATCATTCGCTCTAAAAAGTTGGATTTATAAAGGGAAAAAGGGAGAAAAAATAGAAGAATAGCCATTCTAAAACAATTACAAATCTGTTTTAGAATGGCTATTTTCTTTTTGTTACTACAAAAA
>QSCI01000108.1:0-10307 GCA_003463005.1 Segatella copri | reverse complement strand
ACTGAAAATCAGCGACTTGACCAACTTTTTATAGTTAAGTTTTCATAAGCATTTCTTAATATAAGTTATTGATTTACAGACGATTAAATATTAATTTAACGCAGTATTGTTATTATAAATCCCATCTTGACGATCTGGATAAGGGAAAGTATCGTGGTTGGCTTGTTACTACAAGTGCAAAACTGCGTTTCTATGCATTAAGAATAAAGGCTTGCCATGACGAGGTCGACAGGCAAAATGTCCAGGTAGAATTTCTTGATGAAGCAAAGAAATGGGATTTATTTGATTATGAGTATAAGCAATATTACTTACCCCATCTCGATGTTTTGTTCAAAATAGGAGCGGTTAAGGCTTTTGAGTCTGAATGTGTGCGTTTATCCAGATTCAAAGACAATAGCTATATGTTGTGTTTCCAGACATACTTGGCACATAATGCTTTTGACTATGAAAAAATGGTAGAGTATGAGTCCAAGAACACCGATACATCTGATGAGTCTCAGCTAGTTTCGCTCCTTAACCTACTATGTGCATATGAGGCTTCTGGAGAGAAAGAAAAGATGAAGCCTATAGTTGCAAAATTACTTGAGTATAAGAAAAAAGGGATAATTCATATTGAAATGTACCGAGATTTGATGCATTATTATGATGAGATTTTATGCGATAAGGTTGCTGGAGATAGACTTGCTGATGAAATTGTGAAAATGAAGTTGGCTAGATTTGGTGATTTTCTAAATCTTTTAGATGTAGCTTTTATGCATTATAGAAGAGAAGGCAATCAGGCCAAGATAAATACCCTGTTGGATAAAATTCTGTCAGATAATGATTTGATGCAGCATGGTGAGAATCAATTGATAACAAGGATAAAACTGATGTATGTTATTTTTGATAATGGATATAAATGGCAGGAATATTCCCTCAAGCTGTTTTTCGATAGGGAAAGATATCTGAAATGTAGCTATCGGGTTGGAGCTTTATTCGTCAAGGAATCCCTTCGATTGATACGGGATGTTAATGCATTGACGGGAAAAGGGCTTCAGCAGAATTTGTTGTCAGATATGTTTGTAGATTTCAGTCGAAATTGTGAACGCTACTTATCGGAAATTGATTCGGATTTAGCTACATTGGATGAGCGATTTCTGTATAGGTACATAAGTTTATTGATGTTGAAACAGGAATTATTAAAATTTATGGCTGATGATGATCTTGTTCTTGTGCGGAAGAATAATGATGAGATATTTGAAAGGATTAGGGCTAGATGTGAGCACAATGGTAATCAAAGGGAATTGCTTCATTTCTTAGTGGTTCAGATTGATGATATTCTTTCTATGAATAAGCAGATTCTTGATTATGTGTCTGCTAATAAGCAATTTACCTTATCTCAGAAATTTATTGATTATAAAAGTCATTGGGATGCCTATTTTAATTATGCAGAGAATCTGATATGTGATGTAGTTAAGATTTTGCAGTCTAGAAATTATGACAAGTCGTTAGCTTACTATGTCCTCTATACAGCCTATTTTTATAATTTGATAGGTAATGGCAAGCGTAGTGTATTTTTCCTTTCTCAATTTGAGAGATATGGAGTAGATTTAAAAAACTGGACAGTGCCTATACAGGATTTGTATGCCAAAATAGCGATAAGTAAGACAAGTAAAATTTAATATTAAAACATAAACATACAATATAATGTTTAATCTCAGTAAATTCATAGGTCAGTATGTGACCAAGCGTGAAACAAGTATAATATTATGAGCGAGGAACAATACAATGAATTTCTGAAAGCCTATACCAAGGAAGCTTTGGCAAGCATGATAAAGGTTGATATACGCAGTAGGTTTCCCGAACCTTATGCAAGTATGTATTGCCAGCAGTTTGATAATTTCAAAAATGTTGCAGATTTCTTTGAATTTGCAGCAAAGTTAATGAGGAGATAACAATATATTTATTACTAGTCTCTGCTTTTTGCTGATTCATGTAAATAAGGCTTAAGGTTAGGTATAGAAAGCCCTGCATCAAGGCGGTCCCATCCCGCACAATCTGGCGAAGACCTTTGATGGTCCGCCAACCTTAGAGCGTAGTGGTTCCGAGCACCGAGTAGGGCGGTTTCTTCCCTCGCTCCTGAGGAGAGAGGGTCGGGGTGAGAGGTGGAGCCTTCCTTAACGGTAAGGAAGGACGGGTAGGTTTTCGATACTCTTTATTATTTAAAGAACAAGATTTATGCACGACATACAAATCATAATCATGGCCGGCGGCGTAGGTAGCCGCTTCTGGCCTATGTCAACCCCCGATTACCCAAAGCAGTTCATTGATGTGATGGGTGTGGGCCGTTCCCTCATTCAATTGACTGTAGATAGATTGAAACCAATCTGTCCTGTCGAGAACATGTGGGTAGTGACAAACGAGAAATATATCAGCATTGTCAAGGAGCAAATCCCTGACATGCCAGAAGATAACATATTAGCAGAGCCGGAAGCTCGCAATACCGCTCCATGTATTGCTTATGCCTGCTGGAAAATCCAGAAGAAGCATCCTGATGCCAACATCGTGGTGACACCATCCGATGCCCTGGTCATCAATACCTCGGAGTATCAGCGAGTGCTCAGCAAGGCATTGAGCTATACATCCGATAAGAACGCCATCGTTACCATCGGTATCAAGCCAAGCCGCCCGGAAACAGGCTATGGCTATATAGCCTCAGCAGAGCCAACATCCGTAGATGAAATTTACAAGGTTGAGGCTTTCAAGGAAAAGCCAAACCTGGAGACAGCCGAGCAATACCTTGCCGCTGGCAATTACTATTGGAATGCCGGAATCTTCGTATGGAACATTGATACCATCAGCAAGGCAATCCGCACCTTCCAGCCTCAGCTTGCCAGCATCATGGACGAGATGGCACCTTCTTTCTATACCGAAGAGGAGAAAGAGGTAGTAGGCAAACTCTTCCCAACCTGCGAGAAGATAAGCATTGACTATGCCGTGATGGAGAAGTCTAAGGAAATCTATACCTTGCCAGCCGAGTTCGGCTGGAGCGACTTAGGCAGCTGGGGCAGTCTCCGTACCTTGCTTCCACAGGATGAGGCTGGCAATGCCAAGTAGGTAAGGACATCCGATTGTATGAATGCAAGAACTGCGTGGTTCATGCAGCCGATGAAAGCAAGGTGGTGGTTCAAGGCTTGGATGGCTATATCGTAGCCGAGAAGCTCGGACAGCTACTTGTTTGCTCATTGAAAGAGGAACAGAGAATTAAGGAGTTTGGAAAATAAAAAAACTGCGATTGATTTGCTATTATCAAAATTGAAAGCAGTGAGGATACCTCAGTACCGTCTTAGATAGAAGTTTAAGAAAGTGTGGCTCAAGGGTATAAAAATAATAAAATATTAAATACAAAATAAATTATGGAAGAAAAAGTAATTGAATTGATAGCTCGTGTACTTAATGTACCAACAACAGAAATCGATATGGATACCGAAATCGGTGAGCCAGATGAGTGGGATTCTCTTCATAATGTTGAGATCATCTCACAGTTGGAGAAGGAATTTAATGTGAAGATAACATCTGATATGATTATGGACTTGGAGGATGTGTCCGATATTGTTAGTCTCATTGAAGATTTGACAGAATAATATAATCTTAGAGTTCTGAGAACATTTATGAGACGATACGATAGAACAATATAAAACAAAGAATATTTATATGTTAGAAAGTATCGAAAAACAAATATGGCAGTGGGCGGCCGTACAGCCCGATAAGATAGCTGTAAAAAGTGGAAAGAAATCTGCAACATATCTTCAGTTGTGTCAACGCATATTGGGAGCAAGAGATTATTTCAAATCTCAATTATCACAAAAAGAAGGAAATGTTGTTATCCTGGCAGCTGGTAAGCAGATAGAGTTTGTGTATGCATATTTTGGTGCACACTTAGCTGGATTAAAGGTAGTTCCTATTGATGCTGCAACTAATCCTACTAGATTGGATTATATTGTGAAGCAAACGCATGCTAATCTTCTGGTTGGTTTTGATGAGAGCGAGCAGGAGGTTGCTAAGGCTAGATTGAAAGACTTTGCAGAGTTATCTGCTGATTTCTCTACACCTTTGTTTCCTGAAGGAAATCAGATTGCAGATATTCTTTTTACAACAGGTACTACAGGTAAACCTAAAGGTGTGCCTTTGACTTATGACAATGAGGCTGCTGCAGCAAGAAATATCAACGAGTTTATTGGTAATTCACAGGAAGATGTCGAACTTCTAGCTCTTCCAGTCAGCCATTCCTTTGGCTTGGGTAGAGTAAGATGCTGTCTGTCTAAGGGAGCGACATTAATCCTGCTCGGTAGCTTTGCCAATGTAAAGAAGATATATCGCACGATGGAGGAAGACCATGTAACTGGTTTCACAATGGTTCCTGCCAGCTGGCGATACCTCAAAAAACTTACAGGCGATAAACTGGGTGATTTCAAAGATCAGCTTCGATATATAGAAATGGGCAGTGCCTTCTTCTCAAAGGATGAGAAGCAGGAACTTGCCGATCTGCTTCCTCATACCAGAGTATGTATGCACTATGGCTTGACTGAGGCTTCTCGTTCTGCTTTTATGGAATTTCATCAGGATAAGGCACATTTGGATTCTGTAGGAAAGGCTTCACCAAATACTGATATCAAGGTGCTGGATGAAAATGGAATAGAATGTGGTGTAAATCAAGAAGGTGAAATCTGTGTAAAAGGTGACCATGTAACTCATGGATATCTTGACTTGCCAATAGAGGAATCTTTCTTTGGTGATTATTTCCGTACCGGTGATTGGGGATATAAGACAGAAGAAGGATATATTTATTTAATAAGCAGAAAGAAAGAACTGATAAATGTCGGTGGTAAGAAGGTAAGTCCTATAGAGGTAGAAGAGCAGTTATTCAAGATTTCGGGTATAGTAGATTGTGCTTGTATTGGCGTGCCAGATGAGGAAGGTGTTCTTGGCGAGGTTGTTAAGGCATTCATCGTGAAAGACAAAGATAGTGACATTACTTTTGATGATATTAAAAACCAACTGAACGGTAAACTAGAGTCTTATAAACTTCCTGTTCACTATGAATGGATAGATGAAATACCAAAGACTCAGAATGGAAAAATTCAACGAGGTTTATTAAAATGATTGATATAAAGAATAAAAAAGATTGTTGTGGTTGTCATGCTTGTGGTGATGTGTGTCATGCCCAGGCGATTACTTTCCATACAGACCATGAAGGATTCTGGTATCCAGAGGTAGATAAGGAAAAGTGTACTGATTGTCATCTTTGCGAGAAAATTTGTCCGATGATCAACATCGATAAGTTGAAGCATAATGATTTGGCAGAGCCAAAGGTTTTTGGTGGTTATAACAAGGATATTGTTATTCGCTTTGATAGTACATCTGGTGGTATCTTTACTCTTCTTGCACAAGCCATGTATAAGCAGAAGGGATATGTTAGTGGCGCTATCTATACGGATGACTTGAAGGTATTCAACTTCATTTCTAATGATAAGAAAGATTTGAAGCGCCTTCGTAGTTCCAAGTATGTACAAAGTAATGCGGAAGGTCTGTATAAACAGATCAAGCAGTTGCTGATTGCTGGCGAAAAAGTTTTAGCCTGTGGTTCACCTTGTCAGATGGCTGCTTTGCGAAGCTTCCTTCGTAAGGATTACGATAATCTTATCATAGTAGATTTCCTTTGTCGTGCAACGAACTCTCCAAAGGTCTTTGAGAAATATAAGGAGTCTTTGGAAGCTAGATATGGTTCTAAGATTGTATCTATTAAGGACAAGAACAAGGATCACGGTTGGCATAGTCTTGCCAGAAAGATAACATTCGAGAATGGTCAGGTATATTATGGTGAAGGTCATGAGGATGATTATCGCCGTGGATACCACGACAATGTCTTCGAGCGCCCTTCTTGTTATGAATGTAAGTTCAAGGGTATTCCACGTATGAGTGATATCACTCTTGGTGATTTCTGGGGAATTGGTCAGGTAGATTCTTCTTTGGAACAGAACTTAGGAACCTCTCTTATCATGATTAATTCCAAGAAAGGTTTGGAATACTTTGATAAAATTAAGGATAAGTTAGTTGTTAAAGAGTTTACTTTGAAGGATATTGTTCCAGGTAATAGCACTGCTATTATGGGTGGTAAGCTTCCTTATCCTGCCAATATCAATCGAGATGAATTCTTTAAAGCTCTTGACGAAATGCCATTTGATAAATGTGCAGCTAAGTTCTTCCCATACGAGAGTAATGACAAGATTTCTGCTAAGCGAAAGGTAAAGAATATCCTTCGTGTCATTTATCACAATAAGAAGAACCCAATGCAGTTGCTCCGTATCTTTTATTGGAATTACTATAGAAAGAATATCCATAGCAACCTGTTAGAAGGAAAAGTCTTCAATGTTCTTTCTCATTGTGCCATAGATATCGCCAAGACTGCAAATATTGAAGTTGGTGGTCAGGTAAGTCTTAATCAGAAGCGAACACGTGGTAGTAAGGGTGAGTTCCGACTTTTGGTAGAGGACGGTGCCAGACTGAGTTTTGGTAAAGGTCATTCTTATTTTAAGTATGATAGTGATGTGCAGGTATTCAAGGGCGCACAGTTGTTAATAGGTAGTTGTGCTACCAATATTGGTTTGAATATTGTTTGTTCAGAGAAAATAGTAATGGGTGATGATGTCCACATTGGTCGAGATGTTTGGATACGAGATAACAATGGCGGTCATCATGTCATCATCAAGGGATACAAAGACAAGGCACCGGTCATCATTGGTGACCATGTATGGATCTGTTCAAACGTTAGTATCACGAAGGGTGTTACAATAGGCGAGGGTGCAATCATCTCTGCTAATAGTGTTGTTACAACTAACATCCCTGCTCATTGCATCGCTTCAGGTAATCCTGCTAAGGTGATTGCTGAAAACATTTATTGGAGACCATAATAAAAAAGAATATATGGCAAATAATAAGCGAATAGCAAAGAATACCATGTTCCTGTATTTCAGAATGATGCTGATAATGGGTGTTACACTTTATACTTCACGTGTCGTTCTGAAAACTTTAGGAATAGAAGACTTTGGTATTTATAATGTGGTTGGTGGAATCGTTACGATGTTTACATTCTTGAATGGTGCTTTGGGTTCTGCTACATCCCGATATATAACATTTGAATTAGGAAAAAAGAATTATGAACGATTAAACCAAGTTTTTAATGTCGCATTCTTGATACATCTTTTAATTGGTGTGCTTGTTATTGTATTGGCAGAAACGATAGGTCTTTGGTTCTTTTATGAAAAGATGACAATCCCAGAAAATCGTATGTTTGCGGCCTTTTGGGTATATCAGATATCTATTCTTACCTGTTTTTTTACACTAACGCAAGTTCCATATAATGCAACCATCATAGCTCATGAAAATATGAAGATTTATGCTTGGGTTGGTATTGTAGAAGTGATATGTAAATTATTGGTGGTTTATTTGTTGGTAATCTCGCCTTTTGATAAATTGGTGTTTTATGCAGCCCTGCTCTGTTTGATTCAAGTATCTATTATATGCTTTTATCGTATATATTGTTCAAGACAATATAAGGAAAGTTCTTTAAAACTTTATAAGGATAAGGGACTGTATAAAGAAATGTTTGGATATGCCGGTTCAGATTTGATTGGAAATATTTCTGTTCTTGCTCAGGGACAGGGTCTGAATTTGTTGTTGAATGTGTTCTTTGGACCAGTCGTGAATGCAGCCCGTGGAGTTGCTTATCAAGTACAAGGGGCGGTTACCCAGTTCTCCACTAACTTCATGACTGCAGTTAGACCACAAATCATCAAGTCGTATGCTCAAGGAGATCTCAAAGGGATGATGAAGTTAGTTGTGGATAGCAGCTGTTTTTCTTATTACTTGATGTGGATTATTTCATTTCCGATCATGCTTGAGGCTGATTATATCTTAAAGTTATGGTTAGGAGAATACCCGGAACATACTGTAAATTTTCTTAATTTAGTGTTGGTGTTATGTTTAATTCAGACATTAAAAACTCCAAGAACTACCATATTTCATGCAACAGGTCACATAAAACTTACCAATATGGTTGTTGGAAGTATTTTATGTTCAGCATTCCCTTTAGCATATTTGTTCTTGAAAATAGGAATGTCGCCAGAAGCTGTATTTTGGGCGGCTAACATAACAATGTTAGTATCAGAATTTGCGAGTATTTTCATATTAAAGAAATATGTTAAATATTCAATACCTTCATATCTGCTCCATGTACATGGAAGATGTTTGTTGGTATCATGTGTTTCTGCTATTGTTCCATTTTTATGTTTTGATAAGTTCATGGAACCTTCTTTTGTCCGCTTGTTATTAACAGGTGTGATGACTACAATGTTTATTGTAGTTACTGTGTTGGCAATTGGTATGGATAAAGAAATGAGGATGAAAATTTTGAATTTAATAAAAAATAAGATTTAAGATGAACAGCGTAATTTTAAGTAATGGTGTAGAAATGCCTAGTTTAGGTCTTGGGACATTTCCTTTGTATGGAGAAGTCTTGACTAATACGTTGTATGAAGCCTATAAGATAGGTTATCGACTTATTGATACTGCAGATAATTACCATAATGAAAAAGATTTAGGTGAAAGTCTAGACTATTTATATAGCCATTCTTCAGCTACACGCAAGGATATGTTTCTAGTTTCAAAAATTAGTGATGATTTATATCCACAAGGTACAATTGATGCTGGAAATAATATGGGTAAATATTTTTGGAAGTCTTCTTCCTATATGCAGAAAGAACAGGCTGTGAAAAAAGTAATTACCCATAAGATTGAGGAAAGTTTGACTTCACTTCATACTGATTATCTTGACTTGTGGTTAATGCATTGGCCATATCCTGATTATTTTGAAGAGATATGGTATGAAATGGAACAAGTATATAAGCAGGGAAAGGTTAGGGCAATTGGATTATGCAATAGTAGAGAAAGACATTTCGAAAAGCTTAAGAAATGTTGCTCTGTTTTTCCTCATGTGAATCAGGTTGAAACTTCTCCACTTAATACAAAAGAAGATCTTTTAGAGTATTGTAACGTAAATAATGTACGGAACATGGTCTATTCTCCATTAAAGAGTTTGTCGTTTCATATTACTGAAAAGTATGATAAATATGTAGATCTCTTGGCTAAGAAGTATAATAAAACTAAGGAACAAATCGTTCTTAAGTTTCATATTCAAAGAGAAACCGTGCCAATTCCAAAATCAACTCATACAAGTCGTTTGAATGCAAATTATAATATTTTTGATTTTGAGATATCAAATCAGGAAATGAATACTTTGCTTTCATTTAATATGGACTTTCAATATATGGCAGAATCTATGAGATGTCCAGGTCTTTAATATTTGAAAAGTATGATTATTAATAAGATTATAAATAAGGCTTTTAGTGTTGTCAATAACCATTTAGTTCAGCCTCAGACTTTTATAAATCTATATGGGGTGGAGCAAACAAGTTTTGGCATATTCGAAATTTCAATCTTGATGTTGTAAATCTTGGATCAAATAGTGGCGTTTATGCTTTTGAATATTCTGACTTGGATTTGTTAGGTATGAATTGGGCTTTAGGACCACAGTCTTTGGTTCATGATTTCAATATTTTGAAAAATTATTTTAGTTATTTGAAAAAAGATGCAACTGTAATAATTACGCTCTGTCCTTTTTCCTGTTTGGTTTCTTCTTACAATAAACAGCACAATTTTAAGTATTATACATTTCTGCATCCTGCAACCATTCCAGGGTTTGATGAGTCAGAACACGTTAAGGCTTTAACTTTAAAAAAGCAGAATGTTCTTAGAGATGCTCCTCTACATACACTGAAAGGCTTGTTGGGATATTACAAACGATGTGCCTCAAGTAAGATTCATTCATGTGATTTTAAAAAAAGTGCATCTGGTTTTATTGAAGGTTGGAAAAAACAGTTCGATATCTCTAATTTGGATGCATGTCTTTCAAAAAAGCATTTGCAAGAGCAGGAGTTACGTGCTAGTAATCTTTCTGAAATGATCGCTTTTTGTTTGGAGAGAGATTTGCGTCCTGTATTAGTAATTCCGCCAATACATCCTGAACTTCGTGAATATTTTACTGATAGTTTTGTTGAGCATTATATAAACGATTTCTTAAAAAAGGGAAATATACAGTCTGCATACTTTAGAAATTATATGTTTGACCATCGTTTTGATTCAGATAATACTTTTTTAATTCATTATTCTTGATAAAAAAGGAGCTATGAGTTTACCAAAATAGTACTGAC
>QSCI01000107.1:0-10417 GCA_003463005.1 Segatella copri | reverse complement strand
ACTGAAAATCAGCGACTTGACCAACTTTTTATAGTTAAGTTTTCATAAGCATTTCTTAATATAAGTTATTGATTTACAGACGATTAAATATTAATTTAACGCAGTATTGTGTTAAGTTCACTCCAGAAAATACAAGAGGTTTATTAAGAAGATAAATATGGATGCACCCCCCGATGATAATCAGGGCTACCTCTATCCTTGGTATAGTTTCTATATTTCCTTCATGTTGCAAATATAGTGAATTTCTCCGAAAGAGGGTGCAGCTTTCCCCTGTTCAAATCTTTATCAATCTGAAGTTCATTTATCTGCTGGTGCAAAGCACCCAAATCCATTTTCTTTGCCATATCGGTGTACCTTCCTCCCTTTTCCGTGCTCCACCGACTCCCTAAGTAGAGAAGATTATTAGAAACTGGATTGCTATTATAAAATGATGGCGTAGGAATCTGATTACCTTTAGCCCCATCCTTGCCTGTAGCGGCCCTGGAAAAGCCTTTCATGTCAAAGATAAGAAGCAACAGAAGCCTACGCCAAACAGGTATATATATGATAGCACAGAGCGTACCCCCTCAGTCGAAGGGGCACACCTATGCCATGTGTATATACACAGTGGGTAGACGCCCACCGCAGTCTCATTCTGAACATGATTTGAAATTTTCCAGGTTTCTACAGGTCAGAAGAAACGTCAAGCAAACGTCTTCAATTTAAAATAGGCCAAGCCATGGACTTTTACCTAGCCGGCGACTCATCGCCAGCCATCCACAGCAAGACAACTGCAAAAGTACGAAAAAGAATTGGCTTCACAAAATTTTGGGTCTTTTTTCTTGCATATCTCATTTACTTTTCTTATCTTTGCCACCAAATTAATAACAATAACATTAAAAAGGAGGTTATTATGCAAGCAACAAAGAACAATACAAAGGAGGAAACCATCAGAAAGTTTAAACAACTCCTAAAACATAAAGAGGAGATGCTCGAAAGAGCAAAACAATATGATGGCATTGACATTTATGCTAAAACAGAAATCCACTATTAGATGAAATCAAAGCTGATTTCGAAAAGTCGACAAATGATTTAAAAGAGAAATAGTTTCTTGCAAATCCCAAATAAAATTGGTTATAAAGCAGCATATATTCAAGGCTTTTGCCCTTACAGGGCGCAGGAGGACAACGCCTTAATACCCAGGGTGTTGCCCTGGGCTAGGAGTTTTTGGGCCTTCAGCCCGTGCTTGAACCACATGAAAAAGTTCAATGATTTACTTCTTAACCAGGCATTTTATACTCATGTCTAAGCCTCCAGATAGTCCATCATATCCTCCAATGTATCGAAGTTCTTGACATTCCCCCTCTTTACATCCATAATAGCCTCCAACAAATCGCCCTCATACACTTGTGGTCTAGTATGCTTCTTATCATCCATAAAACGAACCACACGTACATAGCCAGAGCGACAAACCTTCAACTTTTCCTTCTTGGAACAATCAAAAGCGTTCTTAAAATCTATATTAATCTGCTCCATAATTATTTGGACTTTAAATTAAACCTCTATTTAACAGTGCAAAATTACATATTTTCCTATAAATAAGACTATTAACACGCACCTTTAACAAAATATTAACATAACTGCAGTCCTTCACTCTCTACATTATTATAAAAAGGACTGCCCTTTTTGCTCTGCCAATCCTTCATCGAATACACTATCGGGTGAATCATCTGATTGATTTGCCATCCCAATTCCCAAAGAGGATAGGTGTAATTATCATGATCCTGCTCATCTATCTTATCCTTGTTCAGAAGCACAAGGATGTCCCAGTCGGAATCTGCTTTAGCATCCCTTCTAGCCCTTGACCCGAAAAGGATAACCTTGGCATCTTTCGGCATAATCGACTCCGCTTTCTTCTGAATCGACTTGAGTACCTCATCTTCAAGATGTTCCCTATTTACAAGCAACATAATAGTATCAGTTTACGAGACTACCTCCTTTTAGTATAGCTAAAAATGCATCAATATCAATTGCCGTAAAATCGAATTCAGGATTAAATCTAATTACGTCATAATGATGATCTTGACTCACGATATACTTCGCATTTGCAGATATGGCACAATCGACAAACTTATTGTCATCAGGATCTGCTTTTATCAACTGATATCGCTTTTGTGGATTAATAAAAATTGTATTAGAAGATGCTAATATAGCATTGATAATATTATTTGCTACCAATGAACCGACCTTTCTTGTCAATATCTCTTCATATTCCAAAACAACCTCATTAGAAACACACAACAAGTACTTTCCTGCCAAAAAGTCAAGAAGAATCTGATGATAGGGACTCTTTCTAGGAATCGACATCAACAAACAATTTGTATCTAATACAATCCGCTGCATTTATTCAGAATAAGGCGTTCTCATATGCTCATGCTTCCATTGCTCAATAGTATTTTCATCTATCAAGCCCTTATCCCACAATTCATCTGCAGCATCTATTGCTTTTTGCGCAAAATAACCAGATAGCAAATCCGTGATTTCAGCCATCTGCTGGTCAGAATTGACATTAGACATCAATTCTACAACCCTTTGCTGATATTTATTTAAAGAAGTTATTGTCGTCATAACACTATCATTTTAATTACACCGCAAAAATACGAAAAAGAATTGAAACTAACAAATATTCTGAGAGATATTTGCATTTATTCTTTCCTCTTTACCCAAACCTTATGGCTGCCGCGGCCTAGTGAATCTATCGGCGAAGATTTATCACAGGTCAGTTCCTTCAGTTCCATAGAGGCAGCAGTACGGCTCAGGTTGTTGATGGAGGCATAATCGCCTAGGGTAAGGACTCCGTTCTTCTCTATCACCTCCAGGGCTCGGGCGATGCGCTCTTCCTTGGAATAGAGCTGCTTACGGATAACCTTTACACCACCCATATCACGCTCCAGGTCACGGTCGGTTTCACGCTTCACATCCTTGATAAACTCTGGAGACGCCTTGAAGTTGATGTCCTTCACTCCCACCTTGCGATACGTCATCTTATCATCTGGATTCAGAATTTCCCTAGGCTTCTCATCCTCGAAAGCGAGGGAGAGGGAGAAGGTGCCGAAACCTTCCAGATTCACGTTGTACCCCATGGAGAGCATGTCTGTCAGCATATCAACCACATCGGTCAATACAGCCTCCGTGGTACTTTCCGAAATACCGCGATGGTAGTTCTGCATCATCTTGACGAACTCTTTTCGGGATAGAGTACGGTTGGTCACCATCTTGGGATAAACTCTGCGCTTGCCATCATAGCGCATATCCCCCATTTCCTGCAATTTGTACTTAGCCATATCAGTTTCCTTTCCTACTTTAGTTTATTAGTATTTCTTATTGCAGCAGCCTTTGCATCCTACAGCATTTATGATCATACCTAAGAAGAAAAGACCACAAACCTAGGAAGAAAAGTATTTTATCCTAGGAGAAATCTCCGTTCACCGACGCTGAATGTCCGTTCATCGTCGGTGAACGGCGGTTCAACGTCGGTGAATGTCGGTTCAACGTCGATGAACGAAGATTTCTACTATGCAAAGATACAACTTTATCAGATATAAAACAAGACTTTTCCTGAATATCTTTACTTTTCAGGCCCTAATTCTTCGTTTTTTGAGCTTATTTCTTTGCGTATCCCAAATAATTGTGTTAACTTTGTAGTCAGATTACAAACCAAAGGTCAAAGGATTGTAAGCCAAAAGCTAAAGGATTGCAAACCAAAGACAAAGAAAAAGACTAAGATTAGACATTCTTATGAGTATGAAGATATTAGCAACCAGCGACTGGCATCTGGGCAACCTGTTTCACGGCAACGACCGTCTGCCGGAACACAAGCATTTCCTGAAATGGCTCCTGGAGCAGATAGCTGGACAAAAGCCCGATGCTCTCCTCATCGCAGGAGACATCTTTGATAACGGAAATCCATCGGCAGCGGCACAGACCGTTTATTACGAGTTTCTTGCCGATGCTACCCAACTGTGCCCGAACATGCAGGTCATTATTACCGCCGGCAACCACGATTCCGCCAGCCGACTGGAGGCTCCCCGTCCGCTGCTCACCCGATACCATGTGGAAATAAGAGGAAACGTAAGGAAAATCTGGCAGCAGGGAGAAAGCGAGGACGATGCTAAAACCGGCGGACATTGGATCTATTCCTTCGATGACCTCATCATCCCCGTAACCAACGAGGCAGGAGAAGAAGTCATCATCCTCGCCGTACCTTTCCTAAGAAGCGATGTGGTACAGAACGCCAGCTACTCGCAGGGTGTCAACGACTTTCTGAGAGAACTGACGGCTGAGGCTCGAAAGAAATACCCGGGCAGGAAGTGCATCATGATGGCACACATGTACGCCAAGGGTTCGGATATCGCCAAGAAAGATGCGAGCGAGAAAATCATCATCGGCGGACAGGAGGAAGTGGACCTGGAAGGATGGAACGACCATCCCGACTATATGACTTGCGGACACATCCACAAGCGGCAACATATCTGGAACACCGACTGGGCAAGATATACGGGAAGTATCCTCCCGATGTCGTTTGCCGAGAAAGACTATACTCACGGCATCGACCTCATCACCATAGAACACGGAGAAGAGGAGGAAGGAAAGGAAACCGGCAAGAGTAAGGAATGGAAAGTAGATTTTCTGGAATACAAGCCTCAGCATTCCCTCCGCATCCTGCCCGAAGATGGGGAAGAGCTGACCTTCAAGAAATGGCAGAAGCTCATCAATTCTAAACTTTCGGAGAGAACAGACGGCGAACTGAGCAACCATTTCGACTACGTGATGCTGAAGGTGAAACAGGAGAAACTATCGAGCGATGACATCAAGGAACTGGAGAAACTCGTCAACGAAAAGGATGCCGTGCTCTGCAAAATCCAGCGCATCATCCCGCAACTGGACCTCTCCACCATCCAGGGTTCCCAGCACATCACCAGCATAGAAGACATCATCAACCGTCCTCCGCTCGATACGCTGAAAGAAGCCTTCGCCATCAGACACAACGCTCCGATGAACGAAAGACAGGAGAAAATGTTATCCGATTTATTAACGACATCATCATTATGAAATTCCTACAACTCGAAATACTCAACCTCGCTTCGCTTGACAAACAGGGTGGCGAGGTCATCAACTTTGAAGAAGGTGCCTTAGGCGAGAGCACCATCTTCAGCATCGTAGGTCCGACGGGAAGTGGCAAGTCTACCCTACTCGATGCTATCTGCCTTGCCCTCTACAACCGCGCCCCTCGCTATCCCAGAAAGAAAGGCGACAAGAACCAGAACATCGAGATTTTCGGAGCTGCCGATGCCAGCGAAAGTAACCGTCTGGCTCCTACCGACAGTAGAAATATCCTGACACGTGGCAAGAAAGAGGGTTACAGCAAACTCACCTTCCTTGCCAACAACGGCAGCATCTACCGCGCAGAATGGCACGTCAGATTCCAGAGAGTGCGCTACGAGAACGCCAAGACTGCGCTCTATAAAATCGCAAGAAACGGAGAAGAGATAACAGAGGAAGCTGCCGACTGGAACGAGCTGCCGAACATCATCGGACTCGACTACGACCAGTTTCTCCGTACCGTACTCATCGCCCAAGGCTCGTTTGCCAACTTCCTGACGGCGAAGGAAAACGAGCGGTACGAACTCCTGGAAAAACTCATCGGATGCGAGGAAACTTATACGAACATCGCTACTGAAATCAAGAAGGCGAAAGACCAGGCGACGGATGCCTACAACCAGATGGCTGCATCGGTGGAAGCCGTAAAACAGAACCTGCTGAACGATGAAGAACTTGCCCAACTGCAGGAGGAAATCGCCCGGTTGGAAAAGGCAGAGAAGGAACTCGGCAGCCAGTTGCAAGCCATTTCGAAAGACCTGCAATGGTTTGAGGAAAACGATAAGCAAACCAAGCAAATCACTATCTACCAGACTGATATGAATCAAGCAGCAGAAGCCATTAAAGCGATGCAAGCCCAGATTCTCCGTCTGCAGTTGCACGATGAAGTACAGCCTGCCGTCAACCAGCTGCAGGAAGTAGAGCGACAGACGCAAAGCATCCACGAGCAGGAAGAAAACATTCTGAAAGCGGAAGGAAACATCAAAAGTCAAGAGTCTGCCATCAGCGAAAGCGAGAAAACTCTCGCCAGTCTGAAGGAAGCAGTAAGCAAGGCACAGGAACAACTCGAAAAGGCCCTGCCGGTCATCGCTGAAGCAAGGGCGCTGAAAACCAAAATGGAAGCGGCAATGCCGAATCTGAAAGAAAAGAAAGAGGCATTGGAGTTGGCGCAGAAAGAGAATCTAACAGCCCAGAAAGACGTGGAGGAAAACACCCGAAACATCCAAAAATGGGAAACCGAAACAGAGAAAGCGAACCTTGCCCTCAAAACGACAAAGGAAGAGATTGCCAAGCAGAAACAGGTTCTTCACGAAGCAACGCAAGCCGCAGAACAGGCTTGGGAGACGGAAAGAAATAAGACTGCCGGACAGAACATAGAGGAACTGCAGAGCCATAAATCGGCAGCCGAAAAGAAACTGCAGGATGTCCAGCAAGCCATCAAGGTTGTGGCTCATCTCGATGCTGCCACAACAGAAAAGCAGAAGAATGAGGAGCGAATCCAGGTCTTGGGCAAAAGAAACTCGGAGATAGATGAAGCCCTGGGCAAGTTGACCATCGAGGCGCTGACCCAAGAGACCCTGACGCTGAGAAATGCCTATACCCTCATGGTGAGCGAGAAATGGGAGATTCATCGTGCCAACCTGACCGAAGGCAAACCTTGTCCGCTCTGTGGCAGCACGACCCATCCTTATCATACCGACAACAGACAGTTTGAAGAAGCCACCACAGAACTCTCGCAACTTCTGAAAGCCAAGGAGAATCTGCTGAAACAGCAGCAGAAAGAGGAGAAGAACCTTTCCGGCGAGAGAAAACAAAACGACGGCGAAGTACAGACGCTCCAGAAACAACAGGAAAAACTGTCGGGAGAAATAGCAACTTACGAAGAGGAATGGAAGGCGCTCATCGCCCAGTATCCAAAGATTCCGAAGGCAGAGGCAGAACTGAAATCGCTCTTGCCTATCTATGAGAACAAGGCGAAAGATGCGAGCAACAAACTGAGCCTGTTTAACAAGATTCAGAAAGAGATAGAACGGCTGACCCAACTCAAGGATAAGGCTGTGAAGGATGAAGCTGCGTATGAAAGCAAGGCTTCAACTATACAGAACAAAGCCCAAGAAAACACTTCAACCTGCACCACAAAACTAGCTGAACAGAAAGCACTTACCATCAACCTCATTTCACAGCAGAAGAGTAAGGAGGAGGCTTACGGGAAAGCCCATCAGACATGGAATAGCGCCAAGAAGGAAATGGAGGAATGGCAGGAGAAATATAAGCAGATTCTGAATGGCGAAGAACCTGATGCGGCTGAACAAAGACTGACAGCAGCAAAGGATGAGGCTACGAAAGCAGCAGATACTCAGAACGAGAACATCAACAAACTGAAGGCAGAACTCGCCAACAGTAAAGGTTCGCATCAAACCATGCTGTCTCAGAACAAGACGATGAAAGAGAATCTGCAAACGAAGGAAAAGGAGCTCGACCTTTGGATTGAGGAATACAATAAGCAGCTTGAAGAAAAGAGCATCGAAGGAAAAGACTCCGAAGAGGAAGGCATCGAGGAAAGAAGTATCGAACCAAGCCTTATTGACCGAAACACCATCCGAGAGATGCTTCATTCTGCCGAAGACTGGAACGCTATCCGAAGGGAAAAGGACGAAAAGGAGAAAGCCGTGGCTTCAACAACTGCTCTTTACCAGAGTGCAGAAAAGGCACATCAGCAGCACTTGGAACATCAGCCTGCCCAAACCCGTGATGCTCTCCTAGCCATTCAGCAGGAGTATCAGGAGAGAAGCCAGCGCAACGAACTGATTGCTGCCAACGCCAGGATGCAGAACCATCAGGAAGCCGTGAAGCAGTTGGGCGACAAGGCTGAGGCTCTGAATCTCGTAACCCAGGAAAAGGACGACTGGACAGCCATTACGGATGCTATAGGAGCAGACGGTAAGACGCTTCGCAAGATAGCCCAATGCTATACGCTCAGTTTCCTGATAGCGCACGCCAACCAGGAAATCAGAAAGTTCAACAGCCGTTACGAACTGCAGCAGGTAAAGCATTCGCTGGGCATCCGAGTCATCGACCACGACCGTGCCGACGATATCCGAGACACCACCTCCCTATCAGGTGGCGAAACCTTCATCGTGAGTCTGGGTCTCGCCTTGGGCCTGTCGGCATTATCCTCCCGCAACATCTCCTTCGAGAACCTGTTCATCGATGAAGGCTTCGGAACCCTCGACCCCGATACCCTAGCCACCGTCATCGATTCCCTCGCCATGCTGCAAAGTTCGCAAGGCAAGAAGGTGGGCGTCATCAGTCATACCGACACGATGAGCGAGCGCATCACCACCCAGATAAGGATTATCAAGAATGGCAACTCCGGCAGCAGCCATATCGAAATCTATCCTTAACAGAACGAAATATCTGACGATAGCAAGTTATGCTCTGAATAACTCCAAACTATTCGAGTTACTTTAGAAAGCACTTGCTATCGTACAGAAATATATGTATATTATAATACGTTTTATACGTCATTCATTCAATACTACCCAATAACCATTCTTGCGACCTCCTTCACGTTTCAAGACCTGAAATTCTTCCTGTAAAGACTTTAGTTCCTGAGAAATCTTTCTTGCAGATATGCCCATCTTTCTTGCTAATTCTGGTATTGTTAACTTAGCATTTTCAGATAACGCTCCCATGATAAGCATCTGTAATTCAGACAGTTCTTTCTTGCATTCTTTCTTGCATTCTTTCTTGCACTCTTTACCAATAGGCACACCGATATAGTCTAAATTACATGGTATATCTATTAAGAAATATGTACGTTCCTCATCGGTCTCAATTATTGCACGAGGCGAACCGTTTTCCTGCAACTTCTGCTGAATAGTAGGAATCCCCGTAGCTCTACCCTCTGTCAAATTCAATTCCTTTAAGAACTCTCCCAATCGGCGGTTTGTGTATCGACGAGAACGAAGCATACGAGCTTCTTTTATAGCCTGCATAGATATTGTGTGATTAGGTCCTCCAAAATTGAGAATACTAATCTTATCTGGTTCAATAGTTACCTCAACAGGTTCTCTTTCAATATAACTGCGATGATAAAGGCTGTTTACGACAGCTTCTTCCAAAGCTTGATAAGGATAATTATATGTAACAACGGAACGTTCTGTATCCTCTGGCTTATGAATTGTCTTCTGAATAATATTTGTCTTGAGATAATTCATCGTATCACGAATCATCTTAGGCACACAACCCCTTATCGGTGCAACCTCTATCATATTATCAGGATCTTGTAATCTCCCCTTAGGGAATATCACGATTTCAACCTGGGTCATTTTGAAGAATTTCTCAGGATGCTCACAGAACATCATCGCAGCAACATTCTTGACCTTGAAGCCTTCTGGTGTAGTTTCCAACAAGTCCATTTGGTCAAGAACTATTTTCAAGTTTTCACCCGATAAATCTTGATCAGCCAAATCACTACCTACTTCAACAAGAAAGTCTCTCAACAAAGTAGCCGAAATATCCCTAAGACTTATCTGATCATTGCCACGGTCGTCAAAAGGAGTACGATTAGCCAAATTTATCAGCTCACGTTCATACTCATCTTTCGGCACAATGCTACTACTATTATAGCGGATATAATAGTTGAAGTCCTTCTGCTTTGCAGTAATACGATCAGGCACCTTATATGGACGGCGTTCTCCTGCCGTCACTTTGATTACAAGAATAGTCTTGCCATCAACCTCTTCAATGAAAAGACGAGGTTGATAGTATGGACGGATAAGATTATTGTAACCAACCATATCCTTCTCTATCTGTTCTATCAAATTAGGATTAACACCTAAAACAGGACGAACAGCATGACCGCGTTCCTCCTTTACACCAACAATGATATACCCACCACCAGTGTCTTCAAAATCATTGGCAAAGGCACAGATGCTACGATATATTGTATCTGGATTCCAACCTTCCTTGTATTCAAGCTGGTTGCTTTCTACTGCACTTCCACTAAGAAGGCTTTCTATATTTATTGGTAATGCCATGATTTATTAATTGTCGAGTAAGTGGAGGGAGTTTCACCCTCCCTTCTCTCGGAACCGTGCTTGACAGTCTCCCATCACACGGCTCTTCGTACTTAACTCTTTTGTTTATTAGTTTATATTCTTTATTAACCTAGACGTGGATAGGGTACAAATCCCTTCACCCAGTGTGAAAACTCATTTCTGTTATGTGCCGCATACTCTACAAGCCAATCATACGCTTTACCAAGCTTCTTACC
>QSCI01000106.1:0-10581 GCA_003463005.1 Segatella copri | reverse complement strand
TATAGAGACTTACTTCCTGACCGATGGAAAAAGCAGTAACAGCATTAGTTTAATCAGCTGTTACTGCTTTTTTTTGAATTATGCAAGGTATAAACGCGGAGCCGCTTACATGGATAACCCCAAATCGTGATGGATAGCGTGATGGATATTCCCGTTTTGCGGAGTATCTGTCACGCTATTTAAGTATCTGTATATTAGTGTATTAATGCGCGTGGTGTATGTAAATCGTGATGGATGATAGATAATTATCTAAACTTATTCACGAATATGGTTGCGCTGGGTTACGGATATGACTGCATCGGGTTACAGATATGGCTGCGTAGGCTAACGGAGCCGTATCCGTAGGCTTACCGAGACGTCTGCATCAACTAACTGAGACGTCTGAACTCGCTGACTGAACTACTTGAGTTAGCAGATTGAGCCACTTGAGTTAGCAAACTGAGCCACTTGAGAATTTTTCTTCATGTGCTTGCGTGCAACCATAGAAAAAATCAATTACGAAAACTCACTTGATTTCGATGCGGAGGGAATCCTTGTTGAATCGGATACCGTCACGATTGATGAATCTGGATAAGGAACCATCGGCAGCCAGTTCTTTAGGAGTGCCGATAGAGAAACGGCTTTCTTCCATCAGCCAGAGACGGTCGGAGAGCTGGAGCGCCAACTCTACATCATGGGTTGACAGTAATATGGACTTATGCTGTTCGTGCGCCAGACGGCGGAGCATCTGTAGGGTTTCTATCTTGCTGGGGAAATCAAGGAAGGCGGTAGGCTCGTCCAGGATGATGATGCGGGTTTGCTGCGCTAGGGCTTTGGCTATCATTACCTTCTGACGCTCACCATCGCTCAGTTCGCTGATGTTTCTCTGGGCAAGATGCTGAATGCCCGTTTCCTGAAGAGCAGAAGCAACAATCTGCTTGTCGGCAGCAGATAATGTGCCCCAGAAACCGGTATAGGGAGAACGGCCTATGCCAACAATCTCTTCTGCTGAGAGCTGGGCATGGTCAGTCTTCGATGTGAGAACGATGCTGATTTCTCTGGCGAGTTCCTGGGCTGAGAAATCGGAAAGAGATTTGTCTTGAATCAGAATTTCGCCATCAAGCGCTGGCTGAAATCCGGCTAAAGTTCTGAGTAAGGTAGATTTGCCCACTCCGTTGGCTCCGATGAGACAGGTCAGTTCACCGGCTTGGAGCGAGGCATGAACAGGTGAGGCTATCGCCCGGAGCTGGTGCTTCGAACGATAGCCTATAATCAGATTCTTTAATGTAATGCTTGATACCATCTAAAGAATATTTTCACCTTGAATGTTTACTTCCTGATAGAAAAAGGAAGAATTACTTGGCTGCCAAAACCTCAACCTCTACGAGGGCGCCCTTTGGCAACTTCTCTACAGCTACGGCAGAACGAGCTGGATATGGCTGGCTGAAGAACTCGGCATAAACCTCGTTCATGGCTGCGAAATCGTCCATGCTGTTCAGATAAACTGTAGTCTTAACCACATGAGAAAGGTCGGTACCTGCTGCCTTCAGGATGTTCTGGGCGTTGGTGAGGCTCTGGCGAGTCTGCTCCTTGATGCCGCCTTCTACGAAATTGCCTGTTGCAGGGTCGATAGGAATCTGACCTGATGCAAATACGAAACCGTTTACTTCGATAGCCTGGCTATATGGACCGATAGCTGCAGGCGCATTGTCTGTGTGAATTGCGTTCATAATTTATTTTCTTTTTCTATTATTAAATCAATCTAGATGCAAAGATAAGCATTTTTTCCCATAATAGGCCTATTCCGCATCAAAATTTAATAAGTTTTCTTACTATATTCGCTCGGTGTACATCCAAATTGCTTCTTGAAGCTGGTTGAGAAGTGGGAGAGGGTGTTGAATCCCGTCATGTAGGCAATCTCCGAGATGTTGTACTTGCCTTCCACGATGAGGGAGGCGGCACGATTGAGCTTATAGGTCTTGAAGAAGACGCTTGGATTCTCTCCTGTGAGTCCCTTGACCTTGTAGTAGAGCTTTGTGCGGGAGATGTGCATCAGTTTCGTTACCTTGTTGACATCCAATTCCGAGTTGGCTAGTTCCTGCTCCATCATATGATAGAGTTCGTCCATGAAGAGTTTGTCTTGTGGCGACAGCACTTCTTCCACGTTCTTGTCGGTCTCCGTGGCGTTGGTTAGGATGGTCTTGGTCTTCTCACGGTTGGTGAGTTGCGAGTTGATCATTGCCAGGAGAACCTTGGGGGTGAATGGTTTGGTAACGTAGGCATCTGCTCCGCTGTTCAGACCCTCCACTTGGTTTTCTGTGGTGGTCTTTGCCGTTACCAGGATGACTGGGATATGGCAGAGTTGGATGTCTTGCTTGATTTCCTTGCAGAGATCATAGCCGCTCATTCCCGGCATCACCACATCGCTGAGGATGAGGCTAGGTTCTTCCTCCCTTGTCGCCTTCAAGGCACTCTCGGCATCGAAACGATAGATGATGCGATAGGATGATGCCAGGAGGGTACGAAGATAATGCACCACTTCGGTGTCGTCATCTACGATGAGTATTTTCGGACGGTTGTCTGTACTGTTATCTTGACTTACCTTGTCTGCCACTTTCTGACTGTCGTGCAGTGGAAAAGCCATCTTCTGGTCTTGCTCCAAAAGGGCTTTCTCGTTGGCGGCATAGAGGCTCTCATCGGTAGGCAGGGTAACGGTGAAGATGGCTCCCTGGCAGTCCTTGCGATTGCCCGCCTTTAAATCGCCATGGTGAAGGACGGCTAGGCTGCGGGCATAGTAGAGTCCGATGCCAGTACCCCAGTTGATGGTGCCTGTGGACTGGTTGTTCAACTGATAATATCGCTTGAAGATATTCTCCACCTCATTCTGTGGGATTCCCTTGCCTGTATCAGCCACCGTAATGGTGATAATCTGTTCTCCCTTGTTAGTGGTACCGGTGTCGAAAGATACATCTATCTTACCGCCACGAGGGGTAAACTTCATGGCGTTGGACATCAGGTTGTTGATAATCTTTTCCAGTTTGTCGGAATCCAGAAGCATCAGGTAGGAACCTTCTAGTCCGTGACAGTTCAAGGTGATACCTTTCTCCTCTGTATTCACGATGAAGAGGTCCATGATGCGTTTCATCTCGGTGATAATGTCGGTTTGCTTGACGTGCAAGCGGAGCGTGTCGTTCTCCAACTTGTTGAAGTCGAGCAACTGGTTGACGAGTCTCAGCATTCTATCCACGCTTCGGTTGATGATGTTCAATAGCAACTTGTCGTGCTTGTTGATGCTTTCACTTTCGCAGAGTTGTTCCACTGGTCCCGAAATCATGGTGAGTGGTGTCCGGAACTCATGCGAGATGTTAGCGAAGAAACTCATGTTCATCTTGTTGATGCGCTGTTCTTGCTCCTTCTCATCCTTAGCCTTTTGAACCATGTTCTTCTCGATGCTGATGCGCATCTTCTGCCGGTAGATTACGAAGCCGACGCATCCCATTATAATAAGGTATAGGCACCAAGCCCACCAAGAGTTCCAAGGCTCAGGGGCGATGCTTACCTGTATGCTTTTTTCGGCGATGGTATTGTCGGAGTTGCTGCCTACCATCTTGACCTTGAAGGTATAGTTGCCAGCAGGCAGATTAGAGTAGTACGCCTCGTTGTTATTGCCGGCATCAATCCATGTATTATCGAATCCAGCCATTTGGTAGAAGTAGTGGATGTGCTTGTAGTCGCTGTAGTCGATGGCAGAAAAGGCGATGCTGAAGCTGTTCTGTTTGTAGCTTAGGTGGATATGGGGTGATTCTTCCATACTCTCCTCGATACATCCATTCTTGCCAGGAAGCATAATCTCATTATGGACCTTGAGTGTTTCGAAAAGCAGACTTATCTGTTGGCTCGTGTTTACGTTTTGTGGATTGAAGATGGTAAGTCCTTGGGTACCGCCGAAGATGAGTGTTCCATCTGATAGCTTGCACGATGCCCTATCGTAGAATTGGAAGCCTTTCACACCGTCAGCCTCGTTGTAGGTGGTTACCTTTTCTGTTTTTCCATCTATCTTGTTGAGTCCATACAGCGTACTGACCCAAATGTTTCCATCTCTATCTTCCTCGATGCTTGAAATGTCGGAGCAGGAGATTCCTGCTATGGTGGTCAGCTTGTGGCTCTTTGCGTCATACTTCAAGAGTCCGTTGGTAACTGTACCCAACCAGATGTTTCCCTTGCGGTCTTGATAGTTCTTGGTTGGGATATACACACTTCGCTTGATGCACTTCTTCCAGTCATCCGGATTCACTTTAAACTCTTGGATATCGAAGTTGTCTCCATTCATTTCGAGGATGGGTTTGTAGAAGGCAGATATGAGCATGTTGTTATTCTGCAAGTGCATGATGCAGGGAATGAAGCACAAAGTGGTAGGGAAGAGTTGTTTTTTGGTCATCTCTCCACTTTGTGCTGAAATGCAGTAGATGTTGACGGATGCCGTGGATACCCAGATGTTTCCCTTTGCATCTTGGCTGATGTCAATAGGCATGAGGCAAGGGTAGGAGCTACCTTGTTGAGATTGTTGCCATCGTATTGGCACTTTGCCACATGGTCGCCATTGGCTAGCCATAGATGATTGCTGCTATCCACAAAGATGTTGATGATGGCATTCTTCTTGTTGCCGTTGCTGTAGGAAACCATCGGTATGTCCTTGAGTTGCTGGGTTTGCAAGTCATACATATAGAGTCCGTTCTTCTTGGTAGAAATCCAAAGGTGGTGATTCCTGTCGGCGGCTACGGAGAGTACGGGCTGTTTGCCGATGGCACGTTGAAGGGCAGGCATGCTGTTAAACATATCCTTATATCTGTAGATGGTTTTTACGCCATCGTCTTCAGACCCGAGCCAAAGGTTGCCCTTGGAGTCGGTTAACATCTTGTTGACTTGCATATCAGGCACTTCGAATGGGAAATTCTTGTCGCTTTGTGGCAGGATGGTTCCCTCCTGGGCATTGAAATAGAATAATCCGTGCTTGGTGGTGCTGAGCAGAAGATTGCCTTTTGCACCATACGGATGGATGCCGTTGACCATGTCGTTGGGGATTTGCAAGCCTTGCAAGGCTACAGGGAGATGCTGCCATTTACGGGTGTTCGTATCAAAGAGCTGCATTCCATTATAGCCAGAGAGGTAGAGCAGATGCCCATCGAGGAGAAAAGAGACGATGGGATAATTCTGTACTGGACTTTGGGCGATAAGTTTGAGGTCTTGGGTGCGATACCCCTTGACAGAGTAAGGGGTAACAATCCACATCACATCTTTTCGGTCTATATGGCAAGAGATATTATAGCAGTTCTTCTCCAGCATCTTTGAGAGCTTGATGATGGCTGTGTTGGTATTTTCGTCATATTGATATAGGTCTGTAATCGTGAGGAAGAAGATTCTTCCCTCCTTGTCTTCCAGGATTTTTTCGATGTTCTTGTTAGGGCCATTGATACTTATTCGGTTGAAATTGCCATTGGCCTGGTATAGGCATACGCCGTTGACGGTAGCTACCCAGAGTCGGTTGTGGGAGTCACGAAAAATGTGGGTAATATGGTTGTCGGGCAATCCCAGTGAATCGTCCACGCAGTAGTATTGGTGATACTGGTTGCCATCATACTTGTTGAGACCACGGAAGGTACCTATCCAGATTTGTCCATATTTGTCTTCGCAGATGCTCATCACCTTTTGGTTGGAGATATGATCAGACAGGACGAGGTTCTTCTCAGGTGAAGAAACTACGGGGCTGTCTTTTTGGTCCTGGCAAGCAGTAAGAAGAAGGGTTGCCAAGAGAATGAGTGCGTTATAAAATACCTTTGTTCGTTTCATAATCGATGGTTTTGATTGTAGCTGCAAAAGTACTATAAAACCCTGATATATACAAAGATTATAAGGCTTTTTAAACAAATAAGCAAGTTTTTGAACATATAGAAAACCCCATTTTGAACAAAAACGTAACACAAGAAAACAAGTTAGAAAAAGGTGTATGATAAAAAGTACTACCTTTGCAACCGTAAACAATTAACAGATTTACAAGAATATAAGCTTAATAAATAAAGTATTATCTTAAATGAGAAAAACCTATGAGAAAAATGAATGATTACAGAAGGTTTCTAACCTTCGTGTTCTTATTGATGATTTCCGGTTCTGCTGCCTTGGCACAGGAACTGATGAAAGTCGCTGGTCTCGTAGTTGACCAAAATGCCGACCCTTTGATTGGTGTTACCGTGCGTGTGCAGGGAGACAACAAGGGTGGCGCTGTAACTGATATGGATGGTAACTTTACGATCCAGGTGCAAAAAGGTAAAACCCTTGTCTTCTCTTATCTTGGCTATAAGAATAAAGAGGTTTTAGCTAACTCTTCCAGACTCAAGATTACATTACATGAAGACAATAAGGTACTCGACGATGTGGTGGTTGTAGGCTATGGCGTTCAGAAGAAGAGTTCTGTAACAGGTGCCATCTCTCAGGTGAAGAAAGAAGATATCGAGAATCGTACCATCACTAATGCCAAGGCTGCCTTGCAAGGTAAAACAGCAGGTGTACAGGTCATCTCATCATCATCTGCCCCAGGTTCCTCTCCAACCATTCGTATTCGCGGTTACTCTTCCAACGTTTCTTCCGACCCACTCTACGTAGTAGATGGTGTACGCTTGGGTGATATCAGTGGTCTTGACCCTAACGATATTGCTTCCATGGAAGTGTTGAAGGATGCAGCCTCAGCTGCCATCTATGGTGCGGAGGCTGGTAATGGTGTTGTACTCATCACCACCAAGAAAGGTGCAGTGGGCTCAGGCAGAATCACCTATGATTTTCAGTACACCACAGAAAGCTTAGCCAAGGTGCCCAAGCTCATGAATGCAGAGGAGTATATCCAATATATGAAGGAAGGCAAGACTTTCACAGAGGATTACCTCTTCAAGAACTGGGATGGCAAGACCAATACCTCTTGGGTAGATGCCATCTATGGCAAGGGACACATGCAGAAGCATAACATAGGTTTCAATGGTGGTAACCAGAACGGCAACTATTACCTTTCTCTCACCTATCTTGATAATAATGGTATGGTAAAAGGCGATAATGACGTTTATCGCCGTATGACCGCTACCATCAATGCGGAATATCAGATCAAGCCTTGGCTCAAGGTGGGTACAACCAATCAGATTGAAAAATATAATGTTCGCTCTGTTTCTGAGAACAATGAGTATGGTGGCATGTTGACAGCTGTGCTTCAGATGGATCCTTTGACTCCTGTCACCTATGCTCCAGATAATCTCCCAGCCCACATGGCAAAAGCTTTGGCCAATGGCAAGCACCTCTTGACAGACGCCAATGGTAACTACTATGGTGTGTCTGCTTTCTATGCAGGTGAGCAATACAACCCATTCATCATGCGTGACAATGGCATATCTCGCAACAGTGGATTCAATGTCAACGGTTCTATCTATGCCGACTTCAAGCCATTCAAGGGCTTTGTGTTCACCTCTCGTTTGGGCTATCGTCTCTCTGGTACTCGCAGTTCTTCCACTTCACTTCCTTTCTATGGCAACGTTACACAGTCTCGCGATTTCGTGGACTATAGTGCCTCATCCTCTACTTCCATCTATTATCAATGGGAGAACTTTGCCAACTACATGAAGAAGTTTGGCGAGCATACCATCAATGCCATGGCAGGTATCTCTTTCCAAGAATCTACCTACGATTATGTAAATGGTTCGTTGGCAGCAAACAAAGAGGACGCAGTCAAGAAAAATAATCCGTTGTTCTTCTTCCTCAACTATGCTTCTGCCTCTGCCACCAAGGGTGTCGGTGGTGAAAAAACTCGCTCTGCCAAGTACTCTTACTTCGGACGTTTGAGCTATGATTACATGAACCGCTATTATTTGCAGGCTTCTCTCCGTGCAGATGCTGCCGACTTATCTAAGTTGCCATCTACCAATCGTTGGGGATATTTCCCTGCTGTATCTGCTGGTTGGACTATCTCCGAGGAGAAATTCTTTGCTCCTTTGCGTGACGTGGTTACGAGCTTGAAGTTGAGAGCCAGCTGGGGTCAGAATGGTAGTTTAGCTGCCTTGGGTGGTTATGCTTACAGCACCGATATGGCACAGAGTGGCATTTATCCTTTGGTGGGTGGAAACAACTATACACAAGTGGTTCGCCCTTCTACCATGGGTAATGACGAGTTGAAGTGGGAGACTTCTGAGCAGACCAACTTCGGTATCGATGGTCTCTTGTTTAAGGGACGCATGAACTTCAGCATCGACTACTTCACCAAGAAAACCAAGGACTTGTTGGTAAACGGCACAACCCCATCATTGGTTATCGGTGGTACCACCTCTCCAATGAATGCAGGTAATGTAAGCAACAAGGGTTTCGAGTTTGAGTTGGGTTGGCGTGACAATATCGGCGACTTCAGCTATGGCATCCGTGGCAACCTCGCTACCTTGAAGAACGAGGTAACTTACATCGACCCTTCCATCACTCGTTTGCCAGGTTCTAACTTCCATACTTACACCATCACCTATTTTGAGCAGGGCTATCCTGTTTATTACTTCCGTGGCTATAAGTTCACTGGCGTTGATCCAAAGACTGGTAATCCTCAGTTTGCCGACTTGGACAACAGTGGTGACATCTCTGATGGTGACTTGACCGACATCGGCAATGCCATTCCTAACTTCACCTATGGTATCACCTTGACAGCGGCCTATAAGGGCTTCGACTTTACCCTCTTCGGTAGTGGAGCTTCTGGCAATAAGATTTTCAACTGTATCAACCGCCCTGACTATCAGATGGTCAACAAGTTGAAAGAGGTATTCTATGACAACCGTTGGACTCCAGAGAATACTAATGGAACCAAGCCACGTGCAGGTGCTGACAACATGGATAAGTACGCTTGCTCAAGTGCCATGGTATATGATGGCTCTTATTTCAAGATCAAGCAAATCCAGTTGGGTTACAACTTGCCAAAGCATCTCTTAAAGAAGGTGGCTATCAACAGCCTTCGCCTTTATGTATCACTTGATGATTTCTTCACCATCACCAAGTATCCAGCTTCGACCCAGAGGCTTCAGCCAATGCCACCAGTGGTATGGGCATCGACAAGGGTGCTTATCCTATGGCAAAGAAAGTCGTCATGGGTTTCAACTTGGAATTTTAGACAATACAAATTATTCATCTATTAATGATTTTGCGTATTATGAGAAAGAATATCATATATAGTTTGCTCCTCGTGGTGGCAGCTTTGTTTGCCGGTTGTGAGAGCAGACTCGACATAGCGAAACATGGAAACATGGGCGGCCAGGATGATTTCTACCAGACTGATGAACAGACAGAGCAAGCTGTGGCTTCCATGTATTCCAGCCTGAAAGGATTGTATTACAACTGGTTCTTTACCAAGAATCTCCTTTCTGACGATGTATGGTGCGGTGGTGGTCAGCGTGGCGACAACACCTCCTTAGAGCAGTTGAACGAATATACCTATGGCACAGACAATGGCATGATACAAGGTGTGTTCTCTGGCTTGTATGGATTGATTTACCAGTCTAACTTGGTCATTGAGAAGGTGGCAGACGACACTCCTGTCAAGAAACGTTCCATCGCAGAGGCAAAGTTCTTCCGTGCTTGGGCAAACTTCGAACTTGTCACTTTGTGGGGTACAGCTCCTCTCGTAGATCATTTGTTGGAACCTGGTGAATATCGCCAAGGCAACAGCACACCTGAGGCTCTTTGGGCAGCTGTAGAGTCAGACCTAAATGATGCCATCAGCATGAATGCACTTCCTTCCAAGAAGAACAAGGACGATCAGGAGACGGGTATGCGTGTTACCCAGGAAGTGGCAAAGGCTTATTTGGGCAAGGCTTATCTCTTCCAGAAAAAGTATCAGGAGGCTGCAATCGTACTCAATGAGGTGGTGGCTTCCAAGAAGTACGACCTCTTCCGTGGCGACTATGACATGCAGTTTCATGCCGTCAACAACAACAACTGTGAGTCGATGTTGGAACTCCAGTGGCGCAACGACCAAGAGCAAACTTGGAGCCAATTTGACATGACCTTCTTGATGCAGGGATGGCGTACAGCTATTTCAGTATGAGCGGTACTGCTGCCAACGAAATTGCCCAGGTACATACGGATTTTTGAATCCTCGTAAGTCCTTGTACGATGCTTTTGTTAAGGCTGAAGGTCCTGATGGTTATCGCCTCAAGCATACGATGCTGAATGAAAGCCAAATGGCAGAATATGGCGCAAAAGTTTCGCCAGGTATGGCTGTCTATGGATGTGAGGGATATTTTATGTTCAAGAATCGCCCGTTGAAATCTGACTGTATCATGGATGCATCTTATTTTCAGGGATTTCAGTATACCGACCGTCGCATCATGCGTTATGCAGAGGTGTTGCTGTTGGCTGCCGAGGCTAACTTACAGGCTAGTCAGCCAGACAAGGCTCTCTATGACATCAACCAGATTCGTGAACGTGCCAAGGAGACTCCTTTGACTAGCGTAACCTTGGATGACATCAAGACAGAGAAGCGCTTGGAACTTTGCTTGGAATCTGTCCGCTATCAAGACTTGGTGCGCTGGGGTGATG
>QSCI01000105.1:0-10668 GCA_003463005.1 Segatella copri | reverse complement strand
CGCCCATCAAAAGCAAGCTTTCGATGTCGTTTCCCCTCGACTTGCATGTGTTAAGCCTGTAGCTAGCGTTCATCCTGAGCCAGGATCAAACTCTCCATTGTAAAATATCCTCTACATTTTTGTCACGACTCGGAAATAAAAGCAAGCTTTCATTTCTCTCGCTGCTCCAAAAATTGTAAAATATCATTTTTACTTCTTGCCTCATTGCTGAAGCAATCGGTGTTTGTTGTCTGTACTTAGGACGAATATCCTTTTCGTTTATTGAAGCTTAGTAAACCTGACTTGTCAATTTCTTGACGGTTCGTTTCTTTTACCCAGTCAACTTTCTTATTTCTAAGAAGTTAACCGCTTCTTGTACTACTTGCCTGTTTATGTAAAATCTTTCAAAGAACTCTTTCTTTAGTTGCTAAGAGAAACCGTATTTCTCAAAAGCGAGTGCAAAAGTACTAACTATTTTTCATTCCACCAAATCTTTTCGCAAAAAAGTTGAGATTTTAGTTGTATTTTAACATCTATAAAGACTTTGCGCAATAGATTTTTTGTGTATACATTATTATATATATGCATGCGTACGCTTGCGTGCATATGCGCTAGCGCGCACATGTTTAAATAATGGTATAACTCAAATCATGCTTAGTTTTAGGCAAAAATAGAAACAGTAAGATGAATTTTCCTCCGATATTTTTTGTCTATTCACATATTTATATTACTTTTGCAGCAGAATTACATTAGAAGCATTAAAACAAGAACAAGCATCATGAAAAGATTTACGATTATCATTTCTTTCATTATGCTCACCTTCATGCCGCTCATGGCACAGGTGAAGCAGACCGTTGCCGTTCTCGGTGACTCGTATTCCACTTTCGAGGGGTTCATTCCTAAGGGTTATGCCACCTGGTACTCTCCTACTACTCCACCAGAAACTACAGATGTAAACAAGGTTGAGCAAACCTGGTGGTGGCAAGTAATCAAGGAAGGAGGCTATAAGATGGGAAATATCAATTCCTATTCTGGTGCTACCATCTGCAACACTGGCTATAATGATGCAGATTATACCGACCGTTCTTTCATCACCCGCAGTTCTCTTCTTGGCAATCCGGATATCATCCTGATTTGCGGTGCTACGAATGACAACTGGCTGATGCCCCGCTCGGCAACTATCAGTATAGCGACTGGAAGCGCGCAGATTTGTATTGTTTCCGCCCAGCCATGGCCAAGCTGCTTTCAGATATACGACAGCATTATCCTAATGTAGAGGTATATTTCATCTTAAACTCTGAACTCAAGGATGTAATCAATGAGTCGGTAAAAAAGATCTGCAACAAATATCAGGTTCCTGTCATTGCTCTTCATGATATTGACAAGAAAAACGGTCACCCTACTATCAAGGGAATGAAAAGTATTGCTGACCAGGTTCTGAAGGTTATAAAAAAGTAAAGAAATAATAAGGTTTAAATAGATAAATGATAGATTCAATACAAAACATTTTAGTTCAGGTTAGCGATTTCCTTTGGTCGTATATCATCATCACCGTCTTGATATGCTGTGCCCTGTTTTTCACTTGGCGTACCCGTTTCGTCCAGTTCCGCCTTATCAGAGAGATGATCAGGCTGCTGATTCATCCCGACAAGGTACAACCGGAAGAAATAGGACACGATGAACTGTCGATGGAGGTGAAAGTGGATGGCGAAATGAAACACATTTCTTCCTTCCAGGCTTTTGTGGTAGCATTGGCTAGCCGTATTGGCACCGGTAATCTTGCCGGTGTGGCTACTGCTATCAGCATCGGTGGTCCGGGAGCCGTATTCTGGATGTGGATGCTGGCTTTGCTGGGCTCAGCATCCGCTTTCATAGAATCAACTCTCGCCCAACTTTACAAGCGGAAAGGCAAAACATCTTTCTATGGCGGACCGGCCTATTATATGAAGTATGGTTTGGGAAAAGGATGGATGGGTATTCTTTTTGCCGTGCTGATGATCATTACCTTCGGCTTTGCCTATAATTCAGTGCAGAGCAATACTATCTGTCTGGCATGGCAGAAGGCTTTTGGCATCGAACCTGCCACCATGGGAATTGCCCTCACTGTGCTCACCCTGCTCATCATCTTCGGTGGCATCCATAGAGTGGCTAAGTTCTCTTCTACCGTGGTTCCAGTGATGGCTGTCATTTATCTTCTGATAGCTGTAGGTGTTGTTGTTTGGAATATCACCAGTCTGCCAAAGGTTCTGCTTACCATTGTTGAGAATGCTTTCGGATTCAATCAGGCAGCTGGCGGAGTTCTTGGCGTTACTGTGATACAGGGTATCAAGCGAGGTCTGTTCAGTAATGAGGCAGGTGAAGGTAGTGCACCGAATGCAGCTGCGGTAGCTACAGTCAGTCATCCTGTAAAACAGGGATTGATACAGGCTTTGGGCGTTTTTACAGATACGCTGGTAGTATGTTCCTGTACCGCTTTCATCATCCTGGTGAGCGGTGTGGATCTTACGGCTTCAAATGGTATTCAACTCACCCAGGATGCCCTGACCCACGAAATCGGAAACATCGGCAATCCGTTTGTTGCGGTAATGATATGGCTGTTTGCCTTTAGCAGCATCATCGGCAATTATTATTATGGAGAAACCAATGTGAGATATATCAGGGACTCCAAGCTGGGTGTATTTGTCTATCGTCTTGCTGTAGCAGCAATGGTGATGGTCGGAGCGGTAGTATCTCTGGATTTTGCATGGAGTTTTGCAGATATCACGATGGCTCTTCTCACCCTCTGCAATCTCGCAGCCATCGTCCTGCTTTCCCGCCAGGCCGTCTTCCTGTTGAAAGACTATCGCCAACAGAAGAAGGAAGGCAAGAATCCTGTATTCACCAAGGATAAGATGCCAGAGATTGCTGATAAACTGGAGGCATGGTAAAGTTAGAATGATGGATTTTCATTTCGCGAAGATCTATCCTTCATACAAATCATCAACAAAATTCCCCGATACGAATCCTGCAGGAATACTGAGGATTCATATCGGGGAATATTTTTATGCACTAAACTATTTTATTTCTTATAGTAATCGTATAAGAAAGCATCAAGATAAGCACCACGCATGTTGGTCTTATAGAAATTGCCATCCTTATCTAGGATGAGACAGGCTGGAATACCATTGATGCCATACTCGCCCATCACCATACCGCCAAAACCTTCAGGATTGCGAACCTGTGTCCAGGTCATTCCTTCCTTGGCCATTGCCTTTTTCCAGTCGGCATCTCTCTCATCTACGGAAATACTGATGATGTTGAAATCCTTGTATTTCTCGTGTACCTTCTTGAGATGTGGAATCTCCTGACGGCATGGACGACACCAGGAAGCCCAGAACTCCAACATGGTGTATTCACCCTTCTTGATAAGTGAAGAAAGCTTCACCTGCTTGCCTTCAGGAGTGACAACAGTACCATCGATATAATGGTTGCCGATAGCTGTATGCTTTGCCATCTCTGCCTGCATCTGCAGCATCGGATATTGTGCAGAAGAACTCCAGTCGTTCTTCAACCAGCCCATCATCTCGTCAATCTGCTGAGAGGTATATGGGGTTGGTAAAGAAGAGAAACTCTCGAGAAGCAAGTCGAAGGCTACCAGAGAAGTGGTATGCTGCTGAATAAACAGACTGGTCTGATGGCGCATTTCCTCCTGCAACTTGATGGCTTCCTTGGCAAGGGCTACACGCTGTGCCAAATCGGTAGTCTGGTTGATACTATCATCCATTTTGTGCATCTTGTCCTGAATAGGTGACATCAGTTCAAGATAAGCCTGATAAACATCCTGAGTGGTAGAACCCTTTACAACAGGCTCTATCATACTCATATCACGCTCTGCAGGAAAACCGGTAAGATCTACATCGTAGGTCATCGGCTTATTCTCTACATAGACTCTTGTTGAGAATATTTTCTGATAGTCAGGCTCAGCTGTACCAGGCTTGTTCATATCAATAACCATCTGATACTGCTCAGGCTGGTTAACTACCCCCTTGAGGGTGAACTCACCATTCTTGATTGTAACACTATCCAGATTGGTAACACCTTCCAATCCATACTTCTGCAACATGACAGAACAGCCGTCCACGTTACCTTTAACCTTACCTTTCATCTCAAAATTCTGCGCACTGGCAGCCATTGCAAGTACAAGACCGACAAGTGTCATCATGCAAGTTTTCATTTTCATCTTATTCATTTTTTCTCGATATTATTTATTATATAATGTTTATTGATTCACATATTCCGGATTCTGAACCAGAAGTTTATTGGCTCCCATAGATGCCTTTGGTATAGGAAGAAGATATCGGCGGAAGCTAGGAAGTTCTGCTTTCTCATCTTCTGTCCAACTCTCGAAACCACCCTGACGGTTATAACGGCAAAGATCGAACCATTCTTCCAGATTTTCGTTACTCATATCACACAACTTGTGCTTGAGAATTTCACCCAGAAGATCACTGTCGGCAATAGCGTTCACATCGTCCTCAGTATATCCAGCACGTTCGATGACTGTAGCCAAGAGCGTACGAGCCTTAGCATACTGACCCTGACGAGCCTCTGCTTCGGCAGCGATATAATAGACTTCGGCAAGGCGCATGAAGTAATAAGAGTCAGCATAGAACATTTCAGGAGTCAACTTGTTATATTTTCCAATACCGTTCATGGCATCTCCCTTATAGGCCCATGTATATAGCGCATCGTATGAAGCTACATCTTCATCACCTGGAGGGAATGGGAAATCGCCACCATCACCACCAGGAATAACTACGCCTCCATCACCGCCTGGGATGACTACTCCACCATCGCCGCCTGGAATAACAACACCACCATCGCCAGAAGCACTACCATCAGAAGAACCATCAGGATCAGGAACAACAACGTCCCCCCCATCTCCTGGGTTTGGAATAACAATATCTCCACCTGTTTCATCATCTGGAACTAAATCATCTGCCACCTTCTTGAGGAGTGAACCTGGAGAAAACATATACCAGTTTGAATCCATCAACTCACTTGGATTGGCTGTATAAGGAGCAAAGAGCATCTCCTGAGAATTAAACTGTTCGTCGAAGATCTTGGAATAATCGCTTTCCAAAGCATAACCAGCTGCTTCAGCCTCACTGATTACTTCCTCTGCCAGTCTTGCAGCTTCAGCATAATTATCCTGAGCCATATACATTTTGGCTTTCAAAGCCTTGGCGAAAACAGAACTCATGTGATAATGATCGGCCGGATGCTGTTCACAATGGGCGATGGCATAGTCGAGATCATCAGATATCAACTTGTAAGTTTCAGCCACAGTAGAACGCTTGCGTGGTTGGTTGTCTCTTACCAGTTCGTCCTGGAAGATGCAGACTCCGTATTGGGAATCCTGCTTCCAATATTCTCCGAAGCACTTCAGGAGAGTAAGGTAAGCCAAGGCACGCTGGCAACGAGCCTCTGCAATCATCTCTGTACGTTTCTCCTCGCTCAGTCCTGGTATATTCTTGTTGATATGTACCAGGAAGGTATTGGCCGCATTGATTACATTGTAATAGGCGGTATAAGCCGTCTCCACATTACTGTTATTGGTCTCGATATTCTCGGCAGCAAACTCTTCCGCCCCCATTACCATCGCCTGAGTCTGGGTATGAGCCATAGACGACATTCCATAGCGCAGGTAAGATACACCCGTGCTGCGCCATGAGGCATAGACACCATTGAGCGCTGTCTGTGCAGTTGAGACATCAGTGATATAATTGTCATCAGTAACCACATGTTCTGGTTCGATGCCGTCGAGGCTACCTATCAGGTCACACGATGTAAGAGTCAGTGCTGTGGCTGAAAGGAGCGTAAGAAATTGAAATCTTATATGTTTCATAATCTACAGTCTTTGTATGAGTTAGAATTGTAATTTCAGACCGAAAGAGAAAGAACGGCTCATTGGATAAACGTCCTTGTTCTCTGTTGTCTTTAAATAGGCATTGGTTGCCGACATGTCTGGATCCAAACCTGGCCAGTTAGTAATGGTAAACAGGTTGGTGGCTGTGAAGAACACAGATGCTCCGCTGATGTGCAGGCGCTCCAGAAGAGATGGCTCGAAATTATAGGAGAGCGTGATATTTCTCAGACGGAAATATGAGTTGGAATATACATAGCGGTCGTTGGTATTTGTATTGTCCATGCTTGCAGGCAACCATACCAGCTGAGCATACTTGGCATCCGTGCGATCCGGTGTCCAGGTATTGCCGTACATTTCTCTCAGAATACTCTGACCCAAACTACCGGCTGCAGATTCCTGCATAGTACTGTAGTATGCATGACCTCCAAACTGATACTGGAAGAGCATTGACAGGGTGAGGTTCTTATAAGATAAAGTATGAGACCAACCTCCGAACACCTTTGGCTCCGGATTGGCGATAGCCGTACGGTCTGCCTCGGTAATATACCCGTTGCCATCTGTATCCACAAACATATAGTCGCCTACGTGAGCGCCATCCTGATAGAAATCATATCCGTTTGCCTGTGCCTGAGAATTCAGTTCATCAATCTGTTTCTGACTCTGGAAAATACCAGCCACCTTGTAACCCTTCACGGTTCCCATCGCATGACCTTCCATGTAGAGATCCTGGTGCATCATGTCGAGTGTAGAACCATTGAGCTTGGTTATCTTATTCTTGTTGGATGAGATACTGAGCATCGTATTGTAGGTGAAATCCTTGGTGCGAACCACATCACCGCCGATAGAGAATTCGAAACCATTATTGGTCAGGTCGAGAATATTGCTGTAGAATGTACCGATACCAAACTCTAAGGCGATAGGAGCTGGAGCCAAGGCGCCATCTGTCTTACGGTGATAGATATCAAAGCTACCGTTCAGTCTGCCATTGAATAAAGTAAAGTCGACACCAGCATTATACTCGGTTGTCATCTCCCACTTGATGTTCTTGTTTGGGTAAGTAGAAGCAAGGGTGAGTCCGCTCTGTCCGCCATACTGATTACCATTGAAATACTGGATATAAGAAAAGTCTGATACGTTGGTGGAACCAGTCTTACCCCAACTCAAACGGAACTTCAGATCATCAATATCTCTTACAGATTCCAGGAAAGGCTCCTGATTGATGCGCCAAGCCAGAGAAACTGCAGGGAAAGTACCGCGCTTGTTACCCGGTCCAAATTTTGATGACTCATCGGAACGAAGACTGAAATCAAGCAGATAACGTGAGAGGAAATCATAGCTCAAACGACCATAGATAGAATTAAGACCACTCTTGGAATAAGTCTCGGTTGGTTTATTGACGGTGGTTGCAGAACTGGCATTGTTCAATACATCATCGTTAGGGAAACCACTATAAGCCTGGTCGTGTTCCTTGCTCCAATACCTGTCAGCACTATAACCAGCCATCACGTCAAAACGATGAGCTCGGTAAGCGTGAACTTGTAGTCGGCACGGAAATTGATAGAAGTATTGGTGTTGCGATAGTTGCTCTCAGCCAAGGTTGATGTTGGCTCCATACCGAACTGTTCCGGGAGCGTAATCTTTGGCGAGAAATAACTGTTGCTGAAGATGAATCTGGATATATTGGCATCAGCATGAAGGGTCAATCCCTTGACAGGCTTAATATCAATATAAGCATTGCCAGAGAACTGATCATTTTCATACTTCGTCTTGCGCTGGAGTTTAGCTACCGCATTGGCATCATTATAGGTATCAGTATAAAGACCGAACTTATCTACACGCTGGAAATTGCCATCCGCATCGCGTACAGCCAAATCCGGACGGGTCATCCATCCGTCATTATCATATCCCAAGGCAGGATCGTTGCTTCCACTCTTGCGTGAAGAATAGGTATAATCGAGCACACCTCCCACGGTGATGTATTTGTTGATTTCAGAATCTATAGAGAGTCTTGCACCATATCGCTCCATACGGTCATTGAGTAACAGACCTTCCTGGTTCATTCCGTTGAAAGAGAAAGAATAGTTGGTTTTGTTGCTTCCACCTCTGACAGCCACATTATACTGATGTGTAGGTGCATTCTTGTTGATTACCTCATCTGCCCAGTTGACATTATCCTTGCCATAAAGACTCTCATTAAGACCATTATAGGTATAAAGCCCCGTTTCTTCATTGAGCGAAACATTTCCATACTGGTTAAGAATATAATCAAAACCATACATACCTACTATCGAACTGCCGTCATTCATGCCGTCTACAGTATTACGCAGAATCTCGTCCTGTACATTTTTGTATTCAGAAATATTCAATGGCTTATAGTTCTTGATAGGATTACTGAACGAGAATGTGTAGCCGAAATCCACCTTAGTCTTCTCATTGCGCTTACCGTTCTTGGTCTTGACAATAACGACACCATTGGCTCCACGTGATCCATAGATCGCAGTAGCTGCGGCATCTTTCAGCACGTCGATACTCTCAATATCGTTTGGTGAGATATTGATGAGCGGGTTGATGCCGGTATCCTCCATAAAGGTAGGAACGCCATCAATGACATAAAGAGGCTGGTTGTTGTTACCTTTACCCGATTTAGGATAAGGAGATGTAATACCGCGGATGTTTAACTTGAGAGATGAACCAGGCTCACCATTTGCGGTAGTAGCCAATACGCCCTTTACAGTACCCTGAAGAAGACCATCGAGGGTTGGTGTGGTAGCAGCCAACTTGCTTATCTGTTCCTGACTCACGGTAGAGATAGCGGTAGTTACATTCCTACGGCTCTTGCTGCCGTAACCGATGACAACGAGATCATCCAGCGCAACATGATCCAACTCCAGCATCATGTTTTGCTCTTTTACGCCACGAAATTCAATACTCTTCGATTTGTAACCGATGCTGGAAAATACAATTTTAGGATGCGCCATAGATGGAAATTCCAATATGTAGTTACCATCAGCATCTGTGATAACACCATAGCTTGTGCCTTCGATCTGCACCGTGACACCTACCAGAGGATTTCCCTCTGAATCAATCACTCTTCCTTTTACAAAGGTATGACCTTTTTCTTGCACATTTTCAATACCAGCCGCAAAACTAGTTTGAAATGGGGGGGGCAGCCTGCACAAAGCTGGCTGAAGTTGCTGCCAAGAAAAGCAACAAGCTTTTTTTCTTCTTCATAATAACTGAATGTTAGTTAAACTTCATGTTCATGGCACAAAAGTATAAAAAATATCTAAAACTATAGCATAATGTTATACAATTAACTTATTTTTTACACATATTCTTGTACTTTCTCCTATTTTCCTTACATTTTCCCGGTTTTTAAGTCTTTTCCTCTAAAAAAATGCTATCAGTAAGCGTTCAAATCAAACAAAGTGTATTCTGTTCTCCGTAATACATTATTTAAAGAGGATCCCATAGCTTTTGTGTTATGGAACCCTCCCCTACTCTACTTAGAGTATCATTTCTTCATATTCCAGTCCGAAGACATCCGCTACGGCCTTGAATACCACCTTTCCATTTACGATATTCAAACCCCTATACAGGGCTTTATCCTCCTTGCAGGCCTTTCGCCAACCCTTATCAGCAAGCGCCAATGCATATTTCAGCGTAGCATTGGTCAAGGCTGTAGTAGAGGTATTCGGCACAGCACCAGGAATATTAGCAACAGCATAATGAACGATTCCATCGACCATATATGTCGGATCAGAATGTGTGGTTGGATGCGATGTCTCGAAACAGCCACCCTGATCAATTGCTACATCAACAAGTACAGTTCCTGGCTCCATCAATTTCAACATATCTTTTGTGATAAGATGCGGCGCCTTATCACCTGGTACGAGCACACTACCCACAACGATATCCACATCTGTCAATTCTCTACGAATATTATGCTCGTTGGAATAAAGCGTGTGTACATTGATAGGCAGCTCCATCTCTAACTGACGAAGACGAGGCAAACTGATATCTGTAATCCATACATCAGCTCCCATTCCTGCAGCCATTCTTGCTGCAGCTTCTCCTACGGTTCCGCCGCCCAATACCAAAACCTTGACGCGGTTCACACCAGGTACACCACTCATCAGTTTCCCTTTTCCTCCCTTTGTCTTCTGCAGATAAAAAGCACCATTAATAATGGCCATTCTTCCAGCTACTTCACTCATCGGAATGAGTAAAGGCAAATGGTGGTTATCTGTCTCCACAGTCTCATAAGCCAGACAGACAGCACCACTCTTGAGCATGGCATCGGTAAGTTCCTTGTCACAGGCAAAATGGAAATAAGTGAATACAAGCTGGTCTTGATGGATTAGTGGATATTCCTCAGCGATAGGCTCTTTCACCTTTACTATCATTTCCGCCTCACGATATACACTCTGAATGTCGGGTAAGATTATGGCTCCTACCTTTTCATACGCTTCATCAGCAAATCCGCTGTTCTCTCCAGCCGTATGCTGAACCATCACTTCGTGACCATGTCGAATGAATTCAGCTACTCCTGCTGGTGTCATTCCAACACGGTTCTCATTATTCTTAATCTCTTTTGGAATACCAATTTTCATGATGTTATAGTTTTAAAGGTTCGACATCCGTTTAACTCTGTAAAGATACTGAAAATATCAATAGGTTGTATGCACTTAGAGGAAAAATTAACATATCTTATATAAACTATTCCTATTGAATATACGTATTTTTAGTTTATTAGGCAATTAGACTAAACTAACATTCCA
>QSCI01000104.1:0-10827 GCA_003463005.1 Segatella copri | reverse complement strand
TCTTCGATAATGATCCTGAGAAGGTACCTAGTCTGGCTCTGACCGTAGGTGTGGGTACCGTGATGGCTGCCCGAGAGGTAATGATTCTCTGCAACGGTCATAACAAGGCCCGCGCCCTGCAGGCTGCCATCGAGGCCCTGTTACTCAGGCTTGGACCATCAGCGCTCTGCAGCAGCACCAGCATGGCATCATCGTTTGTGATGAGATTGCCTGCGATGAACTGAAGGTGGGTACTTACCGCTACTTCAAGGATATTGAAAAGGATAACATCTAAGTTATCTGATGCCTATAAAAAAAGAATAAGGATGATGACTATTCGTCATCATCCTTATTTTCTGCTATTACCTGAGGACCGCGAACCTTGTCCTTGAGTCCCAGACCTTTCTTGATTTCTATATTTACTCCATCGCTCAAACCGGTAGTTACCTGTTTGCGCTCATAAGTCTTCTTCTCGCCGCTACCTTTTATGATATATACAAAGGTAGAATCGCCGCTAAACTCGATGGCACTCTCCGGAACGGTGAGTACATGGGTAGCCTTTGCCAGTACAATCTCGGCATTGGCGCTGTAGCCTGAACGGATTTTGCCGCCCTTGGTAGAACGGATGGCTGCCTTTACCTCAAACTGGTTGGCACCATTGTTTTCTACAGCCTTAGGAGAGATATACTCCAGGTTAGCCTCGAAGTTGAGGTTCTGCAAGGCTCCGATGGTAATCTTCATCGGCATTCCTGTAACGAGACTTCCCACTTCGGTTTCATCGATATTGCCACGGAAGATGAGGTCGTTCATGTTAGCCACACTGGCGATGGTAGTACCATCGTTGAAAGTGTTGGCAAGAATCACCGAGTTACCCACCTTGACCGGAATATCGAGGATAATGCCCGAGATGGTAGAACGGATGAGGGTGGAAGAAGCGCTGGCATTGCTCTTGCTTACACCATCGCGAACTACTTCGAGCGCATCCAGGGCGGCAACCTTCTCCTCCTTTGCCTGCTGTAACGACTGTTTCACCTTATCAAACTCATCGGCGCTGACCAGCTGCTTCTTGTAGAGCAGTTCCTCGCGTCCATAGTTTACCTGTGCCTGCTTCAGGTTAATCTCGGCAAGGCGCACGCGTGCTTGAGCCGAACTGAGCTGTCCCATATCCGGAATCACCTTTACCTTGGCGATAACCTCGCCCGCCTGAACATAATCACCTGCTTCTTTGCAAATCTCGGTGATGATACCGCTAATCTGAGGCTTTACGCTCACCTCGTTGCGAGGCTCAATCTTGCCCGTGATGACGGTAGTTTTCAAAACATCAGCCATCTTAGGAGTAAACTCAGTATACTCCACAGGCTTAGGCTGCGATTTCTCATAAAGGAACACGAAGGTTCCGATGAAAATCAAGGCGACAATCGCCGCAACAATCAACTTTGAATACTTTTTCATATCTTTTATATCTTATTTTTCTTTTATTCGTCTCTCATCGCATCTACCGGTTTGATGCTCATGGCTCGCCATGCAGGGGCGAGTCCGGCTAGGCCGCCGAGAATGCAGATGAGGATGGCAGAAGAGATGGCCGTCCAGAAATCTACCTGGAAGTGGGCGGTAAGAATGCCATCCGTGGTACTTCCTACTTCCAGCATCTGCAGGATGGCAACACCGAAGAGAATGCCGCTCATGCCGGCTACCAGGGTGAGGAGAATACTCTCGGAGATGATTTGCGAGAGAATCATCTTAGGCGTGGCTCCGATGGCTCGGCGGATACCTATCTCGGTGGTTCGCTCCTTTACCGTTACCATCATGATATTGGAAACTCCGATGGCGCCGGCGAGAAGGGTACCGATGCCCACCAGCCAGATGAGGAAGTTGACGCCCTTGAACAGGTTGTCGAGCATCTGGAAGAGAACTTCGGTATTGAACACCATGATGCCCTTTTCGTCGGTAGGGTCTATGCTGTGTGCTCTTGCTACGGTTTCTCTCATCCGCTGGGCAATGCTGCTCATCACTACGCCCGGTTTGCCGGTGGTGGCGATGATGTCTACTGCCTTACCCCGGTTATAAGCGCTGCGCAAAACCGATTGGGGCAGGGTGATGGTTTCATCGGCACGACCGCCGAAATTGATGCCGTTGCCCGAACGGTAATCTACGCCTATCACCATATAATAGGTAGAGTCAACTCTTACGCTCTTGCCGCACGGATCACCTCCGCCAGGAAAGAGATTCTTGTAAATCTGTTTGCCGATGACGCATACCTTGCGCTGCTGGCGCACATCCATCTCGTTGATGTATCTGCCGTAAAACATCTGTGGCGCAGAAACCTGGGCGTAGTCAGGATTCACGCCCTGGGTGCTGCCGCTGAATTTTTTGTCGCCAAACACCACCGACTTGTTGCCGCCGAAGAGCAGCGGGGTAATGACATCGAGTTCAGGCATCTGGTGGCGCAATCTGTCCAGGTCTTTCTCTTCCATCTGCCAGGAGCGCCCCTTGTTGAATCCCTTGTAAGGTTTGGTGGTGTTTTGCGCCCAGATGATGGCGGTGTTGGTGGCAAAGCCTGTGAAGTTGTTTTGCAGCATCTCCTTCAGTCCCTGTCCGCCACCCATCAGAGCGATGAGCATAAACACGCCCCAGAACACGCCGAAGCCCGTAAGCAGACTGCGGCTCTTGTTCCTCGTGATGGTGTCGAGAATCTCTTTATATGTATCTAAATCTAATCGCATAGCCTATTCTATATATATAATAAGGTGTAAGCAAGAATGAATTCAACATTCAACACTTAGCATTCAACATTTTGCATTACTCCGCTCTCAGCGCCTCTATCGGTCGGATTCTTGCAGCCTTAATGGCTGGGATGACTCCGGCGATGGTGCCTGCGATGACGATGGTGATGGTGGCGCCGATACAGGTGCCGATGCCCACCGTAGGATTCACAAACATAGCGGCTTTAAACAGTCCGGTATCTACGGTGGTGTGGCCGATGGTTGCATCCATGATTTCGTTTGCTGCCACGCCACATACCATTCCGATGTAGCCGAAGAACGAGGTGATGATGATGCTCTCGGTAATGATGAGCTTCAGTATCGACCAAGGCTTGGCTCCGATGGCTTTTCTTACACCAAACTCTCGGGTTCGCTCCTTCACGGTGATGAGCATGATGTTGCTTACGCCCACGATTCCGCTCAGCAGGGTGAACAGACCCACAATCCAGAGGGCCGTCTGCATGATGGCGATTCCCTGGTTCATCTGGATGTTGTCTACGTATCGGTTCCAGAGCCAGATGGTTCGCTCGTCATCAGGTGCTGCCTGATGGTTATTGTTGATGCTGGCGCGGTAGTTCTTTTCAAACTGCTTATTGTCCTCCCTGGTCTTCAGGTTCTTGATGGTAAACTCCAGACTTCCCGCATCATCGCCCTTGGCGTAGATGGTCTTTATGGTGGAGTAGGCGATGAAGGCTTCGGTATTATTGCGCGATTCATCATCCTTGTAGATTCCCACCACCTGGAAGTTGAGGTTGCTGATCTTTACGTTCTTGCCCACCAGCGAACGGTAGTCTTTGCAGAGTTCCTTGGCCTGGCTTCGGCTCAGCACCACATTCTTGCGCTGCTCCTTCATATCGATTTCGTTGATGAATCGTCCGGCAATCAGCTCCGTCTTGTCGATTTTGGGATGCGTAGGAGCCACACCCACCAATGACTGGCTTGCCACATAATTATCACCATAGTTGATGTTCACGTTATACTGTTCCAGTCTTCCACCCACATCATCCACGTACTGGCCATAGGTCTTGTTGCTGATGAGGATATCCTTGTCGTTGAGCGTGATGCTTCTTCCTTCCTTCAGTCCCTTGTAAGCCTTGGAGGTTTCGCCCGGGAATACTCGCATGGAGTTGGCTAGGAATCGGGTGCTTTGCTGCAACTGGGCATTAATCAGTCCGTTGCCGGCGCCCAGCAGGAATATCAGCATGAAGATACCCCAGGCAACGGCAAATCCCGTGAGCGAAGTGCGGAGCTTGTTGCGCTTTGACGTGCTCCATATTTCTTTGATTAATTCTCTCATGTTCCAAGTTCAAAGTTATTTCACGTAGTCTTTCGATACGAGATGATGGTCTCTGTTGTCTTCGATGCTTCCGATGAGTCCGTCCTTGATATGGATAACCTTATCGGTCTCGTTGGCAACACCGCTTTCGTGGGTTACCACCACAATAGTCATTCCCTCCTTCTGGTGCAGTTCTTTCAGCAGGTCCATCACTTCCACGCTCGTTTTGGAGTCGAGGGCTCCGGTAGGCTCATCGGCAAGGATGATTTCGGGCTTGGTGATGAGGGCACGGGCGATGGCTACACGCTGCTTCTGTCCTCCCGACATTTCGTTAGGATAATGGTTGGCCCATTGCTTCAAGCCCAGTTTTTCGAGATATTCCATCGCCAGTTCGTGGCGCTTCTTGCGGCTCACGCCCTGGTAGAAGAGTGGAAGCTCCACGTTTTCCACTGCCGTCTTGAACGAGATGAGGTTGAACGACTGGAAGATGAAGCCAATCATCTTGTTGCGGTATTCGGCAGCACGGGTTTCCGAGAGGTCTTTGATGAGCACATCATTGAGTCTGTATTCGCCCGTATCGTAGTTGTCGAGAATACCCAGTATATTTAATAAGGTGGATTTTCCCGAGCCGGAAGCACCCATGATGCTGACGAACTCGCCACGTTCGATGTCGAGGTCGATGCCCTTCAGTACATGGAGTGGCTGAGCACCCTGATAGGTCTTGTTGACGTCTTTTAGATGAATTAATGACATATTACTTTCGTTTTATGGATATCAATTTAAACCATTAGACGCTTGCAACTTTCAGAAAGTTGCAAGCGTAACTCTTTTTTAAAAACGTTATTACATACACCTTATTATATATAAGGCAAAGACAGAAGCTATAAATATATATTTGAGGATGAATAGTGTCATCATATCTTTATCTTTTTGAGATTCTTCTTTATATCTTCACTTTTTTGAGATTCTTCTCCAACTCTTCCTTCACTTCGTCGATGGAGATGTCGAGAAGCTGCATTTGTCGGGCGAGTTCCGGGAGTCTTTCTTTCATAAACTCCTTCTTGCGGGTCTTTTTAATCTGCTTCTTGGCTCCAGCGGAAACAAAGTAGCCTAGGCCTCGCTTGTTGTAGATAATCTCGTCGGTGGCAAGCAGGTCGTATGCCTTCACGGCTGTGTTGGCATTTACCTCCAGCAGCGCGGCGTATTCCCTGACGCTCGGTATTCGCTCGTCTTCCTTGTACTTGCCCGCCAGAATCTCATCGCTCAATCGCTCGGCTATCTGTACGTATATTGCTTTATCATTACTGAAATTCATAATCTTCAAATTTTAATTCTTAGATGTTGATCCACTTGTTGCAGATTACCTGCATGCGGGTGAAGAGCTTATAGGATGCCCAGAGGCTGACGGCTGCCAAAGCAAGGAAAACGACCGACCAGAAGATAGCGATGCAGAGAGAAGTGCCCGGATTATCATAGTTAAGATGAGTGTAGAAATCGAAAGCACCCCATTCTTCGAGCTTGCTGCCGCAATAACCTATAATCATGAAAATGATAATACCTGATACGGCTGTCAGGATGATAGGCTGTTTGCGGAAGAAGGTGCCGCCTAGCAGAGTGAAGGAGTAAATCATGATGAGAAAGCTCCATCCGATCAGGGCTGCATCTGCTTTACATTGCCATGCTAAGATACTGATAGGGTCGTTACCGGAATCAGTTGCGGCTTTGTATATTTGACTTAGAGAACTTCCGATGATGCTTGCATGGTAACCGGGAGTCATGAAGAAACTCAATACAAACTGCACGAAGTCGCCTATAAGCGTAGCAATCACCATGATGAGGATACTGCCTACACTCATCATCAGGAAACGAGCTGCATATTTCTCCAGATTGTTGGCTGGCAACATCATAAAACTCTCACGTTGCAGCTTGGTCTTCGTATTGCTAAAGATGTTGCAGGCAGATACAAAGAAAAACGCTATTAAAATAGTGGCAAGGAATCCTGTCATGCTATCTTCGTAGTAATTACCCAAATCTCCTCCTACAATGTAATGGCTATGAGGGAAGGTATAAAGCATGGAAATGGAAAGCATGATGATGCCGATAGCCAATCCTGCAATACTGCAGAAATAGCTTTTCCTGTTGGTAAGCAAATCCCAACGCAGCACCATTCCGAATCTATGTAAATCAAAAGTCTTGTTCATAATCGTTGTTATTTAAAGATGATTTTATATTTTTCTAATTCTCGATAATCTTGATGAACTTGATGAATAACTCTTATTCGGCAAGTTTTCCGCCAATCACTGCATTGAAGAGCAACTCCAGGTTCATCTGTGTTTCCTGTTTTCCCTCCTGACGCTTGCAGATGGCGGCATTGCCCTGCAGGGTTGGCTCGGCGTAGAGCACGGTGTCGTCCATTTCCTGTGGGTTGCGATATTCGAAGGTGTATTTCTCGCAGATGTTTGAAATAGATGCGTCGAGCAGCAGTTGGCTCTGGTTCATGATGATGATGTGGTCGAGCAACGACTCTACATCGTGCACCTGATGAGTTGAGATGATGAGGGTGCGGTCTTCCGTCATGTTATTGGCGATGACCTTACGGAACTGGCTCTTCGATGGGATGTCGAGACCATTGGTTGGCTCGTCCATCAGAAGAAAGCGGGTACCCGTGGCGAGTGCGAAACTCATGAATACCTTCTTCTTCTGTCCCATCGAGAGTTCGTTCAACTTGAGAGAGAGTGGTAAATCAAAATCCTTGAGGCAACGGTCCAGCACTTCCTGCGAGAAGTTAGGATAGAACCCCTGGTTCATCTTCACGTAGGTGGCGAGGGAAACGTTGGGCAGTTCAAACTCTTCAGGCACCATGAAGATGTCCTTCAGCATCTCGGCTTTCCGATCTTGTGCCGAAATGCCATCCACGAGAACGGTACCTTGTTGCTGGCGGAGCAATCCGCTGATGAGATAGAGCAGGGTGCTCTTGCCTGTACCGTTCTTGCCAAGCAAGCCATAAATGTTGTTCTCCTTGAGTTCCAAAGAGAAATCTCTAAATACAAGGTGCTTGCTACCTGGGTATCTGAAATCAATGTCTTTAATCTGTATCATAATCTTTAATGTTTTAGTGTACTACTTCAATAGAACACTGCAAAGGTATGCTTTTCTGCGATAAGTTCCAAACTTTTGGGCAATTATTTTCATACTTTAACGTATTGTTAACAATTCCACCTTATTATATTATAAGAAGAGTATGATATGGATGAATGTCTTGTAATATAGAACTTTATAAAAAAACAAAGGCATCGGAAAGCAAAAACTTCCCGATGCCTTGGATTCTTATTCTTTAGCCGTTTAGATATATTTCATGAGAATATCCCAAACTGCAATGATGTGGCAGATACTACCAGCTAAAACGAAGAAATGGAACACGGAATGCATGTATTTCTTCTTGTTGATACTGTAGAATACGGCGCCCGTAATGTAGCAGACGCCTTCGGCAATAATCCACCAGACTGTGGCGGCGGATACGGAGTCTATCAAAGGTTTAAAGGCAACCAGTACCGACAATCCCATGCCTACAAAGCAGATGGTCTCCAGGTTGCTGTGATCCTTGAGTCTGGCAAAACTCATGATGGTTCCGGCAATGGCGCAAGCCCAGATAAAGATAAAGAGGCTCCATCCCCAGTAGCCTTGGTCGCGCAGCGCAATCAGGGTGATAGGGGAGTAGGAACCCGCAATATGCCAGTAGATGGCGGCATGGTCCCATTTGCGCAGTCGCTCCTTCCATTTACTCCAGGCAGAAACGGCATGGTAAACCGTTGAGGCGATGTAAGACATCAGCATACCGAACAGATAGAGGATAACTCCCGCCGTAGCCCATCCGTTATGCATCGTAAAACACCAATATAAGAAGATGGCTCCCACGACAATGCCCATCAGGATACCTCCTGCATGTGACCATGAGTTCCAAAGTTCTTCTTTATGATTGAAATGTATCTTTAGTTTCATATCTCTATATATCTTTTCGTTACACATTCTGCTAATTTTAAGAAATAGGGCATTCAGGCCACTATACCTAAATCGTTATCAGCTATAACATTGCAAAGATACTAAGAATTTCTTAAAGTGGACTATCTTTTAGGAATTCTTTCGATTTCTAAAGTGTTTTCTTTGCTTTATTTGCTGATTGTTTGTCCTTTTCTGCTTTCTTCGAAAAATAAATCAAAAAAGTATTGGAGTGTATTGGATTTTTTTATAATTTTGCGATGTGAAAATGAGAAATCATCTCTCACAAAATTGAAACTATAAAAGCAACTAATAACTTAGAAAGGTAATATGAAGTTAAAATCAATTGCACTTATATTGATGACTGTCGCACTTCCGGCGATGGCAGAAAAAGTATCTGTAAATACAAAGGGTATGTCGCTCATTCTCGATGTTGAGAATGGAAAGCCTGCCCAGTATCTCTATTTCGGTACTAAGTTGAATCCTAACGATTTGCAGAATCTGAAGGTCGCTACTGATGGCCGTATGGATGCTTATCCGGCTTACGGACTGAATACTCCAGCTGAAGCGGCACTTGCCATGCGTCATAGTGATGGCAATCTTTCAACTGCACTCGTGGCTACGGGCTGTGATGTGAAGAACGAAGGAAATGCTTCTGTTACGACCGTTCATCTGAAAGATCCTGTATATAATATAAAGGTAGATTTGAAGTATCGTGCATACAATGATGTTGATATGATTGAGGCATGGACTGAGATTCTGAATGGTGAAAAGGGTACTGTTACCCTGACTACCTTCGCATCGGCTATGCTTCCTATCCGTCGTGGAGATGTCTGGATGAGTCATCTTTCCGGTACTTGGGCAGCAGAGGGACAGTTGAGTCATGAAAAACTGCAGCCAGGAGAATTTGTAATTCGAAACAATGATGGTACCCGCAATTCGCATACCGATCATGCAGAAGTCATGTTCTCGCTCGATGGTAAAGGACAGGAAAATGCGGGTAATGTTATTGGTGCAGCCTTGGTTTATAGCGGTAACTATAAGCTGAAGACGGTTACCGATGATACCGAATATCATTATTTCTTTGCCGGTATTAATGAACAGAATTCTGAATATCATCTTAAAAAAGGTGAGACTTTCAAAACTCCTGCACTCGCTTTGACCTATTCAACACAGGGCTTGAGCGGTGCAAGTAGAAACTTCCATAAATGGGGACGCAAATATATCTTGGCACATGGAGATAAGGAGCGTGATATCTTACTCAACTCTTGGGAAGGTGTTTATTTCGACATCAACCAAAAGGGAATGGACCAGATGATGGCTGATATCCATAGTATGGGTGGTGAACTCTTCGTAATGGATGATGGATGGTTCGGAACCAAATATCCTCGTGTTACTGATAACTGTGCACTCGGCGACTGGGTGGTTGATACCAAGAAACTTCCTAATGGCATTGAAGGCTTGCTGAACGATGCCAGGAAAAACCAGGTAAAGTTTGGTATCTGGATCGAACCGGAAATGACCAATACTACCAGTATGCTCTATGAGAAGCATCCTGATTGGGTTATCAAGGCTCCTAAGCGAGATGCTGTTCTGGGCCGTGGCGGTACCCAGCTGGTGCTCGATCTCTCTAATCCAAAAGTACAAGACTTTGTTTTCGGTGTAGTAGACAATTTACTTACTAAATATCCAGATATAGCCTACATTAAGTGGGATGCCAATATGGCCATTATGAATCATGGCAGCCAATACTTGTCTGCAACAGAACAGAGCCATCTCTACATTGCTTATCATCAGGGATTTGCGAAGGTTATCGACCGTATTCGTGCTAAGTATAAGGATGTGGTGATTCAATGTTGCGCAAGTGGCGGTGGCCGTGCCAATTGGGGCATGCTCCGTGGTTTTGATGAGTTTTGGGTAAGTGATAATACGGATGCCATGCAGCGTATTTATATGCAGTATGGAACCAGCTATTTCTTCCCAGCCATCGCCATGGCAAGTCATATCTCTGCTGTGCCAAACCATACCGTATTCCGCACTACTTCTTTGAAGTATCGTATTGATGTAGCTATGAGCGGACGACTTGGAATGGAAATCCAGCCAAAGAATATGACGGATGAGGAGAAGGCTCTCTGTCGAAAGGCTATCTCTGAATACAAGGAGATTCGTCCTGTTGTTCAGTTTGGCGACCTTTATCGTTTGGTTTCTCCGTACGATAATCAGGGCTTGTCTTCTATTATGTATGTTAGTGAAGCAAAAGACAAGGCTGTCTTCTATTGGTGGAAATTGGCAAACTTCTATAATGTTCATTTGCCAAGAGTTAAGATGGCTGGTCTGGATGAGAATAAGATGTATAAGGTAAAAGAACTTGATGTAATTGATAACAAGCCTCTTGATTGTGAGGGAAAATCTTACTCTGGTAAGTATCTTATGGAACATGGCTTGGAAATGCCGTATGGTCATGAAGTAGACTGGGGTAAGAAGAACGACTGGTCGTCTCGTGTTCTCTATTTGGAGGCAGAATAGTTTTCTGGTACCATTATGTATATGCGCATGCTTGTGTGCCCACACGCAGATATGAGCGCGTGTATGTATATAATAAAGTGTTTGGTACCAAAATAAGTACAAAACAAGACAGAAGTGTTAAAATACTGTTAATTTCTAAACTTTTTCTTGGAAATATTTGGTGGTTTCGGAAAATGTTTGTACTTTTGCACTCGCTTTTGAGAAATACAACTTCTCTTAGCAACTAAAGAAAGAGTTCTTTGAAAGATTTTACATAAACAGACAAGTAGTACAAGAAGCGGTTTTGGA
>QSCI01000103.1:0-10946 GCA_003463005.1 Segatella copri | reverse complement strand
GGTGAATACTATGACGCAAACTTCATCAGGCAAGACCCAAGGGTCGTTAAATATAATTAACGTTAAAAAATACGCTCAAAGCTTGCTCAATTAGAGTAAAACAGGGCGTGTGGAGCTTATATGCGAAACTTGAGTTCATTAATCACTAAGGTAGAATTCTTCCGTTATTTTCCTATACCATTCCGAGCGGTTTCCCTGCGAATCCATCATCGTTTCAACATGCTCTTCATAAGGCGAAATGCGATGCTTGGCAAAACTCAGCATAAAGCGCTTGGGCTGCTTGCGCTCTACCGTCTTTACCCCACACTTCCGTATAAGATAAAAACCTAATATACAAGACTCTGCAACAAACTGCTCCACTACTTCTACGGGAACAATTGCAGAGAAAATACCGTCATCAGAAAGCAGCCGTTTTACACCCGCAAACAAATCGCGGAACGGAAGACTGTCCGTATGTCTCGCCATCGTCCTCTTACTGTCCGGATTTTTCAAGCTATCTACAAAGAACGGAGGATTGCTCACTATCGCATCAAAAACACCAGAAGCCTTCAAACCTTCAGCAGTTTCCAAAGCCTCAGCAGTTTCCAAAGTCTCAGCAGTTTTCGAAACACCGACTCCCCCGAAATCCTGCAATCTGCAGCATTCTATTTCCACCCTGTCGCGAAACGGACTTGCCATCACATTCTCCCTCGCCTGTCCGCAGGCATCAGCATCCATATCAATCCCTACGACCTCAGCTTCAGGAAAACGCTGCGCCATCATGAGCGAAATCAGTCCCGTTCCGGAACCAATGTCCAGAATCCGCCTGCCACCTTGCGCCCATGCACCCAGCAAAACGCCGTCAGTTCCCACTTTCATGGCACAACGGTCTTGCTCTATCTCAAACTGTTTAAATCGAAAATTACCCATAAATTCTTCTGTCTCTTTACAGAAGAAAACGAATGCGCCGCCGATTTATTTTATCGCAAGCAGCAGAAATTGCCACTTCCACCTGCAAAAGCAGCTACTTACATCTATAAAAACGGGTACTAATATATAGAAAAAGCAATTTTATTATTAAATAATCTATCATCTTCCACGATATTTCATAAAAAATGAGTACCTTTGCACGGAAAATAGAAATCATAACAAAATGGATAATAGAAGAACAAGTACCCGAATACAAATGATTGCAGACTACGAGGGCGACCCGAAAACCCTGATCGAAGACCAGGAAGAAGGCCTGTACCCTACCCTCTGCATGCGAGATATTGTAGTTTTCCCTACCAACATGACTCCTATCGTTGTGGGCAGAAAGGAAAGTCTGAATCTCGTCCGGATGCTGGAAAAGAAACCAGACACCATATTCTGCGTATTCTGCCAGAAGAACAAAGATACAGAATCGCCCTACGAAGAAGACCTCTACCCTGTAGGTGTCTTCGCCAAACTCATCAAGGTGATCAAGATGCCTGGCACAGAGCAGATGAGCATCATCATCCAGGGTCTGGGCAGATGTCAGATGAAACATCTCGTTCAAAAAGAGCCTTACACAGTAATTGACGTAAAAAGTCTTCCGGAGAAATGGCCTGACGAGAACAACGATGAACTCTTCAGAATGCTCTACGAGAACTTCCATTACGAAGCGACAGACTATATCAAATCAAACGCCAACTATACTGATGAGGCCATCCAGGCCATCAACGAACTCTCGAGCATTCACATGCAGTGCAACTTCATGTGCTCCCTCCTCCCTTTCTCCATCGAGGATAAAATCAAGATGCTGAAAGAGGAAAATCTCAGCGAGCGCATCATGATTGCCATCAGATCTCTGAACAAGGTGCGCCATCTGCTACGCATCCAGACTGAGATTGAGAACAAAACCCACTACGACCTCGATGAACAGCAGAAGGAATACTTCCTCAAGCAGCAAATCAAGAACATCAAGGAAGAACTGGGAGAAGGCAACGCCAGTCCGGAGAAGAAGGAGATTCTGGAGAAGGCGAAACAAAAGAACTGGAGCGAAGAGACAGCCAAAATCTTCAAGAAAGAAATTGCCAAGCTCGACACCCTGAACCCGCAGAGTCCTGACTATTCGATACAGATAGGATTCCTGCAGACCATGGTAGATTTGCCTTGGAACTCCTACACCCAGGACGACCTCAGTCTGACCCGTGCCAAGCGCATTCTGAACCACGACCACTACGGCATGGAGAATGTGAAGGAGCGCATCCTGGAATTCCTCGCCGTAAGAGCACTGAACGGCGGCGGCAAGAGTCCTATCCTCTGCCTCTACGGTCCTCCGGGCGTAGGAAAGACCAGTCTGGGCAAGAGCATCGCAGCAGCCATGAAGCGCAAGTATGTACGCATGTCGCTGGGCGGTCTGCACGATGAAGCCGAAATCCGCGGTCACCGCCGCACCTATGTGGGAGCCATGCCGGGCCGCATCATCAAGAACATGCTGAAGGCAGGCAGCAGCAATCCGGTCTTCATCCTCGACGAGATTGACAAGGTGGCGCAGAGCAATTTCAACGGCGACCCAGCATCAGCCCTGCTCGAAGTGCTGGACCCGGAGCAGAACAATGCCTTCCACGACAACTATCTCGATATGGATTACGACCTCTCCAAGGTGCTCTTCATCGCCACAGCCAATGACCTGAGCGTCATTCCGCGTCCGCTCCTCGACCGTATGGAGCTGATAGAAGTAGGCGGCTACATCACCGAAGAGAAGACAGAGATTGCCAAGCGCCATCTCGTACCGGAAGAGCTGGAAAGCACCGGACTCGACAAGGTTTCGCCGAAGGTAAGCTTCAACAAGAATGCCCTCGAGTTCATCATCGAGCACTATACCCGGGAGAGTGGCGTAAGACAGCTGAAGAAGCAGATTGACAAGAGTCTGCGCAAGATGGCTTACAAACTTGCCTGCAACCAGGAGCTGAAGAACTACACCATCACCCCTGCCGAAGTAAAAGACCTGCTGGGCAATCCGCCGTTCAACCGCGACATCTACCAGGGCAACGACTATGCAGGAGTGGTAACCGGACTTGCCTGGACCTCAGTGGGCGGCGAAATCCTCTACATCGAAACCTCGCTCAGCAAGGGCAAGGCAGGCAAGCTCACCCTGACCGGAAATCTGGGCGACGTGATGAAGGAATCAGCCATTATCGCACTGGAATACGTCAAGTCGCACATCGACCTGCTGAAGGTAGACTACCGTATCTTCGAGCAGTGGAACATCCACATCCACGTGCCTGAGGGAGCCACCCCGAAAGACGGTCCTTCTGCCGGAATCACCATCGCCACCAGCATCGCCTCAGCCATCACCCAGCGCAAGGTACGTGCCAACACAGCCATGACCGGCGAGATTACCCTCCGCGGCAAAGTGCTCCCGGTAGGCGGAATCAAGGAGAAGATTCTGGCAGCCAAGCGGGCAGGAATCAAGCACATCGTGATGTGCAGGGAGAACCAGAAGAACGTAGAGGAAATACCGGAGAAATATCTCAAGGGCGTAAACTTCCACTATGTAGAGAATGTGGCTGACGTCTGGCAGTTCGCGCTGACCGACGAGAAGGTGAAAAACCCTACAGACTTCAGTATTGAGGAAAATGATAAAAAAGAATAGAAATGAAATTTGAATTACAAGTAACAGATAAAGCAAGCGATGCGCGTACAGGCATCATCACCACCGACCACGGACAGATCAAGACCCCAATCTTCATGCCCGTAGGAACCGTAGGAAGCGTGAAGGGCGTCCACTTCGAGGAACTCAAGAAGCAGGTCATGGCACAGATTATCCTCGGAAACACCTATCACCTCTACCTGCGCCCAGGTCTTGACGTCATCAGGGCAGCAGGCGGATTGCACAAGTTCAACGGCTGGGACCGTCCTATCCTCACCGACAGCGGCGGCTTCCAGGTCTTCTCGCTCACCGGCATCCGCAAGCTCAAGGAAGAAGGCTGCGAGTTCCGCTCCCACATCGACGGCAGCAAGCACTTCTTTACACCGGAAAATGTGATGGACACCGAGCGCGTCATCGGAGCCGACATCATGATGGCCTTCGATGAATGTCCACCGGGAAAGAGCGATTACCAGTACGCCAAGAACAGCCTCATGCTCACCCAGCGCTGGCTAGACCGCTGCATCAAGCGGTTCAACGAAACCGAGCCCCTCTACGGCTATCAGCAGAGCCTCTTCCCTATCGTTCAGGGCTGCACCTTCCCGGACCTGCGCCGCGAAGCTGCCAAATACATTGCCGACAAGGGAGCCGACGGAAATGCCATCGGCGGACTTGCCGTAGGAGAGCCTACCGAGGTAATGTATGAGATGATAGAAGTAGTGAACGAAATCCTGCCGAAAGACAAGCCGAGATATCTGATGGGCGTAGGAACCCCGCAGAACATCCTCGAAGCCATCGAGCGCGGCGTAGACATGTTCGACTGTGTAATGCCGACCCGCAACGGCCGCAACGCCATGCTCTTCACCTATCAGGGCACGATGAACATGCGCAACAAGAAGTGGGAGAAAGATTTCAGTCCGGTAGATCCAGACGGCTGCGACATCGACCTCGTAACCACGAAGGCCTACCTCCACCACCTCTTCAAGGCCCAAGAGCTGCTGGCGATGCAGATAGCCAGCATCCACAACCTCTCTTTCTATCTGCGCCTCGTGACCGATGCCCGCCATCATATCGAGCAGGGCGATTTCGTGGCATGGAAGAATTCCATCATCGACCAGCTTGGCCGAAGAATTTAAGTAAGCAAGCATCATGAAAGATTTTAAGAAAATAAGAAAACACCGCCGGCTCTACCGCACCGGCCGATGGGCTTCCCGCAAGTTCGGGTGGCTCATCAGGGCTGTGCGCTGGCTGGCTCACAAGCTCCGGTTCCTGCGCATATTCCGGTTTCTCAACCCGTTCAGGTACATCAAGAAGCTCGACTGGTACATTATCAAGAAGTTTCTGGGCTACTATTTCTTCTCCATCGCCCTGATCATCTCCATCGCCATCGTCTTCGACTTCAACGAGAACCTGTCAAAATTCACAGAGCACCATGCACCGGCGCGCGCAATCATCTTCGATTACTACGCCAACTTCGTGCCCTATTTTGCCAACCTCTTCAGTGCGCTGTTCGTGTTCGTGGCGGTCATTCTCTTCACCAGCAAGCTGGCAAGTAATTCCGAAATCATCGCCATCCTGGCATCGGGAGTATCCTTCAAGCGTCTCCTCCGCCCATACATGATTACCTGCGTGCTGCTCTCAGCCCTCTCCTTCGGGCTCTCAGCCTACGTCATTCCCCACGGAACCGTTATCAGGCAGAACTTCGAGACGATGTACAAGAACAAGAAGAAGAATACCAGTGCCGAGAATGTACAGCTGCAGGTAGACAAGGGAGTGATTGCCTATATGCAGCATTACGACAACAGCATGAAACGCGGCTACGGATTCTGTCTCGACAAGTTCCAGGATAAGAAACTCGTAAGCCACCTTACAGCGATGGACATCCAGTACGACACCATTTCCGACAGCAAGTATCACTGGCAACTGAGCAACTGGAAAATCCGCAAGCTCCAGGGCATGAAGGAGCATATTACGAGCGGAGCCCAGAAGGACACCATCATCATGATGGAACCTACCGACCTGGTCTATTCCAAGGGTCAGCAGGAAACCTTCACCAGTCCTGAGCTCCGCGATTACATCTCCAAGCAGATTAACCGCGGTTCGGGCAACGTAGTGCAGTACGAGGTAGAATACCACAAGCGCATCGCCTCATCCTTCGCCTCGTTCATCCTCACCATCATCGGTGTCTCCCTCTCAGCCCGCAAGCGCAAGGGCGGCATGGGAGCAGCATTGGGCGTTGGACTTGCGCTGAGTTTCGGCTACATCATGCTGCAGACGGTTTCTGCCACCTTCGCCATCCAGGCCAATTTCCCGCCTGTTTTGGCAGCGTGGCTTCCAAACTTCCTCTTCGCCATCGTAGCCTACTTCTGCTACCGCAAGGCACCGAGGTAAAAAGTCAACATTCAACATTCAACATTCAACATTAAAAAAAAATGTATTTCGACGAATTAGATTTAAACGACAACGTGCTCGACGCATTATATGACATGCGCTTCGACACATGCACTCCTGTACAGGAAAAGTGCATTCCAGAGATATTAGAAGGTCACGATGTCTTGGGTGTAGCCCAGACCGGAACCGGCAAAACCGCAGCCTATCTGCTGCCAGTATTGAGCAAGCTCGATGACGGCGGTTATCCTAAAGACGCCATCAACTGCGTCATCATGTCACCAACCCGCGAGCTCGCCCAGCAGATAGACCAGGCGATGCAAGGCTTCGGCTATTACCTGCAGGGCGTGAGCAGCGTAGCCGTATACGGCGGCAACGACGGCAACCGTTACGATCAGGAGTTGCGCAGCCTCCGCATGGGCGCCGATGTAGTCATCGCCACCCCGGGCCGTCTCATCTCCCATATCTCTCTGGGCAATGTAGACCTCAGCAAGGTAAGCTTCTTCATTCTCGACGAGGCCGACCGCATGCTCGACATGGGTTTCTCAGAAGACATCAAGACCATCGCGGCAAAACTGCCAAAGACCTGCCAGACCATCATGTTCTCGGCAACCATGCCTGAGAAGATAGAAGAACTGGCTAAGACCCTGCTCAAGAATCCTGTAGAAATCAAACTTGCCGTCAGCAAGCCAGCCGAGAAAATCAAGCAGGAAGCATACGTATGCTACGAAACCCAGAAGATGACCATCATCAAGGACATCTTCAAGGCAGGCGACCTGAAGCGTGTCATCGTCTTCAGCGGCAGCAAATTCAAGGTGAAGCAACTCGCAGCTTCCCTCCAGCAGATTGGAGTAAACTGCGGAGCCATGCACAGCGACCTGGAACAGGCTGAGCGCGATGATGTGATGTTCAAGTTCAAGAGCGGACAGTATGATGTTCTCGTAGCTACCGACATTGTGGCGCGCGGAATCGACATCGATGATATTGAGATGGTCATCAATTACGATGTTCCTCACGATACAGAAGATTACGTTCACCGCATCGGCCGTACAGCCCGTGCCAACCGCGATGGTAGAGCCATCACCTTCGTGAGCGAAGAAGACCAGTACTGGTTCCAGCAGATAGAGAAGTTCCTGGAGAAGGTAGTAGACAAGATGCCTCTCCCTGAGGGATGCGGCGAAGGTCCTGAATACATCAAGCTCAACAAGCCGAAGAAGAAAGGCACAAACGGAAGAAACAACAGACGCGGTAACGGCGGAAACGGCGAGGCCGGAAAGAACAGCGCCAAGAACCGCCGACAGAAAGACCGCGACCAGACTTCTCACAAGCGCAAGCCAAACAAGCCAAACGAGCGTCAGGAAAAAGCACCACGCAACAACGAGCAGCAGCCTCAGCAGGGCAATAAGCAGCAGAACGCAAAGCAGCAGCCACAGCAGGGCAACAGGCAGCAGAACGCAAAGCAGCAGCCACAGCAGGGCAACAAGCAGCAGAACGCAAAGCAGCAGAACAGAAAGCCAGCCCAGCCAGGCGAGCAGCCAAAGAACAGCAACAGCCAGAAGCGCCGCAATAACAGCAATAACAGCAACCAGCAGCGCCCAGGCAACGAGAACAATGTTCGCCCAGGCAGCAACGGCCGTGGCAGAGGCGTAGCCCAGAAAAAGGGCGACAAGCCGGCTGCACGCAAGCACACCCCTATCGTAAATCCACAGAAGCAAGAAAACGCTGTGAAGAAATTCATCAAGCGCATCTTCGGATTCAAGAAATAGGAAATAAATTATCTTTTAAAAAGGAAAGAGGAATGATGAAAGAGCTACCTCTCCCCCGCTCATGACCATCAGCCTCACACTGACGATCGGAATCATCATAGCCAAATGGGGCTATGATGATTTCAACATGCGCTTCTGGCTCATCATCTCCATCATTTCATGCGCCCTTGGCAGCAGCATCTTTTTCCTTACTGAGTTCTTAAGCCAAAAAGCTTACTTCAGCAGGAGCCACCAGTTTCTCATCTTCTCCCAATGCGTGATGATTCATTTATGCATCCTGAGCCTTGGGGCTTTTCTTACCTGTAAGCAAATAGCTGATTCCCAAACCTCTACACAACTGAAAAACTGGCAGGAACTGTCTTACCTCACACGGGCAAAAATCAATACCGAACGCTATAAAAGCAATATTGAAAGCAAACTGGTTTCCCTTCACGTAAAACAGCAAGACTATGCAGTCATCGCAGCCATGGCGCTGGGCGACAAGAGCGCACTCGACTCGAACACCCGAAACAGTTACTCCATTTCCGGAGCCAGTCACATCCTGGCAGTAAGCGGACTTCATATAGGCATTATCTTCCAGCTTTTCATCTTTCTGCTAGGCGGCAGAAAGTACTCAGTTTACACCATCATCCTGTCCCTCATCTCCATCTGGACCTATGTTTTTCTCATAGGATTGCCGGCAAGTGCAGTCCGTGCAGCCATCATGCTTTCAGCCTACAGCTTAAGTTTAGCTTTCCATCGTACCGGTCTGCCGCTCAACACTTTATCCTCAGCTTATATATTTATGCTCTTCATCAGTCCGCTCTATCTTTTCGAGTTGAGTTTCCAGCTTTCGTTCCTGGCCGTAGCCTCCATTCTGCTGTTCTTCACACCCCTTTACACCCTCCTCCCCATCCGCAGCCGTTTCCTCCGTTGGGCATGGGGACTCCTTTGCGTTTCACTGGCAGCCAGATAGGAACCCTTCCGGTCATCGTCTACACCTTCGGCAGAATATCGTGCTATTCACTTCTCACCAATTACATCGCCATTCCCGCAGCAACCCTCATCCTATATCTTGGAGCAGCATTAATACTCTTCTCCCCACTCACGTTATGGGCGCCCATAGCACCGGTTGTCGCCCCACTCATCAGCCTTACATCAGGCGCCTTGACCAGCATCACCCAGTTTTTGAATACAGCCATAAAACTGATCAGCATGCTGCCTGGAGCAAGCATCGAAAACGTAAGAATCAGTCTGCCTCAGGTAATCGGTCTCTACGCTATCATCCTGCTTGTTTATGCCCTTTTGCGGAAGATAGGAAAACAGAAATCGTCAGAATGCAAGATTCCCCCAAACGGAGAGAATGACAAAAACGCCGGAAAAACGTCTCTTATATAATAAGGTGTGCGTACACAAAAGCGCTACAAATCGTGATTAAGAATGTTAAAAAATATCTTTTTTCTACTTTTTCTGCATTTTTTCTTTCTTTTTGTTGGTGTTTTCGAGAAAAACATGTATCTTTGCAATCAGAAATAAAAAATAAGAATTTAAACTCAATAAAAGATTAAAGATTATGAAAGCATCAGAAGTAATCGCGAATCTCCAAAGAAGATTCCCAAACGAGCCTGAGTACATTCAGGCAGTTAGTCAGGTTCTCGGTACTATCGAGGAAGAGTACAACAAGCACCCAGAGTTTGAGAAGGCAAACCTCATCGAGCGTCTCTGCATTCCAGACCGCATCATCCAGTTCCGCGTATCTTGGGTAGATGATAAGGGCAACGTACAGACTAACATGGGTTACCGCGTACAGCACAACAACGCGATTGGCCCTTACAAGGGAGGTCTTCGCTACCACAAGTCAGTAAACTTGGGTATTTTGAAGTTCTTGGCTTTCGAGCAGACATTCAAGAACTCTCTTACTACTCTCCCAATGGGTGGTGCTAAGGGTGGTTCTGACTTCTCTCCACGTGGCAAGAGCAACAACGAGGTAATGCGTTTCTGCCAGGCTTTCATGACAGAGCTTTACCGTCACATGGGTCCAGACGAGGATGTTCCAGCTGGTGACATCGGTGTAGGTGGCCGTGAGGTAGGTTACCTCTTCGGAATGTACAAGAAGTTGACACACCAGTTCCAGGGCGTCTTGACCGGTAAGGGGCAGGAGTTCGGCGGTTCATTGATCCGTCCTGAGGCTACAGGTTACGGTAACGTATACTTCCTCTGCAACATGCTCGCTACCAAGGGTATTGACATCAAGGGCAAGACAGTTTTGGTTTCAGGTTCAGGTAATGTAGCCCAGTACACTATGGAGAAGTTGCTCCAGTTGGGTGCTAAGCCAGTTACATGTTCAGATTCTGACGGTTACATCTACGACCCAGACGGAATCGACCGCGAGAAGCTCGATTACATCATGGAGCTCAAGAACGTAGAGCGTGGCCGTATCAAGGAGTATGCAGAGAAGTATGGTGTAAAATATGTTGCAGGTGCTAAGCCTTGGTTTGAGAAGGCAGACATCGCTCTCCCATCAGCTACTCAGAACGAAATCAACGAGGAGGCAGCTAAGGCCCTCATCGCCAACGGCGTAATCGCAGTAAGCGAGGGTGCAAACATGCCTTCTACTCCAGAAGCTATCAAGGTATTCCAGGATGCTAAGATTCTCTACTCTCCAGGTAAGGCAGCCAACGCAGGTGGTGTTGCAGTATCAGGTCTTGAGATGAGCCAGAACTCAGAGCGTCTGAAGTGGTCTCGTGAGGAGGTTGATGCTAAGCTCCACGACATCATGAACGATATTCACGCTAACTGCGTGAAGTATGGTACTGAGCCAGATGGTTATATTAATTACGTAAAGGGTGCAAACGTAGCCGGCTTCCTGAAGGTAGCTAAGGCTATGATGGCTCAGGGCATTGTATAAGACTAGAAAATTGTTAAACATAAAAATTTTATTTAATAAATTTAAATAGCGGGTCTGTGACAGATCCGCTATTTTTGTGTTTACTCCTTCCCCCACTCCTTCTTTACATCAAAGCAGGGGCAGGCTTTGTTGGCAAATTCATTATGACCATGAATCGTGGCTAATGGATATATCACAAGGTTGGGCAGGCTGGAAAGCTTTTGCCTTTACAGGCTTATAATGCCTAAAAAGGGTGTTCAGTATTCAGTATCAGTTTTTTTTCGCTCGTTGTTACCATCCTCTACATAGAAGGTATATTATATATATTATATAT
>QSCI01000102.1:0-10992 GCA_003463005.1 Segatella copri | reverse complement strand
CATGTTGTGCACCGGTCTCTTCCCGAATGCTGATACAAAGATACAACATCGGCGGTGCCCCACTTGTCCACTTTGGTACGATAAGTACCAGTTGTGCTCTATTTGGCTCGATTATGTATACTTTTGCACGCAAGCGTATGCTGCAGAATATTCAAGTGGCTCAGTTAACTTACTCAAGTGGCTCAATCAGCTTACTCAAGTGGCTTTGTCAGATTACTCAAGTGGCTCAATCAGCGAGTCCAGCCGTCTGAGTAAGCGAATCCAGCCGTCTGCGTAACCCAGTTCAGCCATATCCTTAACCCGACGCAGCCACATCAGTTGGTAAACGGAAGAACATCGTTTGTTTACCTCATTTGGGTGGGCAATGACTATCAGGGCAATTTAGTCTTTCAGAGGGTACCATGAGGGCCAATAATAGGTACCATCAGGGCCAATCATGTATTTTCTGATATGCCCGAATGACTATCTTGGCGAATCTTGAAAATGCAATATGCTGAATATCAGATAGTTAAATACTAATTTTTCTTTCCTATACTATACCAAGTATATTATATATATACATTTACATCAATTACACTATACGTAATACGGGAAGAAAAAGTTTTTTTTTTCGACAAATCAGCCATTAAAATGCATTTTTCTCTTCAAAAAATTTGCATAAGTCTGAAATTAATATTACTTTTGCATCATGAAAGCGCGGAGAATGCGATTCTCCTCCCGATGAAGGACACCGGGAATTGCTTTCGGTTAAGGATTAGAACATAGCTCATTGAGTAGGATTCAGCCCCAAAAGGTGAGTGATCAAATAGTAATCCTTACAGGGCATTCTATGCCTGATAAATTTGATGAAAATTTATCGGCATGGATGCAGAGTAAGGTTCTATTTGATAGCAAGAGAAAAGGCTGAAACTCATTCCTTCAAGGATTGAAATTTTTTATCTTGCAATGTTATACCTTACTCCAATTCCATGCCGGTTTTCAATAAACTATAACCAAGACTTGCCGCAATCGGTAGGCCACTAACGATTTTAACAGAAAACGGAAATGGAACAATTTAATCAACAGCCTCCGGGCGGGCAGCAGTCCTTCCCTCAGGCAAATCAACAAGAGAAACAACTGATAGCCATCCTTGGCGTACAGGGATTGTCTTACCAGAACTATTCGGTGGTAGAACTCAAAATCGTTCTACAGATTATCAGGCATGCCCAGAAAGTTATTCAAGACTATGTAGTGCCTTATCATACAACTTCACAAACTTTTAATGGCTTCACCGCAGAACAGAGAGCTGCAGACCACACCGATGTCATCATGAAACTGTCGGAGTTTCCTTATGGTGCTCATCATTATCCGCAATTGCGCGATGCCATCAAGCGTATAGAATCACAGCCCATCCTGCTGCCGTTCAAGCTGAAAAAACAGACATTATACCGGAAATTTGCATGCCTGTTTAAGAGTGAGATATACCAAGACCGGCACAAGAACTGGATGGTAAAATTCCGCTTCGACAACAACGTGATACGGTTTTTCTACAGTTATGAAAAGGGAGTCAGCCATATCGACCTCAATGCCATCAAGCAATGCCGCAGTGCATCGAGCATCAAGTTATATATCATCATGAACTGCTGGGGTGCAAAGGGATTCACTATCTGCAAAACGGCGCACTTCCAGCAACTGATGCATGGCAGGGCTGATTATTACAAGACCTGGTCGGAACTGGACAGAAAATGTCTGGTAACTGCCTGCAAAGATATCAAGCGCCTTTACCGTAACCGCATCATCGACCAGTATCTTACCTATAAGCCTTTCTTTCTGGAAGAGGGTGAAAAAGTGAAGCATCACCTGCCCGAGCACATCACCTTTACCCTGCACGACCGTCGCACTTCAGGCGAAACTGCAGAGGGTGGAGAAGTGAGCAGCGAACTGAGAGGGCAGCGGAGCAAACTGAAACTCCGGCTGCAATGCAATTATGATGTGAGCGAGAAGAAGGCTGAGCAGTTGAGCGGCTATCTCAGGTTAGATATGATTGGCGACCTGGAGGACTTCTTCCAGCGAAAGGATTATTACATAGCCAACTGCAGGCGTTCGAACAAGAAGATGAACACGGGTGGCTATATGACCACAGCCATGGTAGGTTTCTTTAAGGATCATGGTGTAGAAGGACTGTAAAAAATATAAAGCTTATGAATTATCCCCAACGTATGTACAGCAAGACCGAACTCGGTCTGCTCTACTTTCCCGACACAACCGACGGGGCAACAGCGCGCCGTCATATCATGGAATGGATCAAGCGTTGCGAGCCCCTCTGGAACGAGCTGCAGCGCCTAGGCTACCAGAATCGTAGCCAGTATTTCCCTCCCCGCCAGGTATCCACCATCTTCGAATATCTGGGCGAGCCGGGGGTGGAATAGGGAATGTTGAATGTTGAAAGGTAAAAAAGTAAAAAGGTAAAAAGAGCCTAGCGGAATGTTAAGCTAGGGTGCTCTTTTTACCTTTTTTTAGGGGGACCAGCGATGGAATCGCTGGGGACGGGGGCACGAAGGGGGGTAGGCTTTTTTACCTTTTTACTTTTTTACCTTTTTACCTTTTTACCCTTTATTTCAATAACTTTTTGTATTCCTTGTCAAATCCTTGAGGATGACGTCCGATGAAAAGAACATTGAGTAAGCAGTTGGCTGCCAGTTCTACATCATTGAGATCAGCGCCTTTGCCTTTTTTGACTTCCTTTCCCAGGCATACATCCCATGTGGACTGGAAACAGCTATCATTTGCTCCAACAAACATATCATTTGAGTCAGGATCTTCCATCAGTTCAAACTTGATAACCTTTTTGGATGTGATAGGTTGGATATTGCAAAGCATATCGAATGCTTTTTCAAAAATATCGCGATGCAACTGTGCATTTGGAAACATCACATTGACTGTTGGAAAAATCTCTTCAAATTCAAACGACTGCAATAGCTGGTAGAGTTTCATATGCTTATACCTTATTATATATATAACATTCAGTTTATCAACTCTCGTTGTGAAGACTAGAACTTAGCCATCTTGATAGCATCTATAGCACACTCATCACCCTTGTTACCCAACTTGCCGCCGCTACGATCCTTAGCCTGCTGCAGATCGTTGGTAGTCAAGAGACCATAGATAACAGGAATTTCCTGAGTAGCATTCAGACGGGCAATTCCGTAGGTAACACCCTCGCAGATGTAATCGAAGTGAGGAGTTTCACCACGTATCACACTACCTAAAATGATGACTGCATCATAGCCGCCATTCAGAACCATTTGATGGGCTCCGTAGATAAGCTCAAAGCTGCCTGGAACAGTTTTCACATGGATATTCTCAGTGAGAGCTCCATGTTTTTCGAGTGTTTTTACTGCTCCGTCGAGCAAAGCGCCCGTTATCTCAGGATTCCATTCTGCTACAACGATACCGAAGCACATGTTACTGGCGTCTGGTATTTTAGTAAAGTCGTATTCAGATAAATTATGAAGTGCTGTTGCCATATTGATTTCGAATTGTTATCAGTACAGATTAGTTAGAAGCGCGCTCGATGTACTTGTCGATTTCGCCACTCTGTACGAGCATAGCGTTAACATACTTCTTCTTAGCATCCTGATAAAGCTTCAAAGCTTCGTCTTTCTTACCCTGCTTTCGAGAATCTCGCCTGCCTTGATAACGAATATAGGAGAAAGACTGTTGTTTGTACCATCCTCGGCCTTGCTGTCAGCCATAGAAGCAGCCTTCTTGAAAGCATCTACAGCCTTGTCGAGCTGGTTGAGATGAGCATAAGCATCACCTAAAGCAGATTCAGCAGCAGGACTGATCATCTGGTCGTCTTCTGAAGAGAAAGATTCCAGACTCTTCTGAGCTTCTGCCCATTTGCCGAGGTTTGCATAGCAAAGACCAGCATAGAGGTTTGCCAGGTTACCTGCATCTGTGCTGCTGTATTCGTCAGCAATCTTAGTAAAACCTACATAGCCTGCGCCATCACCCTTCAATGCCTGCTCATACATCTGGTTAGCAAAGTAGGTCTGACCCTTAGCAAGCATAGTGCTAGCCTTGTCCTCACGAGGACCTGAGATCTGAGATACATAACCGAATACACCTGCAATGATAACAATGATAGCTACTACTGCAATGATAATTGCCTTCTTGTACTTCAAGAAGAAGGCCTCACGAATGTTTAGGCTCTCTGTTTCCTGAGCCTGTACGTTGTTGTTTGCCATTTTTATTTTGCTTTTTTATTATTCTATACTTTTTAGTTTCTTGTTTTGGGGCAATCTGTTCAATAGAAAGTTAGCTTTCAAATTGTGGAATGCCGCTAAACTTCTGCAAATTTACTCAATTTTATTCAATTATTGAAATTTCTAGCCTATTTTTTTTGTTTTTTCCTCTTTTTCTGCTAACTTTGCACTATAAAAGCAGAAAAGAGACTATGATTTTAAAGAATATTTCCATTATTAACTTTAAAAATATAAAGAGCGCCAATCTGGAGTTGTCGCCCAAAATCAATTGTCTGATAGGACATAATGGCATGGGAAAGACTAATTTCCTTGATGCCATCTACTATCTCTCTTTCTGTAGGAGTGCCTATAATTCTATCGATTCCCAGATTATTACTCATGATGAGCCTTTCTTTATGCTGGAGGGAAATTATGATAATGATAAGGGGGAGATAGAGAATGTTTACTGTGGCATGAAGCGGGGTACCAAGAAGCATTTCAAGAGAAACAAGAAGGAGTATAAGCGTCTTTCGCAACATATTGGACTTATCCCTCTGATTCTGGTTTCTCCATCTGATGTTTCTCTGATAGAAGGAGGAAGTGAGGAGCGCAGAAAACTGATGGATGTGGTCATCTCTCAGTATGATTACTCTTATATAGAGGCTTTATCCAACTATAATAAGGCTTTGCAACAGAGAAATGCTTTGCTGAAAATGGAGGAGGAGCCTGATATTACGCTGATGGAACTTTGGGAACAGCAGATGGCGAGTAATGGTGAATTGCTGTACCGGAAACGGCAGGCTTTCGTTGACGAACTGGTTCCGCTGTTTCAGCAGATTTATCAGCAGATTTCGGGTGATAAGGAGCAGGTCCGTCTTCACTATGTTTCTCATTGCCAGAGAGGTCCTTTGCTGGATGTTATCCAGCGCGACCGGTTTAAGGACCGTGCTGTAGGGTATTCTCTGCATGGTGTTCACCGTGATGATCTGGAGTTTTTGCTGGGTGATTATCCGATGAAGAGAGAGGGAAGTCAGGGGCAGAACAAAACTTTCGTGATAGCCCTGAAACTGGCTCAATTTACTTTCCTGCAGCGCACGAGTTCCAATACGCTTCCTCTGCTTCTCTTAGATGATATTTTCGATAAGTTGGATGCTCAGCGGGTTGAGGCTATTGTGAAACTGGTTGCCGGTGACCATTTCGGACAGATTTTTATTACGGATACGAACCGTGATCATTTGGATAAGATTCTCCAGAACATGCAGGGAGATCATACGATATTCTATGTAGAGAATGGGGAAATAATGAAGTAAGAATATGTTTAAAAGAAAAGTTAAGTCAATAGCAGAACTCTTGCCCGAATTTCTGAGAAAGGAAGGGTTGGAGACTCCTTTGCAGCAGAAACGCCTGATCATGAGTTGGGATTCTGTGGTAGGGGAAAATATTGCTGCATATTGTGGTGATAAGTTTATCAAGAACCAGACTCTCTATGTAAAGATAGAGAATGCTGCATTGAGGGCTGACCTCACGATGAGCCGTGCTACCCTTGTTCGCCGTTTGAATGAACAGGTTGGTGCACAGGTTATTGCAGATATACGCTTTTATTAATATTCCCCGCTCTATATGCTATATGATTTCGTCCATGCATATATCTGTAGGGGTAACAGGAAGGAGTCCTTCCTCTTTGATTTTCTGGAAGTCGAAACAGATTCCTATTTTGTATGCATGTGGAATCTGGGCAAGAAATCTGTCGTAATAGCCTTTTCCTCTTCCTAACCGGTTGCCTTTCATATCGAAACTCATACCTGGGATTACGGCAAGTTCTATCTCAGGATATTTTTCTTCCGGATAAATCTTGCCTTTCGGTTCAAGTATATGATAGGCTCCTTCCTTCAGGTCTTGAACTCCGGAATATTCTCTCAGTTCCATATTCGTATCGTCCAGCACAACGGGCAGTATCACCCGTTTTCCCCTGGAAACAAGTTGGTCTATATAATGACGGGTGTCCACTTCATCAGGAAGAGAATAGTACATCAGTATGGTTTGGGCATTCTGAAGATGCGGGTTGGAATCTAAACGTGATAATACAGAAAGCGACAGTTCCTCAAGTTGTCTTGAGGAATACTGTCGCTTTCTGTCTTTTATGATTTTTCTTAATTCTTTCTTGTCCATGCCTTAAGCATTTGCTATCATACAATTATTATGGTGTAAGGAAGAATAGTTGTAGGGCGTATTCGCCATAGCTATCTTTTCTTTCTTCGCAGCGCGTTTTTTGGCTGGCTCTGGTTTCTTTGGAAATGCTGCATGGTTCTCAAATACATCCAGCGTCTTTTTGATGACTGGATCATCAAGATTGATGTACTGGGTCCATGCCTGCTCGTCCAACATATTGTAGATGATACGGCTGTCGATGACACGGTCTAACAGTTTGTGTGATTTCTTGATTAAAAGATTTCTACGTTTCAAACCACGTTTATCAGCATAGCTGGCAAACTTTTCAACCATGTCCTGACTGTCAAGATAATCGGCAAGTTCCATCATCTCCTTGAAGTTGTTCAACTTCGGACGGTTATCGTCTGTATAAGTGAAGGCAAACTGCAAGATGAGACCACTCATACTGGCCTCCTTGAAATAGGATGTCATGCCGAGCGTATCTTCAGGAACAAAGATGTCTGGGGTGATACCACCTCCACCATAGACAATACGGCCGTTACCTGTATGATAAGCTGGTCCTGTATGCTTGATGCTATCCTGTGAGAAGAACTCTCCGTGCTGGTATCTGTCAAGCAAGTCTTGCTCATAATCCTTGTCATCGCCCAGCGTATATGGCTTCTGGATGCATCTTCCTGAAGGAGTATAGTAGCGCGCAATGGTCAGACGGATGAGGCTGTGGTCAGGGAATTCTATCTGTTGCTGAACCAGTCCCTTACCAAACGAGCGTCGTCCGATGATGGTAGCACGGTCATTATCCTGCATGGCACCCGCAAAGATTTCTGCAGATGATGCAGAACCTTCATTGATGAGAACTACCATCGGAATCTTCTGGTAGGCACCCTTACCGTCACTCATATAGTTATGTCTAGGCGATTTGCGTCCCTGTGTGTAAACGATGAGCTTCTTGTCTGGCAAGAATTCGTTTGCCATGTTTACTGCAGCCGTCAGGTAACCACCTGAGTTATCACGAAGGTCAATACAGAGGTTGGTGAATCCCTGCTGTGAGAGTTTGGCCAGAGCAATCAGCATTTCCGGATAGGTGTTCTCGCCAAAGTTCTTGATACGGATATAGCCGGTTTTGTCGTTTAGCATGTAAGCTGCTGTAACACTCTTTGTCGGTATTTCACCTCGGGTTACGGTAAAGGTCTGAACCTTCTTGCTTCCATATCGTATAACTCCGATTTTCACCTTGGTATCCTTTGGACCCTTCAGGCGATGCATTGCCTCCTGATTGGTTACAATCTTGCCAACAAAAGGCTTGCCGTCTACGGCTACAATCTTATCTCCTGCCAAAAGTCCGGCTTTCTCGGCAGGTCCATTCTGTATCACATTCTGTATATGTATTGTATCCTGGCGGATGACAAACTCTACGCCTACACCCGAGAACGAGCCTTTCAGATCATCGGTGGCCTGAGCTGCGTCTTTAGCACTGATATATACGGAATGTGGATCCAGTTCTGCTAAAATCTGTGGAATTGCCTTATCTACCAGCGAGTCGATGTTCACGGGATCTACATATTGGTCGTCAATAAGATGGAGCAGGTTGTTCAGACGGTTGCTTCCACTATTGATAACGTTGAGGCGATTTCCAGAGAAATGGTTGGAAAAGAATGTTCCGATGATAATACCTATCACAACACAGAATGCCATGATGAATGGCATAAAGCGGTTGGTCTTATTCTTACTCATGTTCATAACAATTCTCTTTTTACTAACGTTTTATCTATCTTATCTCTAATCTTCTTCAGAAGATGTCTTTTCATCAGGATTGAGGTATTCTACCTTGATTCCTGCTCGTTGCATCAGTTTGATACCATCGTCCAGACGGTATTTCTCTGCATATACAACACGCTTGATGCCCGACTGTATGATCAGTTTGGCACATTCTATACAGGGAGAGGCGGTGACGTAAAGCGTACTTCCCTCACTGTTATTGCTGCTGCGAGCCAGTTTCGTAATAGCATTAGCCTCTGCATGGAGGACGTATGGCTTGGTTACGTTATTATCCTCACAGACATTTTCAAATCCGCTCGGTGTACCATTGTAGCCATCACTGATAATCATTTTATCTTTTACAACCAGTGCACCTACCTGTCGGCGTTTGCAATAGCTGTTTTCAGCCCATATACGTGCCATTCGCAAATAGCGAAGGTCGAGCTTGGTTTGTTTGGAAAGTTCGTTTGCCATCCTCTTATCCTTTATGTTGTACCTTGATTTCGTTACGTTCCAGCAGTGCATCGATGGTTGGCTCTTGTCCACGGAACCGTTTGTAGAGAACCATAGGATGCTCTGTTCCACCCTTAGAGAGTACGTTGTCACGGAAACTTTGAGCAGTCTTCTGGTCGAAGATTCCATTCTTCTTGAATACACTGAAAGCATCAGCATCCAATACTTCTGCCCATTTGTAGCTATAATATCCTGCGGCATAACCTCCTGCCATGATGTGTGAGAACTGTACGGTCATACAGGTTTCCTGCAACTGTGGCAATATCATCGCCTTTTTCCAGGCTTCCTTTTCATAAGGCACGATGTCGGCAGTAAATTCTTTCTTTTGGGTGTAGTATGCCATGTCAAGCAATCCGAAACTTACCTGGCGCAAGCAACCGTAGGCTGTCATGAAGTTGCGACTCTTCATGATGCGCTCTATGAGTTCATCAGGCAATGGTTCACCTGTCTGATAGTGGAAGGCAAATGTACGGAGAAAATCTTTCTCTATTGCATAATTCTCCATAAACTGTGATGGCAATTCTACGAAGTCCCACCATACGTTGGTTCCCGAAAGACTCTCGAAGCGGGTATTGGCAAACATGCCGTGAAGACTGTGACCAAACTCATGGAGGAAGGTTTCTACTTCTCCTAATGTCAAGAGAGCAGGCTTTTCTTCTGTTGGCTTGGTAAAGTTCATTACCACACTTACGTGAGGACGTATGTTGTTGCCTTATGGTCTATCCACTGTCCCTGGAATTCTGTCATCCAGGCACCTCCTTGTTTGCCCTTGCGAGGGAAGAAGTCGGCATAGAATACAGCCAGATAGCTGCCGTCTTTATCAAATACCTCGTATGCCTTGACGTCTGGATGGTATACCGGTATCTCTTTGTTCTCCTTAAAGGTGATGCCATACAGCTTGTTGGCGAGGCCAAACACACCGTCTATCACTTTGTCCAGCTGGAAATAAGGGCGAAGCATTTCTGCATCGAGATTATATTTCTCCATCTGGAGTTTATGAGAATAGAAGCCGAAATCCCATGGTTTCATTTCGAAATCTTTACCCTCCAGCTTCTTGGCAAGGGCTTCCACTTCTTTCACTTCCTTTTCTGCCGTTGGCTTATAAGCCTCTATCAGGTCGTTGAGAAGTTTATATACATGTTCTGTATTGCTTGCCATACGGTGGCGAAGAACATAGTCGGCATAGGTTTCAAACCGAGCAACTGGGCAAGTTCTCTGCGCAGGTTTACCAGTCGTTTGCAGATTTCCAGGTTGTTCTGCTCGTTATCATGGGTACATACCGTATTGCGTGCCATATACATCTGTTTGCGGAGCTCACGCTGGGTAGAGTAGGTCATGAAAGGAGAATAACTTGGATAATCGAGTGTGAAGATCCAGCCTTCTTTTTCCTGCTCTTTGGCGGTATGCGCAGCGGCAGCTTTTGCTGTTTCTGGAAGTCCGTCGAGCTGAGCTTCGTCTGTGATATGGAGCGTAAATGCCTTGTTTTCTTTTAAGAGATTCTGTGAGAACTGCAGAGTGAGCATACTGGCTTCTTCTGTAAGTTTGCGAAGTTTCTCTTTGCCTTCTTCATCTAAGAGTGCACCGCTGCGTACGAATCCGTCATAGCTGGTGTCCAGAAGCATCTTCTCTTCTGGTGTCAGTTCTCTGTTGGGATGATCGTGAACGAACTTGATGCGCTCAAAGAGTTTCTTGTTCAGCGTGATGTCATTTGCGTGCTTGGTGAGAATCGGACTCATCTTCTGTGCAATCTCTTCCATCTCATCGCAGGTTTCAGCACTCATCATGCAAGAGAATACGTTAGATACACGGCTCAAGAGGTCGTAATAGTGTTCGCCCTTATCGGGATCAACTCTTGCAATGGTATTCTCAAAGGTTGGTTCTGCCGGATCGTTTACAACCTTGTCTGTAGCCTCGACATCACGGCGGATTCCCTCCATGAATGCCGGCTCATAATCTTCGAGACGGATTCGTTCGAATGGTACTGTATCGTGCGGTGTATTGTAAGGCACGAAGAATGGGTTGGTTCTATTTTGTATTGTATTGTCTTGCATATTGTTACTTTTTAGCTGCAAAGTTAGCAAAAAAATGCTTTATTGCCTTGATAATAAACGTTTTTAACTTATATTTATCGGTCGTTATACTTTCTTTACTCAAGTTTCGCAAGTTGGCTCCACACGCCCTGAAAGGGCAGAAGCTCCTAGCCCAGGGCATCGCCCTGGGTTATTATGGGCGCAAAACTGTCGCCCTGTAAGGGCAAAAGCTTTAAAACTCCAGGCAATACATAAGCTTCCTTACAGGGCGCCTTGCTGATTGCTATTATACCCAGGGC
>QSCI01000101.1:0-11129 GCA_003463005.1 Segatella copri | reverse complement strand
AGAAGGCAGAGATTATGCAGAAGGTGGTGGAGAACTCTATCACAGATACCCTGCCGGCATCATTCCTTCAGACTCATCCGAATGCTCATGTTGTCATCGACCTGGGTGCTGCTCATCATCTGACACGTATCGAGCATCCATGGCTCGTAACTTCATGCCAGTGGAGTGATAAACTGGTGCGTTCTGCACTGGTATGGCTCTGCCAGAAACTCGGCAAGCCTATCCTGAAGTTGACCAATAAGGATTATAATGAGAACGGACTGAGTGAACTTCTGGCACTCTATGGCTCTGCCTACAATGCCAATATCAAGATTTTCAATGATTTGCAGCATACCATTACCGGATGGCCAGGTGGTAAGCCGAATGCCGATGATACCTATCGTCCGGAGCGTGCAACACCATTCCCTAAGAAGGTTATCGTGTTCTCTCCACACCCAGACGATGATGTTATCTCAATGGGAGGAACCATCCGTCGGCTGGTACAGCAGAACCACGATGTGCATGTAGCTTACGAAACATCAGGAAACATTGCTGTGGGTGATGAGGAAGTAACAAGATTCATGCACTTTATCAATGGTTTCAACCAGCTTTTTGCAGACTCAAAAGACAGTATCATCTCTAATAAATATAAGGAAATCAAGACCTTCTTTGCCAAGAAAAAGGAGAGTGACTTCGATACGAGAGATATCCTGACCATCAAGGGACTGATCCGCCGTGGTGAGGCTCGTACCGCTTGTACTTATAATGAAATTCCGCTTGACCATGTCCACTTCCTCGACCTGCCATTCTATGAAAGCGGCAAGATAGAAAAGTTGCCAATGACCGAGAAGGATGTAGAGATAGTGAGAGCTCTGTTGCAGAAGGTGCAGCCGCATCAGATTTATGTAGCCGGCGATCTTGCTGACCCTCACGGAACCCACAAGAAGTGTACCGATGCCGTTCTGGCAGCTATCGACGAAGAGAAGAAAGCGGGTGCAGAATGGTTGAAGGACTGTCGCATCTGGATGTATCGTGGTGCCTGGGCAGAATGGGAGATTGAGAATATCGAAATGTGTGTTCCATTGAGCCCTGAGGAGTTGCGGGCAAAGCGTAACTCTATTCTCAAGCATCAGTCGCAGATGGAGAGTGCTCCTTTCTTGGGTAATGACGAGCGCCTGTTCTGGCAGAGAGCCGAGGACCGTAACCGTGCTACTGCATCGCTCTACGACCAGTTGGGTCTGGCATGCTATGAGGCCATGGAGGCTTTCGTGGAGTACAAGCCATTGTAAAACCTGTTTTTAAATCATAAATATTCATGAATATGAACAAAAGAAATTTCATGTTTCTTGCCCTATTGGGTTCCATGGTTCTTTATGGTCATGGCGAAGTAAGGGCGCAAGATGCCAGCAGATGGCATAATGTAGATGTCAATCAGCAGAATCGTGCTCCTCGCCGTGCTGCGTTCTTTGCTTTCGAGAATCAGGATAAGGCTCAGGCTTTCGAGAAGAAAAAATCTGCCAACTACCTTTCTATGGAAGGTACTTGGAAATTTAATTTCGTCAAGGACTACAACAAGCGTCCTGTCAATTTTTTCGCTGCCAACTTTGATGATTCTCAATGGAAGGATTTTCCAGTACCTGGCTTGTTTGAACTGAATGGCTATGGCGACGCTACTTATAAGAATATCGGTTATGCCTGGGCTACCCAGTTTGACCCAAATCCTCCTTATATCAGCGAACTCAACAACTATACGGGTTCCTATCGCCGCACCTTTGACCTGCCTAAAGACTGGAAGGGCAAGGATGTATATTTCCATGTAGGTTCTGCTACCAGCAATTTGACTCTCTGGGTGAATGGCAAGTATGTGGGATATAGCGAAGACAGCAAGGTGGCTGCAGAGTTTAATATCTCCAAATATCTGAAACCAGGCAAAAATCTCATTGCCATGCAGGTGATGCGCTGGTGTGATGGTTCTTATTTTGAGGATCAGGACTTCTGGCGTTTTACAGGAACTGCCCGTGAGGTATATCTCTATGCCCGTCCGAAAGTTCATGCAGCCGATATCCGTCTGGATGCAGGTTTGGAAAATCAATACCGGGATGGTGTCCTGAACTATCAGGTAGCATTGAAGGGTGGTAAGGCTAATGTTACTCTTACATTATGTGATAAGGATGGCAAGAAGATTGCTGAGGCGTCTGGTGTACAGGGTACTATCAAGGTGCCTGCGGTGAAGGCATGGACTGCAGAAACACCTTATTTATATAAGGCATTCATCACTTTGAAAAACAAGCAGGGAGTATCGGAGGTCATTCCTCAAAAGATAGGTTTCCGCAATGTGGAAATCAAGAATGCACAACTCCTGGTCAATGGAAAGCCTGTCCTAATCAAGGGTGCTAACCGTCATGAAATGGATCCTGATGGTGGCTATGTGGTCAGTGTGGAGCGCATGATTCAGGATATTAAGATTATGAAGCAGTTGAATATCAACGCTGTTCGTACCTGTCATTATCCTGATGATCCTCGCTGGTATGACCTCTGTGATGAATATGGAATCTATGTGACTGCCGAGGCAAACCTTGAATCTCATGGTATGGGATATGGTGAGAAATCTCTCGCCAAGTTCCCTGAATACCTCCAGACTCATATCGAGCGTAACGAGGGTAATGTGAAGACTTTCATCAACCATCCTTCCATCATCGTATGGAGTTTGGGTAATGAGGGTGGCTATGGCATCAACTTCGAGAAGGCCTATGACTGGGTGAAAGCCTATGATCAGACTCGTCCTGTGCAGTATGAGCGTGGTGGATATGACAGTAAGACAGATATTCATTGTCCGATGTACATCGACTACGAGGAGAGTGAGAAATATTGCAAGAGTGATGGCGTAAAACCTTATATCCAATGTGAGTATGCTCATGCGATGGGTAACTCAGAGGGCGGTTTCAAGGAGTACTGGGATCTGATTCGCAAATATCCTAAATATCAGGGTGGATACATCTGGGACTTTGTAGATCAGGGTCTGCGTGACAAGAGTCCGATTACAGGCAAGGAAATCTTTACCTATGGTGGCGACTATGGGCGTTATCCTGCCAGTGACTACAACTTCAATTGCAATGGTATTATTGCTCCAGACCGCCGTTTGAATCCGCATGCCTACGAAATCCAGTATTGGTATCAGAATGTATGGATCAAGGATCTGGATGCCGTGAATGGTGCTTTCAATATCGATAATGAGAATTTCTTCAAGAATATTGACGACCTGCACCTTACTGCAACTATCTATGCCAATGGCGTGAAGTTATCTACTGTTGAGATTCCTGAGACTAAGGGTATTGCTCCTCAGACAACTAAAATGGTGAAGAGTGATGCTTTGAAGTATGCTATTGCTGAAGCAGAGACTGAACACGGTAAGGAGGAGATTACAGTCAATTTTGCCTTTGCCAGCGATGGTACAGAACCATTGGTAGAGAAAGGACAGGTGATAGCCCGCCAGCAGTTTGTCATCAATGAATATCAGTTTGATAAGGTAGATACTCCTATTGCAACGACTTCTACTAAGATTTCTGGTAAGAAAGGGAAACTCCAGAGTACTAGCAATATAGAGGTAGAGGAAACCAATAGCTATGTGAAGGTTTCTGCCAAGAGAATGTCGGTTACTATAGGCAAGAAGACGGGTTTGATAGACTATCTTGACGTGGACGGTGAGCCTATCTTAAAATTCCGCGAGAGCATGAAGCCTGAATTCTGGCGTGCTCCTACTGATAATGATTATGGTGCTTCTTTGCAGAAGGAGTTGAAGGTTTGGAAAAATCCTGTAATGAACTTGAAGTCATTCGACAAGAGTGAGATGAAGGATAGTGTTGTTTTGACGGCTACCTTTGAAATGCCTGAGGTGAAGGCTGAGTTGGTACTTCGTTATCGCATCAATGCGGTAGGTGAGGTTTCTGTTACCGAGAAGATGACCACGGATAAAGCGGCTAAGATAGCTGACTTGTTCCGATATGGTATGGTATTGGATTTGCCTGCATCATTCTCTAAGTTGGAGTATTATGGCCGTGGTCCGGAGGAGAATTATATCGACCGTCATTCTTCTACCTTTATTGGCAAATATGAGTCGGATGTAAAGGATGAGTATTATCCTTATCTTCGTCCTCAGGAGAGTGGCAACCATACAGATATCCGTTATTTCTCCATCTTCAATCCTGCATCAGGCAAGGGTATTACTTTCGAGGGTTATGCTCCGATGGAGTGCAGTGCCATTCCTTATCCTATTGAGGATTTGGATTCTGGCGATAAAAAGGAGCATGCTTGGGGACAGCATAGCGGTGATTTGGTTGACAAGGGCTTGACACAGGTACATATCCAGCAACGCCAGTACGGTTTAGGTTGCATCGACAGCTGGATGTCTAAGCCTATGGAGAAATACCGCATGCATTATGGCGACCGCGAATTCCGCTTCGTCATCAAGGCAAAGTAGTTTTAACATGAAGAATTCTTTTTTTTGTACGTGAATAGGGTTAGATTGTGCGGTGCTTTCCTGCAGATTTGCAGGCGGCACCGCTTTTCTGTTTCTGTGCGTTTTGTACATGCTTATCCTCATTCGTATTCATGCAATCTGCTTCTTCATCAATTTTGTTTATTGAGGCAGAACCTTCCTGATGGATAGATTTCTCAAAATATTCATAGTATAGAACTCTAAGGTATAAAAAGAGTCTCCCTGTCAGAAATGGATAGCAAAACAAAGTCCATTTAAAGCTTTCTCCTATTAAACTTTCAAATTTATATTGCTCTGACATTTTTCATCAGATTCCGTATCGGTTGAAAATCAGCGAATTAAGTTTTAAAAAAAAACTGCAAACGATTTAGAAATGAGCAATATTCTTTTCTTGCACAATTTTGAAATATACAAAGAACGCTCTGATTACGAGCATAAAGATAATTCAAACATCTGAAAAACAGTTGCGTTTCTTCCTTTTTTACAGCTTTTTAAGAGTATCCCATGATTAAAGATGAAACAAATTCATTTTATTGCTAATAAACTGTAAAAAGAGAACGCTTATTCTTTTTATTGATATTAAATTTATATCTTTGCAAAAAAGAAATTCATAGTATCATGGCAAGTAAGAATTTAAATCGAATAAAAGTTGTCCTCGCAGATAAGCAACGGACAAACAAATGGTTAGCAGAACAATTGGGAAAAGATAAAACAACTATATCCAAATGGTGTACCAATTCAAGCCAACCAGACTTGGAAAGTTTAATGAAGACTGCTAAGCTTCTTAATGTAGAAGTTACTGAACTTCTTAGGATAAACGTTGTCGGATAAAAAACTACGAACATGGCAATACCAAAAATTGAAATTTTTCTTTATCGCTTAAAGGATATGTATAATGTCGGTATAAAGGATAGGAATAAGGCCATTATTATAGAACAATTTCATCTTTCAAAAGAAGTTTGTAAGTTGAGAACAACAAATGGCTCAATCAATCGACTTAACGATAGACTTGGATGTTCTCGTCAAAGGTTTCGTCTTGCGTTGTTTATTGAAATTCCTCAAAGATGTATCAACAAAATAATAAAACAAAGACAAGCCAAACGATACAACAAATACCATTGGCAAACCACAAATTCAACAGCTTGGGGGGTACTGGTAGGACAAGCCATTCCACACTCGTAAAGACATTGGACTACATCTTTTCCAAGTAAAGAGAGCACGCCTTATGAAGTCTTTGGAGGATTCACCAATAGATATACACAAGAATCTCAATTAACGTGCAGATGTAGTATATGTAATGAATAGAATCTTTAAGTATAGATTCCTCGAAGAAAGAGTATACTTCTACTACGAGATATGATGCAAAGTATTCAAATAAATCTGATTTGTGTAATTAATAAAATTAGAAAATATGGCAAAAGATATAAATAAAAAGGAATTCACGGAAGAGACAAAACTAAAACTGGAAATATTCCAGGAATGCTTTCGAGAATGGTATCCTGTATTCATTCATAATAAATATATAACAAACGTACTTATTTATGATATGTTTGCAGGAAGTGGTATGGATGCGATGGGCAACTATGGTTCACCGCTTATCTTATTGCAAGAGGCAAAAGGAGAAAATAAGCAATACTGCACTTTCTTGTCTAAACAAAATGCTCCGCAAGTATATTTTGGATTCAATGAATTGTTAACTCACAAGGAGGTAGAACTTGAATCTAATATATCTAATTATATACAGAATTGTCAAAAGGAATGCTTCTTCAAATGTCCCTTTAATGGGCATATATTTTTCAAAAGTGCAGATTTCACAACACTAATAAAAAGCACGAAGTTGCTTCATAATTTAGAAGATAAGAATAGTGCGAAATTTGTTCTTTTAGACCAATACGGATTTAAACAAATTGCCGATGATATTTTTATAAAATTGATTAGCTTTCCAAAAACGGATTTCATATTTTTCATAGCCTCTTCCTTTATCAAAAGATTTAGTGAACTTCCTGCAGTGACAAATTATTTTCATAAGAAAAAAATAAATTTTGATGAATCACAGCCTAAAGAATGCCATAGAGTTATCACAGACTATTTTAGGAGTCTTATTCCTACAAATAAGGAATATTATCTGCACTCATATACCATTCAAAAAGGGAAGAACTATTATGGCTTGATATTTGGTACAAATCACACCTTAGGAATGGAAAAGTTTTTAAAGGTATGTTGGAAACATGATAAACTTGCAGGAGAATCAAACTGTAACATAGAGAATGATTTTGAACCTGGAACACTGTTCTTTAATCCTGCAAATACAAACAAAAGGCAACGTGTATTAGAAAAAATAAAAAAAGAAATCCTATTAGGGAATATTACAAATAATAAAAAAGGTTTAATGTTTGCATTACAGAATGGTTGTGAGCCTTCTTTATATGTTACTGCAATATCAGAACTAATTTTAAGCAAAAAAGTTGACGTAGTTGGTGAATTCAATAAGCAGGCAACAAATATTCATAAAGTAGTTGAATATTCAATTGTATTAAAATGAGAGCAACTAAAATAGAATGGACAGAACGTACTTGGAACCCTGTAACAGGGTGTACCAAACGTTCAAATGGATGTAAACACTGTTATGCTGAAGCTATGGCACGTAGACTGTTTGCGATGGGTAATTACAAATACAGGAATGGATTTAAAAATACAATTCATCCTGAAGCATTAGAAGAGCCATTGAAATGGCGTAAGGATTCAGTTGTATTTGTATGCTCAATGGGAGACCTTTTTCATGAAGATGTTCCATTTGAGTTTGTTGATGAGGTTATGGATATAATCCGTAAAACGCCACAACATACCTATCAACTCTTGACAAAGCGTGCTGAAAGAATGGCTGAATATTTTAGTTCACGATTTATTCCTCAAAATGTATGGTTAGGCGTGACAGTTGAAGATACCTTAACAAAGTTCAGAATTGATTTTTTACGAAATTTATCTGCGCAAGTAAAGTTTCTATCCTGTGAACCTTTATTGTGTGATTTGGGAAAACTTGACTTAAAAGGTATTGATTGGATTATTGTAGGAGGCGAAAGTGGTCCAATAGCACGCCCAATGAAAGAGGAATGGGTACTAAATATAAAACAACAAGCAGAAAAGAACGCTATACCCTTTTTCTTCAAACAATGGGGAACTTGGAGTAAAGATGGAATAAAAGGCAATAAGAAGAAGAATGGAAAACTTCTTCAAGGAGAAATCATTCAACAAATGCCGAAAGTTGTACATGAGAATTTTCGTAATAAAGAACAAACTAAATTTGAAGAATGAACATATATGATCTTATTGGCGAAGCAACCGCCTACGATAAAAAACTACAACTCGAAGTCAAGCGACCTAAGAGTTGGCTTAAAAGTGTATCTGCCTTTGCTAATGGTGAAGGTGGAACGTTGGTGTTTGGTATCAGTGATGACGACCAAGTGGTTGGACTTGCTGATGCGGAAAGCGATGCAGAAAGAATAAGCGAGGAAGTTAAGACTAAACTTGACCCTATACCTGCTGTCAACCTTGAATTTAAAGAGGTTGATGGCAAGAAACTTGTATTGCTTCACGTCTACAAAGGACAAGAGACACCTTATTACTATATAGGTGACAAACAACGATTGGCTTTTGTTAGAATTGGCAATGAGTCTGTTGTGGCAGATAGACTTCAACTAAAAAGCCTCGTCATGAGAGGTGCAGGTCGTTCTTTCGATGCCATTCCGTCTCCTTACAAGTTTGAAGACATGGCTTTCTCTAAGCTCAAGTCTGTACACTTCAAGCGGTTGACCCAATCGTTTGATGATAGCGATTTTGTTTCGTGGGGTATTGTGGATAACGATGGAAAACTTACCAATGCTGGTGCTCTGTTGGCAGATGACTCGCCTATACGCCATTCTCGTATATTCTGCACTCGTTGGAATGGACTTGATATGACAAGTGGTTTAGGTGAGGCATTGGATGATGCAGAACTTGAAGGCAGTGTCATAGGACAGCTACAAGATGCTGTTGCTTTCGTTAGAAACAACTCACATCGAAGATGGTGGAAAGAAGCAGACTATCGAGAGGAACTGCCCGATTATCCAGAACGTGCGGTAACAGAAGTGATATGTAACGCCATTATCCACCGGGATTATATGGAGCTTGGCAGCGAAATACATATTGATATGTATGATGACCGTATAGAGGTGTATTCCCCAGGCGGTATGTTTGACGGACGCTTGATTCAGCAACTCAATCCAATGACGGTGCCATCAAAACGTCGCAACCCTTTACTCGCAGATTTCTTTCATCGTCTAAAACTGATGGAGCGTAGAGGTAGTGGTATGAAGAAGATCATAGGTGAATATAAGCGTTTTGAGAATTTGGAGAATTACCATGCTCCTGAGTTCAATTCCGATGCTTCTGAATTCCATGTTACCCTATGGAATCTCAATTATGGCATAGATGTCATAAAAGAGAGTTCTAATGTCATAAAAGCACCCGAGGATGTCGTAAAAGATGTCGCAAAAAAGGTGGAGAATGTCGTAAAAGCCAAATCAAATGTCACAAAAGAATTTATCAAGGCTCAACGACAAATCTATAAGTTGATTTCACAAACGCCTCATATTAATGCCACGCAAATGTCTGAAAACATGGGGATTTCTCTTCGTCAAGTGCAGCGATACCTTAAACAACTGTCTGACCTAAACTTGATAGTTAGGGATGGTGGTCGCAAAAATGGTATTTGGAAAATCTTGGATGATGAATACGAAGGCTTCTTCAAAAGAATATAAGATACAAATAGCAGGTAATATCTCCCTTTTAATAAGAGCTATTATCTGCTATTGTATTATAAGAAAGTCACATGCGTCATCACTTTCTGTTTTCTAATATGCGCTTTATGCCATTGGATTCTTGTAAAAGTTTGTTGGCTATGCTGTCCTTGTAAGCAGCCATTTCAAGCATTTCATGGTGTCTGCGAATAGAATCCTCATAAACATCGACACGATTACTAACGTTATTGATAACATCATCATTGCGTTGTACCGAGAAGTGCTTTTCTAGGTAGCGAATGTTCGGGTCGTCAGGTGGTAGTACCATTCGTAATGCCCTATACTTCAAGTTTGCCTCCTCCCAATCTTGGTGCTCTCGCCATTGGGTAAGGTTTCCCCAAATGGAGATAACAAGAGATAGAGCCAAGCCACCAATGAAAAGAAGAACACACTTTGAAGTTGGCTCGAAGCGATGGGTTACAACCTTCTTTTGAGGTGAATTGTTCTTCACTTCAAGCTTGTCCTGCAATGCCTTCGAGGAAACATCATTCTCTTGTCTCATCTGCTTGACTGCATCAACCAAGAACTTGCTTCGCTGCTCATTTTTGCCGAGTTCAGCCTTGATAAGGTCAACAAAAACAACAATGGCATCTCTTAATTTGGATAATTTACCAATGACTTCCTCCTCCTTGCCAAACATAGCAATGATTGATTTCTCCAACTTGGTTATGTCAGTACTTGCAGGAACGGTTTCCGTTCCTGCATTCTTTGGTGAGGCAGAAAGTTCATCGACTTTTTGCTCCAATCTCTCAACTGTGCCGTAGATGGCTTCTAACATTTCTTCTTTCATCTTTCTTATGTTGTTTGAATGGTTTGTAACTTGCATCAAAGGCTAAAGCCTCTTCTGCGTTTCTTTTTTTTTCTTCTTGGATGATTCGTCCTCTGGGAAAGACTCAAAGGTCTGAGCGTTGGCAGAAGCAAAAAGTCCAATGGAAGAAATACCGTCCCAAGGGTCTTGGCTGCTATCCGACATGGATGGCTCATGGTTGCTCTTGTGATAGCCTTGCTCGTATTGCAGAGTAGAGTTGGATTTTGGTGATACATGGTTCTCCATTCCCTCAAACCTTGCATTCAGCTTGCCAAAGCTATAGCCTCGGCTAATCTGCGTACCCTTGAAGCTATATCCGTCCTTACAGAATCGGATGCCTTGAACCTCGGTTCGCTCCTTGTCCTTATAGACAAGCTCCAGGTGAACACCTCGTTTTTCAAGCTCACTCTTGAACTTTTGCCAGCTATCTGCGACTTTTAATGCATCTTTGACTGCATTGTGAATCTCGTATTTTGCACGCTCCGCATTGCGCAATTTGCGAGTGTTAGTCTTGCTCTTGTCAGTTCCGTAAGTCAATCCATACTTGGATTTTAGAGCCTTGGTCACTTGCTCATTACGCCTGTAATCGTGGGCGTCTGATATGAGTTTGCCCTCATTGTTGATGCGGTTATACACGATATGACAATGTGGATTGTCCGTGTTGTGATGCCTTACGAGAATGAATTGGGTATCGTTGATACCCATCATCTGCATGTATTCAAGGGCTATCTTAGTCATAAACTCATCCGTCAAACGTGGCTTGTCCTCGGGTTTGAAGCTCAATGCAATGTGTCCCACAGGCTTCTTAATCCTTGGATTTAGCTGCCTCTGTAGCTCGAAACTTTGCGTTATCTCGCATTCGTGCCGAGTAACACACCATCCGAGACGATGATTTTCGCCTCGTCCTTGCCTGTAACATAGCGGATGCAACCACCAAATGAGCTGCCCTTCTTTAGCTTGCCTATCATGTGGTATCCTCCTTTCTGCCCATACTGCTTGGCTTCGGTTTATA
>QSCI01000100.1:0-11493 GCA_003463005.1 Segatella copri | reverse complement strand
GATTTTGTGTCTGCGACATTTCTGTTGTGCAAGAAATATGTACAATAAAATGAATTTTGTCGCTTTGCAAGCAAAATCCCACTAAACCCTATAGGTTGCGGATTTGAGGTAATAGAGATACCCAAATCCCTTGGGTCCCAATGCTTCAAAACCTTTTTCGTTTTTAAGAGCGAAAAAAGAGGGTGTGTCATAAATCAGGATAATAGTTGGTGTATAACAGTTGACTACCGCATGCACAACAGGTGTTGTGCATGCGCATATCAGCTGTTATGCAAGCGCACAACAGGTGTTGTGCGACCGAAGATACTGACTGTCTCAACAACATATCCTATCTCTTTCAACAACTTATTCTATCTCTTTCAACAACATATCCTATCTCTTTCAGCAACATATCCTATCTCTTCCAGCAACATAACCCATATTTACCAACGACAAGAAGAGGGTGAATCATAAACTTATGACACATCCTCTTCTTCGCAATATAAATCCTTAATGTTTTGATTTTCAGAATATTACTATAATCACAAAGCTACAGAAGCATCCTTTAAGTCTACTGCCTGTGCCTTGAGCGTTCCCTTTCCTTTTATCACAACGACACATTTTCCGAAGAAAGCCTTGCGATGTGAATCGGTAAAACGCTCCAAAGAAGTCTGACAACCATTATCAGTTCCCAGAATTTTTGGTGTATTCGGGATATTCTGCTCACTTGCCCCTTGTTCAGCGGAGACAGAGAAGAAAATCTGGTTATCTGCGTTCGGACAGAGATTGCCGTCTTTGTCTACCACATTCACCTCGACAAAGGTGGTCGGATCTGAAGTGCCATAGGCCTGATGCCCCTGATAGGTCTTCTTCAACACAAGATGATGAGGAGCTCCTGCAGTCTTTATGACCTGCTCTCTAAGAACTTTACCATTCTTTCTGGCTACAACCTTTACTTCTCCCGGTTCAAAGTTTACGCGCCACATCACATGATATTCAGTACTCTTTCTGAAAGCATCGCCTTCGTTCTTTGCACCATAGACAGTCTTCTTACGGATGCCCTGACTCTTGCCATTGATAAAGAGTTCTACCTCATCGGCATGATTATAATAACACCACATGTCGATGGTCTGTCCCGGCAGCCAGTTCCAATGAGGGAAGAGATGAAGCACATCTTTCTGAGTCCACTCACTCTGATACATATAATAGCTGTCTTTTGGAAGACCCGCCAAATCGATAATGCCAAAATAACTGCTACGGGCAGGATAAGCATAAGGAGTAGGTTCACCGATATAATCGAAACCGGTCCAGATAAACTGTCCGCCCACAAAGTCGTTGTGCTTCACCACATCCCAGGTTTCTTCGTGGGTACTACTCCATGATGCATGGAAATTATCATAAGCCGAACACATAAACGATGGATCGGTATAAGGCAACCACCATTCCTTTGGCGCAGTATAAATGCTGTCGCTAGGCATCATATAGTAGCCACGAGTCTGCAAGGCAGAAACACTCTCCGACAGAATGAAAGGCTTGCCAGGGAAATTCTTTGGCACATCCTTCACCCACTGATGGTGATAATTGAAACCTATAACATCAATAGCCCCACTCTTAAAGAGGTGATTCTTCGGGTCGGGCTCATTGCAGCCAGCAGTAACAGGGCGTGTGCCCCAAGGATCATACTCCTTCACGATTTTTGCCAGATGCTGGGTAAGAAGCGAATTGACACTCAGTTCATCGCTATGTGACAAGCTAGAAGCATCATGACCGGCATTCAGAATCAGGTTAGCCTGCTCCAGACTGAGCGTATCAGCAGCCGCATCCGACCATTGTTCGAGAACCTCATTACCGATACTCCACATAATAATACTTGGATGATTACGGTCGCGCTTGATGAGATCAGACAGGTCTTTCTTATGCCATTCATCGAAGAAACGGGCATAATCGCCATTCGATTTCTTGCGGCGCCACATGTCGAAACTCTCGTCCATCACGAGGAAACCCATCGAATCGCACATGTTCAGGAGTTCTGGTGCCGGAGGATTATGACTGCTCCGGATAGCGTTCACACCCATATCGCGAAGGATGGTAAGTTTGCGATGCATCGCATCTTCATTGACAGCAGCACCCAGGCAACCGAAATCATGATGCTCACAGACACCATTTATCTTGAGATTCTTGCCATTGAGGAAGAAGCCCTTCCTTGCATCAAACTTCACATCGCGGAAACCGGCAGTTGACGTAGCAACATCCACTACCTTCCCATTTACTAACAGCTCGCTCTTGACAGTATAGAGATATCCCTTTCCAATGTCCCAGAGATGCGGATTCTTCACCTTGAGTTTCTGTTCCCGAACACCCTGACTCTTGGCTACTATCTTTCCGGCAGCATCATAGATTGTATTACGGACAGAGAGTTTCATCTTATTACCGGAAGCAACGAAATCTACTTTCACCCTGACATCACCCTGTGGAGAAGTTGCCACATACTGTCCCCATTGGGGAATATAAGCAGATTTCATGGTTTTGGTGAGCCAGACATGGCGGTAAATACCGCAACCGGAATACCAGCGACTATTAGGCTGGTCGCTGTTGTCTACCTTCACAGCAATGACGTTATCACCCTTCTTATTAATATAAGGTGTAAGATCATACTCGAATGTACTGTATCCGTAAGGACGGGTTCCGAGTTTATGACCATTGATATACACGGTAGAATTCATATATACTCCATCAAAGGTGATGGTAAACCGGTCATACTTTTCCTTCGGATTCACCGAGAAGTGCTTACGGTACCATCCGATGCCACCCGGCAATGCACCGCCACTGGCTCCCGAAGGATTCGAAGGAGAGAAATCGCCCTCTATCGCCCAATCGTGAGGAAGATTCAAACTTCGCCAATGCCGGTCTGAATAATCAGACTTTGACATTCCGGCACTATCTGCTAAAGTGAAAAGCCAGCCTTTATCAAAAGACTGGCGATCACGGGCGATCAACGACTGAGCGCCCAATAGAAAGATTGCTAAAGCAAATATTTTCTTCATATTACTTCAGTTTTACAGTAACTGCCTTACCAGCATACTTCACCATCTTGCCCTTAGGCGCCTTGGCGAGGCTGATACCCTGCTGGTTGTTATCACTAACAAGTACGATATTGAAGCGACGCTTCTGTAGCATACCGTCGAAAGCACCCTTACGGGCAGCGATAGTAACGGTCTTCTGAGCATCATTATATTTGAAGTCGATCATAGCATACTTACCCTTCTCGTAGTTGTAGTTGGTTCCCTCATCCTCATAGAGTGTATAAGAACCGTCCTTGCCTGCATAGACATAGAGGTCGATGAGTTCAGCCTTCTTCTGATCGCTCCACTCCATCTCCGGACCCACAGGAAGAATAGAACCCTCTGGAACAAAGACTGGAATCTTATCGAAAGGCGCATCAGCTACGATTGTCTGTCCACCGGCATAGTGCTTACCGGTATAGAAATCATACCAGCCCTTCTGCTTAGGAAGATAAACATTGCGGCTGTACTTCTGATACTCGCCTACAGGACAAGCCATGAGAGCAGGACCGAACATCCACTGATCCTTGATGTCGTAAACATTGTCATCGCCGTTGAAGTCCATTACCAAACCACGCATCATGGTATAGTCCTTGAAATGAACCATACCCGCCATACTATAGAGGTAAGGCATCAGACGGTAACGGAGTTTATCGTAAGCCACGATGGTCTTGTAAGCCGGATGATCTGCCGGAGCAATGTTCCATACCTCACGGGTAGGCCACTGGCCATGAGTACGATAAAGAGGTACAAAGCAACCGAACTGGTTCCAACGCGCCTGCAACTCGCGCCATTCCTTCAAGTCTGCATTTTCCTTACCAGTCTTATCAAATTCCTGCTGGGCAGCCACATAACGGTTTTCTACACAGAAACCGCCCTGGTCCATTCCCCAGAAAGGCAGACCTGCCATAGAATAGTTCAAACCGGCTGTCATCTGGCACGCATATCTTCCCAACGGGTAGCAATGTCGCCAGACCAGGTAGCCGTACTGTAGCGCTGTTCACCTGCAAAGCCCGAACGGGTCAGGAGGAAGACACGCTGGTTAGGGTTCACGCTGCGCTGTCCGTTATAGATAGCATCAGCATTCACGATGCTGTAAGCATTGAAATATTCGGTAGATGTACCGAGGGCAGTAGGACCGGAAAGAGCCTTGCGGTACCACATCGGGGTACAGTCACGAACGTTTGGTTCTGAAGCATCCATCCACCATGCATCGATTCCGAACTTATACTTGGTATAAAGATTCTCGTCCATCTGGCGCCAGAACATCTTGCGGGCACCATCAGAATAGGCATCATAGAATGAACCGCGGAAGCCGAGCCAGTCGTGAATATCATCCTTGATAGCCTGATGATACATCCAGCCCTTGCTGTCGAGTTCCTTATAATTCTTGACTGTATCGTAGAACTTAGGCCATACGGAAATCATGAAGCGGCCATTCATCGCATGTACGCTGTCGAGCATCGCCTGTGGGTTTGGATAGCGGGCAGCCTCAAACTCATGACTTCCCCATGAATCCAGCTTCCAGTAGTTCCAGTCCTGAACGATATTGTCTACAGGAATATGCAGGTTGCGGAACTTCTTCATGTTGTCCTCGATGTCCTTGCTGCTCTGATAGCGCTCACGGCTCTGCCAGAAACCGAGGGTCCATTTAGGATAAAGCGAAGCCTTGCCGGTAAGCGTACGGTAACCGGAAATCACCTCATCGAGATTCTGACCGGCGATGAAATAATAGTCCATATCCGGCGACATTTCACTCCAGATGCTCAACTGGTTCTTCTCTGCCTCAGAACGAGGAGCTGCTACGCGAAGTCCGCAGTAAGAAACATCACCATCTGGCTGCCACTCGATACGGATTGGAGTTTTTACGCCCTTCTTGATAGGAGTTTCAAACTTATAAGAGTTCGGATTCCAGGCTGTACGCCAGCGCTCAGGAACTACCAGTTTGCCATCGATATAAATCTTCATGTAACCGGCATAATAGAGGATAAACTGATAGAAGCTGTTGGTTGGAGCTTCCACATAACCCTCATACACCACCTTGGAGCCATTCAGTGCAAAACCCTTTGGCAGGTTCTGAATACCGCCTTATCTGTCTGGTTGCAAATCTCAGAAGCCTCAGGCATTGCATACTCAAAGTAAATGCTATCTTCGCCCCGAACAATCTTCTGACCATTCTTATCCACATAAGTACCTGTCAGCTGACCTTCCTTACCATCCTTATCATAGAGTTTGAAGGCACGGTTGAGCTGGAGATAATCTTCCGGATTACCCCAACGGCAATAAGAATAAGAATCCCAGAGAATGCCATAGTTTTTATTAGAGATGACGAAAGGCACACTCACCTTGGTATTATACTGGAAGAGGTCTTCGTTCTTACCCTTCATATTGAGTTCCTCACTCTGATGCTGACCGAGACCATAGAATGCCTCGTTATCAGGAGAGTTGAAGAGCGCACGCCATGACCATCCGTGCTTCTGTGCTTCAGGAACCTTGGCAATATCTACACCGATTTCACGGTCAGGCACCGTAAACGGCTTGAATGTCTTTCCGCCCTGAGCAACCTCATTGAGAAGGACATTGTCTTTCAGGTCATAGAAAGTAATCTGACCCGTAGCCTCGTTCATGACAGCACGCATGGCTGCAGTGGTAATGATGAGATTGTCTCCCTGCTCTTCCACCTTATAATTTGCCTTGCTGTTTTGAGGCACTATTATCAGACTCTGTTTGTTACGGAAACTCTGTTCGGCTGTAGCCTGAACACGGATAATCTTATCGCTCACCACCTGGAGGCGAATCTGACTAGGACCAAAATTCTGGTGTTGCTTCAACTGAACAGTGAGATAATTACCATTCTGGTTGAAACCAGCTGCCTGCATACCTGTGGCACTCATCAGCAGCACTGCTGAAATCAATAATGTTTTAGTTAGTCTCATTTTATATGTTTAAAGGAAAGTTTAAAAATCTGCGGCAAAGATACGAGAAAATTCCCGTATCTTTGTGCGCAAATGTTATCTGTATGTGTATAAAATGTTAACTAGAAGCGTAAACTACTCTGATTCTGACAGATTCTTACGATATTGAGACGGCGTAACGCCATACGCGTCTTGGAAGTATTTAGTGAAATAACGTGGATTATTGAATCCCACCTTATAGGCTATTTCACTGATGTTCAAGTCGCCCGAGCGCAGCAGATGCTCTGCAAATTTGATACGCTTGGTTCTGAGATACTCAGAAGGTGTAATACCCGTCAGCGAAATCATGCGTTTATATAATTGTACGCGTGAAATGCTAAGATGAGTACTGAGCGATTCTACCGATGTTTCAGGATTGCTCATATGATCGCGGATATAAGCATTCACCTCATCTATAAATTTGCGGTCGGCCTCTGTTATTACATATTCTGTGCTCACATTCTTGCGTTTCTTCAAGAGGTTCAGAATACAGAGATTCAACATATCAATATCGAATGGTTTGGCAATATACTCGTCAGCACCACACTTCAGACTTTCCTTACGTTGCTCATCTCCCATACGGGCCGAGAGCATGATGAAAGGTATGGCTGTTGTTTCGTCATTGTCCTTACACATCCGGCAGAGTTCGTTACCATCCATCACAGGCATCATCACATCGCTCAGGATGATGTCTGGACGACGGTCGATGATCTTGTTCCAGGCATCCTGACCATTGACAGCCTCAACAACCGTATAGTCTGTCAATACTTCGTTCATAAACTCACGGAAGTCCTCACTGTCGTCAACGAGGAGCACTACCGGCTTCCTGATCATCGATTCTCCAGGCTGATGCGCATGTTTACTCATTCCGTAGAGAACGTTCTTACCTGCATCCGGATCCTCATCAGTAGCCTGATGCACCGTGGTTATGATAGGGGCTGCTCGCAAGGAACCGAGATGTGCCGTAGAATTGGAGGTGGTACTGCTCTCTATCGGAAGGTCTACCATAAAGATGGTTCCTCCGCTTGGATTATCTGTAACATCTACTTTACCGCCATGCAGTTCGGCAAACTTCTTTACCAGGTTCAAACCTATTCCGCTACCACCCTGCGGCTGCATTTCAGTACCATTAACCTGATAGAAACGCTCAAACACATGTTCCTTCTCCTTATCGCTGATGCCCTTGCCAGTATCAGATACTGAGATGCGGAGCATATCCGAATCCTTGTCTCCTACACGCTGGCGGAGTGCAACACTCAGAGAAACGGTGATAAATCCTCCATCTGGCGTAAACTTATAGGCATTGCTCAAGAGGTTGTTCACGATTTTTCCTACCTTATCAGCATCAAACGACATCTGCAGACTAGGCATCGTAGAATCGAAGGCAAGCGTTACTTTGCTGTTTGCCAAAGTACGGAACGAAGTACAGATATTGTCAACGAAGCTCACGATGTCGATATGCGACAGGGTAAGTTTTTCCTTATTCTGGTCTATCTTGCGGAAGTCGAGAATCTGGTTTACCAGATTGAGCAAACGGGTAGCATTGCGATGAATCATCTCCAACTTTCTGCGTTTACTTTCATCTCTTTCTTCTCTGATCATACTAACCAGCGGCGAGATAATCAGGGTGAGCGGAGTACGGAGTTCGTGGCTCACATTGGTGAAGAAGTTGAGTTTGAGTTCGTTCAACTCCTTAGTCTTCTTGATACTGTCTTCCTTGCTCTGGAGTTCGAATTTAACACGCTGCTTTTCGAGCATACGTTTACGGTAGAGATAGAAAGCTACACCTATTAATATAATATATACGATAATCGCCCATATAGAGAGATAGAAAGGCGGATGAATATAAATCTTCAGCGTACTCACCTCTTCGCTCACACTACCATCAGCATTCACCACCTTTGCCTCCAGGACATAGCTGCCTGAAGAGAGATTGGTAAAGGTAGCCTCCGGACGTCCCTCAGGTGTCAGCATCCATTTGTCATCAAGTCCCTTCATGCGATAGAGGAAACGGCAACGGGCAGGAATACTTACCTGGTCAGAAGCAAACTGTATGGTAAACGCCTTGTCCTTATAACTGAGATCCAGTTCAGGATGAGTATCGAGCGATTTTTCCAGAGGCACTCTTCCCTCAAACTCCTCACCTGCCTTCAGCGGATGATCGAAGAGTACGAAACCGCTAAACAAGACTTTTGCATGTTTCTGAGCAGGAAGGATCTTGGCAGGATTGATGATATTAATACCATCCTGACCGCCGATGGCGATGGCTCCATTTCTCATCAGACAGGCAGAACGCTGGTTAAACTGGCGGCTCTGCAAGCCATCGAGCGAATTGAAACTAATCATCGTAATATCCCATTTGCCCTGATTGTTCTTGGTCAGCGTAACACGGGTAACGATAAATTCAGAAACCAGCCAGATGTTATGCTGCTTATCTTCGAGCACCATACAACCTACCGTACCCTGCGTACCATTGAGGTCATTGATTGACTCCAACTGTCCTGAAGCCTCATCATACATGGTGACACCCGCAGGCGAAGCCATCCACAAGATGCCTCGGCTATCCTTCATCATGTAATTCAGGGAAGGACTCGGGAAAGGCTGTCCGTCCTTGGTTGTATTCACATTGGTTACCTTTCGGGTTCCGAAATTAAAGATAGAATAGTTCTGCGAATGACCTATCAGAATTTCATCTTTATTCGGCAGGAAGAGCGAGTTGATAAAATCGCTGGTAATACCCGAATTCTGAACATTGTAGGTTGTAAACTTACCACTTTCAGGATTATAAATCTGGAAGCCTGAGCCCAAGGTTCCGATAATCAGGCGATGATACGGATCTTCGGCAAGACACCAGACGCTGTTATTGGCAAGTCCGCCAGGAGCTGCCTGAAAACTCTTCCATCTGCCGTTTTTATATTGGGCAATTCCACCATTGAAGGTTCCGAAATACATCGTACCATCAACCATGGTTACGCTGCTGACGATAATATCCGAAGCCAGACCGGTTTCAGCCTGTGAGAATCGCCAGCTCTGTCCGGTAAGCGGACTGTAGCATACAATACCGCTATCATTGGTTCCGCACCAGAGATTTCCATTCAGATCCTGTGTGATTGTACACACATCACCAAGCGGAATAGTTGTGAATTTCTGAGCGGCAGGCGAATAATAAGCCACGCCGTTCTTGTAACTACCTACCCAGATAGCTCCCTCATCATCCACATAAACCTTCTGCAGGGAATTGTCAACGATACTTCCCTTTGCTTCGGAATGAACATACTGACGGCAGATTTTGCGTTTGAAATCAACAAAGAAGAGACCATTATGGTCGGAAGCCACCCAGAGATTGCCAGCCTTATCGCGGGCTATATCGCGCATCAGAATATGGGTTGGGCAAGGAATATCAATGCCCATGTTTGTAAGATAAGAACGGGCATCGGTCCATTTTCCGGTTTTAGACTGATACACATAATTGGCATTGCTTACTGAAACCCAGAAACCACCTATACCATCATAGAAAGTATAGGCGCCATTATCACCGGCAGCTTTATGGGTGGCAAGGAAGGAATTGTACCAGAGAACCCTCTGTTTCTGTCCGTTGACACGGCAGATTGTACCATCATTATAGGTAATGAGCGCATCGCCGTCAACCTCGGTTATTTTACTGATATTTCCCTCTTTCAGACAGCCCGGCTGAGCCTTTTTGGTAAATTTAAAAAGATAAGTATTTTTGGTCTTGGCATTATGAAAGAAGAGTCCCTGTCCGTAGACAGCTATCCACATGTTCTTATCCTTATCTATCAGGAGTTTGTAAGGAGGCCCCTGCACATGGATGTTTTTGAGCCATTCTTCCGGTTTGCGCTCAAACTGCTCTTCATCATATTTGTAGATGCTGTACCCCACAGAGGTATGCACCCAGATATTTCCATCATAGTCTTGCTGAAGTTCATCTACCGAATTGTTAGGCAGCGACTTATCATCAGTGTTGCTATAATAGAAAGTTTTCATACGGAAGCCGTCAAAGCGGCACAGTCCCGACTGGGTACCGAACCAGATGTAGCCTCTGGTGTCCTTGAGGATGGCACCCACCTGACTGTTCGTAAGTCCATCATGATTGGTGAGGCTGCTGAATTCTACGTTTTCATAGGCAGCCCATGCCCTCTCCGGCTGCATGAGCAGCAAGAGCAGAAACAGCACGATGGCATGTTTCAAGTAGTTTTGTTTTTTTATCATCATAATCGTAGGTTTATTATATATTTTCTGAAAAGATATTTTATTTCTATAATAGGTTTTATTTCACGTCGTTTTTTTCAGAACTTTCGCGTATTTTCAGTATCATCGGTACCACTTTCTTGTAGATTTTTTCATCACCATTGATACTTCTCATGAGTAAATCGCAGGCTGTGGTTCCCTGTTCGTGTGCCTTGTCCATGATAGCCGAGAGTTTCGGCGTAACGAAGGCAGCAGTATCACCATCGGTAAAACCGATGATAGCAACATCCTCTGGTATGCGGAGCCCTTTTTCCTTGATAGCATCGAAGGCGGCATAAGTGATAATATCGTTAAAGGCGAGGATGGCATCAGGTCTGTCCTCCTTTTCGAGGAGACGGAGGGTAGCGTTTCGGGCCACATCGAAATCAATTCTGTCGCAGACTACGAGGTCACGGTCGATAGGGATGCGGTTCTCTCTCAGAGCCTCCAGATAACCGTGTTTTCTGCGGCGCACCATATCAAGATGATTTGGACCGCCGATAAAGGCGATGCGGCGCGAACCGGTATCTATCATATGCTGGGTAGCCTCTTGGGCGGCAACATCACCATTGCCTACTACCTGGGAGAACTTATCTTCTAAGCAACAACGGGCAAAGAACACCAGTGGAACTCCCATCTTATGCAACTGCTCGAAATGAGAATAGTCTACCGTATCCTGTGCCAGACAGGCGATGATGCCTTCCACATGCATATTCAGGAAGTTTTCTACCGCTCTCTTCTCGTGTTCTGTATTCTCGTGGCTATTGGCGCTGATCACCGAATAACCATTCTTTACGGCATAATCTTCTATACCATCCAGCACGGCAGCATAATAATGAGTCACCAGGTTTGGCACAATTACACCAATCACCCTAGGTGCTTCTTTTCTGAGGCTCTGTGCAAAGGGGTTTGGTCGATAATTGAGCTCCTTGGCAAGGCTTTTCACCTTTTGAGTCATCTCCTCACCCACTTCATGGCTGTTTCGCAGGGCTCTAGATACAGTTGCTATGCTGACGCCAAGTTGATCGGCGAGGTCTTTCAAAGATGTTCTTCGTTGTTTCATTTGTTAGTTTACGCTTTATAGACATACATTTTTGTATCCACAAATTCTGCATATTTTGTCTTTCCGACTGCAAAGTTAGTGAATTCTTTGCAAAGATAACAATTTCTTCCGAAAAACGCAAACGTTTACGTTTATTAATTTTTTTGAAAAAATTTATTTTATAAGAAAAAAAACTCGTATTTTTTGC
>QSCI01000010.1:0-67607 GCA_003463005.1 Segatella copri | reverse complement strand
GATTTTGTGTCTGCGACATTTCTGTTGTGCAAGAAATATGTACAATAAAATGAATTTTGTCGCTTTGCAAGCAAAATCCCACTAAACCCTATAGGTTGCGGATTTGAGGTTAAATAGGTATTTCCATGCGTGCATTTTAGTGAAAGAATGTATAAATGGAGGGGTGAAATGTCGCCCTGAGTGCTTTCGGCTTTTACCAAACGAGAAAAAAATAATAATTATTAATTAATAAACTTGAAACAAACAAGGATGAGAAGATTAACTCTTTTACTTGTCTCACTTGTATTGTTGTCTATCCAATCGGTCTTGGCGCAGAGTTTCAGCGTCAAGGGTACTGTCGTGTCTGCTGAAGACAACGAACCGATGATTGGTGTGACCATTATGCAAGAGGGAACATCAAATGGCGTAGTGACCGATATTGACGGTAACTATACCATCGAAATTAAGGGTGCTTCGAAGGCTACGCTTGCCTACTCTTATGTGGGTTGCGTTACGCAGAAGCACGTTGTGAAAGCGCAGACAAATACGCTCAACATCACCCTTGCTTCGGATTCCAAGATGATGGATGAAGTGGTTGTGGTGGCGTATGGTGTGAGAAAGAAGGGAACCATTGCGGGTTCCGTGTCTGCCGTAAAGTCTGAAAAGATAGAAAATGTGCCGGCGGCAAGCTTCGACCAAGCTTTGCAGGGACAGAGTACTGGTTTGCAGGTCATCTCTTCTTCGGGTGAACCTAGCAAGGCGGCTACCTTCCAGATCCGTGGTACCAACTCTATCAACTCCGGCAAGTCGCCACTCTTTATCCTCGACGGCGTGCCAATCTCAAGTTCTGATTTCAATACCTTGAGTCCTAACGACATCGAAAGTATCTCTGTATTGAAAGATGCCTCTTCTACCTCAATCTATGGTGCACGTGCTGCCAATGGTGTGGTTGTCATCACTTCCAAGCGAGGCTTGGCAATGGACAAGGCGAAGATTACGCTCCGTGCACAGTATGGTTTCTCTGAGTTGGCACAGACCAACTGGAAAATGATGAATACTGACGAGCGTATCCAGTTTGAGAAAGAAGTAGGTCTGGATACAGGTAAGGATTACAATCTCCTTTCAAGAGTAAACGTAAACTGGCTGGACGAGGTGTTCAACGACCGCGCTCCGCTGCAGAGCTACGAACTCTCTATCAACCGTGCTACCGACCGCTTGAACTACTATGTTTCTGGTGGTTTTTATGATCAGGATGGTATTGCGCAGAATTCAACCTTCCGCCGTTACAACATCCGCACCAATGCTGATGTAAAGGCTGCCAAGTGGTTGAAGGTAGGTACCAACACCATGGCTGCCTATGAGGAGGCTCAGCAGGCTGACGACGGTAGCTATAATACCGTTACTCCTATCTCAGCATGCCGATTCATGCTGCCTTATTGGAATCCATACGCAAAGGATGGCAGTCTGGCTTCACTTGCTGCAGGCAACTGGGCTGGAACCAGCGAGAACCCTATCGTTTACATGGGCTTGAATCCTATCAAGAACAAGAAATATAAGGTACTCTCTACCATGTATGCTGAAATCTATCCGATAGAGAATCTGACTATCCGTACTCAGTTCGGTGCCGATTTCACCCATTCTACAGCGTTCCTCCAGTCGTTCCCAAGTCTCTCTTCAAATAACGGACAGGGTACTGCGGCACGCCAGAGCAGCGATGCCATCAACCTGACAGAGACCACTACGGCTAACTACCGTTTCACCCTGAACGATATCCATTCGTTCAACGTGATGCTGGGTCAGGAGGCTGTCAATTTCCACTCAGAGGGTTTCCAGGTATATTCCAAGGGTCAGACCAGCGATCTTCTGACCAACGTATCATCAGGTACACGTGCCAGCCGCTGGGCAGATTCATCTTCTGACTACTCTTACCTGTCATTCTTCATGCGTGGCGAGTATAACTATAAGGAGCTCTACTATGCCGACTTCTCTCTGCGTACTGATGCTTCTTCACGTTTCGGTAAGGATCATCGCTGGGGTACATTCTGGTCGCTCGGTTTCATGTACAACGTGAAGTCAACCGACTGGCTGAAGGATATGAAGTGGCTCAGCACAGCCCAAATTGCCGTAAGTACCGGTACATCGGGTAACTCTGAGATTCCTAACTATTATCACCTGGCTCTGGTATCGGGTGGTGCCAACTACGATAATACTGCCGGTTTCTCTCCATCACAGAGTGGTAACGAGGAATTGGGTTGGGAGTCAACATGGGCAAACAACTTCGCCCTCCGTTTGGGCTTCCTCGACAGAATCAACTTCAGCTTCGAGGCTTACTACAAGCGTACCTCCAATATGCTGATGCGCGTTCCTGAGTCTTATACCGTTACCGGCGAGGGCTATCGCTGGAAGAACGTAGGTGTGATGGCTAACAAGGGTATCGAGCTGAGCGCTGACGGCGATGTAATCCGCACACGCGACTTCACCTGGAATGTAAGTGCCAACGTATCTTACAACCAGAACCGATTGAAGGAACTCTATAACGGTGTAACCGAGTATGTAAACTCAACCACCGGTTTGAAGTATGTGGTAGGTCACTCAGTAAGCGAGTTCTTCCTGAACCGTTATGCCGGTGTGAATCCAGCGAATGGTGAGCAGCTCTGGTATGATAAGGATGGCAACGTGACCAACGAGTTCCGTGAGAGCGACAAGGTGATGACAGGCAAGACCTATGATGCACCTTGGATGGGCGGTTTCGGTACAAGCTTCCGTTGGAAGGGCTTGCAGCTTTCTGCCCAGTTCAGCTGGATTGGTACACGCTACGTGATTAACAACGACCGTTACTTCGAGGAGAGCGGCGTAACCTTCGGTACTGCTTACAACCAGTCAAACCGTCTGTTGTACGACCGTTGGAAGCAGCCTGGCGATATTACCGACATCCCACGTTGGGGCGAGGTAACCCAGCTCGACGACCGCTTCTTGGAGAATGCATCGTTCCTCCGTCTGAAGAATCTCAGTCTGTCCTATTCATTGCCACAGAGTCTGTTGCGCAAGACCAACTTCTTCTCTATGGTCAGAATCTACGGTCAGGCACAGAACCTCTTCACCGTAACCGGTTTCAACGGTCTGGATCCTGAGGTTTCATCCAATATTTACCAGGCACAGTATCCGGCATCACGCCAGTTTACTCTGGGTGTTGAATTGCAATTCTAACCAAGAAAGGAGAAAAAAATGAATATCAAAAATATAAAGACATACATCCTGTCGGGAATCCTAGCCCTCTCGATGTCTTCCTGTCTTGATAAGTATCCTGAGGATTCTATCCGCATGGACCAGGCTATCAATACGGTGGGCGACATAGACAAGCTGGTGTACGGTATCTACGACAGTTTCAAGAGCAGCGCCCTCTATTCGGGCAATCTGACAATCCTGCCAGATCTGCAGGCAGACTTCGTGTACTGCGTGAAGGGCTACTCTAATGCCTATGGCGATATCTACCGATGGAAAGATATCAAGGCTACCAACACCGACATCGAGGCGGTATATGCCGACCTTTATGGTGTTATCAACAATGCCAACTTCCTGCTCGATAATGTAGATAAGGTAAAGGCAAACACCAACAGTGATAAGGAGCTCGACAAGTTGGAGCAGTGTGAGGGCGAGGCTTATTTTGCCCGTGCCCTGGCTTACTCAGAACTGATCAAGTGTTTCTGCAAGGCTTATGACAGCGATGAGCAGGCTGCGAAGGAACTCGGTGTTGTTCTCACAGAGCACTATTACGGCAATGAGCCACAGAAGAGAGCCACTCTGAAGGAATCATACGATTTCGTATTGAGAGACCTTGACAAGGCTGCTGAGTATCTGAAGGTAGATGAAGACTTCACAGGAAGTCTCTACAACGAGATTTACTTCAACGAGTATACCTGTCATGCCTTGCGTGCGCGCGTATCCTTATATATGCACAAGTATGATGATGCCATCAAGTATGCATCTAAGGTAATCGGCAGTAAGTATTATACATTGGAGAAGGCTTCTTCCAACACCTATTTAAACAAGGTGAACGATTACAAGTATATCTGGACCTATGGTGATTCGCGTGAGGCTATCTGGAAGGTAGGCTTCACCGTGAACAGCTATGGCGGTGCACTGGGTACCATCTTCGATAACTACAACTATGTAACTTATCGTCCAGACTATGTGCCTGAGACATGGGTCATCAACTCATTCGACAGCAATGACCTCCGTGCTGCAGCCATCTTCACAACCCGTGTAACAGGTTATGAGCACGGTTTGCAGTGGCCTTTGCTGAGCAAGTATTTCGGCGATGCAGAATTCCTGAACAACAATATCCTGCATGTTCACCAGCCAATGGTATTCCGTCTCTCAGAGCAGTATCTGATTCGTGCTGAGGCTTACGCCATGAAGGGGGACTATGGTAAGGCAGGTAAGGATATCTCTACCTTGCGTACAGCCCGTTACTCATCTTATGGTGGTAACACCTCGATGAGCGAGAGCAACGCCATGAAGATAATCGAGGCAGAGCGCGTGAAGGAACTCTATATGGAAGGCTTCCGTCTGAACGACCTCAAGCGCTGGCACAAGGGATTTGAGCGTAAGGCTGCCGACCAGCCTGCTGCCAACTTCGTGCAGAGCAGTCTGAAGGTTGAAAAGGACGACCCTCTCTTTGTCTGGCCAATTCCTCAGCATGAGCTTGAGGCACCAGGTTCTGAGATTCAGCCTAATGAAAGTAACAAATAAAATAAGGAGACGATCATGAAGAAAATAATGATGGGATGTTTGGCAGCCGTAGCTGCACTCATCGCTCTTGTGAGTTGTTCACAGGATTATACCACTTATGCTGGTCCAAGTCATATCATGTTCTCTGATACGCTCTATCAGTATGCTGTACAGGAAAGCAATGAGGTTTTCAATGTGCCTGTATCTGCAACCGAAAAAGCTGACTACGACCGCGCCTTCGGCGTGGAGGTAGTAGACAAGCAGAGCAATGCCATCGAGGGTAAGCATTACCGCATCCTCAACAACACCGTTACAATCAAGGCGGGCGAGATGGTAGGAAATGTACAGGTTCAGGGTATCTATGATAACATCGGCAAGACCGATTCGCTCGGCTTCACCCTGAAACTGGTGATTCCGGAGAAGTATAACTGGACAAATCTCTATAAGGACTATGCCCACGTGGTAATGCAGAAGTCTTGTCCTTTCGATATCCACAACTTCTCTGGCTGGTGTATGGTAACATCTACCTTCTACAGCAAGTATCTGAACAACGTAACCAACCGTCTGATCAAGACCGAGGTGGTGGAAGGCGAGGAGAATACCGTTCTGCTGAAGGATGTTTACTATAAGGGCTACAACCTGAAGTTGAAGTTCAATACCAAGAACATGCTTGAGCCAAAGGTTGAGATGGACGACCAGATAGCTGGTGAAACCGGCGAGGCGTTCGGTACCATCTATGGAGACGGCAAGTTGCGCATCAGCCAGCCTTCTCTCTATACCTCTTATTATAACACCTGCCAGAACTATGTATTGCAGTATGTCAACATGAGTGTTGACAACAAGGATGGTTCAAGCTTCGGCAACGTAGGAACCTTCATCACTATGTATGAATGGATCAGCGATGCAGAGGCAGAGAAATTGAAAGAACAAGGATATTAATCGTAGAATAAAAAGAAAATGAAAACATTGATTTCAAAATATTGGCTCGTATTGATGGCGCTGGTATCAGTGACTCTGTTCACAGCTTGTTCCAGCGATGACGATGCCGTAACTCCTGTGTTCCCACAGGTACAGACTGACATCTCCGGTGCTGCTGGCGAAGTGAAAGAGTTTACTTTCGAAGCTAACGAGAGCTGGAGCCTTTCTTCAGACAAAATCTGGTGTAAACTGATACAGGGCGAGAAAGCAGACGCCTTCGTTATCAATGGTACTGCAGGCAAGCAGACTATCAAGGTTAAGATTACTGATGATGATGCCAGCAATGATAAGAGCGTGGCTCAGCTCTTCCTGAGCATGGGTGGTCAGAAGGTTGCCATCGCTGAGGTTACACGTTCGGCTGCTGGCTATAAGTTGCAGGTATTCGATGCTGCTGGCAATAATATCACCGAGACAGGTATCACTGTAGGTTACAAGGACCTCGCAGAACAGCCTATATACAACAAGTTTACCGTAAAGTCAAACTACCGTTTTGCGGTTACTAATACTCCAGCTTGGGTAGACTTGGAAGGTGGTTTCATGGTAGGTACACCTAACAAGGATGCTGTAGGCGGAGTTTCCTTCAAGGAAAATCAGGGTGTAAGTGCTAAGTATGCCATCGCTAAGGAAGGCAACTATACCATCACCTTCACTTCTGAGGATGGCAAGGCTGCTGAAACCGTACCTGTTATCTTTGAGGGTATGCCTGAAGATATGATGGAAATTACTCATCCTAATGAAAAAAATGCTTCGATATGGAATGTCTGGAATGTATCACTCGATGGTAAGGTGTTCACTCAGAATGGTTCTAAATTGAATAGCAATGAGACCAACGAATTCACCTTTCACAACTTCGTTCCTTTCACCCTCAAGACCTTGGATGATGCTTATAAGCTTGTAGTCTTCGAGAAAACAAAGAATGGTTTGCTCGAGGATCAAACTGGCGCTGTGAAGTTGCAGGGCGAGAAGGGTAATGTTAAGCTCACTATTGAGCCTTTGAGCAGCGGAAGCCGTACATTCGTGGTTTATGCTTTGCCACAGGCCAAATACAAAACTCTTGAGAACGGAGCTGATGATATGCTGGAGAACAACTACACAGAAGTGAAAATTGATTACAACAACTGCTTCTTGATGGAAGTTGTACAGAAGGAGACTAGCTCTTCAGCTGATGATCAGTCTGCAGCACCAACAATCAAGAAGAATAACTGGCTCGACGTAGAGTGTACAAAGGATGTAAACGGAATGTACAAGGAGGTGGCTTCCAGCTTCCTCAACTATACAGGTGATGAAATCTACATCGCTTCGGCAGCAGTAGGTTCTTCGCTTACAGTAAACCCTAACATCAAGGATTGGGATCCTACTACCATGATGGAGACAGGTTATCTCTATATGATAGGTAGCGATGGTCAGGAAATCGTTCCAGAGCCAGGCATGGATGAGAATGAAAACTGGATATTCACTTTCCAACTCCCAGATACTGCTCCGGTGTTCATGGCTTTCCAGGACAATGGCAAGGTGGTGAAGGTTCTCGTAGTAGAGCCTACCTATAATAAAAGTAAGAAACATACTTCTATCAGAAAAATTAGAAAGTAATGAACAGAATGAAAATATTTTCAAAGGCACTCTTGTTGCTCTTGGTCTCTCTCCTGACCTTTGCAGCAACAAGTTGCTCGGATGATGAGACCGGAGGCTGGGACGGCACATACGGATATGTGCAGTTCAAGCTCAGCAAGAAGGTTTCTTCTAGAGCTACCCGTGCTGCTGCCCTTGACAAACTTGAGAAACTGGATGATGCCAAGAAAATCAAGGTGGTCATGGAGCACAACGGTACAACTGTGTCTCAGACACTGGTGCTCAATTCTTATAATTCAGAGAATGCAGAGTATGGTCTGAGAAGTGAAAAACTGCAACTCGCTTCGGGTACTTACACCGTCATCGGTTCTATCTCTATGATGCTGTAGACGAGGAGTTGCTGGCTTCTTCTGCCGGCGAAACATTCACTGTAGTAGGTGGCGGTCTGGAAGTACAGAACCTCATGGTGGAGACTGTGGAGCGTGGTAAGGTGAAGTTCAATCTCGTGAAGGAGTGGGAGAAGACCCGTGCCGGTGGTACTGAGTATCTCTTCTCTAACATCCGTCTCGTTGATGTCAGCGTAACCAACCTCTTTACCCGTGAAACCTATACCTTCCCTGAACTGAAGGTGAAATATAAGGAGTCTAGCGTAGAGCATCAGAATCCTGACAATGAGAACGATAAGTATATGGACACAGGTACAGCTTACTGCGATTCTACCGTATGGCTGCCTGCCGGTACTTATCAGGTTACCTCATATACCACCTACGGCAAGACAGGTGCGGTGAAGACCAAGTACGAAACCCAGCCTGTAAAGGGCGAGGCTTTCGTTATAGAGGACAATCAGCTCAATGATAAAGCTCAGGTGCCTATCCTCCTTTCCAAGACAAAGGAGTATATCAAGGACTATGAGGCTTTGAAGGCTATCTGGGAATCTCTCCAGGGTAAGGAGTGGAGCTTCTATGGCGATGCTACCTTCAAGGGAGCTAACTGGAACTTCAACAAGGAACTCGATATGTGGGGCGAACAGCCGGGCGTAACGCTCAACAGCAACGGCCGTGTCATCGGTCTCATCATCGCCGGTTTCGGTGCAAAGGGAATCGTACCTGATGCCATCGGACAGCTGACAGAACTCCAGGTGCTCAACCTCGGTTCTCACGATGAGAAGATTGGTGCCAACATCTTCAATGATTATGATGCAAACAGTCTGACTGCAGCAAAGAAGAGCAGCATGCGTCACGACTATGAGAATAAGTTCCTGAAGTATGACCCACGTGCCAACATGTCGGAGATGATTGTAAAAAGCTACAACTCTGATCCTAAGGTGGCACCGAAGAACAGAATCAAGAAGGACAGCCGCATCAACCTGAAGGATGCGCAGATCGGTACATTGACCAACGACATTACCGGTATTTCAAAGGCCATCTACCGTCTGACCAAATTGCAGCAGTTCTATATCGGTAACTCTTCCATCACATCCGATGAGGTTTGTGCGAAGTTCTACAATGCCGATGATCCTGTTTATGGTAAGTTTGCGCAGGAGTTTAAGGATGAGGATTGGGATAAGATGGAAAACCTGACCGATATCGAACTTTACAACTGTCCGAAGATCAGTCGCATTCCAGACTTCTACTATAATCTCCCTAAATTGCAGGCGATGAACCTGGCACGATGCAAGGGCATCTCAGCCAACCAGTTGAGAAAAGATTGGACTCGCTTAGCTGAGGAGAAGACAGGTAAGACACTCCAGATTCTCTATATGAGTTACAACAACCTGGAGGAGTTCCCTGAGTATTCTGCATTGAAAAAGATGGTAAATCTCGGTTTGCTCGACCTGGCTTACAATAATATCAAGAAGGTACATCCGTTCGGTTCTGAGGTAGCTCTTTCTTCTCTCTATCTGAACAACAACCAGATTGAAGAGATTCCTGCTAATCTCTGTGCCTTTACAGATGATGTAGAGAGTCTGACCTTCGCTCATAACAAACTGAAGAAGATTCCGAATATCTTCGATGCAAGTTCGGTTCGCGTGATGGGTTCTGTAGACTTCTCTTACAACGAGATTACAGGTGTAGATAATAGTCATGGTACCTACAAGGGTATCAATGCAGCTTCAGTCAGTCTGTCAAACAATAAGATAGAGAAGTTCCCTTCTGAGTTGTTTACAGCCGGTTCGCCAATCACAACCATCGATTTGAGCGCCAACCGGATGCGCACCATCCCTAAGGGTTCCATCAAGGGCAAGAAGGCTTATCTGCTGCAGGTCATCGATTTCCGATTCAACAAGTTGACATCCCTCTCTGATGACTTCCGCTCAACCACATTGCCATACATTACCAATATGGACTTGAGCTACAACTGCTTCACCGAGGTGCCAACCCAGCCATTGAACAGTGCCGTGCTCCGTGCCTTTGCCATCAACCACCAGCGTGATGAGAATACCGACCAGCGTTGCCTGCGTACATGGCCTACAGGAATCACAACCTGTCCAAGTCTGATTCAGTTCCAGATTGGTTCCAACGATATCCGTAAGGTAGAAGAGACACTGACCTCTCACCTTTATATCCTGAATATCGCAGACAACCCTAACATCTCTATCGATGTAACCAGCGTCTGCCCATACATCAAGGCAGGTATGTATAAGCTGTTCTACGACAAGAATCAGGACATCCGCGGTTGCGATGCTTTGGATCTCGAAAATTAAACCCTATAAGAAAGTAGTAATATGAAATATATGAATAAACTGACATTAGGTATCGTTCTCGCTGCCGGGCTTTTCACAGCCTGCAGCGATAAGGATGATGTCGATATCCCAGGAGGACTGGCGCTCGATAAAGAGGAGATAGCCATAGGCCCTCAGGGTGGAACAGAGCAGATAGCCATCGCTGCCTCACAAGACTGGGTAGCAAATACCTCTGAGCCTTGGCTGATGCTTTCGCCTGCCAACGGCGTGGGTTCTGTTGAGGGTACCATCAAGGTGGATTCTACTCTTTCCAACACGCTTCGCAGCACAGAACTCAGTTTCCAGGGTGCCAACGGACAGAGTCGCAAGCTTACCATCACCCAGTTCGGTTATGGCAAGCAGATCTTCCTGAAGGATCCTGTTGTAGAAATCGAAAACTCCGATTCTTACGATAAGCGTGCTTTCGAGAGTTTGATTTCTGCCAATGTAGAATGCAAAATCGGTAAGATAGAGTATTCCTTCGAGGGTGATCTGACCGATGCTGAGAAGGCAGAGAACGAGAGCGAGCGTGAGGGCTGGCTCCTGAACAGCAAGGATGAAGATAAGCTGAAAGGTACTAACCTGGGTATCAAGCTGGACAGAAAGTACCGTCCTCGCACCGTGAACTTCAAGTTCCGCTGGGCGATGAACGTGGTTCCTGCCGTTCGTGTGGCTAAGGTTCATCTCGTGCCAGTCAAGGCTGAAGACCAGCTGGTAGATGCTGATGGCAATCCTACAGATGATGTCATCCTGACCGTTCGTCAGAAGGCAGCACCAAAGATTGAGGACAACCGTGCCGGTGACTCTCTCTCTGTCATCATGATCAACCAGAAACTGGGTAGCATTGCTACCTTCGATTCCAGCGATAACATGCGCAACTGGAGCGGCGTAACGCTCTGGGAAGCTACTGATGATTTCGTGAAAGCTCATCCTGAGGCTTTAGGACGTGTACGTTCTGTCAAGTTCAGCATGTTCAACCTCAAGAGTGGCGAAACTCTTCCTAAGGAAGTGGGCAATCTCAAGTTCCTGGAGTCATTCTCTGTTGCTGCCAACGAGAACAACCAGATTCGTGAGGTGAAGCTCGGTGAAGAAATATGTTCGCTGAAGTTTCTGAAGAATCTTACCGTTCAGGCTTACGGTCTGACTCAGTTGCCTGCTAGCTTTGTTCATCTGGGCAAGAGTCTTGAATCGCTCAACCTGGTAAGTAACAACTTCAACAAGTTGTCGGATATCACCAATATCGTCAACGAGAAGAACTTCCCTAAGTTGCGTAACCTCGTCCTCTATGCACAGCGCCGTACGGATGTTGTCATCAACATCGCTTCGCTGGGCGAAATGAATGCATCAGGCGTCTATGTTTATAATAACTATCCTATCGGACTGTATGGTAAGGTAAATGCCGGAACCGCAGACCGTCAGGCGCTTCTCAAGCTCCTGACATGGGATAAGTTGAATACACTGGAGTTGTCTTACTGCTTCCTGGAGGGTGAACTTCCTACCGATGATGAGATGACTGAGGCACTGGAAGCTGCCGGCAAGGCTACCCGATACAGCAAGTCTGACTTCTCTACCAACAAGAAAGATTATCTCGACAAGCTGGTAGGCGATACCTGCAAGTGGTTGCTCTCAGGCTGGGATAATCCTGTGACCTGCAAACACAAGGATGGTTCTGTAGTTAGTGAGGATGTTTATCCTCTCCAGGTGCCTCGTGTATTGCCAAACTGCCGTCAGTTGTCACTCAACCTGAACTTCTTTACAGGAAAGGTGCCAAACTGGATTCTCTTCCATCCACACCTGGTAGAATGGAATGCACCAACGATGGTGTTCAACCAGCAGCCTAAGGGTAAGAATAGCGATGGCGCTGCCGTTGGTTTCTCTAATATGACAGAAGACAGCTACAGCTACGACTACTATTACGGAACCAGCGACCCAGGCAGCAAGTGGGAGGTTCCAGGTGTAGCTTATCCGCTCTACTACCGCAAATACGTGGCAGCAGGCGATATTAATGAAGCTGCGCTGATGGCTAAGTACAGGAGAACTAAGAAAAAGTAAGATAAACATAAAAACAATATAGAAGCAAACAATGAAGAAAAAGTTTTTCTATATAGCAATGGTCGCATTGGCATTGACGGGCTGTTCTGACAGCCTGTCAACCATCGGCTCTTCTGACGGCAATTCAGAAATCACCATCTGCAGATGCTGAGGCGGGTGAACTGCTGATTAAGTTCAGTCCGGAAATGAGCGATATCCTCGACCAGGCACAACTGAGCAAGACTCGCTCCGGAAAGGCTACCCGTTCGGGTATTCCTTCTACCGACGAGGTGCTCGACATCCTGGGAAGCTACAGCTTCGAGCGTGTGTTCCCGGTAGATGCAAATACTGAGGCAAGAACCGCGAGGCGGGACTCCACCTCTGGTATACGGTGAAGTTTAATAAGGGAACCGACCTGAAGGCGGCTGCCGAGCGACTGAAGCAGTTGGGTGAAATCTCAAAGGTTCAGACCAACGGTCGCATCAAGCGTGCTTACAATACCGACAGCAAGCGCATCTATCTCAGCGATAAGGCACTTCAGCAGAAGTCTACCCGCGCAGCAGCAGCCGAGGGCGAGCCAAACGACCCAGGCTTTGCTAGCCAGTGGCACTACCGTAACCTGGGTGAGGGCAACTATGACTTTGAGAACCTCAACAATAATCACGTGGGTGCTAAGGCAGGATGTGACGTGAATGCACTTGAGGCATGGAAGACCTGTACAGGTGATCCTTCTATCATCGTGGCTATTCTTGATGAGGGTGTGATGTATACGCACCCTGATTTGGCAGCCAACATGTGGTGCAACCCGGGCGAAAGTGTTCAGGGCGCCCAGACTGACGGCGACGGAAACGGTTATGAGGGCGACCTCCATGGCTACAACTTCGTTACTGAGAGCGGCGATATTACCTGGACTGATGCCAACGACACCGGTCATGGTACTCACGTAGCTGGTACCATTGCAGCCGTAAATAATAATGGTATCGGTGTATCTGGTGTTGCCGGTGGTGACGGTACTCCTAATTCTGGTGTCAAGATTATGTCTTGCCAGGTATTCTCCGGCCAGAACAGTGTAACCTTGGCAGGCGAGGCGAGAGCCATCAAGTATGCTGCCGATAATGGTGCAGTCATCCTGCAGTGCAGTTGGGGTTACAACTCTTCAGAGTCTAGTATCATCAATGGTTATACTCCGGGTCCTGCTACCGAGAAGGAATGGGCTGAGACCTATCCGCTGGAAAAGGAAGCGCTGGATTACTTCATCAACAATGCCGGTTCGCCTAATGGTGTCATCGACGGCGGTATTCCTGTCTTTGCAGCCGGTAACGAGTATGCTGGCAATCCTGCTTTCCCAGGTGCTTACTCTAAGTGCGTCTGCGTATCTTCAGTAGCTGCCGACTTTACTCCAGCCTGCTACACCGATTTCGGTTCGCTCGTAACCCTGAGTGCTCCTGGTGGCGACTTGGAATATTACAGCAAGATTGGCGAGCAGGAAGATGAATACTGGGCAGAGACGACAACCGAGCAGAAAGGTGCTGTGCTCTCTACGATGATCCAGAACGGTAAGCCTGCTTACGGCTACATGGAGGGAACCTCTATGGCTTGTCCTCACGTTTCGGGTGTGGCTGCCTTGGGTCTCGCTTATGCTGCCAAGACGAACCGTCATTATCGTGCTGCCGATTTCGTAGCCCTGATGAAGAAATCTGTGAAGGAACTGGATAGTCATTATCAGAATGGTGCAACCAAGACCTACTACATGAACCATACTACCGTGGGTGCTTCGCCAGAGATTGTACAGCTCTCTAAGTACATCGGCAAGATGGGTGCTGGTCTGATTGATGCAGCTCAGCTCTTGAATAAAATCAAGAACAAGGAACTCAGTTCTGATATGAAGTTGCCTAACGTGTATGTGGGCATCGAGAAGACTGTTTCTCTCAACCTCGCTGCATATTTCGCAGGTCAGACAGAGGGCTTCTCTTGCTCAGTAGTGAATGGCAATGTAGCTTCTGCTTCGGTAGAAGGCAAGACGCTCATCGTGAAGGGACTCGCTGCCGGAAGCACATCGCTCACCGTAACAGCTGCTGATGGTACCAGACAGACCGTAGTTGTGACCGTTAGAAAGAGTGCCGGTAACAATGGTTGGATGTAATTGGATGTAATATGAAGATATTTGCTTTCCTGTCGCTTTTCTTCCTGGCTTTGCCTGTTACGGTGAATGCGCAGGAGGAACTGCTGAAGTTTGAGCATCCGCTTATCGATGCAGGTACGATGACCGAGGACGATGCGCCTCGCACCTTCACCTTCGTAGGTAAGAATGTGAGCAAGAAGATACTGCACATCACACAGGTGAGAACCACCTGTGGATGTACCAGTTCTTATGTCAAGGGCGATGTGATGAAGCCTGGCGATACCTGTCAGGTGCAGATCACCTTCACGCCTAACCGCTATCCGGGCACCATCAATACGGGTGCTTATCTCTATCTGAAAGAGGTAGAGGGACAGCCTGCCGTTAAGCTTGCCTTAACGGGCAAGGTGCTGCCGGGTGCTGACCAGTGGGCACGCTATCCGCACAAGATGGGCGCACTCAGACTGAAACAGGCGAAGGCAAGTATCACAGAGGTAAAGCCGGGCACAGAGCCTGAGGCACGCATCCTCTGCGGAAACAGCGGCGACAAGCCGCTCCGTATATCCAGCCTCCTTCTTCCTCCTTATGCCCGTCTTACGACAGAGCCTGAGGTGATAGAACCGGGTGATGAGGCTGACCTCGTCATCACCATCATAGCCGATAAGATTCCGGCTACGATGCCCGAATCCTTCACCTTCCCTGTTATTCTGGAGGGCTTGGATGCCCGTCCGTCTGACAGAACGATACAGGTCGTTGTAAAGTTAAAAAGGTAAAAGGGAAAAAAAGTAAAAAAGAAAAAAATACCAAGACAATGAAATATTTGAAAAAACTCTTCACCCTCCTGGTGATTGCTTTGTTTGCCTGCGGCTTTGCAGCCTGCAGCAGCGATGATGAGGAACCGGAGGAGCGTTCTCTGGAAGTTACACCTGCCAATCTTCATGGCACATGGGAGTTGGCTGAGTGGAACGGTGAACCTCTTGCTGAGGGCACATACTGCTACATCGTTTTCAACCGCAAGGACCAGACTTTCGAGATGTATCAGAAGTTTGACAGTATGTATGGTCGCCATATCACCGGTTCGTTCGCTATCGAGAACGATCCATACCAGGGTTACATCATCAGCGGAAGCTATGATAACGGTAAGGGCGACTGGAACCAGAGTTATCTCGTAACCCGCCTCCTGGCATCGGGTTCCATGATATGGACCGCCAAGAACGATGTTACCGACATCTGCCGCTACAAGCGTTGCAATGAGGTTCCTGCTAAGATACTCAAGGATTGTAAAGATCTCACTGAAGAATAAAAAAAAGAGCGAATTATCTGCAAATTCTGCGGATTATTCGCTCTTTTTTTGTATCTTTGCCCTCAAACTTATCATCGGGTTCAAAGTTTAAGAATATGATATTAACGATTACAGGTTCAGACAGCACCGGAGGCTCTGGTGTGCAGGCGGACATCAGGACGATTGCCGAGTTGGGCGGTTATGCTGTTTCGGCAATAACCAGCATCACTGTGCAGAATACGCTCGGTATTCAGGAGTTCTTCGATATTCCTGCCGAGATTGTTTCGGGGCAGATAGAGGCTATCATGAACGATGTGCAGCCTGATATTGTGAAGATTGGTATGATACGCAGGGTGGAAACGCTGAATGTGGTCATCGATGCGTTGACCAAGTACCGTCCTGCCCATATCATCTATGCCCCTGCCATCTGGTCGAGCCAGGGCGATGCGCTGATGACGGAGGATGTGGTGAGCCAGATTAAATACCGTCTGCTGCCGCTCTGTTCGGTAGTTGTGGCGAGAAAGAAGGAGAGCGACATCATTCTTCAGAATTCCAAACTGCTGAGCCTTGCCGAAAAGCAGGGACTCCGGATCTATCGCCTCGACAATGCCAATTCGCATGGTCTCATCAACCGTTTCTCTTCAGCTCTTGCCGTTTATCTGAATCAGGGCAAGAAGATGGAGGAGGCGTTGGCGATGGCGCAGGATTTCATCAATGTAGAACTCGTGCGCCAGAGCAATCTGCAGGGCAGAAGTTCCGAGCTTTACAACCAGTTTATCTCGCAGGTTAATAACTTCTGCCGCACTTATAGCGATGTTCATTTCTATGCCGACCAGTTGAATGTGAGTGGCCGTTATCTGGCTCAGGTTACCCGCCGCATCTCCGGCAAGACGCCGAAGGCAATCATCGATGAATACATCGTGAAGGAGATAGAGCGCGAGCTTTCTACCACCACGCATACGGTGCAGGAAATAGCCAATACCTTCGGTTTCTCCTCCCAGGCTCATCTCACCAAGTTCTTCAAGAAGATGAGAGGGGTAACGCCTTCTGCTTTCAGGCAACCAAAACCTGTTGATTAAAATGAGTCCAGCCAATTAAGGCAATGAAATACGGCCAACTGAGGAAATAAAATCCAGCCAACTGAGGAAATATCAAAAAAAAATAGTATCTTTGCACACGTAATCAAATATTTGAAAATATGGAATACAAATATAGAATCGCAGACCAAATGCTGGCAAAGAAACTGGCAAGCAAGGGGGCTATCTTGATAGAAGGTCCAAAATGGTGTGGGAAAACTACCACCGCCGAACAGCAGGCTAATAGTATCCTGTATATGGATAATCCTGCCTCATTGGAAACAAATCTACAGATGGCAGAGATTGATGCTTCTGTCTTGCTGGAGGGTGATACGCCAAGACTTATTGATGAATGGCAGTTGGCACCCAAACTTTGGGATGCCATCAGATTTGAGGTTGACCATCGGCATGATGTGGGACAGTTTGTCTTGACAGGCTCTGCTGTTCCTGCAGATGAAAAAGATATGCACCATTCTGGAACGGGACGGTTCAGTTGGCTAACGATGAGACCAATGAGTCTCTATGAATCAGGCGAATCAAACGGAAAGGTGAGTTTGGCACATTTATTTGAAACACCAGAAAAGATAGTTGCCATTAACAAACTGAAGATAGATGATCTGGCATATCTGATTTGCCGTGGCGGTTGGCCTTTTGCTTGTGGATTACAAGGCGAAGCAGCTTTGGAACAAGCATTCGATTATGTGGATGCTGTTATTAAAAAAGATGTTTCGCGGGTGGATGGAGTAAATCGTAACGCAACGACTACAAGATTGCTATTGCGTTCATACGCCCGGAATCAAGGTTCGCAAGCAACCATTGGAACGATAGTGGCTGATATGATGACAAATGATGAAAATGAAATTAGCGTGAAGACAGCAGGTAGCTATCTGGAAGCCTTGCGCAAGATTTTTGTCATAGAGGATTCCGAAGCCTGGAATCCTAACCTACGCTCCAAGACGGCTATCCGTACTGCAAATACCCGTTACTTTATAGACCCGTCTATCGGAACGGCAGTATTGGGACTGGGACCTAAAGATCTTATCAACGACCTCAATACGATGGGGCTCTTTTTTGAAACCCTTTGTATTCGTGATTTGCGAGTCTTTGCAGATGCATTAGATGGAGAGGTGTATCATTATCGCGATAAAAATGGATTGGAATGTGATGCTGTTGTGCATCTGCGTAATGGTAAATATGGACTTGTTGAAGTAAAGTTAGGTGGCGACAAGCTTATTAACGAGGGTGCTGAAAACCTGCTAACTCTTGCAGGTAAAATAAATACAGAAAAAATGAATGATCCATCTTTCATGATGGTACTTACGGGAACAGGCGATTTCGCTTATCGAAGAAAAGATGGTGTTTATGTTGTTCCTATCGGGTGCTTGAAAGATTAAAATAAGGTTCATTTTACTTCTTGCCTGGTAACGGTACTAAGTTGCATCAGCGTAGTGTATGAACGAAGAAAAGTTAAATTAATTAAGTTAAAATAGAAACACGGACAAATTCAATTTGTCCGTGTTATTTTCTTTGCCTTTTAACTCTATGTTTTCCACTTCGGAACTCATAGACTTCGGAGCCATAAAACTATGACTTGTTTTTGTTAACATTGAAATTTTTCGATGAAAACCTTTGCATATATGCATTTTTCTTCGTAACTTCGCAGCGGAATATAAAAAAGAAAAGCTATGGAAGAGATTAGAAAATATCCGGTGGGCATACAAACCTTCTCTGAGATACGAGAAGAAAACTATGTGTATGTGGATAAAACTAAGTATATTGTGGATTTCATAAGAAATGGATCCAAATATCTGTTTCTGAGTCGCCCAAGACGATTCGGAAAGTCTCTTTTTGTCTCTACGCTTCAGGCTTATTTTGAAGGAAGAAAGAATCTGTTTGATGGGCTTGCCCTTGGGGATTATGAGAAGGAATGGGTAAAGTATCCGGTTTTTCATTTTGATATGAGTACGGCAAAGCACATGAACCCTGCTGACTTAATCAATGAATTGGAAGGTAAGCTAAGCCAGTTGGAACAAATCTATGGTACGGAAGATTGGGCTATTAAGGCTAATCAGCGTTTGGAATGTCTGGTAAAACGTGCTTATAAGCAGACGGGGCAGAAGGTAGTCATTCTCATTGATGAGTATGATGCTCCATTGCTGGATGTCGTGCATGAGAAGGAAAATCTGGTAGAACTCCGTTTGATCATGAAGAACTTCTATAGTCCTATTAAATACTTGGACCCTTGGTTGCGTTTCGTCTTTATTACTGGTATTACCAAGTTCTCTCAATTAAGTATCTTTAGTGAAATCAACAACCTGGATAATATCAGCATGTTCGACCAGTATTCTGCTATCTGCGGTATTAGTAAGACGGAACTTCTGAATGATATGAAGCCGGATGTGGAGTTGTTGGCAAAGCATTTAGGCAGAACCTTGGAAGAGACAATAGGTGAACTGACGTCATATTATGATGGCTATCATTTCAGTGATCATTCAGAAGATATATTCAATCCTTTCAGTCTTGTGAAGGCCTTGAAGAACAAAAAGGTTTCGGCTTATTGGTTCAGTTCCGGTACGCCAAGTTATCTCATCAAGACTTTGCAGAAGTATCATGTGGGAGTGATGGATATTGAGCAGAAAAGTGTAGGGGTTGATGACTTTGATGTTTCGCCAGAGCAGATGACTTCAGCGCTTCCTTTGCTCTACCAGAGTGGTTATCTTACCATCAAGAAGTATAATCCGCTATTGCAATGCTATCAGCTGGACTATCCTAACAGGGAAGTGCGCATAGGAATGTTGAAATCGCTTGCGCCAAACTATCTGTCTCCAATTCAATTGGATAATAATAGTTTTATCTTTGCCTTTCTGGAACAGCTCTATAGCAACAACATGGATGGCGCCTTGCAGAAGATGCAAGCTTATCTTGCTAGTATCTCCAACCGTCTGTCTAATAAAAACGAGAAGGATTTTCAAACGGTGTTCTATCTCATCTTCAACCTCTTGGGTGCTTATATCCTGGTGGAAGAAGATAGTGCAATAGGTAGGGCTGATGCCGTTCTGCACATGCCTGATACTGTGTATGTGATAGAACTGAAATACGATAAGTCGGCAGAAGAGGCTCTGAGGCAGATAGACGATAAGGGATATCTGATACCTTATTCGGCAGATGGAAAGCGATTGGTTAAAGTTGGAATCAATTATGATAGCCAAAAGCGAACGATAGGGGATTGGAAGATTGAAGAAACATAAAAAATAGAAGATTTTGAAGGAAAGCCTCGGCTACTTTGATGTAGTCGGGGCTTTTTGAAACTTACATCATTTTTACATAATAAATTGGGGAAGAAATATTATGTGAGAAATGATGTAAAAAGTTTGGCGGTTTGAGCAATTTTCGGTAATTTTGCACCGAGATCATTTTAATTAACTGAACCCACTTAAGACAGACCTTACTTTTTAAAGTGGGCTCAGTAAATGACAAAGGTGACTCTTTAAACTTAAAGGTTATATTAATATGGTTGTTAAGAGATTTATTATAAGTATATCCATGTTGTTCTTTGGTGCGCTTCTGTTGCAAGCTAAGAACAATGTGATAGACAGTGGCCAATATCTCTGCTCATACTATTATTGTTATTCGAAAGATACGATAAAGAATGATGAGAAAGAAGAAGATTTACTCTTTCTTTCTATCGGAAAGAATGTTTCAAAATGCTATAGTTATTATACTTGCCAGTCTGATTCCTTGCAATCTACAGAAGATGGCAAGGCAAAGTTTCGTGCTTTATTCAAAGAAGCATTTAAGCGTGAAGGATATCTGACTAATTCTTTTCCACATCGCAGAATGACGGCGTGCGTCTATAAGAATTATTCGCAGAATATGATGACGGTAACGGACAATCTGATGTCTCAGTATTATGAATATAGTGATAGCCTGGGTGTACAGAATTGGGTCGTAGAAGGTGATAGCATTAAAAATATTTTGGGCTATAACTGCCAGAAGGCAACCTGTAGATTCCGTGGTCGCTCTTGGACGGCATGGTTTGCCTTGGATGTTCCTATGAGTGATGGCCCTTGGAAATTTTGTGGTCTTCCTGGTTTGATTATGGAAGTGTATGACAAGGGGAAACAGCAATATTTTTGCATCAAGGGATTGCAGAAGGATGCTGGCACGCCTATCGTTTATGATGTTTTCAATAGAAAACGGATAAAGATTGACCGGAAAGCTTTTCTGAAGTCTCAATATAATTACTTTCGTAATTCAAATAGCATAAATGAGGCGATGACAGGAATATCGCTGGACTCGTCAGATTCTCAACGTAATTATGACTTAATAGAAAGAGAATAGAATATTAATTTTAAACAAGAAAAAGTTATGGAGAGAAAGTGTTTCATATTTCTATTTTTAACTTTTTATCTTATTGGCTTTGCCCAAAATAAGAAAATAGATACGGCTAATATGCTGTGTAGCTATGTATATGAATATCTTACGGATACGCTGACTGGAGAACAACAGCGCAAGGAAGACTTGCTCTATCTGCAAATCGGAGCGGAGTGTTCTAAATGCTATAGCTATTATACTTATCAGTGTGATTCTCTGATGGCTTCTCCTAATGGCGATAAACTATGGGATAGCTTCTTGACGGAAGCGATAGGGAAGGGATTGAAAGGGAAGCAATTGTACAATGCCATACCCCATCGCAGAATGACTGCTACCATTTATAAGAATTATCCGAAAGGGGAAATGACCATTACTGATTTCCTGCTGGGGCAATATTATCTTTATGGAGATTCCCTGAATGCGCAGGAATGGAATATGGAAAATGACAGCACGAAGATGGTGCTCGGTCATGAATGCCAAAAGGCTACCTGCTGCTTCCGGGGAAGACAATGGACAGCCTGGTTTGCCTTGGATGTTCCTGTAAGTGACGGTCCCTGGAAGTTCTGCGGACTCCCTGGCTTGATTATGGAAGTGTATGATAGAGGAAAGCAATACTGTTTCTGTATCAATGGAATGCAGCAGGTTAGTGCAAAACCTATTACTTTTGGGGTACTTGACAAGGAATTCAAGCGCTTTCAGAAAACGACAAGGAAGGATTTCCTGCAATCAAAATATAAGTATCTGAAAAATTGGAACAGTATTAACGAGGCTTCAACGGGAATATCTCTGGGTGGCTCGGATGAGGCTCTGAAATATGATCTGATAGAAAAAGAATAAGTATCAACGTAAAGAGAGAACGGATTGGTTTCTCAAGAAGATAATTTATGAAGCAACTGTTTTTATATCTGTGGTTTATCTGTATGAGCACTTTGACCTATGCCCAGCAAGTCACCTTGTCGGGTAAGGTGGAAGATGCCTATACGGGCAACGGGTTGCAGGGAGTGATGGTTACCATCCGACCTGCTGCCGGCAATAGAATCCTGAAGTTTACCAAGACACAGGCAGATGGAAGTTTCCTGCTGTCGCTCAATGCTATTCCGGATGGTCGTAACGTGCTGCATTTCTCGATGATGGGATATGCTGTGAGAACCATTCCTTTGTCGAAGGATACTACTGTTTATCATGTGCTCCTGACGGAGCAGGCTACAAAGCTGAAGGATGTTGTGGTGAAGGCTCCAAGCATCCGGCAGCGAGGCGATACCATCTCCTACAATGTGGCAAGCTTTGCCGATGCCAACGACAAGAGTCTGGCTGATGTCTTGAAGAAGATGCCGGGAATGGAGGTGTCAGATAAGGGAGAAATCAAATATAACGGCAAGGCTATCAACAAGTTTTATATCGAGGACATGATATGCTCGGCGGTCGCTATTCCATCGCCACCAACAATATCCATCAGAAGGATGTCGGTTCGGTAGAGGTGATGACCAATCATCAACCTATCAAGGCTTTGGAAGATATGTCGTTTTCGCAAGACCCTGCCATCAACATCAAACTGAAGGAATCTGCCAAGAGCCGTCTGGTAGGAACGCTGAAAGCAGGTGGCGGTATGGAGCAGAAGAAAGGGGAGAAGTTTGGTAAGCTGAATGTCTGGGAAGGCGAGATGTCGTTGATGCGCTTTGCCAAGAAAGCCCAGTCGCTCAATACCTTCAAGAGTAATAATATAGGTACGGATGTAACCGGTGAGGGCAATCTCCTCTTTTCGGAGGATGGCACTGGTGTGATGGGAAATTCTTATGATTTGAAAGATTACGTGAATGTTATGCCCGACCAGCTGACGGATATTTCTGACAGCCGTGTGCGTAAGAACCAGACCCATGTTTTCACAACCAATAATCTCTGGGTGTTAGGCAAAAATACGGATTTGTCTTCTCAGATAGTCTATACCCACGACCGTCTTCTTTCTTCCTCATTCAGTAATACCCAGTATTTCCTGAATGATTCAACCATTTATGATGTAGAGGATGAACAGGCTAAGCAGAAGCAGAACAGGTTGGTTGCCGACTTTACGCTGACTTCGAATGGCGAAAAGGCGTATGTAGCCAATCAGCTTTCCGCCGACCTGGCCTGGAATGATGTCATGATGGATATTGACGGCTCTTATCCTAATCATCAGCAGGTCAAGATGCCGAAATATAAAGTATCAGACAAGCTGGAACTGTTGCAGCGGAGTGGTAAACGAACTTATACCTTTAACACGTATAATGCTTATATGGTGAATCCGCACTCTCTGTCTGTTGATAATTCGCAGCAAACGGCTTATCAAAGTGTTCGTTCGGCAGCATTCTTCAGTCATACCAATACTTCGCTCGGCTTTTTCCTCAAGCCTTTTACCGTCATGATGAAGGTAGGCTTGCAGGTATTGAGCAGAACGATGAAGAGTCATCTGGAGGGAGTACCCGATTCCCTGGGCAATATGCGCAATCAGACAGGCATGACCTTCTTCCGTGCCTATGCATCGCCGGAGGCTGAGTATAATCAGGGTGGCTGGCATATCCGTTTCCAGATGCCCGTCACCTTTACACCTTATTATTATAATGATAAGTTGATGGGAGCGAAAGAGAATGCCAGCAAGACACAGGTTGCTCCTCAACTCAGCGTGAGCTATTTCCTCACCGCCCGTTTGCAGGCTACGCTTTCCGGTGGAATCGCTCAACGGGAAGTGGATGAACAGAATTTCTATCAGGGACTGCTGATGCGTGATTACCGTAATCTTTATACGGGTTTCGTGGATTATACCGCCGACAAGAGCAAGCAGGTTTCCTTCAACATCAACTATAAGCGTCCTCTTGCTACCGTCTTTGCCAATGCCTACATCCGCAAGAGCTGGTCTGACAGTCATCTTACTGTGGCTCGTGATTTTGTGGGTGATTATATCATCAACTCCTATTTCTCCAACAGCAGCAGTTCTGAAAACCTGATGGCTGGTGGAAAGGTAAGTAAGGGATTGGGATTCATGCATGGACTCGTTAGCGTAGGTTTTGATTATCTGAGGTTTGATGGCTTCCTGCGTCAGAACGATTCTCCTTCAGCCTATTCATCTGATAACTATATGTTGTCGGCAAATGGAGTGGTCGTCCTGTGGATTGGTTCAATTTCACCTATGAGCTGAACTGGGATAAGGATAAGATGGTATTGAAGAATTTGGGTTTCGATTCTTCCTCTACCAATCTTGCCCAGAATCTCACTTTCAACTTCCAGCCATTGAAGTCATGGTTCATCAAGTTGCATGGAGAGCATTATCGCAATCAGATAGCAGATCATCAGCACAAGAATCTTACTCTTGCCGATGCATCCACCAGTTATGGTTTCAGGAATGGTATGGAATTGAGCCTGACTGCGCTTAATCTTTTCAATCAGCGCACCTATGGTTATACTGTTTATTCTGGGTTGACCCGTACGAGCAAAGAGTATCAGTTGCGAGGTAGAACAATACTGATGTCTATGTTCTTTCATTTTTGATGAGGGAGGCAACAGTTCTGCCGTTTCTGAAAAGAATTTTCGGTAGATTTGGTTAAATATCAAAAATTATAAATGTAATTGTAATAAGAGTATTTATAATTTTTGTACCTTTGCACCCAAACGAAGAAAAAAGAATCAATGAGCAAAGGAAAATTAGCAAAGTTTGCGGATATGGAGCGTTTCGAGAACGTGTTCCAGTATCCATATAGTGTTGTAGATGACGTGCCTTTCGATATGAAGGGCAAGTGGCGCGAGATGTATTTCCACAATGATAACCCTATCGTGCTGGAGTTGGGATGCGGCAAGGGTGAATATACCGTGGAACTTGCCAAGCTCTATCCTGAAATGAACTTCATCGGTGTGGATATCAAGGGTGCACGAATGTGGACCGGTGCCAAGAAGGCGATAGAGGAAGGACAGAAGAACGTGGCTTTTCTCCGTACCAATATCGAGATTATCGACCGCTTCTTTGCTGCGGATGAGGTGCAGGAAATCTGGCTCACCTTCTCAGACCCGCAGATGAAGAATCCTCGTAAGCGTCTTACATCTACTTATTTCATGAACCGTTATCGCCATTTCCTCGTGGATGGCGGCATCATCCATCTGAAGACGGACTCCAACTTCCTCTTCACCTATACTACTTATATGGTGGATGGCAACCATCTGCCTGTGCTCTTCCGTACAGAGGACCTCTATCATCAGGAGGGTATCGATGAGGAAACCCGTAAGATTCTCTCTATCCAGACCTATTATGAGAGTATGTGGATAGAGCGTGGCTTGAACATCAAGTATCAGAAGTTCGCCTTGCCACGTGAGGGGGAGCTGGTGGAACCTGATATTGAGATTCCGCTGGATGATTATCGCAGTTATCGCCGTGATAAGCGAAGCTCAAAGGATACAGCGAAGTAGATTTCTACAATGCTTTGAATAGCTTCCGCAATGCTTTGAATGCCTTTCCTCAAGCGTTATTGGCGTTTGAAGAATGCGTCATAAGTATCTGAAAGAAGTAACTGAAGTTGTTCGGAGATACAATAGAAGTTGTTGGAACAGTAAGTATCTCGAAGCGCACAACAGTTGATATGCGGTCGCACATCAGCTGTTGTGCGCTTGTCTTTCAGCTGTTGTGCATGCGTAGAACAGCTGTTGTGCGGTTTTAAAATAGCAATTCTTATTGATTGTCTTTGTTAATCAAGTTGACGACTACTTTTACCATAACATCTTTTTCCTCAGTTCTGCTTTCTGCAATCATCAGAGTCAGGGCAACGAGTGTGTTGTCGGCAATTCTCTTATGTCCATTTTCTGCATACAGAATGCCATTCTTCTCCATAAACCAAAGAAAAAGCATGGCCGCAATTCTCTTGTTGCCATCGCTGAATGAATGGTTTTTTACGACAAGGTAGAGCAGCATGGCTGCTTTTTCTTCTACCGAAGCGTAGAGCTCTTCACCGCCGAAGGTTTGGTAAATCTGACCTATGCTGCTCTTGAATGAATCATCCTTCTCATTGGCAAACCATTTACTGCCTCCAAACTTTTCTTTCAAAGCATTGATGGCTTCCATTGCATTTTCGTAGGTGGCATGGAACGGCTCGGCTTGAGTCGTCTTGTCTATGAGTAATGTCTGATAATCATATTTGTCGAGAGTATCCAGGGCATAAACATAGTCGCTGATGACATTGAACAGTCCGTTATATTCGCCCTCGGATACTTGGTCTTGCAATGTAATTGCACGTGACATCAAACGAACCACTTCTTTCAGTTCGTTGTAATTGTCTAGGCGCTTCTGGTTGATGGCATAACCCTTGATAATGTATTGCTTCAAGATAGAATTAGCTCATTGACGGAATCTGGTACCATTGATTGACTTTACACGATAGCCTACGGAGATAATGACGTCCAGGTTATAATATTCCGTTTCGACAACCTGTTCAAAGCCGTCGTGGCGACCATATTTCTTGGTATGTGCAAATTTTGCACATACCAAGGATTTGTCGAGTTCACCTTCTTTAAAACAGTTATTGACATGTCGTGAAATCACAGTTCTGTCACGACCAAACAACTCTGCCATTTGGCTTTGTGTAAGCCAAACGGTATCATTCTCTAATTTTACATTCAGCTCTATGTTGCCCTCTGGAGAACGATAGATTTCGATGGAAGATTTTCTCTGCTCCATACCTTTCATTATTTAAATGTCCTTACCCTAGTACCCAACTTTTGGATAATTCGGCAAAGATACGATAATTGTTTGATTCCTACAAGATTTTCTAGTATTTTTTCTTCTTTTTGATGAAATTTGCGAAAGATTGAAATGAAAGGAATGTTTTGTTTTTGATTACTTCCAGATTAAATATCAGGACTAGTCTTAGGTTAGGGATATGTATAGTATGTTATGTTCTTCCTATACCTTTTGTTAAATCCGGGAATAATCTTGTTGAATTCAAGAAAAAAGGTGGAAATGCTTGGCGTTTCCACCTTATTTTATTATATTTGCAGCAAGTTTTTGAAGAAATGCAGTATTCTCAGGGACTGCATGGAACTGACGAAACGACTAAAAGAACAGAAAAGTAATAACTAACGAAATAAACGACAAAATGATGAACTACAAGAAATTGGCTCTTACCGTTGCGGCTGGAGCGATGGCAACTACAATGATGGCGCAATCGGCACCTCAGCTGAATGCCAATAACATCGAAGAAGTAATCAAGGCGATGACCTTGGAAGAGAAAGCCCAACTCTTAGTGGGCGGTGGCAACGATGGATTCGTGGGCAGTGGCGCTATGCTCGGACATCAGAAGAAGTTCGTGCCGGGTGCTGCGGGTATTACTGTTGCCATCCCTCGTCTCGGCATTCCTGCTACCGTACAGTGTGATGGTCCTGCCGGAGTTCATATTGATGCTCATCGCGAAGGTGACAGCCGTAGCTACTTTGCCACCGGTTTCCCTATCGGAACCTGTTTGGCTTCTACCTGGAACACCGACCTGGTGCGCAAGGTGGGTGAGGCTATCGGTAACGAAACCCTGGAGTATGGATGTGATGTTGTGCTCGGACCGGGTATGAACCTGCATCGCAATCCGCTCTGTGGCCGTAACTTTGAGTATTATTCAGAAGACCCAATCGTAACGGGTCTTATCGGAACCGCCTTTGTACAGGGTGTACAGAGTCAGGGCGTGGGTGTAAGTGCCAAGCACTTTGCCGTGAACTCCCAGGAGACTGACCGTACCAAGGTGGATGAGCGATTGAGCCAGCGTGCTCTCCGTGAGTTGTATCTGAAGGGTTTCGAGATGATGGTTCGCAAGAGCAATCCTTGGACTATCATGTCTGCCTATAATAAGATTAACGGTGTTTATGCTCAGGGCAACAAGGGCCTCCTTACTGATATTCTCCGCAACGACTGGGGATATAAGGGAATCGTGGAGACCGACTGGATTGGTAAGCGTGCCGACCTTCCGCTGGAACAGGAAGTTGAGGCAGGCAACGACCTGATGATGCCGGGTTATCCAGCTCAGGTGCAGGATATTGTTGATGCAGTAAAGAATGGCAAGCTGGATATCAAGGATGTGGACCGCAATGTTCGCCGTATGCTCGAATATATCGTGAAGACTCCTCGATTCAAGGGATATAAATATAGTGGTGAGCCAGACTTGAAGGCTCATGCTGCCATCACCCGTCAGAGTTCTACCGAGGGTATGGTGCTCCTGAAGAATGATGCCGCTCTTCCTATCCAGGGCTTGAAGACCGTGTCGCTCTTCGGTGTCAACTCTTACGACTTCATGTCGGGTGGTCTTGGTAGTGGAGCCGTTAATGTAGGCTATTCTGTAGATATGGTTACCGGTTTGAAGAATATCGGTGTGGCAACTACTCCTCAGCTTACGGAAATTTATCAGAATTATGTGAAGTATGCCAAGGCTAAGTTGAAGGCAGACAAGAATCCGATGATGTGGTTCCTGGATCAGGGTCAGCCAAAGCTCGATGAAATCGAGATTACTGAGCGCTGTGTAGCTAGCGAGGAGCCAAAGGCTGACGCTGCTATCATCACCATCGGCCGTCAGGCAGGTGAGGGTATGGATCGCCAGATCAATGGTGAGTTCAACCTCAGTCAGATAGAGCAGGATATGATTTTCCGTGTATCTGATGCTTTCCATGCCAAGGGCAAGAAGGTGATTGTCATCATCAACTCTGGTTCTGTGATGGAGACAGCCAGTTGGAGAGACCGTGTGGATGCTATTCTCGTAGCTTGGCAGCCAGGTATCGAGGGCGGTAACTCTGTAGCTGATATCCTGACCGGTAAGGTGAATCCATCGGGTAAGTTGACCATGACCTGGCCTATCGCAGCTACCGATCATCCATCTACTGCCAACTTCGCCAAGGATTACGATATGTACACCTACAAGAATCTGCTGGATTGGAGCAAGGGTAACATCAAGGGTTACGATTATAGCAACCACGAGGAGGATATCTACGTAGGTTATCGCTACTTTGATACCTTCAAGAAGAATGTGGCTTATCCTTTCGGTTATGGTTTGAGCTACACTACCTTCGAGTTTGGCAAACCATCTGTCAAGGCAAAAGGCAACAATATCGAGGTTAGCGTAACCATCAAGAATACCGGTAAGGTTGCCGGCAAGGAAGTTGCTGAGGTTTATGTCACCGCTCCAAAGGGTGCTTACGAGAAGCCAGCCAAGGAGCTCAAGACCTTCGGCAAGACCAAGCTGCTGAATCCAGGTGAGAGCCAGACTTTGAAGATGACCCTCGAAAAGCGCGATCTTGCCAGCTTCGATGAGGCCAACAGCCAGTGGAAGGTAGATGCAGGTAACTATCTCTTCAAGGTAGGTAGTGACGTAGAGAACATCAAGGGTACTGCTACATTGAAGGTTGCAGAATACACCGAGAAAACAAGCAATGCTTGCGCTCCTAATGTTCAGTTGAACTATCTGAAGCAGAATAAATAATTCGTGGTTTGTGCAAAATGAAATAGATTAAACAGAAACGCCTCTATCCCAGAAAAAGAGATAGAGGCGTTTTTATTGTAATTCCGTTTAAGGAATAGACCACACAGCGCACGCAGATAGTACGCTTTTATTCTAGCATTGTTCGGTTACCTCTTCGTAGATTTCGCGGCATCTCTTTTCCTTCATTTTATTCTTTACGCCAACGGCAATCATATCCTCTACGGTCGGATGCCCAGTTCCATTTACAGATGTTGCGTGTTCACCATTATATCCCTCGGTGCAATGGGTGAGGTCGTAGGCTGGGGCTAAATGCCAGTGCCATTTGCCATCGCTCTCTTTCTGAACCAAGAAAGAGAAGTTCTTGCAGTGGTCGTCCTTGTTGTCCATTATATAATTAAAAACCATGCGGCGGAACATCTCCTCCACATCCTCTTGGCTCTGGGTAAGATAACCGGTAAGTGCCAAAAGGTTAAGGTAATCGAGAATGGGGTTGGAAAGGGAAACGTTGAGCAAGGCTCCAGCTGTGGCTACGTGAATGCGTTCGCCAGTTGGAGAAATGTCGAAGCGACGGCAGGCAAAATACTTGTCGTTTACCAGTTTGAAGTCTGGTACTTGGATGCCACATTGCTTGGCTATCTCATTATAATGATACTCTTGCTTTCCCATATCTTGTGGGTCGTAGGTATGGCGAAACTTGACCAACCAATGACCATCCTCATTTGTAAAAATGGCTTTCGGGCGACAACCGCCACTATTACCACTATTATATAATAGCAATCCTGCGTCATTATCCTGTTGCTCCTTCAATACTTCCAAGACTTTGGCTTGTAAAAGGTCAAAGTCCTCTATCTCGTGTCCTGTCTGGACAGAAGTTATAGGTTCGTAGGTCAATGCGCCCATACCTCCATTACCCACGATGCTCAGTCGGTCGAGAGCAGATAGCTCAAAGTCGTTGATGCCCTCTTTTAGCAAGGTTTTATGCAATAGGTATCTACCATATCCATCGGGAAGGCTGTCTTCGAAGATACCAAAGTTCCCGTTGAAAGGGGTGGCTTTGGCAATGAAAAGACCAGGCTTCAGTGGCAATTCCAACGGAGATATACTAAAGCCAGATGCCAACCACTGATTGTCATATTCGAAGGTGCATACCTTTCCATCGGCACTCAATGACAGTGTGCCGACTTTCTCCTGGTGATATTTCACGGCTAAAGATTCTATATGTTTCATTGTCTGTAAGCCTTTTTCTTGTTAGCGTTTCTTTTTATCTGTTGCAACTCTTCCATAGTGGAGTACTTGGGTTGCGAGAAGACGTTCTTGATTTCTGAGGTGTAGTCCAAAGCTATGGCGATACCAATCAGATTTTTGAGGGAGATGAGGCCCTTTTGCTCGAATCTGGTGATGTTGCTGACGGCAACGCCTGACTTGTCTGCCACTTGCTCACGTGTCAGATTCTTCTCTATTCTTCGTTTTCTGAAGTCGTTTGCCATCTCCTTTGCAATCTCATCAGGATTGTCGTGGAGGTAGTTATCTAATATTGCTAATATATTATTTGTTTCTTGCATAATTATGGGGATAATAATAAGATTTTATCAGTTGCAAAGATACAAATAATAATGTTATGTTCCAAATAAAAATCAACTAAAAAAGTTAAAATCCCTTATAACCTTGTCTCTTATCCTTAAAAGCAAAGAACTCCCATCTCTGAAAAGAGACGGGAGTTCTTGTTTAGAAGGAATACTGGGCGGAAATCATCAGTCGCGAGGGCGAAGATAATAGCAGTCGGTCAATGTACTGATGCCGCTATAGATGGTTTCCATATAATTCTTCTTATTGAATAGGTTTCGAAGCTCTGCTGAAAGGCGGAGCTTTTTCATTCTCCAAACTGCAGAGGCATCGCCAAGGAGGGTGTTAAGATGGCTGCCCTCTTGCTGTTCATTGCGATAATGTACGAGCGAGAAGGAGAGGTCCACATGGCTGATGGTAGCGGTGGCAGATACGCTTTGGTGCCAATTAAATAACGATGACTTCGCCATTTTTTGACGTTTCGAGTTGTAAAAAGAGAATTCTCCCTCATAGCTAAAGGCACACCAGGACGGCGAGAAGTCGATGCTAGGCTTCACAGTATAGTTGTCTGCGGTGTAGCTGATGGCTTTGCCGCTGCTGTATTGCTCACCCTTGCTGTAGTTGTAACTGCCCTCCAGGCGGGTCTTCAGATGAAGGTCGTAGAAGCCCTTCGATATGTAGAGTGATGCCCCTAGGTTGTTGCTCTTGCTGTCCTGCTTATATAATGAGGTATAGTATTTGCCATCCTCGATGCGTAGGTCGGATGCCGTGTTCATCCAGTTTTTGCTGGCATTGACCGATGCGCTGAAGAAGATTTCCTTGATAGGGCGCTTGTAGTCGTAACTCAACTTGCCATAAAGAGAGCGAGTTATCGGAATGATGTCGCTCGAAGCGTACCAAGAGCGATAACTTTGACGATATTGCTTCATGGCGTAGTTGGTGGCATTGCCTGTTCCTGTACTGTATCCTGTGTAGATAGTCAACTCTCTACGGAAATCCAATTTCTTATATAAGTAAAGGTAGGGTGATATGGTAAGTAAAGTTTTCTGTGGATAGGTGAAGCGTTCCCAGATGAAATCGGGAGAGAACGACATACGGAATGTCTCGGTCTTGTATTGCCAGTAAGGGGTGAACTTTCCTGTGATGTTAAGACTGTTTTTGCCGATTTCATCGCTTCTTTCCTGATATTTCGCATAGATGTTGTTGAGGTCGATACTCATTCTATATTCCTGTGTCCAGTGGAAGCGATTCTTCATCCACTGTAAGGCGTGGGCAGTATGCCAAAGGTTGGTGCGGATGCGATTCCGCTCGTCGTTAACGTAGAGGTCCGCCACACCATGGTGATAGTCGGCAGTGCTACGCCAAGAGAGTTGACTTTTCTTGAAGACGAAGAGACGGTAGATACTTGCCGAGAGGTCGAGCTTTGGGATGCGGACACGTTGGGTAAGCGTATCGTTGATGTTTGACAAACCGTCGCTTTGTGCCGTGCTGAGACTGATGCTCTCGTTGCCATAATGTTCAGCCTTGTTTACCTTGTTCTCCCATTGCAGATTGAAGGCATCGCTGATCATCGTCTTGTGGTTGTGCTCCGTGGTAACTGTGGGAGCTTCGCCGCCGAGGTCGTAGATACTCATGTTCTCTCGCTCTTGTCTGGTTACCGTACGAAGATAGTTGGCTTCTATGCGAGTCTCTGTATCGTCCTTGTTCTTCTTGATATGGTTGATGGAGTATTTTTGCGAGGTGTTGAAGCGCAGGCGTTCTTCGTCGATAGGAGCGTCAAGCGATGGCACCGATACCCATGATGGAAGGGAGGCTGGAGCCAGACGATTGCTGTAAGATGCAAGTTGGTTAAGTGCATAGCCGAGATTTTTACCTGTTCTGTCGTATTCTGCATCATACATCATCTGTTTCTTCTTGCCAATTTGCATGATATTGATGCTTCCGCCTACGTGGGACGGATGCCCTGCGAGCATGTAGAGCTTGAGGGTGGGCATCAGTTTGTCGCGGGCACTATCCTTCAGGGCGATGTTCATCGCTACATTATCCGTAAAGGTCTTGTTCTGGAGCGCCTTGATAGGCTGGTCATGCTCGATGACTTCGGCCTTTTTCACATCTTTTGCCTTGATGTTCTCCTCTAGTTGGTTATATTTGCCACCGGTCAGGTCGAGACCTTCCACGGTGAATCGGTTGATGGGCTTGCCATTGTAATTGATACGACCATTCTTCTCTATATCCACGCCTGGCAGCTTTTTCAATACATCCTTCAGACTGTTGTCTCGTTCGTTGGCAAAGCGGGTGAGGTCGAAAGATATGGTGTCTCGACCCGTGATGCGAGAGCCTTTTACTTGTACTTCCTTCAAGACAAAAGCTGTTGAAGCCATACTGATGATGGTTTCTTTTCCCGATGAAATCGGTGTTTTTGTCTTTTTATACCCCATAAACGTGGCCTGCAGTTTGTCGTTGGCTTGCTTTTCGGTGATAGGGAGCACGAAGGTTCCGTCCTCCTTTGTTCTTGTAAACTTCAAGGGCTTTCCATTGCGGAGCAGCGTGATGGAGACGTTGGCTAGACGGTTATGGGTCAATGAATCTTCTACATAACCATGAATACCGGTAGCAGTGTTGTCGTCATCGAGTAAGATAGGAGTGTTTCTCTTGCTCAGCATCGCCATTGGGATGCAGAACAAGAGAAAGAAAGCGATAAAACTGATAATTATTCTCTTCATTTATTATTGAAGTTCAATCGGATTGAAGACATTCTTCTTATTCATGAATTTCTTCATGTCAATTGGGTTGCCCTTTTCGTCCTGTATTTTTATGTTCTTGATGTTTAATGTTTCCAATACCATTCCAGGCGTAAACTTCTCTTTGAATTCTCTGAGGTCTTTTTGGCTAATCTCTTCTCTCTTAGCCTTGGGGAACGTGATAGGTGTTGGTGCTGTCAACGTACTCATGCCGATGGCTGTGAATGAATATTCTTTGTTTTCATCGTATGCTTTCAGTGTCAAGCCCGGCAGTCCAATCAGCTTCCAAGGACCTTCTGGCAAAGGAACGTCTTCGGCGTACCATGCATACCAAGTTCTTCCCTTGAAGTTGGTCTTGGCTAGTTGGCAATGATAGCCGATGATGGTTGTTGCGCTGTCGGGGATGAGTTGCCAGTCGGGTGTCTCCACGTTCTCTGTGCATTTGTAATCTGTAGTGCCGACAGATTCCAATTGGATGGATTTGCCAGTAGATGGATAGTTCTTGTAGTAGGAGAACGGGAATCTTCCACCTTTAGGTAAATCTGAGAAGTCGAAATTGCCAGTCTTGGCTTTTTCGTTCATGAGTGAATCCTTTACCTGTTTCGTTCTGTCATAGAGCTGGTCGCCTTTTCACCAATGTCGAGGCGCATCTCGCTATCCGTGTAGATGAAGGGCTTGATGGAAGGATTGTTCACCCATTTCCCCTCATAGGTAATGCGATACTTGGCGTTGTCGATGTTCTCGACTTCCTCCTTACTGTTTCCCGAGATAGAGCGCACAGTGACTTTTGTGACTTGTGCTTTTGTTGCAGCACTTCCCATAAAGAGCAAGGTTGCTAAAGCTAAGATGATTTTCTTCATAATTCTGCCTTTATCTGTTAATTTGCTTGCAAAGTTACATATTTTGTGGCACTCTGCAAAAAAAATACAGCTATTTATAGCTTTTTAATAGACGATAAAACTAGCGAAGAGTAAACTAAAAAGTTATCTGTTTTATTTTACATTCCTTTTAGTTGCTCCTTTACTTTCGCTGTAAGTTTAGCTTTTTCCTTTTCATCCTTCAACTTATCTGCTTTTGCCAAGAACATTTGGAGATAGAGTTTTGCCTGTGGCTTCATCTTGGCTCCTATATACATTTGCGCAGCATTATAATAGTTGTGAGGATCGTCCTCGTCATCATATTCGATGCACTGTGCGAAGGCATGACCTGCATTCTCGTATTCCATTTTATAGTAATAAAGCTCAGCGAGTTGCTGGTTTACATATAGTCCACGACTGCGAGGGTAAGCCACGGTTATAGACCGTTCCAGGTTGATGATGGCGTGTCTTGCCAGGGTTTCCTTTTCCACGATGTTCTTAGTCTGTTCGGAAATCTTCTTGCAAGTCATGCCCAAGTAGAAGAGACAGTTCATATTTGGGTTGTCTTTCTTCATCTCTGCCGCCTTGTTCAGATAGGTATAGGCTTCTCGGTACTTTTCTAAGTTATAATAGCACAATCCTATGACGAGGTTAGACTCAAAATTGTCGAATCCATCGGCTATAAGCTTCTTGTATCTAGGGATGGCTTGCTCGTATTTAAGCTGTAAATAGAGTGAATAGGCAAGCTCCTTGTTGATGAGAATATTCGTGGAGTCACGTTTTTCTACATACGACAAGGCGAAAGCTGAAACCATTTCTGGCTTCCCATGGTTGTTCCATTGCTGAAGTAGGGTGGCAAATACCTCCCCGTCGTATGGGTATTTGCGATAGATAGTCATGCCATATGATTCTACCTTTTTTTTATCGCCAAGATTAAGATAGGAATAGAACATCATGCGCAAGTCTTCATGGTTGAGACTGTCGTTAGGAATGCTATCCATGCAGGCGATGCACTTCTTGTTGTCGCCACGAAGACGATAGCAAGAAGCGAGCTTTCTGAGAACATTCAAATCGTGTGGATGTTCATTGATATATTGCTGGTAATAGGTGATGGCATGGAACGAGTCATGCTCGTTCATGCAACTGTCGCCCTGCAGTATCAAGCGATGGATGGGAGTTTGTTCTTTCTTGGCTGATATTCCGATGATTCCAAGGAATACCAAACAAGTGATGAATAAATATCTTTTCATGCTTATATTGTTCGTTTGTTGTTATGACATAGAATACGATCAGTTAATCGAGCTGGAGTTACTCCAGCTCGATAGGGTTGCCCTTGTTGCTTCGGTTTAGAGCCTTGATGGCACCTTCGGGTAATTTCTTAAACGTAAATCCAGTTTTTCTCGCTGTTGCTTTGAGAGCTTCTGCGCCATCAAATTTATGCTTAGCCTCTCTTAACTCTTTCTGTGTTACTTTCTCTCTTGCCTTTTCCGTGAAAGTTATGCTTTCGGTCCCATTCAATGTGCTCATACCGATAGCATTGAATATGTATTGTTTGTTCTGGTCGTAAGCAAGTAAAACAAGACCAGGCAGTCCGGAAATTTTCCAAGGTCCTCGCTTATAGGTATGTCTTCTGAGTACCAGGCATACCAGGTCCTGCCTTTGATGAGTGCTTTTGCCAACAGGCATTTATAGCCAATGATGGTAGTTGTGCTATCTGGGATAAGCTGCCAGTTTGGCACCTCTAATTGTTCTGTACATTGGTAATAGTTACCAAGGACTTTATCCAGTAAAGTGGTTTGCCCCTTTGATGGATAGTTCTTGTAGAATTCCCAACGGATTCTGCCACCTCTAGGAATTTTACTCATGTCATATTGCCCCGTCTTAGCTTGTTCATCCATGATAGAATCGGATATTTGCTTGGTTCTATCATAGAAATGAGTTGTCTTGCTACCGATGTCCAGTCGCATTTCGCTCTCCCAATAGTTGTAGGGAACTGTTGTGGTATCTGGTACCATTTTCCCATTGTAGGTGATGCGATAGTTTACCTTGTCAATATTGACCACTTTCTCATTTTTGTTGCCTTTTTGAGCATTCAAGCTGCATACTGTGAGTATGGCTGCTAATAATAATGTTATTCTTCTCATAGTCGTTTGATGTTTTGAATTTCGGATGCAAAGGTAACACAAATGATAGAGGTAGCCAAATCGGAATTACACGTCAGTGAGTACAGATATGTTGATAACGAGAGAGTTACGATTAGGAAAAACTTAAAATACAAGCTTTTTGTAATGCTTCGATAAGTTAATGAAGTAAAGCGAAAAACTTATGGGAGTGCTTAGCTGATGATGTCATCGAACGACTCTGCTCCAGTGTCACTCTTGATTCTCGACTTTCTTACCCTGATATTCGAGAGAGAGTATTGCAGGATTTGCATCACTTCCTCATCGCTCTTGCCGATATGGTAGAGGATGCAGAAGAGGCTTTGTGATGGATTCAAGTCGTAGTTCTCCAATCGTTCGCTATACTTCTCGTCTATCACCTTGAAGCTGGCGAGAAGTTGTCGGATGCCTTGCTTACCTATCTGGCTGATGTTTTGATTTTGTATCGTCATCGAATAATACACCAAGCCTTGGCTGATCTCTGTGAGCTCGGTAATTTGAGCCTTGTATTCTTCTATGTCCTTGTCACGGCGTTTCAGTTTGCGAAGCTGGGTGGTGATTTCGTGGTTTAATTGTTCGCATTGCTCCGATAACGAAGAGTTCTCCACATCTTTTAACTGGTGCAGTGACCCATGCAAGTTTTTTATAGTTTGGTGAGCCTTTCGGATTCTGGAGATGGAGAGGTAAGTCATCGACAGGAGAATGATGAGCACGATGATGATTCCTACAAATATATAGGTCTTAACCTTTTCATAGCGATAACGGGTGTTACCACCCTCGTACATCAGTTTTACTTGATTTTCCTTTCCTGAGTTTTCGTCTTTGGCAAGCAAGGGAGCTTCTTGTCGTAATTCGTGGGCAACACGGTTTGCCATGAGCGTATCTCCTTTTTGTAGGGAGAGGAAATATAAGGGGAGATAATACTTGTATCCTAAAGCAAAGGAATAGGAACCCCATGACTTTAGGCATTCTTGATCTATGCTATAGTTTTCTTTGATATGCTGCGTGGCGAAGGCATGGGTTTCCTTGCTGTTTCTTGTGAGCAAGCGATAGAAATCGATGTTGTTGTCGTATTTTACCCCGAAATTGTCTTGCGCTTTCTTTGCATAGCTTATCAAGATGGAATCAGGCACATTGCCCCTGTCCATCAAGGCTTGGAAGTAATGATAGTACATGGGGCCCAAGGTGCTGTCCTTGTTCTCTTTGATTTGATTGGCAATTTCGAAAGCTTGGTTGGCAAGTTCCTGATCTTGGTTGTTGATGCCACGATAGAGTAGTGCCCAGGCACGGTAGCGGATATTGTTGGTTTGGCGAGCCTCGTCTTCTAACTCTACGGTGTAAATGTTTTGGTGGGTAATGCGACACAATATGTCGTACATATCCAGCTTCTCCTTTTCTCTCATGTTGCTATCGTAGGCGATGGCCTGTGAGAACCATTTGATGGCTTTTGCGGTATCTCGATAGTTGTTGAGTATCGAGGCTCCCTTATAATATAAGGAACGTGCGAGAAGGGGTTCATCCTTTTCGTTCACGAAGATGTTGATGGCATCGTCTATGTAGTTTTCTTTATAAATGTAACCTTTGAGTTGATACTCTATCTTGGCTGTTAAGAGCTTATAGTAGCCTTTGTTGTCGTTGCTGTCAGCACGAGAGAGGAATACCTTGGCTTGTGCTGGGTATTCGTCGGCAAGGTCGTCTATCTCAGGGAAGGATAGGCGATATCCTGAGTCCATGCAACTGGCGAGAATGGCTAGCTGCATGATAGTGAACAGAAATATGATGATTTTCTTGCTTGTATAAATCATATTGTTATCGTCAAATTATCAACTTTACATTTGTTGTTTCAGAAATCTTTTTGCAAAAGTACAATAAATTGTCGATAAGAACAAGAAAATAAGCTTTCTATTTCAGATTTTTGTAGAAACTCGCAAAAATCTGAAATGGAAAGCCTTTGAGATGTCCCTATCGCTCGATTGGATTGAAGACACGTTTCCTTGCTTTTGGTTTGATAGGTTTTCCATTCTCATCTGTCCACTTTTCATATCTTAGCATCTCGCTTCCATCGTCTCTCAGCTTGATTTTGGTGAGGTCAGACTGGGAAACTTTCTCTGCCTCTTCGGGCTTGGCGTATTTGAGAGCCTCCTTGCCTTTCAGGTCTTCCAGTCCGATGGCGTTGAGATAGAATTGTTGCTGTGCATCGTAGGCACGGAGTATGAGACCAGGCAGACCGCAGAGCTTCCAAGAACCTTCTGACACAGGGATATCCTCAGCATACCAAGCTAACCAAGTTCTTCCCTTGAAGTTGGTCTTGGCGAGTTGGCAAGGATAGCCGATGATGGTTGTGGTGCTGTCTGGGATGAGTTGCCAATCAGGAGTCTCGGCCTTTTCGATGCAGTGATAGGTTCTCAAAGCCCACGATTCTTGAAATAGGGTCTGACCGTTCTTTGGGTAGTTCTTGAGGAATTCAAAGTCCATGCATTTTACCGGCTCGGCTTTTCTTAGGTCAATGACATCGCCTGAAAGTATCATTTGTAAGACTTGCTGCTCCCATTGCTCCTTGGACTGGTTATAGAAGTGAGTGATGTTGCTACCGATGTCGAGTCGCATCTGTGCCTTGCGATAGATATACGGTATTTCTGTGGTGTCGTTTACCTGTTTCGCATCATAGGTGATGCGATACTTCACTTGGTCGAGGGTGAGCGTGTCCACGCCCGATCTCATCTGTGCTTTTGCGGTCAGGCTGCCTAAGGCGAGGATGGCTGCAAGAATCATTAGAATCTTTTTCATGTTCTCTATTTGTTTTTTGATGCTTATTTACGGGTAAGACGCAGAAATAGGGAAATGGTAAACAGAATAATGATGGTTTGCAAGATGCCGGTATTCTGCTATTTTGATATTTCGTCAGGAGTAATTGTCAAGTAAATAAAGCAAAAAGACTGGATAGAGAAAAGAAAGTATAATCAACTCTCATCTTTTTAGAAAGGTGGGAGTTTTTTTATCTTAATTTATTTTGTCCTTCACCTATTTTGTTGTAACTTTGCACACTGAAATTCGAATTTAAATTATTTTATGTAATTATGGCAAAAAAAGCTCTTTTAATGATTCTCGACGGATGGGGAATCGGTAAGCATGATAAGGGTGATGTTATCTTCAAGACTCCAACTCCTTATCTCGATTATTTGACAGCAGTTTCAGCACATTCTACTCTCCAGACTTGTGGCGAGGACGTTGGTCTTCCTAACGGTCAGATGGGTAATTCTGAGGTTGGTCACCTCAACATCGGTGCTGGTCGTGTGGTATATCAGGACCTCGTTAAGATCAACAAGGCTTGCGAGAGCGGTGACATCTTGAAGAATCAGGAGATCATCAACGCTTACAGCTATGCTCAGAAGACAGGTAAGAAGCTCCACTTGATGGGCTTGACTTCTACCGGTGGTGTTCACTCTTCTTTGGATCACCTCTTCAAGTTGATTGAGATTGGTAAGGAATATGGTTTGAAGGAGACATACGTTCACTGCTTCATGGATGGTCGTGATACAGACCCTAAGAGCGGTAAGGGCTTCATCGAGGAGGTTCAGGCTTGCTGCGACAAGAATGGTGCACACATCGCAAGCATCGTAGGTCGTTTCTATGCTATGGACCGTGACAAGCGCTGGAACCGTGTAAAGGAAGCATACGACTTGCTCGTTGAGGGTAAGGGTAAGCAGGCTGACGATATGGTGAAGGCAATGCAGGAGAGCTATGATGAGGACGTAACTGACGAGTTCATCAAGCCAATCAATAACTCTAAGGTTGACGGTACTATCCAGGAGGGTGATGTTGTTATCTTCATCAACTACCGTAACGACCGTGCCAAGGAGCTGACACAGGTATTGACTCAGCAGGATATGCCAGAGGAAGGCATGCACACCATCAAGGACTTGCAGTACTACTGCATGACTCCTTACGATGCAAGCTTCCAGGGCGTTCACATTCTCTTCCCTAAGGAGAACGTAATGAATACCCTCGGTGAGTACTTGAGCGCACAGGGCAAGAAGCAGCTCCACACTGCAGAGACAGAGAAGTATGCTCACGTAACATTCTTCTTCAATGGTGGTCGTGAGACTCCATACGAGGGCGAAGACCGTATCCTGGTTCCTTCTCCAAAGGTGGCTACATACGACTTGAAGCCAGAGATGAGCGCTTACGAGGTAAAGGATAAGTTGGTGGGTGCTATCAACACTCAGGAGTACGACTTCATTGTTGTAAACTTCGCTAATGGTGATATGGTAGGTCATACAGGTATCTACAACGCTATCGCTAAGGCTGTTCACGCTGTTGACAACTGCGTAAAGGACGTTATCGAGGCTGCTAAGGCTAACGATTATGAGGCTATCATCATCGCTGACCACGGTAATGCAGACCACGCTATCAACGAGGACGGTACACCAAACACCGCTCACTCTTTGAACCCAGTTCCATTCATCTACGTAACTGACAACAACTCAGCTACCGTAAAGGATGGCCGTTTGGCAGACGTAGCTCCTTCTATCCTCCATATCATGGGCTTGGAGAAGCCTGCAGATATGACAGGTGAGAACTTGATTTCTGACAACAAGTAAAAACGATTTTATATACCTCAAAAAGTATCTAAGATACTGGCCAAGTATCTTAGGATACTTGCGTAAGTATCTTAAGATACTTTTGAATTTATATTAAGCATGAACGTAAAGATAGAAGAAAGTTGGAAACAGCATATAGGAGAAGAGTTCGACAAGCAGTATTTTGTTGACCTCACAAACTTCGTGAAAGAGGAATACCTGCGTACGCCCTGTTATCCTCCTGGCCGCTTGATTTTCAATGCCTTCAATCTCTGTCCTTTTGATGATGTAAAGGTAGTGATTATCGGACAGGATCCATACCATGAGCCGGGTCAGGCGATGGGACTGAGTTTCTCTGTGCCGGACGGAATCACTTTCCCACCATCATTGATTAATATATTCAAGGAGATTCAGATGGATCTCGGTACTCCGATGCCAGCCACGGGTGATTTAACCCGCTGGGCAAAGCAGGGAGTATTGTTGCTCAACGCCACGTTGACCGTTCGTGCCCATCAGGCAGCGAGTCATCAGCGCAAAGGCTGGGAGGAGTTTACAGATGCTGCCATCAAGGCACTCAGCAAGGATAAGGAGCACCTGGTGTTTATCCTTTGGGGCGGTTATGCCCGAAGCAAGGCGAAACTCATCGATACAAGCAAGCATCTGATATTGGAAAGCGTTCATCCTTCGCCATTATCAGCCAACAGAGGCGGATGGTTTGGCAATCATCATTTCTCCCGCTGCAATGCGTATCTGCAGCAGAACGGAATTACGCCTATCCAATGGTAGGTACACCTATTAATATATAGCTATCCACTCATGGGTAGCTATCATTATTTTTTATTATATACTCAAAGAAATTTATTCATCTCAAAAAACATTATGAAGAAAGACGAACTTCGTATTCTGCAGGTGGGCAACGTGTTGGTTTCACCTGATATTATCACCGAAAAATTCTGTTGCGACCTTGATGCCTGCAAGGGCGAGTGCTGCATCGAAGGCGATGCGGGAGCTCCTGTTACCTTGGATGAGATTATGGAGATTGAGAATGCGCTGGATGTAGTTTGGGATGATCTCTCGGCTTCTGCCCAGGCTATCATTGATAAGCAGGGCGTGGCTTATACCGATATTGAAGGCGATTTGGTGACGAGCATCGTGAATGGTAAGGATTGCGTGTTTACCTGCTACCAGGATTTGAAAGATCTGGGCGATGGACATACGATTCCTAACTGTTGTCTCTGTGCTCTGGAGCGTGCTTATCGCGAAGGAAAGTCGAAGTTCAAGAAGCCTATTTCCTGTGCTTTGTATCCAATCCGTGCCAAGGATTTCGGCAACGAGGTGTATGGCATCAACTATAACAAGTGGCGCATCTGCAAGGATGCCATCAAGAAGGGTGAGGAGTTGAAGCTTCCGGTTTATAAGTTCCTGGAGGGTCCGCTTGTAGAGAAGTTCGGCAAGGAATGGTATGATGAGCTTTGCGAAGTGGCAGAGCAAGTACTTGCCGAATTGGAAGACTAAATTCAGTTAGAGACTTTGGAAGATAATAGTTCCGAAGTCTTTTTTGTTTTATAAAAAAAGAGATTTCGAAACGCTGTTGAGCTTATTCCGAAATCTCTAATCCTTCTATATTTGTGATATTACTTCTTCTAAAACCTTTATCCCAAGTTATCACGAAATCTTTTTGATGCTCAGCATGGATGCGGTAATAGGCTTGCTCGTCCATTTCGCCACTGCATACATATTGGTTTCCGTTAATATGAAGTGTTGTTCCTTTGCTGGCATTGCGTATCGTGAGCCTGATGGTTCCGCGGAACGGACGTCCGAAGTCTATACGGCATCCCTGATGATCAAATTCCTCCTGGTATGGTTCTAATACCATTTGAAGCTTGTTCTGGGTGAGGTATGGCAGCTGGTCAACAAAGATATAGTTTGTTGAATCTTTGAAAGCACCTGTCGGATGAACCCATCCTGAAGATTGGTATTCAGCCGATTTCCACTCAGTAGTGTATATTCTATTGTCAAAGTGTTCTTTTTCGTTGTAACTGCCGCCCTTCAGGGGTTTGCACCACCATGTTTCGTCTGCTTTATGATAAAAAGGAACAGAGTCTGTATACCAGCCATGAAGTTCCAGCGAGAGTTGTTTGCTCTTATTTCTTATTCTTCCTGGTGCATACCAGACCGCGATGATGTTTTCGCCCTTTTTCAGATATCTGGAGATATCTATGGTTTGCATCAGAAGGATGCTGTCTCTGGCTCCTTCGTTGAAAATGCTTGGCGTAGCATTTCTTTCGTTGATGTATAGGCGGGTATTTCCTCCACTTGCCATGTTTATCTCAGCCTTTAATGGCTTTTGATCCAGATGATAGATTTTCCTGTATAATATCTCAGAAGAATCGTTGGGGAATGGATATGATACCCAATGGGTACCGAATTCCTGTGCATAGGAATTCAGCACCCAGAGAGTTGTAAAGATGAGAATTGTAAAATATCTCATAGATTATTATTTGTCTATTTTATGAGTTTTGTTTCGCCAGCCTTGAAATTTAATGCTTTCTGCTTACCATTATACTTGACGGTCAGGTTTCCGGCATTCTTGCTGGTGATGGAAGCTTTGCTGACCTTTCCATTGTTCCATACGAGATTAATCTCGTAGTTTCCACGTGCTTTGATACCCTTAATTTCGCCTGCAGGCCATTCTTTAGGTAGAGCAGGAAGAAGATGCATAGTCTCGCCATCGCATTGCATCAGCATCTCACATATACCTGCTGTGCCTCCGAAGTTGCCATCAATCTGGAATGGTGGGTGAGCATCGAAGAGATTTGGATAGTTCCTCCTGAAGGGCGATTCTTCGGATTGTTGTAATTGCCCGGATGTACATAGTTAAGCAATTTCCTGATCATAGAATATGACTTGTCTGCTCTGTGCAGGCGAGCCCATAAACTGATGCGCCATCCTGTGCTCCAACCGGTAGAGAAGTCTCCTTTTATCTCAAGAGTCTTGGCAGCAGCTGCAGCTAAATCAGGAGTCTTATCTAATGAAATCTGATAGAATGGGTGTAAACCGAGAAGGTGTGACTGGTGGCGATGATGCCAGTCCTGGTCTTCCCAATCGTAATACCATTCCTGCAGATTACCGCGCTTTCCTATCTGATAAGGGTGCAGACGATTGATAGCATCCTGTAACTTTGCCTGATATGCTTGATCTATACCGAGAATCTGAGCACCTTTGAGTGTGTTTTTAAACAATTCTCTCAATATGGTAAGATCGGCAGTACCTCCATAGAAACTGCAGCCTTGATAGCCCTTGTCGGTGATATATTCTGCCTCAGGTGAAGTGCAAGGGGCAGTAATCAGTTCGCCCGGTTTCTTCGGGTTCTCTATTATCCAGTCAAGCATGAAGTCTGCTGCACCTTTCATCAATGGATAGGCTGTCTGGCGTAGATATTCCTTATCGCGGGTGTAATCGTAGTGATCCCATAAGGTTTGTACAAGCCAGGCACCTCCCATGTTCCAGTTGCTCCACTTAGGACTCTCTTTCTTGGTTCCAACAGGATTGGTCATTGCCCATGCGTCTGTGTTGTGTCCACCGCACCAGCCATTTTCAATTCCATAATAGTGCTTTGCTGTATATTTTCCTGTTACAGACATGGCTTTCACCAGTCCGTCTACAGGCATTACAAGCTCAGACATGTTGGTTACCTCTGCTGGCCAATAGTTTTCTTCCAGGTTGATGTTGATGGTGTAGTTTCCACGCCAAGGAGATTTTCGTGCCGGAGCCCAAAGTCCCTGGAGATTGGCAGGAATGCCTGGAGTTCTCGAACAGCTGATAAGAAGATATCTTCCATATTGGAAATAGAGCATTTCCAGGTAAGGGTTTTGCTCTTCTTTCTCAGTGTAATCAAAGAGTTGCTGGTCGGTGGTTCGCTTGTTGTCGAACTTTGCTCCCTTGAGTGCAAACTTGGCACGGTTGAAGATGTTCTGATAATCGGTTATATGACGCTGTTTTAACTCTGGATAGGTATAGTTGACCAAGTGCCAGGCATTGTCGTTAACCTTTTCAATATATGGAGCCCCTTCTTTTACCGGATGCTTGTCGAATCCGTTGTAGCTGGTTTCATTCACTAAATAGATAACAGCTTCGCTTACGCCCTGCAGATGGAGGATAGAATCAGAGGCAGTAATGGTTCCGTCCTGGTTTTTGATGCTGAGGATGGAGCAGAAGTGGGTACTGTTCTCAGGCTTTCCCATAGCATGGCCCGTGATGGTGAGTTGCTTATTGGAAGCTTTTACTTGATGAGGAATCAGAGAGGTGAGAGAGATGTCGCAGTTGATAGCTTTCTTCTGTGTAGCTGTCAGGTGAATGGCAATCATCTTGTCCGGATGTGATGCGAAATATTCTCGCTGGTATTGTATTCCCCCTCTTGTATAACTCAATGCTGCCGTAGCGTTGTCAAGGCTCAATTCACGCTTGTAGTTACTGAATTGTCCTTTATTTGCATCTTTGATATTGATGATGGCAAGTGGCTGATAGTATTCTGAATTGTGTCCTTGTACATGCAGTTGTAAAGAGTCGGCTGTCTTGTAATCTTCTTTGAACAGAGCCTCGCGAATCTTTGGTATCCATTTGTAGGCATCCCCTCCTTCCTCGCGATTGACAGGCTTTCCTGTCCACAAGGTGATGTCGTTGAGATAGATAGAGTCATTGTTGGCTCCACCATAGATCAATGCACCTAACTTACCGTTACCGATAGGTAATGATTCTTCAAAGGCTGTAGCTGGCTTATTGTACCAAAGCTTCAGCGGTGGAATATTACTCTTTGGGACAGCCTGGAGTGTGCCTGCTGCAGAGAGTAATAGGCAAGAGATAAGTAAATGTTTCATAAGTTGGTTTGTTGGGTTTTATATAAGCAGAGGCTGTGTCATTTATTGGCAAATGGCACAGCCCCTTATGTAAATTAGTTGAATTGTCTTAAGCGTCGATGTTTGCGTATGTGGCATTCTGTTCGATGAACTCGCGGCGTGGTTCTACATCATCACCCATCAACATAGAGAAAATCTCATCAGCCTGGGCTGCGTTCTCGATAGTAACCTGCTTGAGCAAGCGTGTAGATGGGTCCATAGTAGTTTCCCAAAGCTGCTCTGGGTTCATCTCACCCAAACCTTTGTATCGCTGGGTGTGGATATTCTTGTCTTCTACTCCGTCTCCATATTTGTCGATGAATGCCTGGCGCTGCTGCTCTGTATAGCAATACTCGCTTACCTTGCTGCGATAAGTACACTTGTAGAGTGGTGGGGTAGCGATATACAGATGGCCTTCTTCAATAACCTTTGGCATGAAACGATAGAAGAGTGTCATAATCAATGTGTCGATGTGAGAACCATCGACGTCGGCATCGGTCATGATGATAATCTTGTCGTAACGCAACTTGTCGGTATTAGCCTCCTTGCTGTCTTCGCCATCTACACCGAAGCGGACACCGATACTTTGGATGATGTTCATGACAGACTCAGCTTCGAATACCTTGTGCCACTGTACCTTTTCTACATTCAGAATCTTACCACGCAATGGGAGAATAGCCTGACGGAAACGGTCGCGACCCTGCTTGGCAGAACCACCGGCGGAATCACCCTCGACGAGGAAAATCTCGCATTCTTTAGGATCCTTCATTGAGCAATCGGCAAGTTTACCAGGAAGACCACCACCTGTCATGAAGTTCTTGCGCTGTACACTCTCACGTGCCTTGCGGGCAGCTATGCGGGCCGTAGCTGCCAGGACAACCTTTTCGCAGATTCGCTTTGCCTCGTCTGGATGTTCTTCCAGATAATCAGACAAAGCCTCGTTTACAGCCTGCTGAACGGCACCTTGTACCTCGCTGTTACCGAGTTTGGTCTTGGTCTGTCCCTCAAACTGAGGTTCAGCTACCTTGATGGAGATAACGGCAGTAAGACCCTCGCGGAAATCTTCTGGTGCAATCTCTACCTTTGCCTTCTCAATCTGCTTAGAGATGGTCGGGTCAGCTTCTGCGTAAGCCTTCAAGGTGCGGGTCAACGCCATACGGAAACCAGTCAGGTGGGTACCACCCTCAATGGTGTTGATGTTATTGACGTATGAGTGGATATTCTCAGAGTAATCTGTGTTGTACATCACAGCAATCTCGATAGGGATACCCTGCTTTTCTGTCTTCAGATAGATAACATCATCGAAGAGATGAGTGCGGTGACGGTCTACGTAACGGACGAATTCCTTCAAACCATCCTTAGCGTGGAAAACCTGCTCCTTGGTCTTACCTTCCTCGTCAGGGCGCAAATCTTTCAAGGTAATCTTGATACCTGCATTGAGGAATGCCAACTCGCGCATACGGTTGGCAATGATGTCCCACTTATAGACAGTGTGAGTAAAGATGGTTGGATCTGGCCAGAACTGCTGGCGTGTACCGCGCTTGTTGGTTTCACCTACCACCTTAACCGGATAAAGAGGCTTACCCTTCTCATATTCCTGCTGGTAGATTTTGCCGCCACGGAACACCTGTGACAACATGTGGGTAGAAAGTGCATTCACACAACTTACACCCACACCATGTAAACCGCCAGATACCTTGTAAGAACCCTTGTCGAACTTACCACCTGCGTGAAGCACGGTCATAACGACTTCGAGGGCTGATTTATGTAGTTTCTCGTGCATATCCACTGGGATACCACGACCATTATCTTCTACGGTGATAGAGTTGTCTTCGTTGATGGTAACTTCGATGTCGGTACAGTAGCCCGCCATTGCTTCGTCAATAGAGTTGTCTACAGTTTCGTTTACCAAGTGATGAAGACCCTTTTCGGAGATGTCACCAATATACATCGCCGGACGTTTGCGAACAGCTTCCAGGCCTTCCAGAACCTGAATGTTACTCGCAGAGTAATTATTTGCGTTGTTTTGATTTTCTGCCATTTTAGTATTGTCTTATTTCCGTGCAAAGATACTAAAAAAAGCTGAGAAACAGGAACTTTTGTTTGTGAAAAATCACCAAAAAGTGAAGAAAAAACGTAGAATGTGAACTTTAGCGGCAAAAGTGTCTTGAAAAAGCTGTTTTATAATCGTTTTGCGCGTTTTTATAGGGTATGTTGTAGTATAAAACCGGTTGTGATGGGAAAATTTTATGATGCAGGAAATGGGTAGTCGGGTTCGTAGAAATAGAAATAGAATAAGGCTGCGACCCTATCATAGGATTGCAGCCTTATTTATTTCTTTGCTTTGACTTATAAGTTAGGCCAACTTAGCGATGTGCTTTGTAAGACCAGACTTCAAGTTTGCAGCCTTGTTGTCGTGGATAACGTTGATCTTAGCCAACTTGTCTAAAAGCTTCTGAACAGTAGGATAGAGCTTTGCAGCCTCTTCCTTGTCAGACATGTTGCGCAACTTGCGGACAGCATTGCGCATAGTCTTTGCATAATACTTGTTGTGCAAAGCCTTCTTCTTGTCCTGACGGATTCTCTTGATTGATGATTTGTGATTTGCCATCTTCTTTATGTTATTTTTTTTATTTCTTAAATGTTTGTAGTCCCTAGCAGAGTCGAACTGCTCTTTAGAGAATGAAAATCTCTCGTCCTAACCGATAGACGAAGGGACCATTGCTTATTTGCGGGTGCAAAGTTACTACTTTTATTTGAATCTAGCAAATTTTTCATAGAAAATTTTCGCTAAATGCGCATTTTTTTGTATTTTTGCCCTGTTTTTCACTAATATTAGGCAAAATGGAGATAAAAACTAGTGCTATCGTATTGCAAACCATCAAGTATGGGGACTCTCAACTTATCGTGGATTTCTTCACCGAAAAGTTGGGAAGACTCTCCTTTATGGTACGTGTGCCTAAGTCATCTAAGGGGAAGATGAAACGGCAGCTTTTCCAACCGCTCATGGTCTTGAATTTAGAATTTGATTATCGTCCCAAGTCAAATCTGCAGCGCCTTAGGGATGTTTCGATTCAGATTCCATTCTCTGATATCCCTTTTTCTCCATACAAACTTGGCATTTCCATGTTCTTGGCAGAACTGCTTTCATATGCTACCCGTCATGAGCAGGCTAATGGTGCGCTCTATCTTTTCATACAGGACAGTATCGAATGGTTAGACCATGCTAAAGGTGCTATTGCCAATTTCCATATAGTCTTTATGATTCAGCTCTCTTTTCATTTGGGTTTTATGCCCAATATAGAGAGCGGTATGTCTGGCGATTATTTTGATTTGGTAGATGGATGTTTTGCAGCTCATGTTCCTTCGCATGTACATTATTTAAATAAGGAAGATTCTATGCGGCTTGTGTCTTTGTTCCGTTTAGACTATAAAACAATGCACCTCTACACAATGTCTCGTATTGAACGAAACAGGTGTGTAGAGGTGATACTGGAGTATTATAAACTTCATTTGCCAGGTTTCCCGGAAATGAAGAGTTTTGCTGTTCTTCAGGAACTTTTTGCTTAGTCATTTCTGGTTTCCTCGCTTACTTGACGTAAACCTGAAATAGACCTAGCCTGTATTCTCTGTTTAGGCAAAACTGATGACGCCCTGTACAGAAGAAGCATCATCGTTATTGTCTTCTTTTGGCTCAGTGTTGCCAGAAGCAATATTGCGGATCTCTTCCAAAGTCTGTCGGGTACGCTTATAGGTAGGCGTGTTTTCAACCTGTAGGATGACATCCTCGTTATCCAAATCTTCCTGGCGGAACAGGAATATGTGTGGATGACGCTTATACTGTGTCGTATTGCCGTCGCTGCCATAATAGCGTTTGCGGCGGTCTTCTCTTTCAGCACGTTTCTCCTCTTCTTCAGCGAGACGGCGAGATTCTTCCTCAGTATGTTTCTTGAGGTGGCGGTTCATTCCCTCTACATCCTCGAGTCCGAAACCTGTCGCGAGAACGGTTACCTTAATGCGGCTTCCCAATTCAGGGTCAATGGCAAGACCCCATTTCAGTTCGAAGTCGTCACCGAATTTCTCCATAAAGTCGTTGACATCATTCATCTCGTCCATGGTCAAGCCAGGATTATCTTTCTTCTCGCTTGCAAATGCGATGCTGAGCAGAATCTTCTTAGAGTTGAATACGTCATTATCGTTAAGGAGTGGTGAGTTCAAGGCATCTTCTATCGCTTTCTTTACTCTTCCTTCTCCCTCACCGTAACCTGTACTCATGATAGCCACACCGCCATCTTTCAGTACGGTCTTCACATCATTGAAGTCAAGGTTGATGAGACCATGTACGGTAATGATTTCAGCGATACTCTTGGCAGCTACACTCAAGGTGTCGTCAGCTTTGCCGAAGGCATCGAGAACGGCAAGGTCTGGATAAATCTGGCGAAGACGTTCATTGTTGATTACCAGTAAGGCATCTACATGCTTCGACATTTCCTCTACACCATCCAATGCCTGGTCAATCTTCTTAGGACCTTCAAAACGGAATGGGATGGTTACGATACCAACGGTAAGAATACCTAACTCCTTACTTACTCTGGCGATGACAGGTGCTGCACCTGTACCGGTACCGCCACCCATACCCGCTGTGATGAATGCCATTTTTGTTCCATCGTTGAGCATGTTCTTGATATCTTCAAGAGTCTCTTCGGCAGCCTGGCGTGCTTGGCAGGTTTGTTTCCTGCACCCAGACCTTCCTTGCCTAGCTGCAGGTGTACAGGCACAGGTGAGTCGTTAAGTGCCTGGTTGTCTGTGTTGCAGAGTACGAATGTTACATCGTGTATACCTTCGCGGTACATGTGGTTGACGGCATTTCCACCGCCACCACCAACACCAATCACCTTGATGATGCTATTTTCTTTTTCAGGTTCCCCAAAGTCAAGAATATGAGGAGCGTTTCCATTATCTAGCATAGTCGTATAATCTTTATAGGGTTTATCTATCTGATTTTTTATTTAACCTGTTGTGAAATCTGTTTTCTGATAGCCTGGTCTTTGGCATCTTATTCTTCTTCAGAAATGGTATCTTTCACAAACTTCTTGAAACCTCTCATCATTTTATGGATGAGACTGTTTTCTTTGCGTCTCTTTTCTTCTTCTTCGGCTTCTTTTTCTGCCAGAAGTCTTGCCTCAGCTTCTTCCAGTTCTTTTTGCTTGCGGGCAGCCTCGTCAGCAGCCGCTTTTTCTGCCGCAGTAAGAACAACGCCCTTGCCGGCAGTCTCGTTAGGGTTTCTAGGAGCCTTGTGCTGCTCGGCTGCTACTGGCTTTTCTGCAGAATTGCTGAAGAGATCAGTGCCGATTTCGTCACCTGCACAGTTCATGTCTCCCTTTGCCAGGAGTCCCAATACGGTGTTCATTGTACCATCGTGATTGGTAATCTTAGGATCCTTGGAGTTGACTGTTTGAGAAACAAACTTGGCAATGCGTACTTTGTCGATGTGGGTATGTGTCTTGAAAACCTTATCGATTTCAGGCATGTTGCTGCCGCCACCTGTAAGGATGATACCACCCAACAGCTTATCTGAGAATTCCACAGGATCTGGAACCATGCGTTTTCTACGATTTCCTCTACGCGTGCTTCTACGATTTCGATGAACTTCTTGCTTTCAACCACTCTATCCTTGTCGATAGGGTAGTTCAGGGTCGGGTCGATATTGTTGATATCGGTATAAGCCTTGGCATACTTGAGTTTCATCTTTTCAGCATCAGGCTCTTCAATCTGAAGACAAGTTAAGTCTTTGGTCACGTTGCCGCCGCCCAATGGGATGACAGAGAGATGACGAAGTATACCTTTATAATATACAGAAACGGTTGTCGTATCGGCACCCAAGTCAACAAGCATACAGCCTGCACGCTTTTCTGAGTCTGTCAAAACGCTGTCAGCCATAGCTAAAGGAGCCAGGTACATTTCTGCAATAGGAATGTTGGCATTTTCAAAACAGGTATTGATATTGTTATAGAAGTTCTTGCGCCAAAGTATATTCAGGAAGATGCCTTCCAGATGGTTACACTGTATTCCTACAGGGTCTATCTGGTATTGGTTGTCTATTTTGTATTCCTGAGTTGCAGCATCCAGAATTTCCTGGTCCGGATAGGTCATGTTGCGGTTGATATCCATCAGTTCATTGATCATCTCTTGTGAGATGATGGTGTTACCTGGGAGATCCTTGACAATGACGTTCTTGATACTGCGTATAGAGCGACCGCCCACGCCTACATAGACCTGGGTAATATCCTGTTTCAGTATATTCTTCAACTTCTTGATGATGTTGGTCAAGCATTGGCAGGTTTTGTCAATGTTATAGATTACACCCTTTCTGATGCAAGAAGATGAATCTTCCTCTACGGTGGCAAGTACGGTGATGCTGCCGTCCAAATTCTTCTGACCTGCTATACCTGTCATCTTAGATGAGCCAAGTTCGATAGCTACAATAAATTCCTTTGGCATAGTTCTTATATGTTATCTTAATCTGTTTCTATTTTCTAATTAGCTATTTTGATGCTTTTTACATATGATCTGGTTGTCGAATTCGATATTGATATACGAATACTTGTTCCAGCCAGCTTGTGAGAGTCCATACTTATAGAATTTTTCTAATCGATTCATCTTCTTGTTGACGAAATCGTTGATGGCTTGCTCTCGTTTGTCGATGAGGTTGGTCTCTGGCAGGTTACCTATATATATAATGTGGTTGCCTACTCTCGGTACCAGTTCTATTCCTCTATCAGGCAGAACATTGATCTGTTCTATCTGGTTTCGCCAGAGTTCATTCGTCATCAGCGCTTTGCTTAGTAATGAGATGTATTTTTTAGCATACCACTTGTTGATGTAGCCCGTTGCGATGATAATGTCGCATGTATAGTTCGTGTTGGGCATGATCTGATTGTGGTCATCAATATAATAGTCCTCGTTGCTGATGTTTTTGATTCTGACGATTGGCATGCGTTGGGTGAGGTAGATGTCAACAAGACCATCCTGAGTCTTTGAACATTCTGCCGTCTTGACGAAAGGACTGGTCTTCAAGGTTTCTTCTATCATGCGGCGTTCACCTCTTTGAGCGGTTCCCCCAGCGGATAGAGTTTCCTGGCTTCCAGTCGTTTCTTGATTTCCTTCGCATTCAGAAAGCCATTCGTCATCTCATCTTGAATGTTGATGTTCACCTTGGTGCATACCAACTTCGTTTCATCAGGTTTGTTAAACCTGGTGAAAGCGAATACCAGATAAGTACCGAGTACTAAATCCAGTGCGATGATGATGGTTTTCTTCCAATTGATATGCATTTATTTCTCTTCAAGTATTTTGGTAATTTGTGGAACATAGTTGTCCAAATCGCCAGCTCCTAAGATAACTAGAACATCGAAGTCTCGATTCTTTACCAGGTCAAGAACGTCTTCTTTGTGAATCATGCTCTTTTCTACACCTGGTTTCAGATTGTCATAGATAAGCTTGGAGGTTACTCCTGGAATAGGCTGCTCGCGAGCTGGATAGATGTCGCAGAGGATAACCTCGTCCAAGAGACTCAAACTGTTGGCGAAATCTTTATAGAAATCGCGGGTTCTAGTATACAAGTGAGGCTGGAAGATGGCTGTTATCTTACGGTCCTTGTATAACTCTCTGATACTCTTCGCACTCTGATATATCTCCTTTGGATGATGAGCATAATCAGACAGGAATACCAGTTTGTTATTCTTGATCTTAAAGTCGAAACGGCGGTCAACTCCTCCGTAGGTCTTCATGCCGTTACGGAGTTCATCGGCTGTACAACCATTCAACTGTGCCATTGCCATTGCTGCCACACCATTTGTGATGTTGATAGGCACAGGCTGTCCGAGTTCTACGCCCGTTACGTTCTCGATAGGAGAAATGAAATCAAAGGTGATACCTCCATTCTCTATCTTGATGTTCTCAGCGTGGAAGTCGCCCTCGTCCTGGCTGTATTCGTATATCTTGACACCGTCTTGTACGTGTTGCTTCATCTCCAGACCTTTGTGGATGATGAGTGCACCGCCCGGTTGGATCAGTTCTGTATAGTGACGGAAACTCTCCAGATAGGCCTCCTTGGTGCCGTAGATGTCGAGATGGTCTGGGTCTGTAGCTGTGATGACGCTCATCCATGGGCGCAACCAGTGGAAACTGCGGTCAAACTCATCTGCTTCAATGACAACATAGTCGCTCTTGTCGGAGAGGATATAGTTGGTGCCATAGTTCTTTGAGATACCTCCCAGGAAGGCATTACAGTCAATATGGCTTTGGTGCATGATGTGAGCACACATGGTAGATGTTGATGTCTTTCCGTGTGTACCCGCTACGCACAGTCCCTTATGTGTACGGGTTAATGTACCCAGAACCTGAGCTCGCTTCTCGATGGTGAAGCCATTCTCATGGAAGAAAACCAGTTCCTTGTGTCCTGCAGGAATTGCCGGTGTGTAGACTACCAATGTTGTCTTGGCGTCCTTGCAGGCTTCTGGTATGAGGTTAACATTTTCCTCATAGTGGATAAGCATTCCCTCTTTCTCCAACTCATGAGTTAGATTGGATGGAGTCTTGTCATATCCGGCTACAACCAACTTCTTGCTGAGGAAGTATCTGGCGATGGCGCTCATTCCGATGCCGCCCGCTCCTACAAAATAAACTGCTTTAATATCTTTTATTTCCATTACTTTGTTGCTAATTTGATTACTTCGTCGGCGATGACGTCGGCAGAGTTCTTTAATCCTAATTTCTTGATATTCTCACAGAGCGAAGCAAGCTTAGCCTCGTCTTTTACCGTGTCAACTGCTTTCTTGAGCAATACCTCTGGTGCATCGGCATCCTTTACGTAGATGGCAGCATCTTTGTTGACTAATGCCATGGCGTTCTTGGTCTGGTGGTCTTCTGCCACATTAGGCTTGGAACCAGGATAACCGGTTTGCCGATGAGGCAGAACTCGCTGATACTGCTGGCACCTGCGCGGCTGATAACCAGGTCGGCTGCCTTGTAAGCTGCACCCATGTCGCTGATGAAATCAGTAACCTTGAGCATTGGCAGCTCCTGACCTTTCAGTTGCTCCATGATGGCAGCATTATAGTATTTACCTGTTTGCCAGATAAACTGTACGCCGCTTTCTTTCACCAGGTCGAGGTGCTGGAGCACACTCTCGTTGATGGTTCTTGCGCCAAGGCTGCCACCTACGAGCAGGATGGTCTTCTTTTCAGGGTCGAGACCGAATTGCTTGCGTGCTTCTTCCGGGGTGATGGTAGTTTCCAATACATTCTGGCGAACAGGATTACCGGTCATGATAATCTTGTCTGCAGGGAAGAAACGCTCCATTCCTTCGTAAGCCACACAGATTTTTTCAGCCTTCTTGGCCAGAAGTTTATTGGTTACACCAGCGTATGAATTCTGCTCCTGGATGAGGCAAGGTATTCCTTTGCTGGCACAAACATTGAGAGTCGGACCGCTAGCATAGCCACCTACACCCACAGCCGCCATAGGCTTGAAGTTTTTGATGATGCTCTTTGCCATGTGCTGGCTCTTCCATATCTTGAAGAGTACGGCGATGTTCTTGAGCAGATGCTTTCTGTCGAAGCCGCAGATAGGCAAGCCCTTGATCTCATAACCCGCAGCAGGTACACGCTGCATTTCCATTCTGCCGAGTGCACCTACAAACAAAATCTTAGCATCAGGGCGCTTTGCCTTGATGGCATTTGCAATGGATACGGCAGGGAAGATGTGACCACCTGTGCCGCCTCCGCTTATGATAATTCTTAATTCGTTATTCATATCCGTTCATGTTTATAACGCAAAGGTATAAAAAAATATCGATTTAACGGCATTTTCTGCCATTTTTTCACCTTAATTTATAAAACTCTTGTCAGGCAGCCACCATTTTGCTGTCGTCGAGCTCATTTTGAGGTATCTCTTTTTTCTTGGCTGTTCTACTGATACTCAGGATGATGCCCAGGTACAGACAGTTGATGATGGTAGATGTACCACCTCTACTGATGAGTGGTAGTGGCTGTCCTGTAACAGGAGCCAAACCTACTGCTACTGCCATGTTGAAGAGTGCCTGGGTAACCAGCATGATGGCGAGTCCCATGCAGAGGAAGGCAGGGAAATTGTTCTCACACCTGTTGGCTATTCTGCCAGCTCTGAACAGGAGGATGATGTAGAGGAATGCAACCAGTGCGGCTCCCCATATACCCATCTCTTCGATGATGATGGCATAGATGAAGTCTGAGAACGCCTGTGAGAGGAAGTCTCTTTCTACTGAGTTTCCAGGCCCTTTGCCTACGATGTTGGAAGAGGCGATGGCGATGTTGGCATGTGCCACTTGGGCATCTTTGTCGAGATCGACATCCTGTGGGGCTACAGGCTTTGAGTTCATAAACTTGTCAATACGGGCTTTCCAGGTGTCGGCTCTATGGAACATCTTTTCTGCCATGTTAGGCTTGTTCTGTTCCTGCTCAACCTTCTCGGTCAGCGTATTTTCCGGTTTATTGCCCTCTTCGCCCTTGTCCTGTCCTACTATCATGATACCTGCAAAGGCTGTGACGATGACAATCATGCACAGTCCCACCAGCTTGCCAATCTGGTTCATCGGCACTCGTCCGATGAGCATCATGGCTAAGATTGTGATACTGAGGAGCATGGCTGTGGATAAGTTTTCCAGTCCGATGAGAATTACAAATGGAGCGGTTGCTACAAGTATGAACTTGAATGCCTTCCTGTTGGCTCCCTGAGTTGTTTGCATAGCACTAAGAATCTGAGCAACAGCCAGTACTACCGCTCCCTTCGCTATCTCAGAAGGCTGGAACTGTATGCCCATCAGAGAGAACCATCGGGAGGCTCCGTTGGTAGATTGACCGGTAGCCAAGACCAGGACGAGCAACAGTAATGAGATGCCCATCACGACGGGGGTAACAATCTTGAAGTACTTGCATTTCACCTTGAGCATGCAAATCATGGTGAACAGACCGCCTCCCAAGAGCAAGATGTGGCGGATGACAGGTGCCATGTAGTTTCCTGTCTTGTACGACAAGGAGCTGGAGGCAGAATATACCTCCACGATGCTTATCATACAGAGAAAGAAGAAGACCATCCAGATCACCTTGTCTCCCTTGAAAATATTACCAATGCTCTTGTTATTCATTTCTTTATAGTTCTATCTGTTCTATTTGTTGAAAACTGTTATTCTCCGATAGCTCTTGCCAGCGCCTTAAACTGCTCGCCTCTATCTTCCATGTTCTTGAAGAGGTCGAAACTTGCGCAGCATGGGCTGAGGAGTACGGTATCGCCCGGCTTTGCCAATTCCTGGCAGGCTGCCACGCAATCCTTCATGCTGTGAGTGTCGCGTACAGGGATGCCGAGTGCGTCAAAGTTGTCGTGCAACTTCTGGTTGTCGGCTCCGAGATATACGATACCTGCACATTTCTCCTTTACCAGGTCCTTGATCTGGTTATAGTCATTTCCCTTATCCTTACCGCCGATGATGAGGATGGTAGGGGTGGTCATACTCTCCAGCGCATACCAGCAGGCATCTACGTTGGTAGCCTTTGAATCGTTCACATAGTAAACGCCCTGGAACTTGCCCACTTTCTCCAGACGGTGCTCTACACCCGGGAAGTCGCTCAAGCCTTTGTGCAGGGTCTCGTGGTCGATGCCTACGATGTTGCATGCCAGACCTGCAGCCAGACTGTTATAGATGTTGTGCTTGCCGCGTAGACTCATGTCTGCCTGTGGCATTTCAAAGTCTGAAGGGAAGTTGAGTTTGTATTTGCCGTCTTCGATAAAGCCAACGCAACCTTCCTCCTTGAACTCAGAGAATGGGCAGAGATGTGACTTGAGGTTGTACTTAGCCAACTCCTTTGTAACGATAGGATCATCGTTCCAGAAGATGAAGCTGTCTTCTTCTGTCTGGTTCTGGGTAATGCGCATCTTGGCATCGGTATAGTTCTGCATCTTAAACTCATAGCGGTCCAGATGGTCTGGAGTGATGTTGAGCAGAATGGCCACATTGGCACGGAACTTATACATATTGTCGAGTTGGAAACTGCTCAGCTCGATGACGTAGTACTTATGAGGAGTTTCAGCCACCTGAAGGGCCAGACTCTTTCCGATGTTGCCTGCCAGACCTACATCATAGCCAGCCGACTTGATGATGTGGTAAATCAGCGAGGTAGTGGTTGTCTTACCGTTACTTCCCGTGATACAGATCATCTTGGCTTCAGTATATCTGCCCGCAAATTCTATTTCGCTGATGATAGGTGTACCCTTAGCCATCAGTTTCTGTATCATAGGTGCTTCCTTAGGAATACCCGGACTCTTGATGACTTCATCTGCATCTAAAATCTTTTCTTCTGTATGGTGACCTTCTTCCCATTCGATGTTGTGGTCATCCATCAACTTCTTGTAGTTATCCTTGATCTTTGACATGTCTGAAACAAAGACCTCGAATCCCTCTTTCTTTGCCAGCACGGCTGCACCTGCGCCACTTTCGCCAGCTCCTAAAATTACAATTTTGCTCATTGTCTTATTCTCTATACTTGTCGGGCTGATAAGAGCCTGTATTTTATCTGATCTTCAATGTGATGATGGTCAATGCTGCCAGAATGATGGTTACAATCCAGAAACGGATGGTAATCTTTGATTCATGGAAGCAGTTGCGAGGCTTCTTCCACAGATACTTGCAGTCAGGATCCAGCTGACTGTCCTGTGTGCGGAAGTTGTCGTGGATAGGTGTGCGCTTGAAGATACGCTGCTTCACACCTCTCCGCTTTCCTATCTTGTAATAGTAAACCTGCATCATCACGCTGAGGCTTTCTACGAAGAAAATACCGCAGAGGATAGGCAGCATCAGCTCCTTGTGGATGATGATGGCACCTACTGCGATGATACCGCCGATGGTCAGCGAACCCGTATCGCCCATGAATACCTGGGCAGGGTAGGCGTTGTACCAGAGGAAACCGATGAGGGCTCCGATGAAGGCACAGAAGAATACTACCAGTTCCTCAGAACCAGGAATATACATGATATTGAGGTAGGCGGCAAACTCGATGTGCGACGACACATACGCAAGTATGCCTAGCGCCACACCTATGATGGCGGAGTTTCCTGCACACATTCCGTCCATACCATCGTTGAGGTTGGCACCGTTTGATACGGCTGTTACAACGAAGATGGTCATGATGACGAAGAGAATCCAGCCTGCTGCTACCTTGTACTTACCGCAGAAACTGGTGATGCTGGAATAGTCGAGGTTGTGTCCCTTGACGAATGGGATGGTGGTCTTCAGCGATTTTCTTGCTTCCGTACGATGCTTTACCACCGTTTCCTGTCCCTGTTGCTCGATGGCGAGGTTCTCGTTCATCTTTACATCAGGTGAAGACCAGAGTACCAGTCCCACGATCAGGCCGATGCCAATCTGTCCTATAATCTTATATTTGCCCTTCAATCCCTCCTTGTCGCGCTTGAATATCTTGATGAAGTCGTCCATTCCACCGAGAAAGCCGAGCCATACGGTGGTGATGATCATCAGAATCAGATAGATGTTGCGCAAACGGCCGAGTAACAGTACCGGTACGAGGATAGCCAGGATGATGATGACACCACCCATAGAAGGAACGCCAATCTTCTTGACACCGAACGGGTCGATGCTGGCATCGCGCTGTGTCTCTGTAATTTGCTTGCTCTTGAGATACTTGATGAATTTCTCGCCGAACCAGGCAGAGATTACCAATGATAAAATCAGCGCAAGCAGGGCACGGAATGAGATGTAGCCCCACATGTGAGAACCTGTGATGCCCCACTGTTCCAGAAATCTAAAGAGATAGTATAACATTTTTCTTTCTTTTCTTGATTGATTTTACTTCTGTGAAATTCCGAAGATGTCGCGAATCACCTCCTTATCGTCAAAGTGGTGCTTTACGCCCTTGATCTCCTGGTAATCTTCGTGTCCCTTACCGGCTACGAGAATCACGTCGCCCTTCTTTGCCAGCATGCAGGCTGTGCGGATGGCTTCCTTGCGGTCTACGATGCTGATTACCTTCTTCATCTGCTGGGCATTGAGTCCGGCAAGCATGTCGTTGATGATGTCCTGTGGCTCTTCGAAGCGTGGATTGTCGCTGGTGATGATTACCTTATCGCTCTGCTTTACAGCCTCTTGTGCCATCAATGGGCGCTTGCCCTTGTCACGGTTGCCACCGGCACCGCAAACGGTGATGACTTCTCCGCCCTTGCCTTCGAGCACTTCGTGGATGGCATTCAATACGTTCTCCAGTGCATCTGGTGTATGGGCATAGTCAACAATGGCGGTATAACCTTCTGGCGACTGGATTGGTTCCAGTCTTCCGCTTACGCTGTGAAGGGTACTCATCACTACGAGTACATCCTCTGGCTTCTTGCCGAGCATAATGGCTGCACCATATACGGCGAGCAGGTTGCTCACGTTGAACTTACCGATGAACTGTACGCCCACTTCTTTGCCGTCAATCTCCAGATACATGCCGCCGAAGTGACACTCCAGAATCCTGGCTCTGAAGTCTGCCATGCTGCGGGTAGAGTAGGTTTTCACGGTAGCCTTGGTGTTCTGTACCATGATCATGCCGTTCTTGTCGTCGGCATTGGTAATGGCAAAGGCTGTCTTAGGCAGTCCGTCGAAGAAAGCCTTCTTGGCGTTACGGTAGTTCTCGAATGTCTTGTGGTAATCGAGGTGGTCGCGGGTCAGGTTGGTGAACAAGCCTCCGGCAAACTGTAGACCTCCGATTCGCTTCTGTGCGATGGCGTGAGAAGAGCACTCCATGAAGGCATACTCGCAGCCAGCCTCTACCATCTTGCCCAGGAGCATGTTCAGCTCGATAGGGTCTGGGGTGGTATGGTCGGCAGGGATAGCCTCGTCCTCAATGTAGTTGCAGACGGTAGAGAGCAAACCACACTTATGGCCGAACTTGCGGAACATATTATATAATAAGGTGGCAATGGTGGTCTTACCATTGGTACCTGTTACGCCTACCAGTTTGAGCTTTCTTGAAGGGTCGCCGTAGAAGAGGGTTGCTACCTTGCCGACAGCATCCTCGGTCGAAGCGACCTGAATGTAAGTTACGCCCTCAACTTTCTCTTCAGGCATGTCTTCGCACAAAACCGACTTTGCGCCCAGTTCCAATGCCTTTGGAATAAACTTGTGACCGTCAACCTGCGTTCCCTTCATGGCAACGAAGAGATGACCTTCCTTAATCTTGCGAGAGTCGATGTTTACTCCCGTAACCTCTACATCAGCATCGCCGATTATCTGAACCGGCTCGATGTTTTTGAGTAATTCTTGTAACTTCATATCCTGTTTCTGTTTTATATTCTATATATTTCTTTATCTACACCTTATTATATATAGGGTTTCGGATAACTGTTTCTGAGTTTTATTCGAGCACAATGCTGCACACGGCACCTTTCTTGATGACCGTTCCCGGCATCAGACTCTGCTTTACTACCTTTCCTCTACCTGTAATCTGGGTCTTGATGCCCCGGCTCTCCATATTGTAGATAGCGTCTCGGGCTCCCATTCCGGTAACGTCGGGTACGATCGTCTTGCCGTATTGCTTCTCCCTGATGAGTTTGATGCTGTGGTTACCCACGCGCTCTGCCTTGCCCCAGATAGGGTTGCCGTCGGCATAGCTGCCACTCCAGTTGGCATTGGTCTTGATGCCGAGGTGGCTGAGCACATAGTTGGCAGCAAGGATATTGCCTGCCTTTACGTCAGGAACGAAGACGGATGCTGAGTCGCGGGCGTCCTTTACGTCGACTTTCAGACTCTGCGCCATGATGCCTTCTGAAATCTCATGGAAGACCTTACCGCACATCGTACCGCCCGAAGCAGGCAAACCGGATTTCTGTATGCAGACGATACAGCTGTAGCGTGGCGCATCGGCAGGGAAGTAGCCTGCGAAACTGATGAGATAGCTGGTTCCGCCACTCTTATATCCACCGGCACCTTTTGAAATCTGGGCTGTACCGGTCTTTCCTGCCACTTTGAAGTTAGGCGAACCGGCTTTCTTTCCCAGTCCCACGCTTACTACCTGTTCCAGGATGGTTTGCAGTTCCTTGATGCTCTTCTCCTTGGCTATCTGCTGGCGCATCACTTCAGGAGGAAATTCCATGATGGTTTCTCCGTTCTTCATTACCTTGCTCACGAATCTTGGTCGCATCATCTTGCCGTTGTTGGCGATGGTGTTGTAGAAGGTGAGGGTAGAGATAGGCGGTATCTGGGTCTCATATCCGATACTCATCCATGGCAAACTGGTCTTTGCCCAGTTGTCATATTGCCCGTTCTTGTTTCTGTGCGGCATGCGTATTCTGGCTGGTGTTGCTCCCACCAGCGGAATCTTCAGGTCGTCGTGCAGACCGGTACGGTAGATACCCTTTACGAATTTCTCCGGGTTGTTGCGGTAATGGTCGTCTATGATGCGGCTCACACCGATGTTCGAACTGTACCACAGGGTCTGTGCGAGGGTCAGCATTCCGTATCCGCCCTTTCGCCAGTTGTGGTCTTTCATTTCTCTGCCGTACATCGGCCATATACCGCCACCGGTTTCTACATGATAGGTGGTGTCTACCACTCCGTCGTCCAGCGCTACGAGGATAGAGGCTGGCTTGAACACCGAACCTGGCTCCAGAAGGTCGCTCACGGCATGGTTGTGGATTTCTCTGTATTCGCCGTCGAAACATTTCTCCATGTTTACGATGGCCTTGATGTCGCCCGTAGGTACATCCATCACGATGGCTACACCCACATTGGCGTTGATTTCCTTCAGCTCGTCGATGAGTGAGCGTTCGGCAAGGTCTTGTATGCTCACATCGATGGTGGTCACGATATCGGCTCCGTCAATAGGAGGGGTATCGGTAATGTCGAGGAACTTGTTGCGAACCTTGCGGCGATGCACGATACCGTTGGTGCCTCGCAGGATGGAGTCGTAACTCAGCTCCAGACCGAAGCGGGCGGTATCCTTGGCGCCATACATGGCTCCGATGGTACGGCCTGCCAGCGAACCGTAAGTTCTGGTTCGGGCATTATATTCTTCCCAGTGGAAACCGCTCTGGTAGGGTTTCAGGCGGAATACAGGGATGTTCTTTATCTCGGTGAAGGTGTTATAGTCTACACGCTTCGGATAAACCGGCCAGTGGCGGCTCATCTTGGCGCGACCTTCGGTGAGGTGCTTCTTGAAATCAGACTCGCTCAGATTCGGAAATATCTGGTGCAGGCAAAGATATATGGAGTCTTGCTTGGCATCCCACAGCGAGTCGTTTTCTGCATCTTTCAGCGCCTTGAAGTCCATGAAAACCTTAAACTCCGGCAGCGAACTTGCCATCAGCTGTCCTGTGCAGCTCAAGATGTTACCTCGGTTTGGCTTTACGGTCACGGAATCCTTCTTCTGCCGTTCTGCCACCTTCATCCAGTAATCATGCTTGGCGGTCATGATGTAGAGCGCTTTACCCACTACGGCTATGGCGAAAATCGTCATGATGATGGCGATGGCGCTGTAGCGGGGCATTACTTTCTTGTGATCAAATTTGCTGCTCATTCTTCGGGTACGTTTATGATGTATGGAGGTTGGGTGGCGATGTGCAGCACGCTGTCTTTGTTGTTCTTCAGCATGTCGAGCACATTACTTTCACGACTCTTCTCTGTTATCTGGCTGCTTGTAGACAGCGCTTTGTATTTGGTGTCTTGCAGTTCTTTCTGCAGTTTGTCCAACTCGATGATATCGTTCTGGATATTGTATCGGTTGGATATGTAGATAATGACAAAAAACACGATGAGGATAACGAGCCATATCTGCCGGCGTATGATTTGTGCGGTAAGAATGTCTCCACCCAGAATCTTTCGCAGCGTAAAGCTCGATGATCCTGACGCCTCTTCCTCAATGGCTTGCTTGGCAATCACTTCCTTGAGCGAAGCCTGTGGAGCCTCCTGCTGCTGTGGCTCCTGCTGCGGAGTTTCCTGCTTCGGCGGTTCCTGTGATGCCTGTGCCTTTTCTTCGGCTATAGGCTTCTCACTGATGTTTATGTCTTTATCGATTATCATTTCTTTTCTGCTATTCTTAGTTTGGCGCTTCTGCTCCTAGGGTTCCTTTCCTGCTCGTCGGCATCAGGAACGATTACCTTGTTGTTCACGAGTTTGAAAGGGGTTTCTATTCTTCCGAAGAAGTCCTGCTCTATCTTGCCTTCTGCATTGCCCGCTTTCATCATGTTCTTTACGATTCTGTCTTCCAGCGAGTGATAGGTGATGACGCTGAGTCGGCCTCCCGGTTTCAGAAGATCCGTGGCTGAGCGGAGCATCTCTTTCAGGGCGTCCATCTCGTGGTTCACTTCTATGCGCAGCGCCTGGAAGAGTTTTGCCATGTCTTTCTTCTCGCGTTCCCGCTTGAAGAGGGGCTCTACGGCTGCCATGAAGTCTTTGGTGGTAAGGATGGGCTTCTCGGTTCTTGCCTTGACGAGTGCCGAGGCGATGCGGCGCGAGTTCTTCAGCTCACCGTATAGGTAGAAGATGTCGGCAAGGGCACCTTCGTCATATTCGTTTACGATGTCGGCAGCAGTCTTGCCTGCACGCTTGTTCATGCGCATGTCGAGTGGGGAGTCGAAACGGAAGGAGAAACCGCGGGTCTCGTCATCGAAGTGGTGGCTCGATACGCCCAGGTCGGCTAACAGTCCGTCGAGTCCGTCTACCCCGTAGTAGCGCATCCAGTTTTTCAGGAATCTGAAGTTGGAGCATACGAAGGTGAAGCTCTCGTTTGTCACCACGTTGCGCTCTGCATCGGCATCCTGGTCGAAACTGTACAGGTGCGCTCCCTCAGTCAGGCGCGACAGAATCTCTCTGGAATGTCCGCCACCACCGAAGGTTACGTCTACATAGATGCCTCCTGGCTGTATGTTCAACCCGTCAACGCTCTCCTTGAGGAGCACTGGTACGTGATATGTTTCTGCAGTCTTTATCATATATCTTTTTGCTGTCTTATCGCGTTATAATATTGCGTGCGTACTTATTAATGTATAAATTTGGGTTCAAAGGTACATAAAAATCTCCATATAGCCTTACATTTTCCCACAAAATTTATAAAACTTAATGAAAAAGTTGTTTTTGGTCAACTTCACCTTCCAGTTTCGGGCATCGCCTTTTTGGTCTCATCAAGTGTGATGTTTTTGCAAAAATACGTACAAAATGGGCTCGATTTGTCGTGATAGTTTTAAAAAACTAATAAATTTTCGCTTTTTTGCTATTTTTTTGGAAAAAATGGCACGTATTTGAAAAAGTTGAGTTACTTTTGCACTAACTTATATAAGTTTTAGCAAACATGAGTGAATCAATAGAGAAAACGATAGACATAGATAAGATTCTTAAGAGCAAGATGGGAAGCAAGGTGAAATTCGTACCGCGCTTCCTGGTTTCCTGGCTCAAGAAGATTATTCACGAGGACGAGGTGAACAGGTTCTTGTGGGAGAGCCGTGGCCTTTCGGGTACTGAATGGCTCACCGAATGTGTGCGCTATCTGAAGATGGATGTTGAAATCGTAGGCTTGGAAAACCTGCCTGACAAGAACGACGGCAAACTCTATACCTTTGTTTCCAATCATCCTCTGGGCGGACAGGACGGTGTATGTCTCGGTTCCATCATCGGCAAGCACTATGATGGCAAGTTCCGCTATCTGGTGAATGATCTTCTGCTCAACTTGCCGGGTTTGAAACCTGTAAGTATCGGCATCAACAAGACGGGTCGCCAGAGTCGCGATTTCCCACGGATGGTGGAGGCGGGCTTCAAGAGTGACAACCACATGCTGATGTTTCCGGCAGGCTTGAACAGCCGCAAGCGCAAGGATGGAACCATCACGACCTGCCTTGGAAGAAGACGTTTATCTCTAAGAGTATAGAATATCAGCGCGATGTGGTGCCTATCCATTTCGGAGGACGCAACTCTGAACGTTTCTACCGCATCGCCCGATTTAGCGACAAGTATCTGCCGTTTAATCTCGCCATGCTGTTTCTGGTTGACGAGATGTACAGGAATGTGGGCAAGCATTTCCGCATCTCCATCGGCAAACCGATTCCTTGGCAGACTTTTGATAAGAGCAAGTCGGCTACCGAGTGGGCGCAGTATGTTGAAGACAGGGTTTATGAACTTTAATGGTTTGCAAAACCCGGGAACATTATTTTATATTAACGAAATCGTAGAATCATAGCATAGAAGAAGAGTAATATGGAAGAAGAAATCATCCAACCGATTGACCGTGAGCTCCTGAAGAGCGAGCTTACACCCGACAAGCAACTGAGAATGACCAATAAGAGCCATAACGAGATTTACATCGTTACGGCAAATGATTCGCCTAATGTGCTGAAAGAGATTGGTCGACTTCGTGAAATCGCTTTCCGCGAAGCGGGAGGCGGAACGGGCAAATCTATGGATCTTGATGAGTTCGACTTTGGTGACAACTGTTACAAGCAGCTGATAGTCTGGAATCCTGAAGCCGATGAGATTATCGGCGGTTACCGTTATCTCCTGGGTAGGGACTGGCAGCTCGATGAGAAGGGACAGCCTAAGCTGGCAACCAGCCACATGTTCCATTTCTCCGACAAGTTTCTCAAGGAGTATATGCCTTATACCGTAGAGTTGGGCCGTTCCTTCGTTTCGCTCGAATATCAGAATGTGCGTACCAACACCAAGAGCATCTTTGCTCTCGACAATCTCTGGGATGGTTTGGGCGCTTTGACGGTTCTCTATCCGGAAGTAAAATATTTCTTCGGCAAGATGACGATGTATCCGTCTTACATCCGTCGTGGCCGCGACATGATTCTCTATTTCCTCAAGAAGCATTTTGATGACAAGGAGAACCTCGTAATCCCGATGAAACCGCTGAAATTGGATACTCCGGAGAGTGATTTGGCTGCCATCTTTACAGAAGATGACTTCAAGGCAGACTATCGTATCCTGAACCGTGAGGTTCGCAAGTTGGGTTATAATATCCCTCCTCTTGTTAATGCCTACATGAGTCTGAGTCCTACGATGAAGCTTTTCGGTACCGCCATCAACTATGGCTTTGGTGATGTAGAGGAGACTGGTATCCTTATCGCCATCGATGAGATTTTGGAAGAGAAGCGAGTTCGCCACATCAACAGTTTTATTAAGGAACATCCTGAGGCTCTGAAGATTACGAGCGGAGCCAATAATTTGATTTATAAGGAAAAAAATATCTAATTCAAGTTTCGCATGTAAGCTTCACACGCCCCAGGCATCAGAACACCATCATGTCCCCACACGCCCTGAAAGGGCAGAAGCCCCTAGCCCAGGGCAACGCCTGGGTAATTACGAACACAAACCTGTCGCCCTGTAAGGGCAAAAGCTTTCAGATACCAGGCAATCAACAAGCTTTTGCCCTTACAGGGCGTCTTGCTGATTGCTATTATACCCAGGGC
>QSCI01000001.1:0-171095 GCA_003463005.1 Segatella copri | reverse complement strand
TACACACTATTTCAAAGAACGTGGGTCTATTCCTTACGGACAAGACTCCTTTAAATGAATTGTTTAACAAAGCTGTTCCAACAGAAGAGACGGAGGATTGGCTATATCCTAGCCTTTTCAGGCCCGATGATTTCTAAACGGGACAGCAGTGATTTATTTTTTAAAGTTGATTCAAGTTTCGCAAGTTCAGAAGTTGAATGAGTTAAAGAATTATAAACATTTATTCATATCAGCCGACATCGGATTTTATTCACTAACTTTGCATCAGATATATACATTAGAATTCTTTACAAACAATAAAATGGAGAATAAAATAACGAAAATGGAGCGGGGAATGCAGCGACGCACCGAACTGCTCCTGGGAAAAGATAATCTTGAGAAAATTCAGAAGGCAAGAGTGCTCATCTTCGGTATCGGAGGAGTAGGATCATGGTGCGCTGAAGGACTCCTGAGAAGCGGCGTGAGAAACATCACTATCGTAGACAGCGACAGGGTATGCGTAACCAACTGCAACCGCCAGCTGATGGCTACAAGCCGAACCATAGGCGAAGTGAAGGTAGAGGCGCTGCGCAACCGACTGCTCGAAATCAACCCCGATGCCAACATCACAGCCTATCAGAAAATATATCAGGCAGAAACTGCCGATGAATTCCACATGGAGCAATACGACTTCATCATCGATGCCATCGACTCGCTCAAGGATAAGGCTGACCTCATTCTGCGTGCCACTGCCCTGCCTAAGGAAATCACCTTTATATCTTCTATGGGAGCTGCCCTGCGCACCGACCCATTCATGGTAAGAAAATCTGAATTCTGGAAGGTGGATGGAGACCCGCTGGCAAGAGCACTGCGAAAGAAATTCAAGAAGAACAAAACCTTCCCACGACGAAAATTCCAGTGCGTATACAGTGAAGAAAAACCGATGCAGAACCAAGGGGTGAACAAAGCCTGCGGCACGGGCGGATGCCTATGCCCGAAAGCCAAACTCATTAGCGGAGAGAGGGGTACCGATACTGCCGTATATGATGCTCCGGGCGACCAGCAACTGGTAGAACACGAATGGTGCTCTACTAAGGCACAGATCAACGGTTCGCTCTGCCACATCACCGCAACCTTCGGAATGGCTATCGCAGGAATGGTCATCAACCACATCATTGAATAACTGTTTTTCTTTACAACAGTCACTTAAAAAGAAACTTACAAAACATACGCAAAAGGCGAGGCGCTTTCACAAGCTCCCCGCCTTTATTAATGATTCAAGTTTTGCAAGGTTCAGAAGTTTCTCGGGAGTAGTCTTATCGGCAGTCGCCTTTATTCGTCTCTTCATATCTTCAAAAGAATAAAGGTTAAATCCGATAAATCTTGTTAAACAAATTCTATCTTACCTCTTATGTTTATACCTTTGCACGCAAATTTATAATCACAAAGGACATTTTCATGTTCCAAAAAGGATAATATTTAATTTAAATAAGAGAAGAAAAATGAAAGAAAAAGCAGAAAGTTCAGCAGCCTGCAACCATCACAGAGTAGGCTTCCTGGGATTGCTCGTTACATTAGGCATTGTATTCGGAGACATCGGAACATCACCTCTCTATGTGATGAAGGCTATCCTGCATACAGGCGAAAGCATCAGCGAGAGCACCATCCTGGGCGCACTGTCATGCATCATCTGGACACTCACCCTCCAGACCACCATCAAATATGTATGCGTGGCGCTGCGTGCCGACAACAATGGCGAGGGAGGCATCCTCGCCCTCTATGCCTTGCTGCGCCGACTCAAGAGCAAGTGGATTTACCTACTGGCCATCATTGGCGCAAGCACCCTGCTGGCAGACGGAATCATCACCCCTGCCATCACCGTGACCACAGCCATCGAAGGACTCGAAAGCATCAGTCCCAACCTGCCAGTTATCCCCATCACCCTGGGCATCATCACCATCATCTTCTTCGTGCAGCGGTTTGGCACAGAGAGTATTGGCAAATCGTTTGGCGTATTTATGCTGCTATGGTTCCTGCTGCTGGGCGTGGTGGGAGCTTTCAGCATCACGTCTTACCCATTGATACTGAAGGCTTTCAACCCCTATTATGCTGCCATGCTGCTGGCAAAATCGCCTGAATGGTTTCTGATTCTGGGTGCCGTATTTCTCTGTACTACCGGTGCAGAGGCTCTCTATTCCGACCTGGGACATTGCGGCAGAAAGAACATCGCCATCAGCTGGGGCTTCGTAAAGACCATGCTCATTCTCAACTATCTGGGACAGGGAGCATGGGTGTTGAATCATGCTGATACGGCACTGGCAGTGAATCCGTTCTTTGCCATCATGCCGCAGAGCATGCTGTTCTTCGCCATCATCATGGCCACGGGTGCGGCAATCGTTGCGAGCCAGGCACTCATCAGCGGAACCTTCTCCATATTGAGCGAAGCCATGAACCTGCACTTCTGGCCGCGCATGCGAATCAAGCATCCTACTCATGTTAAGGGGCAGCTCTATATCCCGATGATCAACCTCGCCATGTACATCGGCGTGGTTCTCATCATCCTGCTCTTCCGCGACTCCTCGCACATGGAGGCAGCCTACGGACTCGCCATCACCATCACCATGCTGATGACTACCCTGCTGCTCGGTTTCTACCTGCACAGCAAGGGAGTGGCACGGATTTTCACGATGCTGTTTATGGGCGCATACTGCATCATCGAAGCCATCTTCCTGACTGCCAATCTGTCAAAGTTTCTTGCAGGTGGATGGTGTACGATGCTCATTGGAGGAATCCTGTTCCTGATGATGTACGTGTGGGTGAAAGCCATGAAGATACGACGCCATTATATCAGCACCAAACCGCTGGATGATTATTATCAGATTATCTCCGACATCAAGGCCGACGAGAGCATCCCTAAGTACGCTTCCAACCTGGTTTATGTGAACCACGCCAACAAGGAAGGTGCCGTAGATGACAAGTTGCTCTACTCCATCATCAACAAGCAGCCGAAACGTGCTGACCATTACTGGCTTATCAACATGGAGTTTGTTGACACTCCTGACACGCTGGAGTACAACTGCGAGGCCCTGATTCCCGACACCCTCTACAGCGTAACCATGCACATTGGTTTCCGCATAGAGCCTAGGGTGAGTCTCTATCTGCGACAAGTAGTGGAAGATCTGGTAACAGACGGAAAGGTAGATTTGCAAAGCACCTATCCTTCGCTGCGCAAATACGGAATTCCGGGCGATTTCCGATTCATCATCATTCACCGCGTATATTACCCGGAGAGTTCAGATAATCGCCAACAGAACCTGCTGATGAGTATCTACGCTCTTATCAGCAAGATAGGTATTGACGAGCCTAAGGCATTGGGCCTCGACACTTCCATGGTAGTGGTAGAAAGAGTGCCGCTCATCATCAACCATCCGGTCATTAAGGACAAGGTCATTAAGGTCATTAAGGATTCTGAAATATCACAAAGCAGACAATAAGCAAAAAGGCGAGGCGCTTTCTCAAGCTCCCCGCCTTTAACCTATTAGCTAGAAGATTTTAGCTAACAACTAACACAAAACCTTATAACTGTTTTTCAAATCTTAATCGTTATTTGAACCTATGAACGAACATTTTTTTTAATTAGAGGATAGTCTTAACTGCCTCCAGCATGCCCTTCTCCTGAATAAGGTCAAGATCTTTCTTAACCAACTCAGTCAAGCCAGGAACTGTCTTGTTCAAATCCTCGTGCCAGATATAGTCGAAGCCCAATACGCCCTCAGCTACCTTCTGGGTATCGCCGGTAGCCCAAAGCTCGGTGAGCTTGTCCATAATCTTCTGGTCATCGTTTGGCTGGATAGGAGCACCATCCTCGCGAACACCACCCTTATAGTAAGTGATGATAGCTGCAAGACCGAATACCAAGCCCTGTGGCAACTCGCCCTTACGCTCAAGATAAATCTTGACACCAGGCAGGTCGCGAGTCTCAAACTTAGGGAATGAGTTGAGCATGATGCTGGTTACCTGATGATCTACAAATGGATTCTCGAAACGCTCCAATACGTCAGAAGCGAACTTCTGCAGCTCATCCATTGGGAGGTTCAGCGTCTGCATCAACTCCTCAAACTGTACCTTGTGGATGTACTTGCCCAATACCGGGTGCTCGCAGGCATCGCGAACAATGTTTACACCACTGAGGTATGTAACAGGGCTCAATACGGTGTGAGGACCATTCAGCAGGGTAACCTTACGCTCGTGGTATGGCTTCTCATTATCTGTGATAAGCACGTGGAGACCTGCCTTATGAGCTGGGAACTCCTCCTGCATCTGCTCTACTGTCATATTCTCAGCCTTCTCGATAACCCAGAGGTGGAAGCTTTCTGCCTTAACTACGAGGTTGTCCTTGTAGCAAATCTTCTGCTGGATCTCCTTGATGGTATCGCGTGGGAAACCAGGAACGATGCGGTCTACCAATGTAGCGCAAACGTAGCAGTGGTTGGTGAACCACTCCTTGAAGCCCTCGTAATCAGCACCCATATCGCCCTTCCAGAGCTCGATATACTGATAGATGCACTCCTTGAGGTGGTGACCGTTGAGGAAGATCAGCTCACATGGCATCAGGATCATACCCTTGGTTGGGTCGCCCTCGAAGAACTTGTAGCGATAGAACAAGAGCTGAACCAACTTGCCTGGATAAGAAGCTGCAGGAGCATCTGTAAACTTGCAAGAGTCATCGAATGCGATACCAGCCTCTGTAGTGTTAGAGATGATGAAACGCATCTCTGGCTGCTCAGCCAAAGCCATGAAAGCCTGGTTCTGAGAATATGGGTTCAATGCACGGCTGATAACGTCGATACGCTCCAATGTGTTGATAGCCTGGCCGTTCTCCTTACCCTGAAGGTTTACGTGATAGAGGCAGTCCTGACCGTTCAGCCAGTCAACCATACCACCAGCCAATGGCTGAACTACAACGACAGAACCGTTGAAGTCGGTCTTCTTATTCATATTCCATACAATCCATCTACGAATGCACGGAGGAAGTTACCTTCACCAAACTGAATGATTTTCTCTGGAGCGACGCTCTTAGGAGCAGTGCGCTTGTTTAATGCTTTTAGCTCTTTCATGATTTGTTTATTTTGTCTTTATTATTTTACTTTCCGTTTTAAATTCCAATCTATTCATCAGATTGTTTTTTCTGAGTGCAAAGGTAGTAAATATTTCGTTTGATTGTTCCAAAAACAGCGAAAAACTTCACGCAAACCTTTACGCTCCACTCCGGTTCTATACCTTATTATATATAGAACTGTGCAGGCACAAAATAAAAGAAGTAGGGATTTTCCCCCACCCCTTTAGGGGAAATCCCGACCGTGGAAGCAAAAAACATCGTATCTTTGCACCAGAAAAAGAAACATGAAGTATAACAATTTAAAGATATACGATTATGAAACGAATGATAATAGCTCTGGTAGCCATGTTCATGATGACATTCACTACCGCTTCTGCAATGAGTTATGAGCAGGCAAGACAGCAGGCTCTCTTCCTGACAGACAAGATGGCTTACGAGCTCAATCTTACGGAAGACCAGTATGAGGCAGCTTACGAGGTGAACCTCGACTACCTGATGAGTGTAGATACATACGATGACCTGTATGGTGCTTACTGGCGCCAGCGCAATATGGATTTGAGCTATATCCTGCTCGACTGGCAGTATAGAACATATCTCAATGCCACCTATTTCTACCGTCCGCTCTACTGGAATGCGGGCTACTGGCACTTCGGCATCTACGCCCGCTATCCGCGCCGCGACTATTTCTACTTCGGTCGCCCTCACTTCTACGTATCTTACCGTGGAGGTCATAGCTGGCGAGTAAACGGAAACAGAAGCTGGTATCACGGAAGAAGATTCGGCGGCCCTCACCCTGGTGGATATCCTAGAGTAGGTATGAGAGACGGATTCAACCGTGGTGATTACGGCAGAGGAAGATCTTTCGGAAATCTGAACCGCGAGAACAGACCTCAGATGAACCCAAACCGAGGTTTCGGTAATGCAAGCCGCCCTAACAACAACGCTGGCTTCGGAAACAGCAACCGCCCTCAGAACGGAGGCTTCGGAAATAACAACGGAGGCTTCGGCAACAGCGGCAACCGTGGTTTCGGCAATAGCAACAGTCGCCCTAACCGCGGGTTCGGCAGCAGCAACAGCAGCACCAGCAACAACCGAGGTTTCGGAAACAACAGCCGTGGGTTCGGAAACAGCAGCCGTGGTTTCGGAAACAGCAGCTTCGGAAGCGGAAGAAGCAATATCTTCGGGGGCAACCGCAGCAGCATGAGCCGTTCATTCAGCAGCGGGTCTGGCAACCGTGGCGGCGGATTCACCCCTCGCTCTTCTACACCAAGCAAGAACAATGGCGGTGGAAGCTTCGGACACAGAAGATAAGAAAAGAGAAAGAGTTAAAATTTCAAGTTTATAAAGACAGAGAGTTAAGAAAAATCTAGAACTCAAGTAAGAGAGTAAGAAAAATCAAGTACAAAAAATGGGAATTTGCATCGGTTCATACCATTCGCAAATTCCCATTATTATTTTATCAACTTTCAGTAAAAGTTTTACTCCAATCCGAAGAGCGATTTCAAACCGCCATCTACGCCCGAGAATCCCATGAAGGCGAGGCTGAGGAGCGCTGCAGTTACCATGACGATAGCTACGCCCTGCATGCCCTTAGGAATACGGACCAAAGCCTGCTGCTCGCGAATGCCGGCAAAGACGATGAGAGCCAGGGCAAAGCCGAGAGCTGTAGAGAAAGCGTAAACCACGCTCTCAAGCAGATTGTAATCCTTCTGGATAACCAGGATGGCTACACCCAGCACGGCACAGTTGGTAGTAATCAAAGGCAGGAAGATACCGAGTGCCTGATATAGCGCAGGAGAAACCTTCTTCAGGATAATCTCTACCATCTGAACCAAGGCTGCAATCACGAGGATGAATGCCAGGGTCTGGAGATATTGCAATCCGAACGGATCGAGTACATACTTCTGAACACACCAGGTAATGATGGTTGCCAGGGTCAAGACAAAAGCGATGGCACCACCCATACCGATGGCTGTATCAACTTTCTTCGATACGCCCAGGAATGGACAGATACCGAGAAACTGCGACAAGACGATGTTGTTGACGAATATCGCAGAGATAAATATCAATAAATATTCCATAATTTCTATTTTATTTCATTGATTTGAAGCGATGCCTACGCTTACTTCTTTACCTTATTAAATATAGCAATGATGTAACCCAAGGTGAGGAAAGCTCCAGGAGGCAGGATGAACATCAGAATGTTGGTAGTCTCCGGCAACAGAGTGATACCGAATACACTACCTGCACCGAGAATCTCGCGGGCACTACCCAGGATGGTCAAACCGAGGGTGAAACCCAAACCGCAACCAATGCCATCGAAGAGGCTGGCAACAGGCGAATTCTTGGCAGCAAAGCTCTCTGCTCTACCCAGGATGATACAGTTTACTACAATCAGCGGAATATAAATACCCAGCGCCTGATTGATGCTGTCGGGAGCATAAGCGCTCATCAACATCTGAAGGATGGTTACGAAGGCTGCAATCACTACGATGAAAACAGGGATGCGAACCATATCCGGGGTAATCTTCTTGATACAGGAAATAACAAAGTTGGTACAAATCAGCACCGCCATGGTAGCCAATCCCATAGAGAGACCGTTGATGGCGCTGGTTGTTGTAGCCAAAGTAGGACACATACCGAGAAGCAACACGAAGGTTGGATTCTCCTTGATGAGTCCGTTCATCAAAATCTTAACATTACTCATATCGGTTTATCCTTTCTTTTCGTTATGTTCAACTTTAGATGCACCACTCTCTGCATCTGCTTTCTGAGATGCACCGCTCTCGCCGTCAACATCCTTCTTGGCATAAACGGCATAAGCCTGGTTGATAGCCTTGAGGAAGGCGCGGCTGGTAATGGTAGAAGCGGTAATGGCATCTACTGCATTGCCACTCTTATCGTCCTTAGATACGTGGAGGTCACCATTCTTTGGAGTCTTACCGATGATGCTACCCTTTCCGTCCTTCTGGAACCAGGTAGCAGCCTTGGCGCCCAAACCTGGAGTTTCTGAAGCCTGAAGCACAGTATAACCCATAATCTTGCCCTCGGCATCGAAACCTACGAGCACCTTCAGATCGCCACCGAAGCCACCGGTAGTACTCTCTACGGCAGCACCCAGCTGCTTGCCGCTCTTGTCTGAGCACTTGTGGATGGTGAAAGAGAATTCCTTACCGCCAAACTCCTGCTTTACCTCTTCAGGCTCAGCCACCTGGAGGTCTTCTGTACCCATCACGCTCTTGATACCGGCAGCCAGACTCTGTGCAGCCTTCTCGGCGATAGGACCAGATGTAAGATGATTGATATATGCAAGAACAGCACCTACGATGAGCGCTACGCCCACCAGCACAAGCACCATGTTCTTTAATGATGATTCTAATTTCTGCATGTCTCTGTCCTCCTTATTTCTTAACAGGCTTCTCACCGAAGCGCTTTGGTTTAACGTATGTGTTAATAAGAGGTGTGAACGCATTCATGATAAGAATGGCGAACGACATACCTTCTGGATAGCTACCCCAATTACGGATGATGACGGTAAGAAGACCGATGCAGACACCGTAGATGAGCATGCCCTTGTGGGTCATCGGAGAGGTTACATAATCAGTAGCCATAAAGATGGCACCGAGCATCAGACCACCACTGAAAATGACAGCCAGAGGATTGGCATAAACAGGATTAGCCAAATGCATCAAACCGCTGAAAACGAATACGGTAGCGATGATGCTGACTGGAATATGCCAGGTAATGACCTTCTTCCAGAGCATGTAAGCCAAACCGAGCAAGAGGGCGAATGCACAAACCTCACCGGTAGTACCGGCACCGAAGGTATCGCCAGTGGCACCGAAGAGCAGGCTCAGCGCATCAGGCAACTGGTTGAGAACAGAAGCATCGCCCGTCTTGATGGCTGTCTTCATGATAGCCAGCGGAGTAGCTCCGGTTGTTGCATCTGTATAGCTGAGCATCTGTCCGGCTATAGGCCATGAAGTCATCTGGGCAGGAAAGCTGACGAGCAGGAAGCAACGGCCTACCAAAGCGGGATTGAAAGGATTGTTACCCAAACCGCCGAAGCTCATCTTACCTACACCGATGGCAAACAGGGCACCGATGATGATGATCCAGAGAGGAAGGTTACTTGGCAAGTTCATGCCGAGCAAGAGACCGGTGATGATGGCAGAACCATCGAGCAGGCTGGTCTCCTCCTTCAGGAGATATTTTGTAATTGCCCACTCAAAGAAGACGCAGGCTGCCACAGAGGTGAGCAGTACGACTGCTGAACCCAAGCCGAAGAAATAGAAAGATGCGAGGATGGCAGGCACGAGAGCGATAATCACTCCGTACATGTTCTTCTCTACGCTCTCATTTCCATGAGCGTGTGGCGATAATGAAACGATTAATTTTCCCATTTTATCTTTTAAATTCTTTCTTAAATGAAATTCATTCTTGACGTGAACGCTTACTTCTTGGCGTTGCGAGCTCGGATGATGCCCATTACCGCACCCTTACCATTGATAATATTATCGAGGATAGGACGATGTGAAGGACAGGTGAACTGGCATGAACCGCAGGCAATGCAGGATGTTACCTCCTCTGCCTCCAGGCGCTCATAATCCTTCACTACGCTCAGGGTAGCGAGCAAGTATGGCTCCAGGCCCATTGGGCAGGCATCCACACACTTGGCACAGCGGATACATGGCTGAGCCTTCTTGCGATGAGCATCAGCATCGGTCAATACGGTGATTGAGTTGGTACCCTTGGTTACCGGTACATCGAGGCTGATTACAGCCTTACCCATCATCGGACCACCAGCCAATACCTTGTTGTCACCCTCAGGCAAACCTCCGCAATTCTCAATCATCTGAGAGAATGGAGTACCCATACGTACGAGGAAGTTGCCTGGATTCTTCACCTGCTTACCGGTTACGGTAGTATAGCGTTCGAAGAGAGGTTTATTCTTCATAACTGCCTGATAAACAGCGAAGGCAGTACCTACATTCTGAACAATTGCTCCAACGTTGACAGGGATAGCTGGAGGAGCAGGAACCTGACGGCGGATAACGGCATCCACAAGCTGCTTCTCACCTCCCTGAGGATACTTCTTAGCCAGAGGTACAATCTCGATACGAGCGTCATTAGCAGTTTTTTCCTCGAAGAGTTTGATGGCAGCAGGTTTGTTATCCTCGATACCGATGTAGCCCTTCTCTACCTTAGCCGCCTTCATCAGGAGGTTCAAGCCAACGAGAATCTCATCGGCATGCTCCATCATCAGGCGATAGTCGGCTGTGATATAAGGCTCACACTCTACACCGTTGATGATGACGCACTCAGCCTTGGCTCCTGGAGGAGGACAAAGCTTGATGAAGGTAGGAAAACCGGCACCACCCATACCAGTGACACCTGCTACCTTGATGCGGTTTACGATTTCCTCTGGAGTAAGCTCAGTATGAGCCTCAAGCGTCTCGAGTTTATCAGAGCGGTCGATACTCTCCTCCCACTCATCGCCTTCTACATTAATAATGATGCAAGGCTTGCGATAACCGGTAGCATCAATAGATGTATCTACCTTGAACACAGTTCCTGATACGGAACTGTAAATAGGAGCACTCACAAAGCCACCAGCCTCAGCAATAAGTGTACCCACCTTCACCTTGTCGCCCTTGGCAACTACAGGCTTGGCAGGAGCACCGATGTGCTGACCAAGTGGGAAAATAGCCTGCTTAGGAAGAGGAGCTACCTGAGTAGCCATCTCGGCAGTAATCTTATTCTCTTCTGGGTGAACTCCACCAATTCTAAAAGTTCTCAAATTCATGATTATTCCTCCTTTTTCTTAACTGGGAAATTTACTTTTACGAGAGCACCTGTTGGGCATTCGTCAACACACTTGGTACACATGCGGCACTTGTTGAAGTCAACATAAGCCACATTGTTCTCAATGGTGATAGCCTCAAACTTGCAGACTTTCTGACACTTACCGCATCCGATGCAAGCAACGCTACAAGCCTTCTTGGCAACAGCGCCCTTGTCGTGGTTTACGCACTGAACGTAAACTCTACGGCCCTTAGGACCCTTCTTGCGGAGCTCGATGATATGACGTGGACAAGCGTTGGCGCAAGCACCACAACCCGTACACTTCTCTTCATCAACCTCAGGAATGCCAGTTTCAGGATTGATAGAGATTGCGCCAAACTGGCAGGCAGCCACGCAATCGCCACAACCCAGACAGCCGAACCCGCAGCCTGTTTCGCCAGCTCCACATGAATTCATAGCTGCACAAGTGTGCAAACCATCATACTCGGCAATGCGAGGACGATTCTCGCAAGTACCATTACAACGAACCACAGCCACCTTTGGCTCGGTATTGGCTACTGCCATACCTAAAAGGTCGGCTACCTTGCCCATCACGTCGGCACCACCTACCGGACACATCAGTCCATCGATAGAACCGGCATCAGCACCCTTCACCAGAGCTGCAGCCATACCTGAACATCCGGCAAAACCGCAACCACCACAGTTTGCACCTGGCAGAATCTCTCCTACCTGGCCCAAGCGAGGGTCTTCTTCGACGGCAAACTTCTTAGATACTCCGAAGAGAACCAGCGCTGCAATCAGCGCGATTGCTCCGAGAACCAAGACAGCAATCAAAATAAAATTCATAATTTTTTGTGTTTTGTTTTGTTATTTTCTTTGTTTTAAAATAAAAGCTCATCGCTGAAGCCACAGAAGCACATCACGTACCCTATGTTTCTATAGAGAAGCTCAGTTTGTTTTTAAGTTTGTTTCTGAATAAGTAGAGCACCACGTAGTATGGAATGAGAATGCCCAATGCCGAGAGCGCAGCGGCTCCCTCTGAGTGAGTAGCTTTCAGTACACCGACCAAAGCAATCACCATCAGCATCAGCGGCAAGAGATAGCCATAGAAACTGGCTCTGAAGCCTACAGCCGAATCAGCAGTCACCACCACGCTATCGCCTTTGTGGTAGAGAGACGCCTCTGAGGTAGAAACCTCAATCATCTTCTCTTTCGATTCAGATGCAGTACAATGAGCAGCCACCTTGCAAGCGCTGCAGGCTGACGACTGTACGATGCGAATGCACACACAACCTTCTTCTACGCTCTCTACGATGCCAGAATGTTTTATTTTGTTATTCATTTGTAATGTTGAGATTGCATTTTTGCAATTCAAGTGCAAAGATACTACATTATTTAGAAATGGCAAACAAAATCGAAAAGAAAATATGAAAAAGGAGCGTAAACGTTATCTATGCCCTAAAAATCGGGGTATTTGAAAACAAATTAAAAGCAAAAATGCTTTTTTTTAGCAACTTCTTTTGGTGATATCAATTTTTTATGTATCTTTGCATTGATTATTAAAGAATTGATATGGAAACATTAGAGCAAACAATCATGCAAGTAGAGCGCTTTATCAGAAAAGTGGCTCAAAAGTTCCCAGCGCCAGAATCTGACGACGAGACTTCTCAAATGACCGACATCCACGTAAGGGTTTCGCAAGACAGTGGCGAACTCCTGGCCTTTGACGACGATGACAACGAGATTACCCGCTGCGTTGTTGAGCAATGGATAGAAAACAAGGATGAAGACTTCTACGACGAGGTAGCAAAGCTGCTTCGCGATGTATTGCGCAAACAGGCTGATATCATAGATCATCTCGGCATTCTCAAGCCATACAGCTTTGTGCTCGAAGATGAGGATAAAGAGCATATTGGCGAGCTCTATCTTGCTGACGATGATACGATCATCGTAGGTGGTGATTTGATGGAGAATCTGGACAACGATCTGGATAACTTCCTGAACGACCTGCTGAAAGAATAAAAAAAATACAGGATGAAAGGACTACCCGCTCCCCCATCCCAACAAAATAAAAAACCGTTGCACTCTCTCCTATCGAGTACAACGGTTTTTCTGTTTTAAACGGTCTTTCCTTTTATATCATCTAACCAATCTAAAAAGAAATTTTCTTTTTCTTACCTTTACTTTCGTTTCCTACACGGTCGAGAGCAGTTACTACATACACATATTTCTTACCACTCACATAAGGTATGCGATAGAAATTATCATAAGTTACTGCCTGGAGTGCAGAAACATCATTGAGATTTACCTTAGCACCTTTCTCAAAACGGTAGATAGCAAAACGGTTCACCTGATCGCCCCACTTTTTCTTGCTAGCCTTAGGAGCCTTCCATACCAGCAGCGGACCTTTCTCGGTCCACATCAGCTTGACACCCTTTACCCCCTTTGGCGCCTTATTATCAAGGAAAGGCATAGAAGGTGGCAATGCAGGATACTTCCAATAATTGTTGCGGAGTGTATGTCCGATATTACCTACATTATCGGCAGCAGTCTGCGCATACCAGAGCACAGTGCCCTTCACATTATTCATCTGCTGATGCAAACGGTGCTTGGCAGGCAACTGATGACTGCGCGGATTGACTGGGTCAGCAAACTTGGCTGTACGCTCTATATCTTCACCTATATATAATGGGCGGTTGCCAGCATGCTTATTCCACCAGGTTATGAGCGTCTTGTAATCGGCAGCACGATTGCCTATCTCCCAATAAATCTGAGGCACACAATAGTCTATCCAACCATTATTCACCCAAAGCAAAACATCTGCATAAAGATCATCATAATTCTGGAGGCCGAAAGTTTCTGAACCATTAGGATCGGTACGCTTGTTGCGGTAGATGCCGAATGGAGAAACACCAAACTTGACCCAAGGCTTAACGGCATGAATGGATTCGCTGAGCTGCTTTACAAACCGGCTCACGTTATCACGGCGCCAATCACCTATGTTTCGCATGCCGCGCGACTGCTGGCGGAAGAGCTGCTGATCAGGAATCTGACGTCCGGCCTCTGGATATGGATAGAAATAATCATCAATATGGAATCCATCAACATCATATCGGCTTACAATGTCCACAGCCACCTCGCAAATATAGTCGGCTGCAGCCTGCAACCCAGGGTTCAACAGCGTCAGCTTGCCATACTGAAAACAGAGATCAGGACGCCTCTTCACGATATTCTTCGGCGAAACCTGCTCATAGGAAGTTACGCTATGCTTGGCACGATAAGGATTAATCCAGGCATGAAGCTCCATGCCACGATTATGACACTGCTCTATCATCCACTGCAACGGATCCCAATAAGGAGAAGGAGCCTTTCCCTGCACCCCCGTAAGAAACTTGCTCCAAGGCTCTAAATCACTCTTATACAGAGCATCACACTCGGCTCGAACCTGAAAGATAATCGCATTCACGCCATCCTTCTGCAGTTCATCAAGCTGTCTGGTAAGCATCGCCTGGATCTGCTGCGTACTCTTGCCCAGATACTGTCCGTTAACACACTGTATCCAGGCTCCACGAAACTCTCGTTTGTTCTGAGCCTTCATTGTTGCCGACGACATCAGCATCATTGCAACAACGAGCATCAAAATCGCTTTCAGTCTTTTCATCTGTTATCTGTTATTTATCAATTTCATTTTTTCCTTTTCATTCTACAGTTTGTTCTTCATCCCTCAGCTTCGGGAGTGAAATATGGTATCTTACAGCCAGCAATCGGATGGCGCAGACCACACTGAAAGCTACAATCACCGTAATATAGAGGCTCACACCCAGATAGCTCAATCCCCAATAAGCCAAACCACCGGCGACACAAGCCATCGCATAAATCTCCTTTCGGAAGATGACCGGCTCTTCATTAAGAAGCACATCGCGGATAACACCGCCTGCAGCACCCGTGATACAGCCCATGATGATGGCTACCCAAAAAGAGAAACCACATTCGAGCGACTTCTGGATGCCCGCAATATTGAAAAGCGCCAAGCCCAAGGTATCAAACAGAAACCAGGTATTGTCAAGACGCTTGAGATAGCGGTGGCAAGCAATCACTACCAACTGCGCAAACAGCGTACAAATCAGGTAGATAGGGCTCAACATCCAAAACGGACGCACACCAAGCATCACATCTCGTATGGTTCCACCACCTATGGCTACAGCCACACCACAAACAAAACCGCCCAGCCAATCATAGTGCTTACTTGCAGCCAGGCGAATGCCCGAAAGGGCAAAAGCAAATGTTCCGATGAATTCTATCACGCTATGAAGCGTGAGCACGAATTCAGGATCGCCATGTATCATCATTTTCTCGTGTCAGTTAGTTGCTCTAAATATCAATTTCTAATTATTCTTTCTAATCACTAATTCTTGAATCTTTCTCCCCAGCAGGTAACCATCCAGTTGTAGAGGCGCTCCTCGGAAGGCGAATGCTGCGCATGCCAGAAGCGGGCATCCTTCAGTTCGTCTGGCAGATACTGCTGCTCTGTGAAATGTCCTGGATAATCGTGAGGATACTTATATCCGTCATGATAGCCCAAATCTTTCATCAGTTTGGTAGGAGCATTGCGGATGTGCAGCGGAACAGGCAGATTACCCGTTTGCCGTACAGTAGCCAGCGCATCATTAATGCCCAGATAAGCACTGTTGCTCTTCGGACTCGTGGCCAGATAAACCACAGCCTCAGCAAGGGCGATACGTGCTTCGGGCCACCCTATCTTCATCACCGTATCGAAAGCTGCATTGGCAAGCAGGAGTGCATTCGGATTGGCAAGTCCCACATCCTCAGAGGCACTAATCACAACCCTACGGGCTATAAACTGCGGGTCTTCTCCTCCTTCTATCATCCTCGCCATCCAATAGAGCGCAGCATCGGGATCGCTTCCGCGAATACTCTTGATAAAGGCTGAGATAATATCGTAATGCATATCACCCTGTTTATCGTAAGCCAGCGGATTCTGCTGCAACTGCTCTTCTACCATCTTGTCGGTAATCACAATCTCTGAAGATCCGGCAGATTCTACCACCAGTTCCAGAATATTGAGCAGTTTTCGGGCATCTCCACCACTATATCGCAGCAGCGCGCCCGTCTCTTCCAACTTAATATTCTTTTCTCTGAGTTCTACATCCTGCGTAATGGCACGATGCAGAAGCCCTTCAAGATCAGCCTTTTCGAGCGGTTTGAGCACATAGAGCTGACACCTGGACAACAGCGGCCGAATCACCTCGAATGAAGGATTCTCGGTGGTAGCACCTATCAGCGTAACAATACCCTTCTCTACCGCACCCAAAAGCGAATCCTGCTGACTCTTGGAGAAACGGTGAATCTCATCAATAAACAATATAGGAGAAGCCGAATTAAAGAATCTACACTCTTTGCTCTTTCTATCACCTCGCGGACATCCTTTACGCCACTGGTCACCGCAGAGAGGGTGAAGAACGGCACCTTGATGGTTTGTGCCACGATTTGAGCAAGGGTAGTCTTGCCCACTCCAGGGGGTCCCCAGAGGATAAAAGAGGATATGCGCCCTGCGTCAATCATCTTGCGCAGCACGGCCCCCTCACCTACCAAATGCTGCTGTCCTACATAGTCAGCAAGCGTGTGAGGTCTCATTCTTTCAGCTAACGGTTCACTCATAGTACGTGCAAAGGTAATGAAAAAAATCGAATTCCAAATAAAAAAGTGACCAAAAACACAAAAAAACAGCAAGAAAATTTGGATATATAAAAAGAAGTACTTACTTTTGCACACACAAACATAATTGAAGATGAATAAAGATAAAATATTAACACTGAAGAATGTTACTAAAAGTAGCATTTGGGAATTGCAGGAGAACGATGTGTTCCGTCTTTGGGAAGCAGCAGAAAAGGATGCTGACCTCAAGGATTACCAGAACAAGTATATCGCAGTGATCCGCAGCGCATTCGAAATGGAACCAGTGACGGTAGACCGTCCTGAAGTGATTGACAAACTGATGGCACGCGGCTTTAAGATTGGCACTTTCCGTATCAACGACAAGAAGGAGAAGTATGCCCTCAAAAAGCGTCCTATCATGCGTGTTACTGATCTTACTTACGAAAATGTAAGTCACATCACCGCCAATAAGCTCATCGAACTCTTGGAGCGCAACTTTGGCGGTGGCTGGGAGAGTTTGCCTCAGAGCATCCAGGACATCATCGAAAGTAATTTCGACATCAGCACAACTACTCTTCCTGCTGACCGCCTGAAAAAGCCAGGAGGTCTGTACGAGAAAAAGCTCGCCGATGACTACGAAGTGCTCGTGGTACCAAAAGGTTCTTGGGTAGAAGCTATCTTTGCCAAGGAGAAGCCAAAGGTAGAAAAGGTTCGCATGAGATTCGAAGATGAGAATGATTTGAAACGCAACGACGACCTGCTCGACCCAGACGAGGATGAAGACGAGGATGCACCAGAAATCGAGGATCACTACAACGATCCAGATGAGGATGACGATGCATTCGATGACGACAAGCTTACTGAGGAAAGCTACCGTACTACCTTCGAAGACCCGGAGAACCTCGGTCTTGATGATGCAGAAGACGTAGCCGACGATGATTATTAATTCAGTTTATACATTATTATAATATAAAGAGAAATGAACGCATTAATTGGATTTGTTGCATTAATCGCTGTGGGCCTCGTAGGTTGGGCGATTGCAGAATTTAAGTACAAGGCTTTCACTTTCACCCGTTCAGAAAAGGACATCGAGGAAGAGAAAGAGCTTGAAGAGCAGAAACGCGCAGAGGGTTTCAAGGAGATGAATATCCGCGACATCATGCGCAAAAACTCAACCAATGGTTATAACGCCGTAGGTTAGTATTATGTTAATTTACCTATGCTTATGATACAGTATATCATCATAGCAATCATATTGGCGGCATGCATCACGTATGCCGCCATTTGTATCTACCGCTCCATCAAACAAGCACGAGAGTGTAAAAACTATCAATGTTCAGGTTGCCCGTTCGTTGAGAAATGCCAAAAGAATAAAAAGAAAGAGGCTACTCAGCGGAAAGAATAAGAGTAGCTCTCATAAAAGAGCTGCTAAAACTACTTTTACTGTCCTGCAGCGAGGAAACCAGACAAAAATTTAAGCATTTCAGAACCCGTTCATTATGAGCAAGATACAAAGAAAGTGATTGTTTTAATTAAAAAAGTTGCATAAAAATTTGGTAGAACCAATAAAAAGTAGTACCTTTGCACTCGCAAATCAGAAATGATTGTTCTACACAAGGTGTCTTAACCGAGCGGTTAGGTAACGGTCTGCAAAACCGTGTAGAGCGGTTCGACTCCGCTAGACACCTCATAAAAAGGAAGTTCTTCAATAAGGACTTCCTTTTTTCATATCTACTCTCCCCCATTTTCATTCCTCATTTCTAGGTATTCATCAAAACCCCCATTTTTAGGTATTGCACAATTATAAAAATCTTCGTACCTTTGCAACCGTAAATGATAAACATCAGAACTGAGGTTATCCTACGAGTAGGAATTGCCCCTTGCCAAAAGCAATTCTGGTGAACGTTTGAAACTTTTAGATAATTGAGACAAAGATAGAAATTAAAATCTTGTTCGCTAATAGAAATAATTCATAATGTTTTTGTATAATATGAAAAGGGGTGCTTGTGAAAGTACCCCTTTTATGTATAGGTTTACTACATGGCGATGCATTTTGTTCTATGTCACGACGCACAGACTTCTACATCGCCATGTAATTTCAAAGATATCGGGAGTTTTAAAAAAGCCTGTTACTATCTGATTTTAGCACCAAATGACTTGACAAACTTAATCTTCTTGCCTTTTGCGATGATTGGCTTCTTCCATTCACCACCCAAAATACGGATAACAGCCTTCTTGCCTACAGGAACCGCATCTACAGCCTTCTGCAAATCCATGAAATTGCCTCGACCTTCTGCAGAGACTACATAATCATAATGGCAGACATGAGACTTCAGCGCTGGCACCTGCTCAGCTACAGCATCAGCAAGCGCACCGGCAACCACACGTGCACCATATACATTATAATGGGTATTATCTTTCTTACCCTTAGGAACCTGCGGATTCTCGCCAGGCATAAACCACATATGTAATTTGCGGCTGCCTTCAATACCCATGCCCGTTTCTATATCGTGGGTAATCTTGGTAGCATCAACAAACGGAACATTCAGCTGCTTTGCTACATTGCGGGGAGCTATCACATAAGCTCCGTGGGTGTCGATAAGCGTATCACTATTAATCTGCTCCCTTCCATCATATACTTTATTGCGAAGCTTCTCGTCATCATCATTCTTCAATTCTGCAGAATAATAGCAGCGACGAACCACCGCATTGAACAGTACAGGAATGCCACCCTTGGCACGGGTTTCATTTACATATCTGGCAAGGTTTGCATCAAAAGTAGATCCCGGATCAGTATGACGGTCAGGCATTGACTTCTCATCGTTATGCCCAAACTGGATAAACACATAATCACCTGGCTTTATTCTATCCAAAACCTTTTTCCATCTTCCTTCATTGATAAAGCTCAAAGAAGAACGGCCATTAACAGCATGATTGTCAACAATCACCTTGTCATCAAAAAAGCCTTGCAATACCATCCCCCATCCTCGCTCTGGATTATTTCTAAAACCACCTTTCTCGGCAGCGGTAGAATCACCTATTACAAAAATCGTTGTTGTCTTTGTGCTGGATGTCATCAGCAACGCCAGTATGAATACACATAAAATAGCTTTTATTTTTTTCATTTGTCTGTAGTTTTTAGAATTTACTAAAATTATAGTTAGGCATACACGCTAACACATAAAAAGCTCTCGCCCTGCCGCACTGCATATTCACATATACGAGCACGAGAGGACGAGAAAGAGAGTATTATTTATTTACTTTGCTATCAATTCCTCGGCAGTAACCAAGGTTTGTTCGCCAGTTTCCATATTCTTAAGCGTAACCTTGCCCTGAGCCATCTCATTCTCACCTGCAAGCACAACAAACGGAATATTCTTGGCATTGGCATAGCTCATCTGCTTCTTCATCTTCGCCTTATCAGGGAAGATTTCGGTACGGATACCGGCTGCACGAGCTGCACTTACTATAGGCAGGCAGTAAGCTGTCTCCTTTTCACCGAAGTTGATAAACAGTACCTGAGTAGCATTTACAGCCTCCTTCGGATAAAGGTCGAGCGCACCTAACACATCATAAATACGGTCAGCACCAAAACTGATACCAACACCGCTCAAACCTGGCAAACCGAAAATGCCGGTGAGGTTGTCGTAACGACCACCACCTGTAATACTTCCCATTGGAGTATCAAGCGCCTTCACCTCGAAGATTGCACCCGTATAATAGTTCAAGCCACGAGCCAGGGTGAGATCCAGTTCTATCTCGTTGTTCAAGCCAAGAGTCTTCAAGGTATCGAGGATAAACTTGGTTTCCTCTACACCCTTCAAACCAACTTCTGAACCTTCGAGAACCTTCGCTATCACTTCAAGTTTCTCATCATTAGTTCCTGACAGTGAGATGATTGGCTGCAACTTTTCAATGGCATCTTCAGAAATGCCGTCATTGCGCAACTCTTCGTTTACATTATCAAGTCCGATTTTATCAAGCTTATCGATGGCCACTGTGATATCTACAATCTTCTCTGCCTCGCCGATAACCTCTGCAATACCGGTAAGAATCTTGCGGTTATTAATCTTAATGCATACACGAACACCAAACTTGGTGAACACGGTATCTACAATCTGCATCAATTCGACCTCGTTCAGGAGAGAATCAGAGCCAACCACATCAGCATCACACTGATAGAACTCACGGTAACGTCCTTTCTGAGGGCGGTCTGCACGCCATACTGGCTGAATCTGATAACGTTTGAAAGGCATCTGCAACTCCTCGCGGTGCTGCACTACGTAACGTGCGAAAGGAACGGTCAGGTCATAACGAAGACCCTTCTCACAAAGTTTCGCTGCTAATTTGAGTGAACCGAGAGAATGAATATCCTCATCGCTCACCTTATTCATATAGTCGCCTGAATTCAATATCTTAAAAAGCAGTTTATCACCCTCTTCACCATACTTGCCCATCAAAGTCTGAAGGGTTTCCATGGCAGGGGTTTCAATCTGCTGGAATCCATAAAGAGCATACACTTCCTTGATGGTGTTGAAGATGTAGTTGCGTTTCGCCATCTCAACAGGACCAAAATCTCTCGTGCCCTTTGGTATACTTGGTTTCTGAGCCATTTATTAATGTTTAATATGAATGTTAAATGTTTAATGTCTAGCGCCATGTAAACCCCTCAAAGTAAACATTAAACACTAAACATTAAACACTATATAAATTACTTGCGTACAATAGTCTGAGCACGGTCTGGACCGATAGAAATGATACCGATCTTAGTCTCAAGGAACTCTTCTACGAAAGCAATATAATCCTTGAACTCCTGTGGGAACTGATCTTCAGATGTGAACTTAGTCATATCTGTCTTCCAGCCCTTGAACTCCTTGTAAACAGGTTCTACACCATCGATTTCGTATGGGAAATCTGTTGTAACAGAACCATCCTTCAACTTATATGCCACGCATGCCTTGATGGTATCGAAGCCATCGAGCACGTCGCTCTTCATCATGATAAGCTCGGTAACACCATTCACCATGACAGAATACTTGAGCTGTACAAGATCGCACCAGCCACAACGACGCTCACGACCGGTAACAGCACCATACTCATGACCGAGGTCACGAATCTTGGCACCAGTCTCATCGAAAAGCTCTGTAGGGAATGGACCTGCACCAACACGTGTACAGTAAGCCTTCATGATACCATAAACATTGCCGATGCGGTTAGGACCGATACCCAGACCTATGCAGGCACCTGCACAGATAGTATTAGAAGAAGTAACGAATGGATAAGAACCGAAATCAACATCGAGCATAGTACCCTGAGCACCCTCGCAGAGGATATCCTTGCCAGAACGGAGCACCTTATTGATTTCTACCTCGCTATCGATAAGTTTGAACTGCTTCAAGTATTCGATGCCCTCCATCCAGGTCTTCTCAACCTCTGTAATATCGAAGTCGGTGTAACCGAGACTTGCGATAGTTTTGAGATGAGCAGCCTTGTGAGCAGCATACTTCTCCTCGAAATTGTCAAGGATATCGCCTACGCGAAGACCGGTACGGCTAACCTTGTCAGTATAAGTAGGACCGATACCCTTACCAGTAGTACCTACCTTGTTCTTTCCCTTAGAAGCCTCGATAGCAGCATCGAGTACACGGTGAGTAGGCATGATGAGATGTGCCTTCTTAGAGATGTAGAGACGGCTCTTCAAATCATGACCGCTCTTCTCAAGATCCTTAGCCTCACCCATAAAGAGGTCTGGAGCCAAAACCACACCATTGCCGATGATGTTCACCTTACCACCCTGGAAAATACCAGAAGGGATAGAGCGAAGCACATACTTCTCGCCCTCAAACTCCAATGTATGTCCAGCATTAGGACCACCCTGGAAACGAGCAATGACATCATACTTAGGGGTCAACACGTCAACCACCTTACCTTTACCTTCATCGCCCCACTGCAAACCCAGCAGGACATCTACTTTACCTGTGTTCATTTTTTATCTTTTTATCTTGATACTTATTCTTTTTTGCGTTTGCGAGTCATCTTGCTTTGACAGCCGCTGCATACGCCATAGATGTAAAGAGCATAAGCATCTTTACGAAAGCGCTGCATCCTGATATCCTTCACAGCAGCCGTAACCTGCGGTGCTACAATTTCGGTTACCTTGCCACAAATCGTGCAAACCTGATGCACATGATTGTCCTCGCTATAACTGGCCTCATACTTGGTGCCGTCTGCCAGACTGTGCTTTACCACAAGCCTTAGTTCCAGGAACAGATGCAATGTGTTATAAAGCGTAGCCCTGCTAACGCGAAAATTCTTTTTCAGTAGCTCTCTGCCCAAATCTTCTATCGAGAAATGCTCTCCCATAGAATAAATGGTGTCGAGGATAGTGGAACGCTCCGGAGTGCGCCGGTGATGATTGCTCTCCATATAATTGTCCAAAACCTCATGAGCTTTTGCTAAAATTTCTTCACTCATAATCCTTGTTAGTTACATAAAACGCACAAAGATACTCATTATCTACGACATAGAACAATATTTAATTTTAAAAAATCTAAATTTGCCTCAATTCCTCATAGATACGCTGAACCGGAAGCCCCATCACATTAAAATAACTCCCCTTCAACCCCGTACAACCTATGTAGCCAATCCATTCCTGAATACCATAGGCGCCAGCTTTGTCAAACGGCTGATAATGATTTATATAATAACTGATTTCAGCATCAGAAAGCGGTTTGAACGTCACTTCTGTTGTTACTGAAAAGGAACGCTGCTTATGCTGGGTAGTAAGACAAACACCTGTAACTACATGATGCGTCTTTCCGCTCAACATCTTCAGCATTCGTCTGGCATCTTCAGCATCACGAGGCTTCCCGAGAATGACTCCCTTTCCTTCCTGGTCATTCTGTTCGCCAGCTGTTGGCGCAATCACAACCGTATCTGCTGTAAGAATCAAAGTTTCTGACTCGTCCAACTCTTTAACACTATTATTTCCGTTCAAAAGCGGACGGTAAGCCTCAGCCTTTTTCTTGCAGATGAATTCTGCCACCTGATAAGCATCGAGGTCAGCAGGATAACTTTCATCAATACCACTAATCACCTTCACCTCAAAAGGAATATCCAAACCTGCCAGAAGTTCCTTGCGACGAGGCGAATTACTCGCCAAAATAATCTTATAATTCATCTATTTTAAACCTTATTACTTTGAACTTTATGATTAAAATTCAGTTGCAAACTTTCTACTATAAACTATCAACTTTCAACTATCAACTAATTCTACCAGCCAAACGCCTTAGCATCAGAAAGCCATAAACCCTTGGCTTTCAGTACCTGTTCTACGACATCACGTCCCACGCCATCACCTCCGTTACAAGCCGAGATATAAGTAGAAATTTCTTTAATATCAGAGCATGCATCTGCTGGGCAACATGGACATCCGCAACGACGCATAATCTCATAATCAGGAATATCATCACCTACATATATTATTTCCTCATCTGTAATTGAATATTTCTGCTTGAACTCCTCATAAGTCTTTATCTTTACAGAACACCCCATAAAGATATCCTCTACACCAAGATTTTCATAGCGTACCTGTATGGCATGAGAATTACCGCCTGTCAGAATTACGATACGAACACCTTTCTTCTGAGCCAGCTGAATGGCATAGCCATCTTTGATATTAACAGTACGCAAAGGTTCGCCGGCACTGGAAAGCGTGATGGTCTGTCTTGACAGTACTCCATCAACATCAAAGATGATTGCTTTTATCTTATTTAAATCGTAATTTATCATATTTATTTCTGTTTCTAGAACTTAAATTCCTAACTGCAAACTTAAACCGATAACAGTTTTATCTCTTGAACTTGAATATGCTTTTGCTCATCATTTCATAAATCTGCTGTAGTTCTGGCTGTTTTTCAAGAAGTTGCATTTGTTTCTCCATTACGTTCCGATCATCACGAATAGCCGGTCCTGTCTGCACTTCAGCTGCCGAATGCGAAGAAGCCTTGTCCATAGTTTCCATAACCAGAGGACGGAGAACACTGCCAAGAATATGATGATTTTCGAGAATCTGCTGGCCTATAGCTACGCAATGATTCGCAAAATTACAAGCAAAAACAGCTGACAGGTGCAGATACTTACGATTATCAGAATCCAATTCATAGACACTACGAGAAATCTGTTCTGCCAACCTCTTCAGGAAAGAAGTTTCGAAAGCACCACATCCCTCAATGAAAATAGGAATATTTTCGAATGCAACCTTTTTATCTTTCGTAAATGTCTGCATCGGATAAAATACGCCATAATGACGGGCATAATCTTTGAAAACATCCATCGGCATGGAACCAGCTGTATGAACAAACATCTTATCTTCTCTTCCTTTGCACAGTTCAGGAATAAGCATTTCAAGCGCATCATCCTTCACTGAAACTATGTACAAATCTGCATCACAGACCACCTTACTCATCTCATTGACAGGCTCACAATTCACCTTCTCAGCCAATAGAGAGGCCGACTCCCTAGTTCTACTGAAAACTTGCACAATCTGATGTTCTGATTGCGATATTTCGAGCGCAAGATTGGTAGCAAGATTACCTGCCCCAATAAACACTATTTTCATACGTAATTTTGTTTAAAGTTCTACTTTTTATGCAAAAATACTAAAAAATAACGATAGAGAAGCCCTTTTTCTTGCTTTTTTATGATAAATTTATTATTTTTGCCTCGTGAGAAAATATGAAGTAGAAATATATGGTAAACTGGAAGAAATGCCGCATTTATTGGAAGGCGACTTTTTTCATAGCTTGGAGCTTTTTCAGATTCTTGAAAAAACACCCGGCATAACCCCTTTTATGGCTGTCGCCACACAGGAGAACAAGGTGGTAGGACAAATGCTCGTCATCCTCTATCACCGCAAATCTTTATTTCCACCTTATTTATATACGCACGCGCACGCGTATGGAGAGGGACTTTATGCACCCGATGCTGAACAGAATGCTATTTTCCCATTGTTACTCCGCAGCATAACTATCCACTTACACAAACGACTCTGCTTTTACATCGAGTTCTCCCGAATGAGCAAAAAGATGCTGGGTTACCGGGAATTCAGAAAATTGGGCTATGTACCTATTGCCTGGCAAGAGATACATAACTCCCTACACAGCAAACTTCCCCAAGAGCGACTCTCAGACAAACAAATTGCTATGATTGAAAAAATGAAGAAAAAGGGAATAAGTTGTAGAGAGGCAACTTCACCCGAAGACATCCATCGTTATCACCAGTTGCTCAAAAATTATTATCGGCTGAAAATTCGCCGTTTTGTTCCTGACGAAACATTCTTTCAGAAACTGAGTACAAGTAGTAATGCCAGAAACGTCATCATCACCTATAAGGACAAAGTGATTGGCGGCTATACCTGCATCTACAACCAAGGCAATGCCTTTCTTTGGTTTTCTGCATTCAAGAGAAAGACTTACATCCATCTGCATCCGGACACAATGACCATCTGGCAAGCACTCTCTGATGCACAGGAGCAGGATGCCCAACACCTCCACTTTATGGACGCAGGACTTCCGCTTAAGAATAATCTCTACCGTGAATTCATTCTCGGTTTCGGAGGCAAACCTGTTACCAAGTTTCGCTGGTTCCGCTTCTATCCAAAAGTTATAAACCTGCTCCTCCACTGGCTATACAAGGATTAAGAAAAAGAGGTTCCGTGAGCCTATATAAAGCATCTCCGAAACCTCTTTCTCTTTTTTAAGCGTAATTACACATACGCTCAAAAAGTACATTTTGTATATTAAAGCCAACGCCTCTACTCTTTCAAAGCACGGTCAAGCTGCTCCAAGCCGCGCTCTGTACAGAATCCACGAATCAGGCACAAAATATAATTGTCGTATATCTCCTGCATCGAATGAACACGGTAGAGCTGATGATGCATGATTTCCTCCATCATCACATGTCCTATGTCCATAACAACATTGAAGTCTACATCCTTACGGAAAAGCCCCTCCTTGACACCAGCCTCAAAGAAACGCACACTCTCCTCCCGTTCATGAGCATGATTTTCCTGGAAGAATTTCACTACACGAGGCATCTTATGAACCTCCTCATAAAAAAGAACGCCCACCATCCCATTGCGCTCCATCTGCAATTTATAGACATAGCTGACAATATCTATCACATTCTTCGCTTGGGTCTTGGCGAAATTTTCTAACTTCGAACGATTTTCTTCTAGCTGACGCATCATACCAGCAAGCAACAATTCTTCTTTGTCACCGAAAATCTCGTACACAGTTCTCTTAGACACATGAAGTCCCTGTGAGATTTCATCCATCTTGACAGCTTTTACCCCACGCTTATAGAATTCAGGCATCGCATAAGAGATGATTCTGTCTTTCAGTTCTTGTCTATATTGATTGATTTCTATCATTTTACTTGTTTGAAGACTATTTTTGTGCAAAGATACAAAAAAATCAAAAAACCATTCTTTTTTACTAAGTTTTTTGTACCTTTGCACAAACTTTTAAATTTCGTGCGAAAAATCCACGAATATGAAAGAAAAATAAACTTTAAACCAATATATTGTTATGGTAAAAATTACAAAAGAGGCGGCTTTAAGTTATCACGAGACTGGCCGTCCTGGCAAGATTGAGGTTAAGCCAACAAAACCTTATCACACACAAACGGATCTGAGCCTTGCTTATTCTCCTGGCGTGGCATTCCCATGTCTTGAGATCCAGCAGAACCCAGACGATGCATACAAGTATACTGACAAGGGTAACCTGGTTGCTGTTATCAGTAATGGTACAGCAGTGCTCGGACTTGGCGATATCGGTGCCATGAGCGGAAAGCCAGTGATGGAAGGTAAGGGATTGCTTTTCAAGATTTACGGTGGTGTGGATGTCTTCGATATTGAAATCGATGAAAAAGACCCAGAAAAGTTCTGTGAAACCGTAGAGAAAATCGCTCCTACATTTGGTGGAATCAACTTGGAGGACATCAAGGCACCTCAATGTTTCTACATCGAGGAACGCCTGAAAAGAACTCTCGATATCCCTGTAATGCACGATGACCAGCATGGTACTGCTATCATCTCTGCTGCAGGTTTGAAGAACGCTCTTGAGGTAGCAGGAAAGAACATTGCCGATGTGAAGATTGTCGTAAATGGTGCTGGTGCAGCTGCTATCAGCTGTACAAAACTCTATGTAGCGCTCGGTGCACAGGTAAAGAACATCGTTATGCTCGACTCTAAGGGTGTCATTACCAGCGACCGCGAAAATCTGACAGAGCAGAAAAAGCTCTTTGCAACAGACCGCCGCGATGTCCATACACTCGAAGAGGCTGTGAAAGGCGCCGATGTATTCGTAGGACTCAGCAAGGGTAACGTGCTCTCCAAGGATATGATTCGCTCTATGGCAGACAACCCTATCGTTTTCGCTCTTGCCAATCCAGTACCTGAGATCAGCTACGAGGACGCTATGGACAGCCGCCCTGACGTATTGATGTCAACTGGCCGGTCAGATTATCCTAACCAGATTAACAATGTAATCGGTTTCCCATACATCTTCCGTGGTGCACTCGATGTTCACGCCCGTGCTATCAACGAAGAAATGAAGATGGCTGCTGTTCATGCAATTGCCGATTTGGCTAAGCAGCCGGTTCCTGATGTAGTAAACGATGTTTACCACGTTAACGACCTTACATTCGGTCCTAAATACTTCATTCCGAAACCTGTAGATCCACGTTTGATTACAGAAGTTTCTGCTGCCGTAGCTAAGGCTGCAATGGAAAGTGGTGTGGCTCGCACCCCTATCACAGACTGGGAGAAGTACAAGCAGGATTTGCGCCAGCTGCTTGGTCAGGAGACCAAACTGACCCGCAAGCTCCACGATACAGCGCGCCTTCACCCACAGCGTGTAGTATTCGCTGAAGGTGGCAACCCAACTATGCTGAAGGCTGCAGTCCAGGCAAAGCAAGAGGGTATCTGCCAGCCAATCCTGTTGGGTAACCCTGACCGTCTGAACCGTGTAGCTAGCCGTTTGAAGCTTGACCTTTCAGATATTGAGATTGTAGATATGCGTGCCGATAACGAACAGGGCCGCCGTGCTAAGTTTGCCAAGCATCTGGCAGAGAAGCGTGCTCGCGAGGGCTACAGCTTCGAGGAAGCTTATGATAAAATGTACGAGCGCAACTACTTCGGTATGTCAATGGTAGAACAGGGTGATGCTGACGCATTCATCACTGGTCTTTACACAAAGTACAGCAATACTATTAAGGTGGCAAAAGATGTAATTGGAATCCGTGAGCCATATAAGACTTTCGGTACCATGCATATCCTTAACACCCAGAAGGGTATTTATTATATCGCAGATACGCTCATCAACCGTCACCCGGACGAAGATGTGCTGATCGATGTTGCCAAGCTGTCTGCAGGTACAGTGAAGTTCTTCAACGAAGAGCCGGTTATGGCCATGTTAAGCTACTCTAACTTCGGTACAGACAATATTGGCTCACCTGTAAAGGTAAAGAAAGCCGTTGCTGAGATGCAGAAGGAGTTCCCAGAGCTCGCTATCGATGGTGAGATGCAGGTAAACTATGCACTCAACAAGGATCTGCGCGACGAGAAGTACCCATTCTCCCGCCTCAAGGGCAAAGACGTCAACACTTTGGTGTTCCCTAACTTGAGTAGCGCCAATGGTGCATACAAACTTCTCCAGGGTTTGAATCCTGAAGCAGAGATTATCGGCCCTATCCAGATGGGATTGAATAAGCCTATCCACTTCACTGACTCAGAAAGTAGTGTACAGGATATCGTAAACATCACAGCAGTAGCTGTCATTGATGCTTACGTAGAGAAAATCAAGAAGCAGAAGTAATCACTTCTTTTTCCTGATTCGAACAAACAGAATAAGATAATAGTATTTTCCATAAACAGGTTGGCACTTCTGCGCCAACCTGTTTTTATTTTCTCTACTTCATTACTCGTCTCGAAAGTTCGTCTCTTTATACTTTTGAAGATATCTAAACCAAAACAAAAAAAAACAACAGAATTGCAATCGATTACGCAGCCTTTCTTGCTAAAATAAGTTAATTTTCACCCTTGTGCACCCACACAATTGAATTACAACAAAAATAATCAAATAAATATTTGGTGATTTGAAAAAAATCGTGTATCTTTGCAGCCAGTTATCCTGAAAACAATCTTTTTACCTTAATGGAAACTAATACCTATTGAAGATTTGGAGCGGTAGCCTGTGAAGGTCATCGCTTTTTTCTTTTTATACACCTCCTCCATCAAATAGCATATAGCATATATTGTTCCTAAGAAGAAAGTATACAATTAAAAGGTAATATCACTTGAGTCGGAAGACTTGCTGACTGCAGTGAGCAGACCTGCCGACTATAGTGAGCAGACCTGCTGACTAGGCTCAGCAGAGCTGCTGACACTAGTCATAACTTTAGCGAAGGTATCTTCTTGAACCAGAGAAGTCGTATCCTTGAACCTAAGGAGACATCTCCTTGAACCAGAGAAGACATATCATTGAGCCAGAGGAGACATATCATTGAACCTAAGGAAGTATATCATTGAACCAGAGGAGACATATCATTGAACCTAAGGAAGTATATTATTGAACCCAATAAAGAACATTATACTATTCACGAGTCCCTTATCTGGTAGCAAATAATCGGTATTCTTATAAAAAACAGGCTTTTCTGTTAAATCTTTCTAAAAAGCAATCTTTATTTCCCCAACATTTTGTTCATATCAAAGATAATTTGTAATTTTGCACCCCGAATGCTCATGGATTGGGCAAATGTTACAGAAAAGTTTAGTTCGAAGGGGCTCAAAGAAGATCCGGCACAATGCAGGACGCCTCCCGAAGAAACCCGTTTATATAATTAATTTAATGTACGCAATTGTAGAAATTAACGGTCAGCAGTTCAAGGCTGAGGAGGGCAAGAAGCTCTTCGTACATCACATCAAGGATGTTGAGGCAGGTCAGACTGTTGAGTTCGACAAGGTTTTGCTCGTTGACAAAGACGGCTCAATCACTGTCGGTGCACCAGCTGTAGAGGGTGCAAAAGTAGTAGTAGAAGTAGTGAACCCACTCGTAAAGGGTGACAAGGTAATCGTCTTCAAGATGAAGCGCCGCAAGGACTATCGCAAGAAGAACGGTCATCGTGCTCAGTTCACTGAAGTATCAATCAAATCTGTAATCGCTTAAAATTAGGAGGAATTAGAAAATGGCACATAAGAAAGGTGTTGGTAGTTCTAAGAACGGCCGTGAATCAGCTTCACAAAGATTAGGCGTTAAGATCTGGGGTGGTCAGAGCATCATCGCAGGTAACATCATCGTTCGCCAGCGTGGTAACAAGCACTTCCCAGGTGAGAACGTAGCTCAGGGTAAGGATGATACATTGTATGCTTTGGCAGATGGTATCGTTTACTTCCACAAGGGCCGCAAGGACAAGAGTACAGTTTCTGTTCTCTCTCCAGAGGTTTACGCTGAGAAGACCAAAAAAGCTGACGCTTAATTTTTAAAGTTTTAGAAAAAACTATTCCAAACAAACAACATAGAAGCCTGCTCATACCTAGAGCAGGCTTTCTTCGTTTATACACAATGCTTGGGGACGGTCCTTTGCAGTTTTAGGCACGGCTTACACCACACCCCTTTCTAAGCTCCTTAACCCTGTAAAACCACAAAAAAACTTTAATTCTACCCTTCCCTGCAAAAAAGTCAGCATTTTTTTACGCTATCACAAATATTTTTTGTACTTTTGCCTACAAATAGTAAATTATTTAATTAAAAGACATTTTATGCTTACACTTAAACTTATCAGTGAGGAACTGAACGTGTAGTTAAGGGACTCGAAAAGAAGCATTTTCCAAATGCTCGTGAGGCCGTAGAGAAAGTTTTGGAGTACGACAAGATTCGTCGTGAAGCTCAGCAGAAGTTGGATAACAACAAGCAGCAGGCTAACCAGTTTGCTAAGCAGATTGGTGCCCTTATGAAGGAAGGTAAGAAAGAGGAAGCTGAGAGCGCAAAGGCTCAGGTAGCTATGCTCAAGGCAGACGCCAAGGCTCTTGAAGAGATCATGGAGAAAGCACAGAACGATATGACCAACCAGTTGCTCGAAATTCCTAACATCCCTTGCGAGCAGGTTCCTGAAGGTAAGGACGCAGCCGACAACGTTGTTGTGAAAGAAGGCGGCGAAAAGCCAAACCTCGGCGAGGATGCTCTCTGCCATTGGGATCTCTTGAAGAAGTATAATCTTGTAGACTTCGACCTCGGCGTTAAGATTACTGGCGCAGGTTTCCCTGTATATATCGGCAAGATGGCTCGTTTCCAGCGTGCGCTTGAGGCATTCTTCCTCGATGAGGCTCGCAAGAGCGGATATCTGGAGATTCAGCCTCCTTACGTAGTAAACGAGGACTCTGGTCGTGGTACCGGTCAGTTGCCAGACAAGGAAGGTCAGATGTATCATGCTAATCTGGATAATCTCTTCCTCATCCCTACTGCTGAGGTTCCTGTAACCAACATCTTCCGCGATGTTATTCTCGATGAGAAAGATCTCCCTATCAAGCGTTGTGCTTACTCAGCTTGTTTCCGTCGTGAAGCAGGTAGCTATGGTAAGGACGTTCGCGGTTTGAACCGTCTGCACCAGTTCGACAAGGTAGAGATTGTTCGCATCGATAAGCCAGGTCACTCTTACGAGAGTTTGAACGAGATGCTCGACCATGTTGAAGGTCTTTTGAAGAAATTGGAATTGCCATACCACATCCTCCGTCTCTGCGGTGGTGATATGAGCTTCACCTCTTCTATCTGCTACGACTTCGAGACATGGAGTGCTGCACAGGGTCGCTGGTTGGAAGTTTCATCAGTATCTAACTTCGAGAGCTACCAGGCTAACCGTCTCCACTGCCGCTATCGCCATACAGATGACAAGAAGATTGAACTTTGCCACACATTGAATGGTTCAGCTCTTGCCTTGCCACGTATCGTAGCAACCATCTTGGAGAACAATCAGACCCCAGAAGGAATCCGCGTACCTAAGGTATTGGTTCCATATTGCGGTTTCGAGATGCTTGATGACAAAAATTTCGATTAATTTGAAATATCGGTAAGACTTTCTGTTTTCCCGATTATACAAAACATTCGAAAAACAAAAATAACATATATTGTACGAGGATAACTTCGACTGCCACAAAGGTAGCCGATGTTATCCTTTTGCATTTTTATGTACCATGAAGCAAACTCTAAATAGCTAACCAGAAATATTAATATATCAGCATTAAGAAATTTAATAGCCCATGAACAAGATTATCAAGAAAGTACAATACTCAGAGAAAGTATTCCGATTCGATGTAGAAGCACCGCTTATAGCCAAGAGCCGAAAGGCAGGTAACTTTGTTATCATCCGTGTAGACGACAACAGCGAGCGCATGCCGCTGACCATCGCTGATGCTGACATTGAGAAAGGAACCATCACACTGGTTGTGCAGAAGGTAGGTCTTTCATCTACCAAACTCTGTGCATTGAATGAAGGCGATGAGATTCACGACGTGGTGGGACCACTTGGAAATCCTACACATATCGAGAACTTCGGAACTGTCATTTGTGCCGGAGGTGGTGTAGGCGTAGCTCCTATGCTCCCTATCATCAAGGCACTGAAAGCCGCAGGAAACAGAGTCCTTTCCGTAATTGCGGGTAGGAACAAAGACCTCGTGATTATGGAAGATGAAGTGCGTGCATCTAGCGATGAGCTCATCATCATGACCGATGACGGAAGTTACGGCGAGAAGGGTGTTGTAACCGTAGGAATCGAGAAGTTTATCAATCAGGAACATATCGATAAGGTTTTCGCCATCGGTCCTCCTATCATGATGAAGTTCTGCTGTCTCCTGACCCAGAAATATAATCTTTCCACAGACGTTTCGCTCAATACCATCATGGTGGATGGAACCGGTATGTGCGGTGCCTGCCGCCTGACCATCGGCGGCAAGACCAAGTTTGTCTGCATCGACGGTCCTGAGTTTGACGGCGCCCAGGTAGATTGGGACGAGATGTTCAAGCGCATGGGCACTTTCAAGGATGTTGAACGTGAAGAGATGGAACACTTCGAAGAGCACCTTGCAACTGTAGACGCAGGAAAGAAGAAAGAAACTACGGATGTAACCATGGACGTAGAACCTACAGATGCGAGCATCGAAGAGTTGACCGACCGTAACGCTGAGTGGCGCAAGGAGTTACGCGCTTCGATGAAAGCAAAAGAACGTACAGCTATAGAGCGCGTAAAGATGCCAGAACTTGACCCTCTTTATCGTGCCACAACCCGTACGGAAGAGGTAAATATCGGTTTAACCAAGGAAATGGCTTTGACCGAAGCCAAGCGCTGTCTCGACTGTCCTAAGCCTACCTGTATGGAAGGTTGTCCGGTAAGTATCAACATTCCTTCCTTCATCAAGAATATTGAGCGGGGCCAGTTCCTTGCCGCAGCCAAGGTTTTAAAGAACACCTCTGCCCTACCAGCCGTTTGCGGACGAGTTTGTCCACAGGAAAAGCAATGTGAAAGCAAGTGTGTACATCTCAAGATGAACGAGCCTGCTGTAGCTATCGGATACCTGGAGCGTTTTGCTGCCGATTACGAACGCCAGAGTGGAAACATCTCTGTACCAAAGTGCGATGAACCTAATGGCATCAAGGTAGCTGTAGTTGGTTCAGGACCTTCCGGATTGAGTTTTGCAGGCGATATGGCAAAGAAGGGATTCGACGTTACCGTCTTTGAAGCATTACACGAGATTGGCGGTGTATTGAAATATGGTATTCCTGAATTCCGTTTGCCTAATGCTATCGTAGATGTAGAGATTGAGAATCTTCAGAAGATGGGCGTAAAGTTTATTACAGACTGCATCGTAGGCAAGACCATTTCCGTAAAAGATCTGGAAGAACAAGGATTCAAGGGAATCTTCGTTGGCTCAGGTGCGGGTCTGCCAAACTTCATGAATATTCCTGGAGAGAATGCCTTGAACATCATGTCTTCTAACGAATATCTTACCCGTGTAAACCTGATGGATGCAGCCAATCCTCATAGCGACACCCCTATCAACTTGGGTAAGAAGGTGGTTGTTGTAGGCGGCGGAAATACAGCTATGGACAGTTGCCGTACTGCAAAACGACTCGGAGCAGACGTAACCTTGGTATATCGCCGTTCGGAGGCAGAAATGCCAGCCCGACTCGAAGAGGTGAAGCATGCCAAGGAAGAAGGAATCAACTTCTTTACATTGCACAATCCTAAAGAATATGAGGCAGACGAGAAGGGCGCAGTAAAGGCTGTAGTTCTCGATGTGATGAAGCTTGGCGAACCTGATGCCAGCGGCCGTCGTCGTCCAGAAGCTACAGGCGAGACCATCACGCTGGAGTGCGACCAGGTAATTGTTGCCGTAGGAGTAAGTCCTAATCCACTCGTTCCACAGAGTATCGAAGGCTTGGAACTCGGCCGGAAGAACACCATTGCCGTAAACGACCAGATGCAGAGTTCCATCGAAGAAATCTACGCTGGCGGCGATATCGTACGAGGAGGAGCCACAGTAATTCTTGCCATGGGAGACGGCAGAAAGGCCGCTCTCAATATGAGCGAAAAATTATTGAATAAGAAATAAGAAAACGGGAAACAATAAAGGGCAGCCATGCATCACGCAGACTGCCCTTTCCTTTTCTCGTATGTAATGTTATAAAATGAAATGTAGTTCGTACATATATTTATTAATAATTGGACTCAAACACTATTTCAGATTAATACGGAGTCCGAACTGGAGATTAAAATTCCACTTCTTATCTTTAAACGTATTTTCTATTTCGCTGCCATTATCAAAATAATATTTTGCACCTGGCTCAATATAGAAGCCCACTTGTGGTGTAACATCATACTGTGCACCAAGCGAAGCCTTACCCGAGAACTGAACGTCATCACGTTTCACGTCCTCTTTATGACCAGAAACCTTTGTATCATTCTTTACGTTGAAATCGGCTTCTCCACCCGCCATTACGTACGCATGAAAGCCTCCCGTGCTCCAAACCTCATAGTTTAAACCAAGTGGAACACCCACATAATGCAAAACCTGATGTGTATCAAATTCTGAAACACCATAAGATTTGAAATCAGAAGCAACACGCGTATAAACGACACCGGTACTCAAAGACAAACGAGGCGCAAGTCCGATACCAACCTGAGCACCTATAGCCAAAGGAGCATGATGTTTCGCTTCAACATATTTCGGTATTGCATATCTTAAAGGAGAAGCAGCAGCCAGGAAAACACCATGATCAGCAAAGCCGCCACCAGCAAGAGGATCTGAAGACGCATACATGCCGTTTGACATTCCATCACTGCCAGAGCCCAGACTTACATTCTCTGCATACAGGTTCATGGTCCAGTTCTGTTCATACTTGTCCTTATAACTGCGTTCAAAATGACCATCCTGCACCCTGCCAGCATAAAGCTTCTGCCCACCATCTGCTTCCAACGGCTTGGTTGCATGATTAGAAGAAACGGCCATCTGTCTTTCAGAATCCTCATTTTGCTTTTGCAAAACAGATAATTCCCGACCATTTACCTCTGCATTAACAGACTGTTCCGGCATTTCTACCTCTGCTGCAAGCATTATTTCATGATCATAAGCAACAATTCTATCCAAAGAAGATACCGAAGATTTACTACGGTTCAATTGAAGCCCCGATGAGTGGCGATTCACCTGATGTGCAGATGCATTGTTTTCAGCAAGCAAGATAGCATTTTTACTTCCTGCCGAATGTGCTTCTGCACGGACAGCAGAAGAAGTCCTGCTTGAACCTGATGCTGTAGAGAAAGAACTCTGAACAGCTAAGTTAGTCTGTCCCGGTTCATCATCATGCAGATAAACATAACTGCCTCCTACTCCCAATAAAGCAATAGCTGCAGCTACTGACCATCTTTTCAAGACAACATAACGAGCCTGTGGTCTCTTTTTTACATCAGTTTCCTCATCACCAACCTTTTTAGACTGAGCAAGCGATTGTTCTATCTCAGCCCACAAGTCGTGGCTGACAGGCTCTTGGTAGTCAGCCAACTGATCTCGAAGTTTATTTGTCCAATCGTTACTCATTACTTTTCTCATTTATATGATTCAACTCTTTATTATCACTACAATCTGCCTGGCTCAGATAATCTTTCACCTTTTTGCCCAACAGCTTTTTCGCCCGCAAATATTGTGAAGCAGAACTGCTTTCTTTGATGCCTAACAGCTGTGCAATTTCTTTATGGCTTTTCTGTTCAAAAACAAACATGTTAAGAACCAGTCTGTACCCATCAGGCAATTCTCCTATCATTCTTGTCAGTTCTGCAGGCGGAACTCTTTCTACTTCAGGCTCTTCATCCTCAATATTATCGGGAACTTCGTCCACGATAGTGAAGCGCTTTTGCTGCCTTACAAAGTTGACCGCTTCATTTGTCACTATCCGCAAGAGCCAAGCCTGAAGAGCGCCCTCACCCCGATATTCAAACTTTGAAATGCCGGAAAAGACTTTTATAAAACTATCTTGCACTACATCTTCAGCATCATCGCGCATAGGGACATACCTCAGCGCTACGGCCATGGCATACCCCACATAGCGTTCGTACAATCTGTGCATGGCTGCCCGACTGCCGCTATTGATGTCGTCTAAGAGTTTCTTTTCCGATTCCAATTTCAAATCCTTTTTAAAGATTAAACGATATAAAGAGAAAACCTTGCATCAAAAATGAACTTTTTTTTGATGCAAGGCACTTTTTTTATATTTCTATATTATTCTATAGAGAACACTTTACCTTCCTGAGTAAGATAACTTTCCGCAAACACCTCTTTAGCTTCATTCAACAATACCTCTTCATTATTATATCTTGCACTATAATGCCCCAGAAGAAGTTTGCCTACACCCGCATTTCTGGCTATAGTTGCAGCCTGTCGGGCCGTACTGTGATAATAGAGTTTAGCCCTGTCCTCATTCTCTGAAGTATAGGTGCTCTCATGATAAAGCACCGTAACCCCCTTTACCTTTTCTGCCAACCCCGGAACAAACCGGGTATCACTGCAATAAGCATAACTGCGGGGAGTAGTGGCAGGCATTACCAATCTGGCATTAGGTATTACATCCCCCTCCTTCGTAGTCCAGTCAGCTCCATTCTTGATGTTATTAATCTGGCTTACAGGAATCTCGTAATAATCTATCATATCACGACGGATATGAGGCAATGTCGGTTTCTCTCTGAAAATGTAACCACAACAAGGCACACGATGCTGCAGAGGAACGGTTTCTACGGTTACAGAATGATCTTCATATACTACTTGCGACTTTTCGGTATCTACAGGAACAAAATCGATTTGATATTCCATTCCCTGCATGAAGAAATCAATCTGACGCTTAAATAAATCTCCGTAACTTTCTGGCGCATACACCTTTAACTTAGCCGTTCTGCCCAGCATACCTAAGGTAGAAAGAAGTCCCAGTAAGCCAAAGCAATGGTCACCATGAAGATGCGAAATAAAGATAGCATTTATCTTAGCAAAGTGAACATGAGTGCGACGGAACTGCATCTGGGCACCCTCTCCACAATCCATCATAAAGCATTTGCCACGCATCTCAATAATCTGGGCCGAGGCACTATGCTGAAGGGTGGGCAAAGCACTGCCACACCCCAATATATGTACTTTAAATGGTTCCAAAACTAAATCATAAATTACAGGTTCAACATGATGACCTTACTCTTGGCGCTTGAAAACAAAGATACCCTGAGTATTCTCCAACATAAGACTGTCAGAACCCAATTTGTCAATAGCAAAAGTATCCTTATTCAGCAAAAGTTTACCATTGAGTATCTTCCAGCTAGTCCAAGGATTAGTTTCAGCCTTCACATTGTTCTTCACCTCTCCACCTTCCAAGATATCAAAATTCTTATCCAGAGAAGTCCATTTACCCAAGAGGGATGTCAGGTTGATAATCTTCTGGGCCATCATCTCTCCATCCTCTGCCTTATAACCGATAAGAGCAATACGGTCGCCAGCCAGCAAACCTCCCTGAACAACATCAGGATTCTCATCGTCAATAAACACCGAAAGGGTGTCACCATCATCAGAAATCAGCTCCAGGCTATGCATAGAGGTTCCCTCACCGCATACACCATAGATGGTAGAATCGTTCATTGCATCCTCTACCTCTACCGAATCTGCTGCACTGATAACAGGAACATTATTTTTGTTCTTACAACTGTTGGCTGCGAAAAGCGCCACCAAAGCTATTGTTACATAAACTAATTTCTTCATAACACTTTAGTTTTTATTATTATATTGATGAGTCGATAAGATTATCTGATTCACCGTTATTTATCATCCTTTTTCTCCTGAAGTTTTGCTTCATCCCATAGTTTATCCATTTCTTCTAAGCTCATATCTTTCAAGTTTTTACCTTGCTTTAAGCTATGATCTTCTACGTAGTTGAAACGGCGGATAAACTTCTGGTTGGTTTTCTCCAGTGCATTATCTGGATTGAGTTTATAGAGACGTGCTGCATTGATTACTGAGAAGATGAAATCGCCCAATTCCTGGGTAGAATTCTCTTTGTCGCCTTTAGCCAGTTCCACCTTGAGTTCTTCCAGTTCCTCCTGCACTTTGTCCCACACATCTTCTTTTTCTTTCCAGTCGAAGCCTACATTTCTAGCCTTGTCCTGAATGCGATAAGCCTTGATAAGAGACGGAAGAGAATTAGGGACACCGCTCAACACCCGCTCATTTCCATCCTTCTCCTGCTGCTTAATCTGTTCCCAGGTTTTCTCAACAGAAGTAGCAGTTTTCGGCTTGCTGGCGCCAAGAGCCAAGGTTTCTTCCGAACTGGCAGTTCCAGCCTTCCCGGTTTCTGCTTCTTCAGACTCTCTATATACCACCTGTCCCTCATCGTTGATATACATATCAGGATTCGAAACCGTCCAATTTCCTTCCTCCTTCCAGTTGATGAAAGGATGGCGGAACATCAGTTTATCTGCCTCCTGATTGCAAACATCACAGATATCGAACTCGCCGTCTTCTCTGCCGATGATGCTATAGAACATCACGTGCTCCAACACATCGCCCAACTCCTTCTTGATATCTTTGTAATCGCGCTTCATCAAGGCGTCACAAAGCTCGAAAGTCTCCTCGATCGTATTCGGACGAAGACTCTCGAATGTCTGCTTTTTATCCCATGGGCACTGCAGGCGCAAACGGTCCTGCACATCCAGCAAGCGGCTGAACGCCGCCAGTTTTTCTTCTTTCGTATGTCCTTTTCCTGTATTACTAACCATCGTTTTGTGCAAAAATTAATAATTTTGATGCAAAGATAGTATTTTTCGCCCAAAAATTAGTATCTTTGCACCGTTTTTTAAAGAAAAAGAAAGAAAAAGAATAAAAATTAGATATAAACAATGGAATTAGCAAGTAAATACGATCCACAAGCAGTGGAAAGTAAATGGTATCAGTACTGGCTCGACAACAAACTTTTCAGCTCTAAGCCAGATGGTCGTGAACCTTATACAGTGGTTATCCCTCCACCAAACGTAACGGGTGTGCTCCACATGGGACACATGCTCAACAATACTATCCAGGATATTCTCGTTCGCCGTGCTCGCATGGAGGGCAAGAACGCATGTTGGGTACCAGGTACCGACCATGCCAGTATCGCTACCGAGGCAAAGGTTGTAAACCGCCTCGCTCAGCAGGGCATCAAGAAGACCGACCTTACCCGCGAGGAGTTCCTCAAGCACGCTTGGGACTGGACTCACGAGCATGGTGGCATCATCCTCAAGCAGCTCCGCAAACTCGGTGCCAGCTGCGATTGGGACCGCACAGCATTCACCATGGACGAGACCCGCTCTCGTGCGGTCATCCACGTATTCTGCGATCTTTACAAGAAGGGACTCATCTATCGTGGCGTGCGCATGGTTAACTGGGATCCTAAGGCTCAGACTGCGCTCTCTGACGAGGAGGTTATCTACAAGGACGAGCACTCTAAGCTCTACCACTTGAAGTATTATGTAGTAGAGCAGGACTGCCAGCAGGTGGATGAGGAGAACGTGATACACAAGGATGAGAAGGGATACTATGCTGTAGTAGCAACTACCCGTCCTGAGACCATCATGGGCGACTCTGCCATGTGTATCAACCCAGAGGATAAGAAGAATACCTGGCTGAAGGGTAAGCACGTTATCGTGCCTCTCGTAAACCGCGAGATTCCTGTCATCGAGGATACATACGTAGATATCGAGTTCGGTACTGGTTGCTTGAAGGTAACTCCAGCTCACGATATCAACGACCACGCACTCGGTTTGAAGCACGGTTTGGAAACCATCGATATCTTCAACGACAATGGTACCATCAGCGAGGCAGCAGGTCTCTATGTAGGTATGGACCGCATGGACGTGCGCAAGCAGATTTCCATCGACCTTCAGAACGCCGGTCTGATGGAGAAGATTGAGGACTATAATAATAAGGTGGGCTTCTCTGAGCGTACCAATGTGCCTATCGAGCCAAAGCTCTCTACACAGTGGTTTCTCAAGATGCAGCACTTTGCCGACATCGCCCTCCCTCCAGTAATGGACGATGATATCGAGTTCTATCCTAAGAAATATAAGAACACCTATCGCCACTGGTTGGAGAACATCAAGGACTGGTGCATCAGCCGTCAGCTCTGGTGGGGTCACCGCATCCCTGCCTACTACTTCGACAATGCTGGCAAGAAGGATTTCGTGGTAGCAGAGACTGCAGAGGAGGCTCTGAAACTCGCTCAGGAGAAGAATGCCACCATCAAGGCTGAGGATCTTGAGCAGGAGAGCGACTGCCTCGACACCTGGTTCTCTTCATGGTTGTGGCCTATCTCTCTGTTTGATGGCATCGAGAATCCAGACAACGAGGAGATCAACTACTACTACCCTACTTCCGACCTCGTAACTGGTCCGGATATCATCTTCTTCTGGGTAGCACGTATGATCATGGCTGGCTACGAGTATCGTGGCAAGATGCCATTCAAGCACGTATATTTCACAGGTATCGTTCGCGATAAGCTCGGCCGCAAGATGAGCAAGAGCCTCGGAAACTCACCAGACCCATTGGTTCTGATTGACAAGTTTGGTGCCGATGGTGTTCGTATGGGTATGATGCTCAGTGCTCCAGCCGGCAACGACATCCTCTTCGACGAGAGCCTTTGCGAGCAGGGACGTAACTTCAACAATAAGATCTGGAATGCCTTCCGCCTCGTTAAGGGTTGGGAGACTGCAGATATCGAGCAGCCTAAGAGTGCAGAAATCGCCGTGAAGTGGTTTGATGCCAAGCTCAAGGAGGTGAACGAGGAGATGCAGAAGCAGTTTAAGGACTACCGTATCTCTGAGGCATTGATGACTGTATATAAGCTGTTCTGGGATGAGTTCTCATCTTGGTACCTGGAGATGGTGAAGCCAGCTTACGGCCAGCCTATCGACCAGAAGAGCTACGATGCTACCCTCCGTTTCTTCGATGCCCTTCTGAAGATGTTGCATCCATTCATGCCATTCATCACCGAGGAGCTGTGGCAGCACATCTACGACCGCAAGGATGGCGAGAGCATCATGCGCGAGAAGCTGGAGATTCCTGCACCTACAGCCGAGGAGCAGAAGTTGGCAGCCGATATCGAGGCAGTGAAACAGATTATCGCCGGTGTTCGTACCGTTCGCAACCAGAAGAACATTGCTCAGAAGGAGCAGTTGTCTCTCCAGGTAGTAGGCAAGAACGATTTCGAGGCTTACAACGACGTAACGCTGAAGATGGCAAACCTCGACAAGATTGAAGTCATCGCCGAGAAGAGTGCCGATGCATCAAGCTTCATGGTAGGCACCGACGAGTTTGCCGTTCCATTGGGCGACCTCATCGACGTAGCTGCCGAAATTGAGAAGGCAGAGGCTCAGCTCAAGCACTTGGAAGGCTTCCTGATGGGCGTACGCAAGAAGCTCAGCAACGAGAACTTCGTAGCTCACGCACCTGAGAAGGTAGTAGCCCTGGAGCGCAAGAAGGAAAGCGACTCTGTTGAGAAGATTGCTGCCCTCAAGGCAACCATCGAGGAACTCAAGAAGAAATAATAGTATTATATTTAATGTTGAATGTTGAGTGTAGAATGTTGAATTAGTCAAGCTGATTCGTTAGCAAGATTGCAACTCAACATTCAACATTCAACATTCAACATTTTTAATTATGATCAAGAAGCTTTTCACCTTATTTATATGTACGCTATCTCTAGCAGCAACTTTCACCAGTTGTGGCGATGAAGCTATTGATGTAGAAAGCGTCAATAAGCAGACTATCTTCGTCTTCTATCCTTGGACGGGTGGAACCAGCTCTACTGGTCTGAAATATTTCCTGGAAAACAATGTAGATAGCATGTGCGCTGGCATCGTAGACAAAAAGGGCCTTACCAATGCCAGAGTATTAGTTTTCTTCACCGAAAAATACAATGAAAGTACGCTCTACGATCTTCAGTATGATGCAGCAACCAAAACCGTGAAACGTGTTCCTATCAAGAAATACGAAGGCAACAGTCATTGTACAGCAGAAGGATTTGCAGATTTACTGAACGATGTAAGACAAAACGCAGAAGCCCTCAACTATTCTCTGATTATCGGAGCACATGGTTGCGGCTGGACATACGCCAACGATTGGGTAAACTATCCATATATGGCAAGACCGAAGGCTGGTTCTACCGAAAAGGGAAATGATAAAAATACCATTGTATCCACAACAACTTCTGATCATTTCAGTGGCATTCAATTTGGCAATGATCCAAACAGACCTGCCACTCGTTTCTTCGGAAGTGTCAGTTTATCAGACAACGCCATCGATATTTCCACCTTGGCCGAGGCATCAAGCTCAGCGGACTCAAGATGCAATACATCCTCTTTGATGCCTGTTACATGGGCAATGTGGAGACGGCTTACGAGCTGAAAGATGTAACCAATTTTCTGATCAGTTCAAGTAGCGAAGTGATGGGCGAAGGCATCCCATACAAGACGATATGGAGTTATCTCTGCTCATCAGCCCCTAACTATTCCAGCGCAGTATCAGGCATCGTCAACTTCTATAGGAATTCCGATATTCCATACTGCAACATGGCTGCAATAGACTGCCGACAGATAGACAAACTGGCAAGTATCATGAAGGAGATTAACAGCAAGTATACATTAGCTTCGACAGTGCCACTTGACTCTATCCAGCCACTGGATGGTTTCTCGCCAAACCTTTTCTACGATCTCTCGGTATACGTAGACAGCCTCTACCCTAGCGGCTATTTGAAAGACCAGTTCACATCACAATTAAAGCTCACCGTCAGGGCAGCAGAACATACGGATGAAGCCTATACTGCCTTAAAGAGTTTTTATGGCAAGACCTTCAAGGTGAAGAACTATTGCGGTCTTTCTATCTCCGACCCTAGCCAGCACAGCGTAGCTATCAAGGGCAGAGAGAAAACAGCATGGTGGAAAGCTACACACTAATAAGCAATGAAGAGTGAAAGAAACTCCTTATTGGCTTTTAAGAAAAATATTATATAAAAGAATACATGATGGAATATTTTATCATTGAGAATAACGGACAGCAAGCGGGTCCATTCAGCCTGGAGCAACTCGTCCAGAAGGCTATCACACCCGAAAACCTTGTTTGGGCACAAGGCATGAAAGACTGGACTCCAGCTTGGAAAATAGCAGAACTGAAGACTGTTCTTGAAACTGTAGAAGCAATCAAAGCTAATACAGCCAACAAAGAAAATGCAGAAGGAACATCAGCAGATGCAGCCAGCAACAACGGGACTGAAGAAGCAAACTTTCAGGCTGCAAACCAGCAGGGTTTCCAGCAGGCACAGCAGGAGGCTTACCAGCAAGGCTTTCAGCACGGCGCTGCCATGAACCAGGGCTACAGACAGGAACCGGAACAGAAAAAATCGAGCAAGACCCTCTGGAAAATCATCTTAGGTCTTATCGTACTTCTCTTCCTGGTTTTCGCCATAACCAATCCAGGACCTGATGCCCACAAAGAAAAGGTAAAGACTGAGGCAGCCAAGGCTATCGACAAGGCTACAGAAACCAGTGATAACAACTTCTTCACCCAAAGCATCCGTTCCATTGCCAAGATGATGGCAGGAAGCGCTATTGATGAAGTGATGAACCAGCTCTTCGAATACCACAACTATATCGTATGCTCTAAGGGAACCGTTGAGTTTAATGGCAAGCAGCACACCGTAAGCTTCGGAATCCTTGGCAGCGTTTACACGATGAATGCTGATGATATGGTGAAGGCGCTGGAAGGTGCCGACAATCTGCAGATAGAAGAAACCACCAACTCATCAACCGATGAATCCTCTTCGGTAAGCGATAATAACAGCGATGGTTCAGAAGAAGACGGACTGGGCGCTTCCGTTCAGAAGAAACTGGAAGACAAGGCAAACCAGGCCATGGATCAGGCTGCCGACAAGGTAAGCAAGAAACTGGAAGAGAAAATCAACAAGAAACTCGATGAAGCAACCGATTCTTCAACCGTAGAAAAGATTCTCGACAAGATTCTGGAACTGATCTAGCATCAGAAATCCGAAGAAACATAAGAAATATGACACATTTCTCAATATGACAGCATGGCGGCTTGACGTATATCAAGCCGCCATTGCTGTTTAGTTGACGTGTATCAAAAAAAGCCCCTTTTTCATCATTTTGTCATGTCTTTGTGACAGATATTCAAGAAAAAGGCATTACCTTTGCACCAGAAAACAGTGAGATTGTAAAAGGATAATGTAAAACAGGAGACCTCACATGGAGGCTCCACAAAGAAAGAAAGGAAACAAATTATGATGACGACAGTAATGATTCTTACAGTTGTGGCAGCTATGATTGCCAAGGCTGTAAATGTAAACAACAACATGGAGATGGGCAAGTAAAATTGACCACCGTTCATGAACAAAAGGAAAAAGGAAATGGCAGAAATGCCAAGTATTAATTTTTAAAAAAAGGATAACGATTATGAAAACAATGTATGCAAACATCAAGAAGGCCTTGAAGGCTATTCTTGCAAATTACATGACCGCAATGGAAATGTATGGTGAGGCTTTGAACAGAAGCCGTGGTTGTGCTTGCGTATAAGGGTTCCAATCCCTTCATGCTGCGGCATAAACTAGATTGAAAGCAAAAAGTAATTACGTTTAAATAAAGAAAAAGCGTGTAAGTTACCATACTTACACGCTTTTTTTGTATCTTTGCAACCAGTTAGTAAAAATTTTAAAAAGAAGAAACGATGAACTCACAAGATATAATCAGCAGGCTGGAATCGAAAGGCATTCGGCCAACCGCCAACCGCATACTCGTAATGAAGACCCTGATGGGCGAACAGAACCCGCAGAGTCTGAGCAATCTGGAACGAAAGATGGTTTCGATGGACAAGTCGAGCATCTTCCGTACCCTTACCCTCTTTCTGGAACATGATGTGGTACATGCCTTCGAAGATGGGCGAGGCGTACTCTGCTACGAACTCTGCGAAGAAAAAGGGGCTTGCGATCATCACGACGGGCATATTCATTTCTACTGCGAATCTTGCCAGCGTTCCTTCTGTATGGAGGATATCCATATTCCAAGTTTCGAGCTGCCCGAAGGCTTTTACCCCCACTCTATTTCCTTTGTCATCAAAGGCGAATGCCCGGATTGCAGAAAGAAACACCAGTAAAGCGAAAGGTACATTCTGCGTTAATTTAGCATAAATATTTTTGAAATTCTATTGTTTTTCCGATATTATCATTACTTTTGCAAGCGATTATCACGGGGTGCTGAAAGATTCGGCTGAGATGATACCCATAGAACCTGATGCAGGTAATGCTGTCGCAGGGATATTTGATAGCGCTTTATTCTTTCTCTTAAGGCTTTCATCTGGAAGTTCACCGTGTTTGATTACATATTATCTTATCATCGCTTTCGGGCGATAGAAAAAGCGTAAACAAACGGATTATTCATCATATAAAACGAACAGAATATGAAAGTAACTATCAACAACAAAGAGACCGAGACACAGGCTAAAACCATCAGGGAGTTAGCCCAGGAACTCGATTTGCCAGCTACAGGAGTTGCAGTAGCTATCAGTAACGAAATGGTGCCTCGTGATGAATGGGAAAACACAATCATCGCAGAAGGAGCAGACATCGTTATCGTAAAAGCGTTCTGCGGAGGATAACGGTCCCAGAATACTGCGGAAAAGAAACATCCAAAAGTACTTTTCCTACAGAAATGAAAACAAAAATAACAACTCTATAATAAAACAATGGAAAAATTAGTAATCGCAGGCAGAGAGTTTAACTCACGCCTCTTCTTGGGCACAGGAAAGTTTAACAACAATGCCCTCATGGCTGAAGCCATCAAAGCATCAGAAACAGAAATGGTTACTGTTGCTATGAAACGTATCGAACTCGAAGACAAGCAGGACGACCTGCTCTCTCATATCGTGCAGAACCCAAATATCCAGCTCCTTCCTAACACCAGTGGCGTGCGCAACGCCGAGGAGGCAGTCTTCGCAGCACAGATGGCTCGAGAGGCTTTCGGAACCAACTGGCTCAAGCTCGAAATCCACCCAGACCCTCGCTATCTTCTTCCAGACTCTATCGAGACACTGAAGGCTACCGAGAAACTGGTAAAACTCGGTTTCGTGGTATTGCCATATTGCCAGGCAGACCCAACCCTCTGCAAGCACCTCGAAGAGGCTGGTGCTGCTACCGTAATGCCACTTGCTGCACCTATCGGTACCAACAAGGGATTGAGAATGAAGGACTTCCTGCAGATCATCATCGAGCAGGCTACTGTTCCAGTTGTAGTAGATGCAGGTATCGGTGCACCTAGCCACGCTGCCGAGGCTATGGAGATGGGTGCCAGCGCTTGCCTGGTTAATACAGCTATCGCCGTTGCCGGTGATCCTGTAGAAATGGCTAAGGCATTCAAGGAAGCAGTAGTATACGGTCGCCGTGCTTACGAGGCAGGTCTCGGAGCCATCAGCGATTGTGCTGAGGCAAGTTCTCCTCTCACCGCATTCCTCAACGACTAATTATAATATATACCCTTTAAACATTATGCCAAACGATAAGAAAGCTTACGCCCAGAGAGAAAAGGCGTATATGCAGGGAAAACTCTTCCCACAGATCAAGATTGGAATGACCAAGGTAAACCTCACTCCTACTGTTGTGAAGGATGAGCGCGGCATTCCTCATACTGAGCCAAACGCTCCGGTTTACATCTACGATACCAGCGGTCCTTACAGCGACCCTAACTATCAGGTAGATTTGAAGAAAGGCTTGCCAAGAATGCGCGAGCAGTGGATTCTCGACCGCAACGATACCGAGCAGCTCAAGGAGGTTACCAGCGAGTATGGCAAGCAGCGCCTTGCTGACCATAGCCTCGACCACCTCCGCTTCGAGCACATCCAGTTGCCTCGCCGTGCACAGGCTGGCAAGCACATCACCCAGATGGCTTATGCCAAGGCTGGCATCATCACTCCAGAGATGGAGTATGTGGCTATCCGCGAGAACATGAACTGCCAGGAGTTGGGCATCGATACCCATATCACCCCTGAATATGTGCGTGATGAGATTGCACGCGGACGTGCCGTTCTTCCTGCCAACATCAACCACCCTGAGAGCGAACCGATGATCATCGGCCGCAACTTCCTCGTGAAGATCAATACCAACATCGGTAACTCTGCCACTACCTCCAGCATCGAGGAAGAGGTAGATAAGGCAGTATGGTCTTGCAAGTGGGGAGGCGATACATTGATGGACCTCTCTACCGGCGACAACATCCACGAAACCCGTGAATGGATTGTGCGCAACTGTCCTGTACCAGTAGGAACCGTGCCTATCTACCAGGCTTTGGAGAAGGTAAACGGCAAGGTAGAGGATTTGAACTGGGAGGTATTCCGTGATACCCTCATCGAGCAGTGCGAGCAGGGTGTTGACTACTTCACCATCCATGCCGGCATCCGTCGCCACAACGTGCATCTCGCTGATAGCCGCCTCTGCGGAATCGTGAGCCGTGGCGGTAGTATCATGAGCAAGTGGTGTCTCTACCACGACCAGGAAAGTTTCCTCTATGAGCACTTCGACGACATCTGCGACATCGTGGCACAGTATGACGTAGCCCTCTCATTGGGCGATGGTCTGCGCCCAGGCTGTATTGCCGATGCCAACGATGCAGCCCAGTTTGCCGAATTGGATACCATGGGCGAGCTTGTTACCCGTGCCTGGGACAAGAATGTACAGGCATTCATCGAGGGTCCTGGTCACGTGCCATTGCAGAAGATCAAGGAGAACATGGAGCGCCAGCTCGACCACTGTCACGAGGCACCATTCTACACCCTCGGCCCATTGGTTACCGATATCGCTCCAGGTTACGACCACATCACTTCAGCCATCGGTGGTGCCCAGATTGCATGGCTCGGCACCGCCATGCTCTGCTATGTAACACCAAAGGAGCACCTCGCCTTGCCTAACAAGGAAGATGTGCGCACAGGTGTGGTAACCTATAAGATTGCCGCTCATGCAGCCGATTTGGCAAAGGGTCATCCAGGCGCAACCATCCGCGACAACGCCCTCTCCAAGGCACGTTTCGAGTTCCGCTGGAGAGACCAGTTCCACCTCTCTCTCGACCCTGAGCTCGCCTTGAAGTATTTCGAGGAGGCAGGTCATACAGACGGTGAGTACTGCACCATGTGTGGTCCAAACTTCTGCGCAGCCAAGTTGACACACGATTTGAGAAAGTTTAAAAAGTAAGAAAATGTTTTCAGACGAATTAAAGAATATCAGTTGGGAGGAGACCACGGAGCGCATTGCTCGAATGACCGATAACGATGTGCGTCGTGCCCTTGCCAAGGGCCATTGCGATGTGAACGACTTCATGGCGCTGATTTCACCGGCAGCCGAGCCATACCTGGAGGTAATGGCGCGTCTTTCCCGCAAATATACCGAGGAGCGCTTCGGCAAGACCATGTCGATGTTCATTCCTCTCTACATCACCAATTCATGCTCTAACTCCTGCGTGTATTGCGGTTTCCATCGTGAGAATCCGATGGCTCGTACCATCCTCACCCCAGAGCAGATTGAGAACGAGTATAAAGCCATCAAGCAGCTGGCTCCATTCGAGAACATCCTTCTCGTTACGGGCGAGAACCCAGCCAAGGCTGGCACCCCTTATCTTGCCAAGGCAATCGACATCGCCAAGAAGTATTTCTCTAACGTGAAGATTGAGGTGATGCCGCTCTCTACAGAGGATTACAAGACCCTCGCGGACCACGGCATGAACGGTGTCATCTGTTTCCAGGAGACCTACAACCACGAGCACTACAAGCTCTACCACCCACGTGGCATGAAGAGCAAGTTTGAGTGGCGCTGCGATGGTTTCGACCGCATGGGTATGGCAGGCGTCCATTCCATCGGTATGGGTGTGCTCATCGGCTTGGAGAAGGAATGGCGCACGGATGTTGTGATGATGGCTCATCACCTGCGCTACCTGCAGAAGCATTACTGGAAGACTAAGTACAGCGTGAACTTCCCTCGTATGCGCCCTGCACAGAACGAAGGTTTCCAGCCAAACTGCTTCATGACCGATAAGCAGTTGGCACAGGCTACTTTCGCCATGCGTATCTTCGACCACGATGTAGATATCTCCTACTCTACCCGTGAGCCAGCCTACATCCGTGACAACATGGCAACACTGGGTGTCACCACCATGTCGGCAGAATCAAAGGTAAATCCTGGCGGTTACCATACCTATCCTCAGGCATTGGAGCAGTTCACCGTAAGCGATGAGCGTACCGCCAAGGTTATCAATGCGAGATTGAAGGAATTGGGCAGAGAGCCAGTCTGGAAGGATTGGGATGCCTCATTCGATTTCTTCGGAAATATCGCAAACGGATAAAGAAGATGTAATTAAACAGAATAAAAAAAGAGTGTATCATAAATTCATGACACACTCTTTTTTGTTAATATTCTCAGACTGACGCCCCAATATCGCCCCCAGCCCATCAGCAACTTATCAGCCAATTCCCCCAAAATCATCAGTTAACAGCAACCTATAAACTATTAACTATAAACTATTAATAGTAAATTACTAAAGGTTCGCAAGTGAATAAATATCAACTTGCTTGTTTATAAATATACATATTACGTAGCGTATGGGCAACAGGATTACTTTCGATGAAATCTGCCAGCAACTCTGTAGCATCTATAGAGTAACGCTCTGCTGCTTCCAGAACGAAGTCCAAAATGATAGCCCATAATTACCTGCGCACCATTAGATACAGCCGTAGTACCATCTACACCACAATATCTACCTATCACGAAAAGATCGGCCAAACCATAGAGAATCTGTAGGAAATAAGCCAGAATATAAGGTAACAGAAAGGTCGTGATATTCCCCCAAATGCTACCTTGTGTCAAGTCTGTTCTATTCATCGGTTGCAAAGATACGATAAAAAACAGAGTTACTCCATGCGGGGCATAGAAAAAAAACTCCGAAGAACCAAGATTGATTCTTCGGAGTTTTTTGTACACCCTTAGGGATTCGAACCCTAGACCCACTGATTAAGAGTCAGTTGCTCTACCAACTGAGCTAAGGGTGCCTCTGCTAAAAGCTTTGTTTTCAAAAGCGAGTGCAAAGGTAATACATTTTTCTGAAACCGCCAAATTTTTATGGATCTTTTTTGAAAAAATCTTTCATTTTATCCATTATGATTGGTTCATGGAAGCATTATTCCTTCAGCCAACTACCTATCAGACTGATGATTTCCTGTCTTGTAGGCTCTGGGAACGACAAGATGCGAGTTTTGTGCGAACCGCCATGACACATATAAACATGCAGGTTCTTCTTGTTCTTGGTGAAAGGCAAGCCATAAATGCCCGAAGCTCCCCAAGGATCGATATCGCCATAAATATAAACCATCTTCGGATCATTCTTGGTCAGGAACTCTACCGTATGATTATAGAGTGCTGGCGAGAACTTCACGTTTTCTGCCCCCTTTGGCACCATCAGTTTCTTCAGATAACCCTTAGCTGTCTTGATACTGAGATATTTCTTGAATGGTTTGGTATAATAGCCGTAATAACCCAACTCCCGGGCTGCCTGCACATCAAATGAGGCTGTGGCATTATAATTGGTGAAATAGTCTGGTTCACACATGTTGATCCAGTAATCAAACACCGTCTTGTCATCTGCCTCTCTTGCAGGAATCTTGTTGATGTCTTCTCCCCACTGCCAGAAAGCAAAGGCGTATTCGAATACAGAGTAATCAAAAATCTCTGCCAGCGGAGCATTGAATACATATTTCTTATCGTTGCAATATTTCTCGAACATTGGCAGCAACGCAGCCTTTCGCTTGAAGAGGAGCAACTGGAAATCGAGCACCTTCTGTCGGTTTTCCTTGGTTGATACCTGATATTGCAGGAACTTCTCATGTCGTCCATCCTCCACACCCTTGTTGAGCGGAGCTACGTATGGTACAGAAATATCTACATCATCAGGGAAGTAAGAACGGTAGAACATCGTAGTCTGTCCGCCCTTGCTGATGCCGGTAGCAATCCATTTTCCCTTGTACATCGCATGCAGGGTCTGGTTTACATGATGCAGATCATAGAGCGAATTCTCAACGGTAAGATAATCCCAGTTGCAAGGACTAGGCATCGACTTGTCGAAATAACGGTACTCTACGGTAATGATATTCGTATCGAAGAGCTTGGAAAGTTCCTCAATATATCCTTCACGCAGCGCATAGTTGGCATTATATCCTTCTGTCACGAGCACGGTAGGACGGTCGAATCCTCTATGGCAGAGCACCACCCTCTGTTCGAAATAGCCCTTGGATGCATCCTTGGCATCGAGCTGTTGCTTGATAAAGAACACATACTTTTCTGGGAAATGCGTACTTTTCAGCGTTTCCACGTTACTTACTCCAGGCAATGCAGCCAGTTGCTTACCAGCCACGCCCAGTTCTGCCGCCAGCATCTGCAATGGCAGGATGAAGAGCAGCAGCATCAATTTCAAAAATCTCAGTTTCATCTGATTCTCTCTTTTTATTTATTATATTCTAAAATTCAAGATTGCAAAATACATTCTATATGTTTCCTAAACAGCTGCAAAGGTAATGATTTATTTTTGTTCGGCAAAGAGAAACCCCACCTTATTTATTACATGGGCAGCAATTAAGGAAATCAGAACAAGAATCCTGCGTTGATATAGAATCCTACATTCTTACCCAAGCTAGAATAATTAGCCTGAATGCTTACCGGACCCAATACGAAATCATAGGATGCCCGCAAGGCTCCTCCCCACAAATCATCACCGATGAGAATATGGGAAAACTTGCGGGCTTCCTTGCCATACTCTCCCAGAGCGGTAAGATAGAACTTTCCTTTCACCCGATAGCGGAAACCAAGCTGACCTGTCACCACATTGCGATCCAGCAGATGAACATGCTGCGCACTCTCCCATGCCACTTGCCAAGCAGATAGTAACCGTCAGCTACTCCACCTGCATAATTCTGATAAATGGCAGGTACGGAACTGCCAAACAAGAAGCGGCTCTTGAGCTTAGGAAGCAGATAGAATCTGGAATTGAGACGTACGGCACATTCTCCTTGAAAAGCAGCCTCACCGAAAGGATTACCATCAGCATAATTTATTCCGTCATCCGTATGCAGAATGCCCTGAACCTGAATGCGGCTGCCACGGGTCGGGAAATAACGGCGGTCGTAAGTATCCATCACAACAGATGCAAAGTAGTTCAGGAAATGGTCTGACGAACGTGTCTGGATGCTTCCGTCGCGTTCGAACATATCAGAATGATAATGATAATAATCAAACTGCACACCCGATTTCAATCTGAAATTACCGATATCGCGGGTATAGAATCCAGCGAAAGAATGCGAAAGAAACTCCAGGGCATCCAACTTATGCTTATCCGCATAAAGGTCGAAATCATAATGAGCCATACGATAGGAAATGCCTATTTTCGCTCCGAAAAGGTTGCCATAGACATATTTCATTTCCAGATAGGGATTACGGGAAATGCGTCCTGTAAAGGCATAATGATGACGGGTAGAAAACTGCTGGTTATTGGATATCTGAGCTATGACGCTCGCCAAATCCTGCGTATCAAAACGTGCACCTACACTGATTCTTCTGGATTCGTTGGGTTCCAGCATGAATACCAGGTCATAAGGTTCCTCGTTAGACTGTCTGTATTCTACACGCGAAAAGATATTCAGTCCCCTGAGCATGGCAAGTGTGCCATCTATCTCCCCAGGACTGACTTCCGAATTCTCCCGTAAAGCAATTTTCTTTCTAATCCACTTTTCCTCCTCTCCGCTGATGCCTTCTATCCGGATGCTTCCTATATGATAAGCTTCCGTCTGAGAAGGTTTCGGCTGTTTGAGGCGTTTATCCTGTAATGTATCATCAGAGGCTACAGAATCACAAGCATCAGCATAGATATACTTTCTCAGAGCCATCAGCTCATCCCATTTCTGACGGGCAGCCTGTTCTCCCCGCTGTATCATGGTATCAATGGCTTCAGATTGGAAACTGGCTGCCGAATAACCTTTCAGAGAAGGATTGATATAAAGATCGGCTTCAGCCATATTCTTCCGGTATTTGTTCTGCCCCATCATACTTATGAGCTGTTCAACAACAGAAGAAGCCGATTTCAGCTCTTCCTTCTTCTTCCAACCGGTACTCAAATCTACACAGATAATCACATCCGCACCCATTTCCTTTGCCACATCAACCGGCAGATTGTTCAAGCGCCGCCATCCACCAGCATCTTCCCTTTCCATTCTACCGGAGCAAACACGCCCGGTATCGACATGCTGGCACGCATCGCCAATGGCAACGAGCCCGATGAAAACACCACCTCCTTGCCTTCTACCAGATCTACCGCCACGCAACGGAAAGGAATAGGTAAATGAGAGAAATCATCCACCTGATGATACCCCACGGTAAGTTTAGAGAAAAGGTTAAAGATATTCTGCCCCTTCACATAACCGGTTGGCAACGAGACCTTCCTCTCTTTAGAAAGAGGAATATGAACGATATATTTCTCCCTTTCTTCTTTAGAAAGAAAAGTCTCCGATTCACGTTTCACCTGGTCGCTCAAAAGGAAAAGCCAGTTCTGGTTACGGTAGAGGCTGTCGATATCAGCAGCATCGTAGCCGATGGCATAGAGTCCACCCACGATGGCACCGATACTGGTTCCGGCAATATAATCTACAGGAATATCAGCCTCTTCCAGCACCTTGAGCACACCTACTTCAGCCGCACCCTTGGCACCACCTCCACCCAACACGAGCCCCACCTTCTTGCGTGGCTGCTGGGCTTGCAGAGGAGTATGAGCAAAGAAGCAGCAGAATAAAACCAAAAAACATAATATCTTATCTCGATGTACCATCATATCGCTCCTTTTTAAAATGAATAACTGACACAGCAAATACTCTTCACTCTTCACCAAGCCCTCCGGAATACCGATAAACAGGGCGGTTGGCGGAGGTGAAGAGTTCTCTGAAGCTCTTCACCCACTCTTCACCACTCTTCACCAAATACTTTTTCAAGAATCGACAGAAAAGAGAAGAATGATATTTCTTTTCCTCCATATTTCTTTCGCTTTTAAATTCTACATTGCTTATTGGTGCAAAAGTACGAAGAAAGATTGGTATTCGCAAGAAAAATACTATAAAATTGCGGAGAACACTGAAATTTAACGGATTATGCGGATTAAGTTGGATAAAAAACGACCCGGTATATTTTTTTCTTCTTAAAATCTTTGGAGTATCAATAATTATCTGTATCTTTGCAGCGTTAGTTCCAGCCGAGCCTCTTGACAAAGCTTAAATAGGCTGGGCTTTTTTCATTTATAAATTATGACTATGAGTAAGGTAAACTTCTATGATATATATATTCATTTCAATGATGATATAATGCTGGAGCCATCCTTTTCCGTCAACTATAAGGATGAGAGCGCATCATATAATTTCAAGAAATTAAAGTTTGATTATGCATTTATTCCCAAGGATCAACAACGTCTGGTGAATTATTGGGCACACCTTCATCAGCGTGAGCTGATGGACCACTATCACTATATCAAAAAAGTGAAACCCCTTGCCAACATTGAGAATTTAAGCAAGATAAGGGAAATCCACATAAAGCCATTAGATACAAAAGACAAACTGGGAATCATATTTGTATGGTATCAGGAGGATTACAAGCTGATTATCTGGTTTAGCAATATGGAACGTAAACTTATAGACATCAAGAAACTCATGCTTTCAGGAAATGAAAAGTTCAAGCGTTTTTATGACATAGATTACTACGAAAGCTACAAAGTAAATCCATATAGCATAACATGGGATACAGAAATCAAACTGACTGCAAAAGAACTCTATAACATCGCTGAACCACTTCCGAGCTACGTAGATTTCAAGGAATTGGACAAAGGAATCTTGGATGAGATTGCCGAAGAACAAGAAAGATTAAAACGGGAGAACCATTCTTTCACCTCAGACGTAGGATCCTGCTTTTGGGGCTGTCTCGCCTTTCCTATCACACTTCCTGCACGCATCCTCTGGTTTATTTTGAGAAAAGCTAGAATTCGCTAGATTGCAATACTTATTCCTACCCAATACACTTTGACTAATAATCAAAGTGTATTGGGCAGTTTTTTATATTACCGGAAATCATAAAATCTATTTTTTAAATTCTGCAAGAAAAAGCCTTTCAACTTTTATTTCTACTATTTCCATCCCGGTATTGCCTTTCGCATCTGCTCTTCAAATTCATCTATGGAAATCCAATAGTCAGGATCATCCAAGTATTTCTCTACCTCTTCACAATGCTCCATCACCTGCTCTAGCGAGCGCCCCATAGGATAAGAATCGGTATCATAAGCCTCATCCCATGATACGGATGATGCTGATGCTGCCGAACGATAAGCAGGTGATGGCTCACAGACCTTATCCCCTGCTATCTTAGATTCTTCGATATGATATTTCTTTTCCTCCATATTTCTTTCGCTTTTAAAGTTCCACGTTACTTATTGGTGCAAAAATACGAAGAAAGATTGGAACTCGCAAGAAAAACTTATAGAAAATGGCAGAGAACGCTGAAATTTAAAGGATTATGCGGATCAATCCAGATGCTGCAAAAGTCAAAGATAACAAAAAGAATCGCCACCTTTTTATAATATCCTCTATTTTTCTTGCAAAATCAAAATATTCATCGTATCTTTGCAGAAAGAATTTATGGAAAGAGGATAGCTCGCAAAAGTTGTTCTGAAAACATAGGAGATTAGATTATGACAGAAATGAACGATAGAAGATTGCCTGTAGGTATCCAGTCCTTTGCTGAAATAAGAAGAGAAGGATACTTGTATGTTGACAAGACTGATATGATATGGAGACTTGCCAACAGGGGGAAAAAGTATAATTACCTGAGCCGCCCACGCCGCTTCGGTAAGTCCATTCTCGTGGATACACTCCAGACTTACTTCGAGGGAAAGCGGGAACTCTTCGAAGGATTGAAGGTGATGGAGCTGGAGAAAGAATGGATCTGCTATCCAGTTCTTCGACTCGACATGAGTTGCGGAGGTGCTACACCAGAAGAACTCAACTCCTATCTCGATGACGCTTTCTATAAATACGAACAGAAGTATGAAGTAGCGGTTCGCCCGGAGGCTTCCCTTGCCGTCCGCTTCCAGAACATCATCGAAACGATGTTTCAAAAGACCGGAAAACAGGCGGTTATCCTTATCGACGAGTATGATTCTCCATTGCAGCATTCCTGGAAGACTCCAGAGCATGATGCCTGCACAGCCATCTATAAATCCGTATTTGCCGTCTTGAAAAAAGAGGACGAACACGAGCGTTTCGTCTTCATCACGGGCATCACCAAGTTCACACAAATCTCCCTGTTCTCCGTGCTCAACAACCTGAGTAACATCAGTTTTGATGCACCCTACGCCACCATCTGCGGTATTTCAAAGCAGGAAGCTGCCGAAAACTTCATACCTGAGATTGAGGCAATGGGAGAAGAAAATGGATGGACTCCAGAGGAGACTCTGAAGCAGCTCACGGCGTTTTACGACGGATATCATTTCTGCCGCAAAAATATGGTGGATATTTTCAATCCGTTCAGCCTCATCAATGCCCTGGATGATAGGGAATTGAGAAATTACTGGGCTTCATCAGGGGCCACTTCCCTATTGCCAAAGTTCGTGGATGACATGGAGATGAAGATGGAATATTTTGACCATTGCTTCATCGAGCGCGATACCCTGGAAACATCGGATGTAGTGAATGGCGGAGCCGAGCTCTTTCTCTATCAGTCGGGTTATCTCACCATCAAGGGTTACGACGATGGCGTTTACATCCTAGGCTTCCCTAACTTTGAAGTTCGCAAGGCATTATACCGGGTAGTGGTTCCTGCCTTGACCATGAAGTCGAATTCGGAAGTGGTTTCTGCGCAGAGCTTCCTCAGAAAAATGATGCAGGACGGCAATACCGCTGAAGCCAAGAAGGCATTAAAGGCTCTTATCGCCGATGTTCCATACAGCAACAAGAAGATGGCAAGTATGGATATGGAGGAACGTTACCGACTGATAATGAGTACGATATTCAGAGCCTTGGGCTTTAGGGTGGAAGTAGAAAGGATGCTGGCCACTGGCAGGATTGATATGATTGTAGAGGTTCCATCCTTCATCTACGTCCTGGAGCTGAAGCTATCGAACAATGGCGGCATTTCTGCTGCCGAGAGCCAGATAAAGGAAAAGAGCTACACAGAACCATTCAAGGCAGACAAACGCAAAGTTATCGCCCTGGCAGTGGAACTCGATGAAAAGGGCAAGGGATTGATAGATTGGAAAGAAGTGGATGAGTCTTTGTAATCAAGATAAAGCTCTTCACCCTACCCCAGATAAACAGGGAGGTTGACGGAGGTGAAGAGTGGTGAAGAGCGGGTGAAGAGTTGCTGATGACTCTTCACCTCCCGAAATGCCGATAAACACAGGGGATTTGGGAGGAAAGGTGAAGAGTGAAGAGATTTTTGCAGAATGCTAAACATAAATCATATTGATAGGATTGGGAAATCTGGTTTCCCCGTCTGAGATGACTGTCTTATAGGAACAGCCGACTGTTCCCTATTCCGCTAGTTGGCTGTTCGCCCCAAACAGCCTACTGGCCATACGCAAACAGCACACTTATCTTTCAGAGATAAATATCAGAACATCGGAAATTTATCTGCCAAAAACCGAGATATAAAACTAAAACCGCAATGAAACTTCCCTGAAATTTGGAGGGTTTAAAAAAATATATTACCTTTGCACCCGCAAAAAAATAAGATTATGAACGGATTGTATACTATATTATTATTGGTGCTGAGCAACATCTTCATGACGCTGGCTTGGTACGGACACCTCAAGTTGCAACAAACGGGCGTGAGCAGCAACTGGCCTCTTATCGGTGTCATCGCCTTCAGTTGGGCCATCGCCTTCTTCGAATATTGCTGTCAGGTACCAGCCAACCGCATCGGTTTCGTAGATAATGGCGGACCGTTTAATCTGGTCCAGCTCAAGGTGATTCAGGAATGCGTATCGCTTATCGTCTTCGCCATCATCGCCAATATCCTCTTTCAGGGACAGGGATTGCACTGGAATCATTTCGCAGCCTTCTGCTGCCTGATTGCAGCCGTTTATTTCGTATTCATGAAATAGCCGGATAAGGAGTTAACTCAATATAACTCCTTATCCGGCTACCTTTTTAGTTTTACACCTGCCCTACACCAGGTTAAAGATTTCGCTCGACGTCTTGCGTTTCAATACTTCCAGTTGGAAGTCCTTGCCGGCTATGATGCCTTTGCTGCGCAAAAGCTGCTCCACGGTTTTGCGTGCCAGCTCAGGATGGTTGTTCTCCTCGCTGAGATGACAGAGCCAGACGTGATGAAGCTCCGGTGTAGCATAATTGGCAAGCGCCTCGCCACAATCGTCGTTGCTCAGATGACCGTTATCTCCCAGAATGCGATCCTTCAGATACTGGGGATAATGACCCTGCTGGAGCATCTCTACACTATGGTTCGCCTCGAGCACAAGATAGTTGGCACGGCCGATAAAGTCGTGCATCTCTTCAGTAATATGACCCACATCGGTGATGAGGCAGAAGTTCACACCTCCGCACTCCACGAAATAGCCAACATTGTCGGTACTGTCATGGGGTACGCCGAACGGAGTAATCTTAAACTCGCCCAGTGTGAATGTTACGTTCTTCTCTATCACACGAGCATGGTTAGGCTCTATCTTCTTTCGAACACAATAGTTGCGCTCGATGCCTTGATGTACTTTACGGGTCGTATATACCGGTAGATGATAGTCAGTACTCAGACTCCCCACCGACTTTACATGGTCGGCGTGGTCATGGGTGATGAGGACGTGATGCACATCCTCGAAGCGAAGTCCATAGTTATGGAAATGCTTCTTTAATATTCTTATTCCTACTCCTACGTCTATCAGTATCGAATCCGTATCAGTGTAAAGATAATAGCAATTGCCACTACTTCCACTGCCAAAGGATATAAATTTCAGCATTTTAATTGTTATTTTCCATGCAAAGTTAGCAAAAAAGATTCTTATTACAAAGTTTTTTACTATCTTTGTGCCGAAATATCGCAAAAAAATAGAATTTTTAAGATTTGAGAATCATGATGAAGAAGTCGATGATAGGTTTATGCATAGCTGTGGCATGCATGACCGCAAGTATATTCAGCCTTTCGGGCTGTGAACCTCACGAAGGCAGCGAGGACCAACTGAAGGCTGACGTTGATTCGTTTGCCAACAATTATTTCAACTGGCATTTCCCGAAAGCCGTGAAGTATTGCACCCAGGAATCGGAGCGCTGGCTGCGCTATGCTGCAAGTAATGTGAACGAGACCGACGTGGAACTGCTGCGCCAGAAACCGGAGGATGCCAGCATCGAGATTACGGATATTGATTTCGGTGACGATGAAACAAGTGCCACCGTTACCCTTACGGTTCATAATTTTCTGCAGATGGACAGCATCGGGCAAGATCCGCAGCTCATAGAACAGGCCGATTTCCAACTGCCGATGTGTATGGAAAAGGGACTCTGGAAGATTAAGCTGGATAAATTGCCTTGAAAAAAGTAAGGAGTTTCTGAGGGGCATCATAATCAAAAAGATGCCCTACAGAAACTCCTAGCTATAAACTATTAACTATTAACTATCAACTATTAACGATAAACTATTAGCTGCATTTAGAACGGCAGACCAACTGCGAAATGGAAGGCGAAATCGCGGTCTAGTTTCGGGTGGATAATCGCCCAATGCTCTTCCTTCGTTCCGTAGGCTGGATTGATTGCCTTCATACCCATATCCAAACGGAGGATGAAGTAATCGAAATTCAACCTGAGACCTAAGCCATAGGCTACAGCTATCTGTTTGTAGAATTCATCTATCTTGAACTGGCCACCAGGCTGATCCTGATAATTGCGAAGTGTCCAGATATTACCGGCATCGATAAACGCTGCACCCTCAAACTTCCAGAAGAGCGAAGTGCGGTATTCTGCATTCAAGTCGAGCTTCACATCACCCGTCTGGTTGATGAAATCTATTCTGCCGTCAGTTCCCTTAAACTTGCCCGGACCTAATTCTCTTACGCCCCAACCTCTTACCGAGTTGGCACCACCCGAGAAATAACGCTTTTCGAAAGGTAGCACCGTACTGTTGCCGTAAGGATAAGCCACACCGATACCCGCATGCAGCGCCAGAGCATTACGCTTATCAAACTGCATCAGATGGGTATAATCTACATCAAACTTGGCATACTGGGCATAAGCTATATTAAATAATGTACGCTGCCCCTGGCTGTTCACCTTGAAACCGAAAGTCTTGGAAACACCGCTCAGCAGATTGCCCGAACTCTCTACATTCACTCGCACAGCATCTACCCCATCGCTATAACTCAAACCGAAACCCATCTTCATGATAAACAGGTCTTCGTAATTGTAGCGGAGGATGGCATTTCTGTTTTCTGCATTATCGAGATAGTCTCTCTTGAAAGTCTCGGATATCCATGGCATATACACATAGTTGAGATCGAGCAGGTCGAAACGCCAGGCCAGATGATGACGCGGTTCTGTCCAGCGATAACGCCAGGCAGTAGAGAATACGCGGCGATGAAACTCCGGACGGTTCTGAAGATTCCAACTTGCCGACAACTCGCTGTTTGCCGTCTGTCTTCTTCTGAAATTTCTTGAAAGGAAAGGCGCCAAGAAACGAGGGAAAACCAGTTTGCCTTCAACCGAATATTCAGTATAGTTCTGGTCCTGATACCCCTCCAGACCGGTAATGGCCTCGTAAGCTCCACGAAGTTCGATGCTCAGCTGCTCACTACCTCTGAAGAGATTTCGGTTGGTATAAGTGAGCGATGCAGCAGCTCCCAAGTCGCCCGCCGTATTGGTTCCCTCCGGCTGGAAGGCAATGGTAGAAGGCTTGTTGGTACTGATCTGGATATTGCAATCCATCTGCCGGCTGATGCTGTCCCTCTCCATTCCGTTCTCCGTAACCTGGTTGCTGTCAGGAACTTCAGAGAAACTGATGTTGGTATACTTCACCGCCTGCAAACGGGCAAAGTTGTTATAGGTGCGCTGCAAGGCAGCGGCGCTGTAGGGACGGCCTTCTCTGAGGGCAGTGGCATTGAGCAAAACTTGATGGCGCAGATGGATTCGGTCGCTGTCATTACTCAGATAGTTGATGTTTCTGATTTCATATCGGGGATGATCAACCTCAGGAGCATTACTGTTTGCCTTATACTTCATCAGGTGGAGCGTCAGGGCGATATCCTTCTGTCCCGCAATCGTATCGGCAGAAAACTGGATAAAATCTTTATGAAAACGGAAATAGCCATCATTGGTCAGAAGGCTGGAGATACGCCTGCGCTCATTATCCAATGTTTCTACCGTAAATCTCATACCCGGCTTAATCTGCTGATTATCGGGGTTATCGAGATGCAGAAGTTGCTGGATATGTTCATCTTCCACTTCATATTTCACCTTACCTATCACAAAAGGTTCTCCGGGATGCAACAGATAGGTAGCATCCAGTTTCTTTCCTTTCTTGGTGGTATAGAGCGACACCCCGGCATGCATGAAGCCCTGGTTCTGCATGGCGGTAAGCAGATCCTGACAGGAGAGCCGCGCCTGCAAAGTATCGTAGATGACAGGCTTTTTGCTGAAAGGATTCTTGAAGAGCGAGAAGAGTTTCGGTTTCTCTTTCTGGCGCACATACTGCTTGAGCGCCCCGGCATTATACCCTGCCGAGTCGCTCTTCACTTCCACCTTATTTAATATATACTCCCCTTCCGGCACCATTTTGCTTGAAGAACAAGATGCTATGAGCAGCGGCAAGGCAAGTAATGAAATCGTTTCTTTTTTCAAAATATCTATCGTTTTTGATATGCAAAGATAATGCAAAACAAATTAAATACAAAATATTTAGCACTTTTTATTTTGAAATGTCTATATTTTATGTTACCTTTGCACACATATAGACAAAAAATAAATGATTAGCAAGAATAAAATAAAGTACATACGTTCGCTCGAACTGAAGAAGAACAGAAATAAAGAAGGAAAGTTCGTGGCAGAAGGTTTCAAGGTGGTAGACGATCTGCTCGCTCTGCAACCTGCCGACCTGATTGTGGCTACCGGCGAATGGCTCCGGGGCAAACACTTCGGGGCTGAAACTGAAGTGATAGAGGTTACTGATGAAGAACTGAAGAAGGTAAGTTTCCTGCAGCATCCGCAACAGGTGCTTGCCGTATTCAAACAGGCAACATCAGGAGATTACTCTATTAATACCAGCGAACTGAGTCTGGCGCTCGACGGCGTTCAGGACCCGGGCAATCTGGGCACCATCATCCGCATCGCCGACTGGTTTGGCATCACCCATATCTACTGCAGTCAGGATACTGCCGACGTATACAATCCGAAGGTGGTTCAGGCTACGATGGGCAGCATCGCAAGAGTGAAGGTAGAATATGGCGACCTGCTGGGACTGGTAGAATCACTTCCTGCCGATGTTCCCGTTTACGGCACCCTGCTCGATGGCGACAACATCTATCAGCAAAAGCTCGAAAACCGAGGACTTATCGTGATGGGAAACGAAGGAAAAGGCATTTCGCCTGCTCTGGCAAAGAAGGTGAACCACAAGTTGCTCATCCCTAACTTTCCGGAAGGTAGAGCTACCGCCGACAGTCTGAATGTGGCTATCGCTACCGCCATTACCTGCTCTGAATTCAGAAGAAACTTTTAAAGGTAAAAGGGTAAAAAAGTAAAAAGGTAAAAAAACTTTTAAAGGTAAAAAAGGGTAAAAAGGTAAAAAAATAAAAAAGCGATAATTAGAAATTAAAACAAGATAGTTATGGAAGTAAATGAATTATTTAAGCACCGAAGTATAACTTCCTGCATGAGAGCATCATACGATACCATAACAAGTGACTTCAGATCACTCGTAAAACAGACATGGACTACCCATGTTCCATTTGCTGTATTGCTGGCTATCGTACTCTATTTCCTCCTCCCCAACAAACCGCTTCACGATTGGGGAGCCGTGAATCCGATGGCTTCGTTCATTCTGCAAACCATCATTTACGGAGCCACTATCGTAATGGCTATCGTATCATTCTGGCATCTTCTGCCAAGAAAGCAACTGTGTCCTAAAGGCGAAAAGCGCAAGATAGGAAAATCCCTCCTCCACATTCTCCGCCACTTCGGAGGTTTCTTTCTGACCAGTTTTCTCGGCATGATTATCGTAGGCATCGCTACCTTTATCGCAGCCCTGCCTTCCATCATCCTCATCATCGCACAGTTCTATTCACAGCTCGGTGCGCTTGATGGAGACCCGCTCGGTGTGCCGGGGTATTTCACCCCACTCCTCTTCCTGGTGTTCACCATCACCTTCCTGCTCATCATCTACGCCCTGAGCTGGCTTGGCATTTCACTTGCCTATCAGTTCGGCTCTTACAAGGTGCAAGACGAAGAGAAACGGAGAATGAAGGAAAGCCAGAAGATGGCAACTACAGAGATAGAAAAATATTAATCGTATTAACATAATATATAAGAGACATGAAACAGACAAGATTACTCTTCATCGACCGCGATGGAACTCTGATTCAGGAACCAGAGGACGAACAGATTGACAGCTTCGAGAAGCTGGTATTCACCAAGGGCGTGTTCCGCAATCTCGCCTTCATTGCCCAGCACACCGACTACGAGCTGGTGATGGTGAGCAACCAGGACGGACTGGGTACCGACTCCTTTCCGGAAGACACCTTCTGGCCTGTACACAACTTCATCATCCAGACCCTGGAGAGCGAGGGCATCCACTTTGCCAAGCAGCACATCGACCGCCACTTCCCTGAAGATAACTCGCCGATGCGCAAGCCAGGAACAGGCATGCTGACCGAATACATCGATAACCCTGCCTACGATATGGCAAACAGTTATGTAATCGGCGACCGTGAAACCGATGCCCAGCTTGCCGAAAACCTGGGTTGCAAAAGTCTGATTCTCGGAAAAAACGGTATGGACTGGGACAAGATTGCTGAGATTCTCTTTGCCGGCGACCGCATTGCCGAGGTGAAGCGCACCACCAAGGAGACGGATATCTACATCAAGGTAAATCTCGATGGTTCAGGCAAATGCGACATCTCTACCGGTCTCGGTTTCTTCGACCACATGCTGGAACAGATAGGCAAGCACGGCATGATGGATCTCACCATCCATACCAAGGGCGACCTCTATGTGGATGAGCATCATACCATTGAGGATACGGGTATTGCACTGGGCGAATGCCTGCTGCAGGCTTTAGGTGACAAGCGCGGAATAGAAAGATACGGCTACAGTCTGCCGATGGATGACTGTCTCTGTCAGGTAGCATTGGATTTCGGTGGCCGTCCATGGCTGATTTGGGATGCCGAGTTCCACAGAGAGAAGGTGGGCGAAATGCCAACCGAGATGTTCAAGCATTTCTTCAAGAGTCTGAGTGATGCGGCAAAGATGAACCTCAACATCAAGGCTGAGGGCGAGAACGAGCATCACAAGATAGAAGGCATTTTCAAGGCGCTTGCCCGTTCGCTGAAAATGGCGGTGAAGAGAGACATCTACCACTTCGAGCTTCCTAGCTCTAAGGGAATGCTGTAATAAAACGAAAAGTTGTTATTAGCAGCACGCCCTGTTATTAGCAGCACGCCCTGAAAGGGCAGAAACTCCTAGCCCAGGGTAACACCCTGGGTTACGCATAAGCAAGAAAGACGCCCTGTAAGGCAAAGCTTCTCAAATACAAAGCTTTTGCCCTTACAGGGCGACTTCTTTATCCCATTATATACCCAGGGTGTTACCCTGGGCTAGGAGCTTCTGCCCTTTCAGGGCGTATGGGATGTGGCTTATGACACACCCTCGCCTATTACATCCAAAAACAAGTTTTATCCTGACTAAAATTTAGTCATGAACTCCACAACAATCTTATCTTTTTCTGAAACTTTGGCTATACCACCTTTACGATAGAAATATTTCTCGTAGTTGATACGGATATCAGAGATGAATGGCTTGGCAAGGCTCAGGGTTACACCGCCCGTAACACGATGACGCTTGTAATCATTGATCTTCAATGCACCCAGTTCTGTATCAGAACCGCCATATCTTGTACCATCACTGTGGTCGCTCATGAAATCATATCTTGCCAAAGGAGAAACCTTCCTGATGAGGCTCTTAGGATTAGCCACCGGAATGTCATAGCATACGAAACCATCGAACGCATGCACATCGTGGAAAGCATCCTTACTGTAATGCTTGTAAAGATACTCAGCTTCAGCAATGAAACCGCCCTTGTGGAAGGTGATACCGCCATCATACATCGTTACCGTAACATCAGATGGCTTGATCTTCTGGGTACTCAACACCAGGTTGACATTCGGAAAGAGGAACTGAGCCTTGGCTGAATAGTTGACACCCTTGGTCCAGTAATCCTTCTGGTTGGTCAAGCCCGAACCGTTAAAGATACCGGCATTCACCACGATTGGGAAACCTACATTCCAGGTGTATCCGATTTCGGCACCCACGTCGCGCACGTTGCCCACCTGCTTGGCGATGAACGAACGGTTGGCGAAGTACTGCTGATGAGGAGAACGGTGAGCATCAATAGTGAATGGCACGCGTTCCTGACCGATGGTAAGCTGCAGAGTCTTCCAAGGCTTGATACGGGTATAAGCATCGAGCATCTTGATCTTACCCTCATCACAGAGATCAATCTCAGCCTTATAACTAACCTCCTTTGTTACATTTCCTGCTACATTGATACGGGCCGTACGCACCTCAAATCGTCCCTCCCCTTCTTCGGTTTGGTATTCATACTTAGAACGGATGGTTCCACCTATCTTCATCGTCTTTACGAATTCAGGCGCATCGTTTCCAAGAGAACTCTTTTCTGAGTTTTGGGCATTCATTCCCATCGACACCATAGCGAGTGCCATCAACAGATACGTTTTCTTCTTCATTTTCACCTTATTATATATATACCTTAATTGATTGTTACCAACAAGAAAGCAATCCCGTTATGAATTGAAATTCAACAAGATGCCATTCTATTTCTTTTCGGCTGCAAAGATAAGGATAAAATGTTTCTTTCACAAAACATAAGTGTTACAAATGTGTTACATTGCCTGTTTACAAAGCGTGTAATATGATTGTAATGCCCGTAATACCGATGTAACATCATCGTCATAAACATGTAACCATCTTTTCGCTCTAGTTTAAAAATATCGCCGTACCTTTGCAACCGAAAAGAAATACAATTAACATATATGATTCTATGAAGGAAAATAAAAAAGCGATTTTGGAGATTCTTAAGAAGAAGTCCAAAAAAGACGGCAAGTTTGAAAACTTGGTTCTCAACCTCGCCTTACAGAAGATTGACAGCGATAACTTTGAGTTTGACGGCGAGGCAGTCTATACCGCCGACAAGAAGCGCTTGGTTTACTACATGAACCATGATGCCAGTTTTACGATTCCTGAGGGAGTAGAGATTATCGGAGAGATGGCTTTCCGTGGCAAGAAACAACTGTCTCATGTCATCATCCCTAGTACGGTGAAGGAGATTGAACATGATGCATTCTATGATTGTGATGAATTGGATAACATTTATATACCTGCCAGCGTGAAAGCTATCAAAGCATACGCTTTCGCTGAATGCGACAAACTGAAGAAGATTACTTTCGCTGGAACTCCAGACAAGTTGAGCCGTCATATTTTCGATGACTGCGACCTGTTGCACGACATCATGGTTCCAGCAGGCAGCAGCAAGTTCTTCCGTAAAGAGCTTCACTTTATCGACGGAGATACTGATTTCCTCGTTCTGGAAGTACCAGGCAAAGACTCTAAAGAATCTTCTAAGAACAAGAAGGACGAGAAAGTTTCTGAAAAGAAAGCTAACGCAGAGAAGAAAGAAAAGACTTCTGAAAAGAAAGCTAACTTAGAGAAGAAGAAAACTGCTCCAGAAAAGAAGGCTGTAGAGGAAAAGGCTGAAAAGAAAGAAGCCTCTGTAAAGAAAGAAAACAATGCCAAGAAAGAGCCTGCGAAAACAAAGTAACTTAATAATTAGCAAATAGTTATGACCAAAGAAGAATTACTTAAAAAAGCATACGTAGAACGCGATATCAGTTGGATGTACTTCAATCACCGCATTCTGCAGGAAGCAGAGAAAGAGTATGTGCCATTGTTGGAGCGTCTCTCTTTCCTCGGTATTTACTCCAACAACCTCGACGAGTTCTTCCGTGTCCGCGTGGCATCACTCAACCGCATGCTCGACCAGAAGCTCGACAAGGATACCGAACAGCAGATTAAGAAATCACTTAAAACAATTAATAAGCTCAATGAATCTTATTCGAAAGAATACACTGAAGCGGTGGATACGGTTTTCCGAGAGCTTGAAGTTCACAAGGTTCGCCTGCTCACCGAAGACCAGCTCAACGACGAGCAGAAGGATTTCCTGACGCAGTTCTTCTACGACAAGCTCAATGGTTCTGTCAACCCTATCTGGCTCAACGAGATAGACGACCTCTCTACCCTGGAGGACAACCGCATTTACCTTGCCGTAGAAAAGGCCGAGGATGACAAGAAGAAGAAATACGCCGTAGTAAAGGTACCGGATAGAGTTTACGGACGCTGGGTGAAGGTACCGGCAAGCGAGGGTTTCGACAACATCATGTATCTCGATAATGTAATCAGATACTGTCTGCCTCTGGTATTCCTCGGTTTCAAGGAGAGCACCTACCGTGCTTTCAGTTTCAAGTTTACCAAGGATGCCGAGATGGAGATGGACAATGATGCCGACTTCGGAACCATGGAGAAGATTGCCCTGGGTGTAAGCAGCCGTAAGAAGGGTGAAGCCGTGCGCGTAATCTACGATCAGGAGATGCCGAAGGAACTTCAGAAGAAACTGCGTGAGCGATTGAACACCAAGGAGTTGGATGCTTCATTGGCTGGCGGTAGATACCAGAACCACAAGGACCTAATGTCGTTCCCAGATTGCGGACACAAGGAACTGAAGTACGAAAAATGGGCTCCTATCATGAAACCGGAATTCCTTTCCAACGAGAGCATCCTCGACCAGATTCGTGAGAAAGACCGTTTTATCCATGTACCCTACCATAGCTTCAACGGCTACATCCGTGTACTCCGAGAGGCTGCTACCAAGCCAGAGGTAAAGGCGATCAAGACCACCCTCTATCGTCTGGCTAAGGATTCAAAGGTAGTGAAGGCACTCATCACCGCTGCCCGCAACGGCAAGAAAGTAACAGCCGTAGTAGAACTTCTGGCACGTTTCGACGAGGAGAGCAACATCAAGTGGAGCAAGCGCATGCAGGAAGAAGGCGTGAACGTAATCTTCGGTGTAGAAGGACTGAAGATTCACTCCAAGCTGCTCTATATCGAGTCTAAGAAGGGCAACATCGCCTGCGTGGGAACCGGAAACTTCCATGAGCAATGCCAAGATCTATACCGACTATCTGATGATGACAGCACGTACTAAGCTGGTAAACGAGGTGGCTAAGGTATTCGATTTCATCGACCGCCCATTCTCACCATTCCGATTCAACGAGCTCCTCGTATCTCCAAACTCCATGAAGAGCCGCATCCTGCGTATGCTCGATACAGAAATCAAGAATGCCAACGAGGGCAAGGAGGCTTGGGTGAAGATGAAGATCAACCACATCACCGATACCGATATGGTAACCAAGCTCTATCAAGCTTCAAAGGCTGGCGTGAAGATAGATATCGTGATCCGCGGCAACTGTTCGCTGGTGCCAGGCATCGCCAAGCTCAGCGACAACATCCACTGCGTGGGCATCATCGACCGCTATCTGGAGCACAGCCGCATCCTCATCTTTGCCAACGGAGGCAAGCCAAGATACTTCATCGGTTCTGCCGACTGGATGCCTAGAAACCTCATCAACCGCATCGAGGTTCTCACCCCGGTATATGACGAAGATATGCAGGCTGACCTGCTCCGTACCATCTCCTATGGTATGAGAGATACGAAGAACGGCAGAGTGGTAGATGGTAAGGGCGGCAAGGAATTTGTAGAAGGCGAGCCATTCCGCAGCCAGGAAGAACTTTATAAGGCATATAAATAATAAAGCATATAAATAATGATGAATTTAGCATCCATTGATATCGGCTCCAACGGAGCCCGACTCCTCATCAAGCGCTTCGATCCCGAGGCAATCCGAGAGGAAGACCGCATCAAGAAACTCATGTTCATCCGCATCCCATTGCGATTGGGTAAGGATGTTTTCACCCTGGGAAAGGTTTCCAAGGAGCGTGAGAAGATGATGCTCCACATGATGAAGGGCTTCAAGCAATTCATGAAACTCAATGACGTAGAGGCATTTCGCGCCTGTGCCACTTCAGCCATGCGCGATGCCGAGAACGGCAAGAAGGTGCTCAAGAAGATAGAGAAGCAAACCGGCATCAAACTCGAAATCATCAAGGGTCAGGAGGAGGCACAGCTCCTCTACAATAACCTGGTAGAGAAAACTGACTCCAACGAGGGCAGCTTTGCCTACATTGATGTGGGCGGTGGTTCCACGGAGGTGAGCATCATCCACGATGGTGTTCTCGCCGAGAGCTATTCCTACAATATGGGTACTCTGAGAATGCTGAGCGGCAAGGTGACTGCCGAAACCGAAAAACTCTTCAAGGAGAACCTGGCGAGATATGCTGAGCAATACGGCGACATCAAGATCATCGGTTCGGGTGGCAACATCAACAAGTTGAACAAGCTGGCACGCCACAGCAAGCAGGACTCCAAAAACCTGACGCTTGCCGAGCTGAAGCGTCTCTACTCGATGATGCAGCCCCTGAGCATCGAGGAGCGCGAGATTTCCTTCTCTCTGAAGGAAGACCGTGCCGACGTCATCATTCCTGCCGCTGAGATCTTCCTCAAGGCATGCGAATACCTAAAGTGTGAAAACATCATGGTGCCCAACATCTCGCTCGCCGACTCCATCGTGGATGGACTCTATGAGAAGATGATGGCAAAAACAGAGGAATAAACCACTTCATCCGCAAATAAAATAAAAGATATGTCTATATATCAATTTTTTATGCTATCTTTGCACAGAAATGTGCGAAGGTAGCATTTTTTTTGTTTACCTTTCGCCTCTTCTTGCGTCATACACATAAAAAGGAACAAATGGAAGAAACAGAATTTGAACATATCGTCCAGGAAATGCGCCCCAGGTTGACGGCACATTGTCAACGTTATCTCTCGGCAGGAACCCTTGCCGAAGAAGCCGATGACATCGTGCAGGAAACCCTGGTGAAGCTCTGGAAGATGCGCGACAGGCTCTCTGAATACCAGAGCCTCGAGTCCCTAGGTATGACGATAGCCAGGAATCTCTGCATCGACCATCTGAGACGCAACAAAGCCCAGACAGCATCACTGGAACAGATGAAGCATCCTGCAGAAATCTGTACGGCAACCGAGCGTACCGACCAGACCATCATCGGCGAAGATACGCAAAGGCGACTCAACAGGGCGATGGACAGGCTTCCGGATACGCAGAGAAGAATGCTGCTATTGAGAAGCGAGGGAAAGAGCCTCGATGAGATTGCCGAAATCTGTGGAGCCAACAAGACTAGCACCAAGACGATGATTTCTGCAGCAAGAAGATCATTGTTGAAAATGATGAAGTCATAAATGGCTGGTGCTCAAATTGAGCTCTATATTAAACTTCAAATTGAATTCTAAAAAAGGAACTCTAAAAATGAAAGAAATGAAGAAACTAGAAGATATAACCTATCGCCACAAGCTGATAGAGCGCTACCTCGATGCTGATACCAGCGTGGAGGAAGAACAGGCATTGGCTGATTTCTATCGCCATTGCGAGGATAAGGATTTAACGGATGAGGATCTCGACATCAGAAACCTGATGCTGGGAATGGAGAACTATACTCCGAATATTCTTCTGACGGAAGAGGAAATGATGAAAGAACTGGACAGAAAAGAAGAAGCTGATGGACAGCTGCAAATGAAAGAGATGTCCCTTGCAACTTCAAAAAACCACGAAACAAGATGGGTACGCCTCTCAGCCATTCTTCTCGCTACGGCGATGCTGGCAGGACTCATCTTCCTGCTCTTCCCTATCAAGGATTATTTCTCATCCTCTTCTGAACAACAACCTAGCATTGCCAACCTGGTTCCTACAGAGCAGGTGGTTCGCTCGCAGCCATCTTCCAAGGATGAAGACGGGAACCTGAACTCGTACGAAAAGATGGAACGTGCCGACTCCCTCTTCCTGGCTGCAACCCAGGATATCGTGACCCCTCAGGAAATAAAGACAAGCAAGATGGCTCTTGCCAAAAGAAAGAATATCGCAGAAAGAAGCGAGAAACATACAGGGAAGACTGCAGAAAATACAGAAGAGACCTCTTCTGGCAATACGGAGAAGACTTCAGAAAACAAAGAGAAGACTTCAGGATATGCCGAAAAGACCTCTTCTGAAACAGAAAGAAGCATTCATGAAGATTTCAATCAGATTTATGAAGTAGCCTCTGCCGCCCTGCCTTCTGCCGAGCAGCTTACCATCAACCGCCAAGGCGATAACATCGTTATCTCAACCCTGGACAACGAAGGCAACATGCAGCATTACACCATCAATATCACAGAAACACAAGATGGTAGTTATCAGCTACTTCCATTGGCACAGTTAAACGAATGATTAAACATTTCACGCTTATGAAAAAGTATATTTTCACCATTGCATTTGCCCTGCTGGGCATAACCAGCAGTATGGCATCCAAGGCAGATACCCTGCGTATCTACAGCATCGACGGCGAGCGCATTCCAAACTTCACCGGCAAGGAACTCATCGGTAAAACCATCAAGAATTACCAGGTAAACACCAACGTCCTGCCGGCACCCAAAAGCGATGTGATAGAGATTCATATCATCACCACTACCACACCTCCTGCCGCCAAGCCAGCCCCTCACTTTCTGATCAAGGGCAGAGAGCAGGAACTGACTGAAGAGGAATTCAACAAGATTTCTCCCAGCAAGATCAGAGCCATCGACGTCTTGAAAGAGGGCACCAAGGCCATTCAGGAAAGAGGTCTGAAAGAGGATGGCAGAAGCTACATCATCGTTACTCTGGAGAAATAACAGACAAAACGTATCCCTTTTTCTTCAGCGACTCAATCTTAACGGTCGCATCATGCTGAAGAGCATGGCGAAGATACGTCATCTGCACATTCACAGCCAGGGAGTTGGCATAGCTCACGGTTCCCCACACCGCCTCCTGTATCATCTCCTTGCTTACTACATTGCCGATATTCTTCGCCAACAAACGGAGGATGTCGCTTGTCGGCTGGTAATGAGCACACGAGAGGAACGGGTGCGAAGCTCATTGTTATTATAGCAGAAGGTGGTTTCACCGAAATGATACACCTCCTCTTCTATCGTTTCATTCTCATTTATGGAGAACCGCTCCTCTATTCTTGCCAGCAACTCTTCCGGATAGAAGGGTTTGGCAAGATAATCGTTTGCCTTCAGGGAGAAACCTTTCAGTCGATCGTTCTTCTCCGTACGGTCGGTGAGAAAGAAGATAAGCACCTTCGGGTCGATAGCTCTGATGCGCTCAGCCACCTCATAGCCATCCATCTCCGGCATATTGATGTCGAGCAATACCAGGTCGGGCTTCACTTCCGGGAACTGCTCCCATGCCTTCTTGCCATTGCCGGCATAAGTCACATCGTAGCCATGCTGCTGCAGGAAACTCTTCAGCAACATGGAATACTTCAAGTCATCGTCTGCAAATAATATCTTGATCATTTTTTCTGTTGTTTATAGCGTTAAACCGGATGCATCAGGAGTGCTGCGGAATGATGATCGAAATCCTGGTTCCCTTGCCCACTTCGCTCTGCATCATTTTTCTGCCCCCATGGGCCTTCACAATCATATCAACAAAACTCAAGCCCAAGCCAATGCCCGGCTGCATCATATCCGGGTAAGCATTGCTGCGATAGAACTTCGTCCAGACTCTCTGCTGTTCATCGGGCGAAATTCCGATACCATTATCTGATACAGAAATCATGACTTCCCCCTTCCCGGTATCTCGGCAGACAACATGGATATTGACAATGTCGCCGGAATACTTCACCGAGTTCTCCATCAGATTGCTGACCACATTCAGAAGCTGGTCTCTATCTCCCATCATCCGGTCGGAAGTGCGCTGGTAATCGAGCGAAACATTCACCTCCTTCTGCTTATTCTTTCGATAAACAGCCACCAGATTCAGCAAAGCGGCATGGATATCGAAAGAAGTTATCTGGAGCGGGATATGTTCCTCTGCCCTGATTACTTCCCGGAGTTTGGCGAGATAGGCGGTCAGGTTATCGCTCTCCTCTCTAACCGTCTCCATGATGAGAGCATTCTCATCCTTCTCATCAGTCTTTTGAGCAGAGAATACAGATACACACATCTTCAGCGTCTGCACGGGGCGCTTCAGCTCGTGAATCATCGTATGCACGAAGTCGCTTCGCATCTTATCCACCTTCTTCTGCAGGAGCATCACCTTGATGAGATAAGCTATGCTCAGGAGAAGCATGATGGTAACCAGCAGACTTCCTATCATCTGCCACATCATTCCCTTCAGGATGGGCAGCATCGGCACCTGCATCCTCATTTGCATCGACTGATACTGGACAGGATTAAAAGGCACTTCCACCAGCATTTCGTGATGAAACAAGGTAGGAGGTTCCACGATTCTTGTCTGCCACAGACGATGCTTTCCCGTCTTCATCTCTGCCCCGATGAAATCATTGCCCAGTTTCCTACTGATGAAACGATCAAAATGCGCCTTGTCAAAGCGGGTAAGCTGGTAAGTGATGTAAGTATTCAGGCAATCAAAAGAATTGTTGGAATCCGTCTCACGCAAATCGAAAGTATCTCTCTTCTCCATCACGTTACCGAATCCCGGCTTGCGATACACCACTCCACCAATGATTGTATCCGTATCCAGCGGAGAGCAAACCGTAGTACAGGGACCCTTGAAGTCTGAAAAATATGCCGAGACGACATAACCGATATGTGATTTTTCTTTTACCGCCGCTCCGATATTTGTCAGATAGGCAATAATCGCCCGTTCCGCCTTTTCGGCGTTTTTCTTCCCCATCTCTCCCATCGAATAGGTCACGCTATTATAGAGCCAATAGGTCTGCAAGCCTATCAGCAGGAAAGAGGAAAGGATGGCGAGCAGCCAGACTTGTTTGATTCTTCTATTCATATTTTTTTTCTTTTTTCAGTGCAAAGGTACGAAGATTTCACTATATATAATAAGGTGAAGCAAGATTATTTTGCCAGCGTAATGTTTCAGTAATGATTATTTGCGATTTTGAGTCCGAAAAACTGTTCCTTTGCAGACGAAAACAAAAAACAAGGAAGAATATGAAGAAAGAAACAGTTTTATGCGCGATGCTAGCCACCGCCACCTGTGTAACAGCACAAAATGGGAAAATCCCGACATCCGGAGTTTCCGCAGACTCAATACAGACGGAAAATGATACGATCAAAGCTAACCAAGAAGCCGAGATCAAAGCAGACAAGGAGGCAGAGATTCAAGCCGTAACCGTAACAGGTCATCGCCCGATGTACAAGATGAGAAACGATGCCTTGGTTACCCGTGTCCGCAACACTCCTTTGGCAAAGGAGCCGACGCTGGAAGATGTATTGAGGCACATCCCCGGCATGAAACAAACCGCCGATGGAACTCTGGAAGTAAACGGACTGGGCGCACCCACCATCTATCTCAACGACAAGAAGGCGACTTCAGCCGAACTCTCTCATCTCGATGTGAAGCTGATAGATGAAATAGAACTCATTACCACTCCTGGTGCAAAATATGATGCAACGACGGGAGCCGTACTGAGAATCCTGACGAGAAGAACAGACGAGGGTATATTAGGCAAGATGCAGGTGTATGATAAGTTGAGCGAGGTGAACACCAACCACGAGGAATTGACCCTGGGTTGGGTAACGAAGAAGATTTCGCTCACAGGATTTTACGGCTACACAGACAACCGATACAATGTGCATCAGCCACAGGAAGCGCTCGTAAGAGCCAAAGATGGCGAATATCTCTTCGGAACCGACCGCCATGGCAAGAACAAGGCAAATTATAACGCTACGGAACTCAACTTCGACTGGTTGCTCAGCAAGCAACACGAAGTGGGAATACAATGGGAAGGGCTTTGGCTGAATGGCGGCAGAAGCGAGAAACAGCAGCAGTACTATCGCTATCCTAACCCAGCAGGAGAAGATACAAATAGAGAGATGAAGCTTTCTGATGCGGATAGCGAGATGAAGTATTTTGATGCGGAGAGCCAGCAATGGGGACACCAGCGCAGTCACCACTTCAACCTCTTCCATCTGGCTAAATGGTCGAAACATTTCTCATCACAGATTTATCTGGACTATGCAAGGAACAAGGATTCTGACAGCCAGCCTATCACGGAGAAAGAAGGTAGCGAGATGCAGGAAACCCTCAACCGTTCCAATTCGCGCTACGATATCTATAGTGGAAGAATCGAAGTCAAGCAACTCATCTCTGACAAACATTCTATCAACTATGGTGGCGAATGGAGCTTGATGGAAGGCAAGGGAAAAACCGAAAGTTCTGCCGATATGCTTGGAACTACGGAATACAAAAACCACGATACCAAGACGGCAGCTTACCTGCAATATCAGGGTGAAGCTGGCAAATGGAGCTGGTGGGCAGGCATCCGATACGAGCATCTCACATCCCGATACACCAATCTGTCGGAGGAATCTCCCGATAATATGGAGCGTCATTACGACCAATGGTTTCCATCGTTCGGTATCACTCTCAACGAACCATCGTGGCATCACTCGCTCAGCTTTCGAACTACCACCGCCCGACCTTCTTTCAGTCAGCTCAGTGGGAGCATCTACTATACCTCGCGCTTTCAGTATCAGATCAGCAATCCGAAGCTGCAGCCTGTCAACACCTATCGTCTGACCTACTCGGTGCAGTGGAAAGATTCATGGGAATGCTGAGATACACCCGTATCGACCACTCCATCATGTACATTCATGAAGTGCCGGAAGACAAGCCCGTAAGATACGTGAGTACATTCATGAACTTCAACAAGATGCAGAAATACATGGCATATCTCAACTGGGGACACGTCTTCGGCTGCTGGCGCCCAAATGTAAATGCAAGCATCACTTACCAGCGCTTCTCCGTAAATGATCATGGAGAGCTAATCAGTTACAACGGAGTAACTTGGGATGCATCGTTTGACAATTACTTCACGCTACCAAACGACTATCAGCTGTCGCTCTCCTACAGTTTTGACAATGGAGGGCAAGTGGGTAAAACGAAGTTCCGCCCCACTCAGAACTGGAGTCTTGGTGCCAACAAATCGTGGATGGACGGCAGATTACAGGTTGCCTTCAGTGCCAACGACCTCTTCCATCAGCAGCTCTTCAAGGAGCGAACCCACGAGCATGCCGTTGACTTCTCCCAGACTGAGGATTACAAGCTATGGAGCTACAAGTTGACCGTAACCTGGAAATTCAACAAGCGCAAGGGAAGATACAACGGCATGAACAATGCGGAAGATGAATTGAACCGACTGTAGCCGGATTATCCCACTCCCAGCAGTTCTACTTCGAATATCAGGGTAGAACCACCTGGGATGCCCGGCTGCGAGAACTTGCCGTAGCCCATCTCGGCAGGGATGTAAAGTTCCCACTGGTCGCCCACGTGCATCTGCTGCATGGCAACAATCCAGCCATCAATCAGGTCGCTCAATCGCATGGCGAACGGCGTGCCGCCACGGCTGGAATCAAACTTCTTGCCATTGATGGTCCAACCAGTGTAATGAGCCGTCACGATGCTGCGTCGGCTAGGCTGTGCACCCTTCGGGTCGCCCTGCTTCAACACCTTATAATATATACCACGAGGCAGCGCCAAAACGCCCTCCTCCTTTGCCTTTTCCTCCAGCCAACGCTTGTTGGCCTCAACATATTCTCTTTTTGCCATAAATCTATTTGATACTTAATATACTATGATTTTTGCGCAAAGTTACAAAAATCTATCGTATCTGCAAAAGAAAAAGGAGAACTTTTCTTCTTTTATCAAAGAAAAGCAGTACCTTTGCACCCTAATCAACCAAAAATACGATATGCCACAATCACTACATATTGCAATTATTGGTGGGGGTGCCGCAGGATTCTTTGCGGCGAAGTGCTCGACATTGATGCCATCACCGGCGGCTTCAATCTGCAGGCAGCTTGGACCACAGGATATGTGGTGGGACAGCATATCGGAGAATAACCTATTCCTCTTTTGAAACAAAGTCTTTCACGATGTGGGTGTATTCCTCGTGATGGTCGCGATATGCCATAGCATGAACAGAACCTTTGGCGATGAAGATGGCTTTTCTGCCCTTCGTCTTTGCCTCGTAAAGCGGATGAAGCATGGCGTAAGGCACGAAGGCATCCTTATCGCCATGGATAAAGAGCATCGGTTTGGTGCTCTTGCGAACCTGCTCTATCTGCTGCGCCTCGGCAAACGACCAGCCGTAGCGATACTGGCAAAGAGCTGAAGTGGTATTCATCAGCGGGAAGGAAGGTAAGCCAAACTGGTCTTTGAGCTGAGCAGCAAACTCATCCCACACGCTGGTATAGCCGCAGTCCTCCACAAAGCACTTCACGTAATCGGGAGTCTTCTCTCCCGATACTGCCATCGTGGTTGCCGCACCCATCGAAATGCCGTGAATCACCTGACGGGTATTCTTCGCACTTCGGTCTTCCCCCTTCACTCTCTGTTCTTCACCCTTCACTTTAAAAATCTCATTGGCGATTTCCGACCATCTGATGACATCCCATCTATCCTTCCATCCCATCTGGATATGGTCGCCCTCACTCTCTCCATGTCCATACAGATCTGGCAGGAGCACATTATACCCCATATCGTGATTATAGAGATAGGCGATGTGCAGCATACCCTCGGAGCGCACCTGATAGCCATGCACCACCACGGCAGTCTTTTCCGTAGCCACCGGTGCATAGAGATAGATGGCATGTGCCTTGTAGCCCGACGGCATCGTGACAAAGGTATCCTTCACGCAATGGTGCTGATACACAGAGTCCATCCAGCCAATCATCCAGGGGCACTCGTTCTTCATTCTGTTCTTCCAATGCTCAGCCGTCATTCTCTCCTCCTTCGGATAGTTGAGCGAATAATTGAGCATATAGTTGCTGGCACCATACAGTCCCAGCACCACGAGCACCACCAAGCCCAGAGCCGAAGCGATGCCTATCTTTCTCATCTTTTCCTGTTTCATCTTCATTCTTATTGCCATTACAAATATCTATTATAGACTTTCCGCTGCAAAATTAAGGAAAAAGATGGAAATGACAAAGAAACAGAGGAAAAATTCCTGTTAAATTGATACTATAATCTGCTCTTTTCTGCATTACCAGCACCCGTACCCTTATACTTGCTCTTGGTGGCATTGAAGTTATAAGTTACATTGACCAAGAACATGCGGGTATTATCTATACCGGTTCTGGTGAAGTGCGCATACGAATTATTATATTTCCAACTCTCGTTCTGACCATGAAGCAAATCCTCTGCTTCCAGTCTCACAACCAGTCGGTTGTTCAGGAATGACTTTGAAATAGACGCATCCAGGGAATTCCATGCATAGTTGACACCCAATTCGCTATAATTACGCGACTGGTAAGCGTATTCCAATCTAGCCTTCCAATGATGTGGCAATACCCAGGTATTCTCCAAATCCAGATAGAGAGAAGGACGGTTGGCATTATAGTCGCTGACATATTTCTCGGCATTAAAGAACTGATTGACCAGACCTACCGTATAGTCAAGATGCCATAAGCCTATCACCGGAGTAGCCTCAAGATAGAACTTCAGGTTCTGAATCTTATCTACATTCTCATAATATGACAGGGCTATATCCTTATTGCCCTGGAATGGTTTCATCATATATACCGAGGCTTTCTTGTTGTAGATATATTCAGCAGAAAAACTCAGCCAGGAATATTGCGCATCCCATTCCAGATGATAGGCATCCGTTGGTCGCAAGTTCGGATTACCGCTTTCATAGGAATGACGACTCGTATATCGGGTATAACCGGAAAGACGGAAGTAATTTGGTCGATAGGTCTTCGCCGTAAAACTCAACGAAGAATGCCACTTGCCCTTATCATATCCTAAGGACACATTAGGAAATACATTATCATACTTTCTGCTCATATCTGGGTTGAGCACTCCTTCGGCATAATAGTCTGATTTTACATGCTCATATCTCACACCGGCATTCAGGGAATAATCTCCCAACGACCATGCAGCCTCAGCAAAAGCGGCTATGTTCTGTTCCTTGATTCTGGAATCATTGGATGCAGCCACACCACCCTCGTTCTGGTTGTTGGTATGACTATCAGAATTTGTGTATTCCGAACCAAAGTCTATGTTCAACTGGTCGGTCAAAGGATAAGAAACTACCAATTTACCAGCAAGCAACTTTCCGTTGGTATGGCTATCTGAACATACTATCTGGTCGCCCAACTCAGAACTGGTTTCGGTGGCTTTCTGTATCTGGTCTTTCGTTCTCCACAACGCTGATGCATTCAGGTCTATACTCCACTTGCCTATTTTACCATCATAATAAAAGTCTGCCTGATGAATAGGAGTCTGCTTAGAATCAGACTCATCGTTGAGATAATTCACATCTCCCTGGTGAACTCCATCCTGAAAGATGGAATAGTTATTCTGATCAGTAAAATACTTGGTATAGCCAGAACCAAACTTATATTTCAGACCGATGGTATGATTTTCGTTGAATTCATAATTGAAACCCAGATTGGCATCAGGTCCATAATCTCTAGAATCAATGCGCCCTACTGATTTTTGATATATCTGATGCTGATTTCCATTGATATATTCATCCAATCCCAACTTATCATAGAAATACGAATCTGACCACATCAATCCACCGAATACATCCAGTCCACCCACACGGTAATTGAGATTAGCCTGCTCTTGCCAGGCATTCTTCATGGCAAAACCATATTTTGCCTGGAAATTTCCACTCCATCCATAACCTTGCTTCTTGACCGTAGTAATACGAATCACCGAATTGACCTGGGCATCATACTGAGCACCAGGAGTCGTGATAACCGTCACGTTCTTCACATCCTTGGAAGATATGGTTTGCAATTCATTTTTGTCGGTCAGCTTTCTGCCATTGACATAAATCTCCGGTGTGCCTTTTCCAAACACCGAACAGTTACCATCCTTATCTACACGCACTCTTGGAACCTGCTTCAACAAGTCGGCAACCATACCTGCATCACTCAGTATCGTACCTTGCACCTGGGTCTGAAATCCCTCGCGAGTCAGTTTTGTCTTGGGGCGAACCGCCTTTACTATCACCTTCTGCAGGTTCATTGTTGCCTCCTTCAGAGTAATTGAACCAATCTTACCTGTATTATATGTATTGCTTGTCGTAATATAGCCCACGCAACTTACTCTTACTATCACCTTTCTGGCTCCGCAGGGAATCACGAACTGGCCGTTCTCATTCGTCACACCGCCATTTATCAATGAAGAGTCACGAACATTCAGCAGGGCTACATTGGCGAAATCTACAGGGCGATGATGCGCATCTACAATGCGACCTATCATCTTGGTGGGAGTCTTCTGCGTACACTCCACAAAGATATTTTCGCCATCTATCGTCATCTTCATCGGATAGAAGCCCATGATCTGGCGGATGGCATCCGGAGCTGTTCGCTTCACGATACTTGTGGTAACCGTGAAATCTTCCAGTTCATCATACATAAAGTTGATACGATAATCCTTGGTGCTCTTGGCAAGGATGGTGAGTGCTTCTGACATAGAAGTGTTGCGGAAGCTGCGGGTGATGCGTTGGGCATAGATGGTCTGAAGAGAAAGACTCATCAGACCTGCCAGCAGCATGATATATCTTAATCTTTTCATCTTATTCCACGATTAAAGTTTGACCTTCATGACGAATATTCACTTTCTCGAAATGATTCATCAGTTCGATGATATCATCCAGACTCATGTTCTTCTCCAGTTGCAGGAAGAGACGGATGTGGCGAGCCGACTCGTTCTGATAAGTTACCTGGAGATGAAAATGCCCGGCAATAGGAGTCAGGATATTCTGAAGCTCAGCGTTTTCGTAAACCAATGGGAGCTGGGCAAGACTTGCAGAATCTGCCTTTTCTTCTATGTTGGATTTCTGAGGAGCAGCAACCTGCTGGATAGAATCCTTTCGGGATGCTACGAGTTCGGTATTGTTCTTATCTGATGCCTGATGAGAACGGGTTACCAGATGAATGGCAGCAAAGGTGATGCCGGAGACGACAAGGACGGCTGCAACGGCAGCCACCTTTCTCATCGGGCTCCAGAGAGGAAGCTGCTTGGCAGTTTGTTGGGTTTCTGCATTCTGACTCATCTCTTCTTTCTGCTGCTTTTCTTTCAGCTTCATCTCATCTTTCAGCTTCTCCCATTCTGCATCAATCGAGGCATCTTCATCTTTTCCTTCGACTTGGCGAAATCCAGAGACTGTCGGGTCTCTACCAACTGCTGATAGAGTTCGTTCACTTCCTCATCGCCTAGAAGTTCATCCTTCTGGGTTTTGGAATACTTTTCGGGATGCTCCAGGAGATTGAGGAGCAAATCCCATTTCTGAGAATCCATCTTCTGAGGATTTATGTCAGATAATTCATGTTTCATTTTCTTTTCCTTTCTTCATTTTAGGGTTATTGTTTTCCTTTCAACTTTTCTCTGAGCGTTCGCAAACCTTTCACGATATGCTTGTTCACTGCCGAGACGCTGATGCCCAGTTCCTCCGCCGTATCCTTATACGACATTCCTTCCCGATAGCACAATCGGATGACGGAAGCAGTCTGGTCGGTCAGGTCATGGTCGATGCAATCCACGGCAGCCTGCCATCGCTCTTCCAGACGAGAAGGTTCTTCCTCCGTCAATTTCTCTTCCGAGAGAGGGAGAAGCCGTTTCAGTCTTTCATCTCTCTTCTTTCTGGCTATAAGATTGATGCAGGCATTCTTCACGCTCCGCATCAGGTAAGCCCGGTCTGGAACCAGCTGTTTATCCCACAATCTGGAGAACACGTCGCTCACCACATCCCTCGCCTCCTCATTATCATGGAGCAAGGCAAAGGCGAAGCGATACATCTGCTCGTAATGGTCGTGGAACAGCCGTTCCATCCGCTGTTCATTTTCTTCTGTCAACACGTCATTTTCTTCTTGTTTCTACTCTTATATACAAGCTTTCCTGAAATCAATTACCCCTAAAATGAAGAAATCTTCTACTTTTTTGGGAAAAGCAATGCAAAGGTAATAAAAAACTAGAAAAAAGCTTGCTCTTTCGAATAAAAAGTGTATCTTTGCACCAAGAAACAACATCATTATATTATGGGTAAACGAGCCATCATAGAAGCTTTACGCCATTATTTCAGCACCCAACCCGTACTGAAAGCCTGGCTGTTCGGTTCTTTCTCCAGAGGGGAAGAAACGAAGGATAGCGATGTCGATATTATGGTTTCTTTGGACAAGAGCAAACCTATTGGTTTAAAATTCTTCGGCATGTGGAGTGATTTGGAAGAACTCTTAGGTAGAAAAGTTGATTTGGTATCAGAAGGAACCTTACTCCCTTTTGCACAGGAATCAGTAGAACGTGATAAAATCTTAGTTTATGAGAGAACGAAGTAGAGATAAAAACCGCCTAGAGCACAACAAATAAAGGAGTATCTAACAGAAGAGAAGTAAAAAACATCGGTCAAGTAAAGAGCAAGCCAATATGGTTTTGCCTTCGCTTGACCGATTGTCATATATTCATTGTTTATTAAGAGAGTTTCTTCCTAACAAAAACTACAAGCGGCTCTTTTCTTCATTGCCGGCTCCCGTACCCTTGTACTTACTGCGCTTGGCATTGAAATTATACGTAACCTGCAAGGAGATGTCCTTGCTCTCGTCATCATCCGAAAGAATGCATCTGGCCAGATTGTACATCTTCGCATAATGCTGACGGAATAACTGTTCTATGTCCTTTTTTCTGTTCATATACTATCTATACAGTTGAGCCAAGCGAAAAACTAAGCAAAACATCAACTTTTTGCAAAAATGCCGTAAGCATGTGGTTTTCAGACCAAAATACCTACTTTAAGTTTGGGCGGTCGGTGCAAAGTCGGTGTCGATTAGCTGGATTTACTAAAAATCTACTATCACTCTTTGTTTCGATATTCCTTTTAAGCTGAAGAAGAAATTGCTATATAATATAATATATCTTCGATGAGTCCGTTTTATATATAACGGATTACATGAAGCATATATTATATAATGCCTCAATTCTGCGTGTGTTATTAATATAATATCAACTAGGGCGTTTCGCTAAAAAATTAGAGAAATGACCAAAAAAAAATTGTCTCATCGCGAAAGTAAACAGGCTATCCAGCAAATAATTGGATGGACTCCCCCTGCTTTTCATCAGGCGTCGGAATGCTACGTATCCTTCAAGGCATTCGATCCTTGTATCAATACAATGCGCCTGAAGAAGATTATGCTTAACCATATTAAAGGAAAGCGAAATCAAAGAGCTTACGGAGAAGAACTCGTTAAGCGTCTTACCCAGAAGCTTCTTGACGGATGGAATCCATGGATCGAAGAGTCATACCCAGAGGAGTATGCTTTATTTAGTGACGTGTGCGATAAATATAAAACATATCTCGCCAAAATTACTAAAGAAGGTGGTATAAAGCCTGGAACCAAATGCAATTACGAGTGCAAATTGTCGTTTATGCTCAAGTGGGTAGAGAAAGATAAGAGGATTACTTATATCTATCAATTTAACAAGAAGTTTGTGTGCGATTTTTTAGATTACGTTCTCGTTGAAAGAAATAATACCTTGCGAACGAGAAATAACTATATTGGTTGGCTGAAATCGTTTTCCGGCTATCTCATAGAGAGAGGGTATGTCCAGAAGGATCCGACTGAAGGCGTTAACGCCTCCACAAAACTGGGTCCGAAGAATCGAAGTGTCATACCAAATGACGTACTATTGCAAATTAAGTCATATCTAGAGAAGGAGAATAAGCACTTTCTTTTAGCCTGTTATATCCTTCACTACTTGTTTGTTCGTCCTCACGAGATGACTTTTCTGAAAATCAAGGATATATCTAGGGAAAAGAAGACATTAACTCTTAATGGCGCATATACTAAAAATGGGCATGATGCCATCGTTACTATCCCGAATCATGTCATCGCATTGATGGAAGAATTGGATATTTTTTCAGCGCCGCCCGACTTCTATCTTTTCGGGAAAAAGTTCCGCCCGGGAATGACGCCGATACTGGCTGAAAGATTCTCTAGATTTTGGGTCGACAATGTAAAAAAGACGTTGGGATTAAGTGATTTCTATAAATTCTACAGCCTGAAGGATACGGGAATCACTAATATGATTAAAGCAAAAACCGATCTACTTACGGTAAGAGATCAAGCCAGACACTCGTCAGTGAAGGTTACAAACATCTACACCCCTCAGGATTGCAAAGAAGCGAATCGTGATCTTATAGGGTATGAAGGCGTATTTTAATATAATGATTGTAGGAGATTTTTCTCCTACAATCCTACTTTCCTACAAATCACGCGGATAGCACTCTACATGTATGCGCCCTTCGATGATGTAAAAACATCAAAGAAACCTGCTACCTCAGCCCGATATCGTATTATGATACGTTTAGAGTTCTCTTGCAAGAACTTCTTGGGCTATCTGCTTAGCTTGTATTCTCCAGGCCTGATAAGCATCGAACTCTGCTTCGTGGCTCTTATCTCCATCTCCTCGATTGGCCAAGATTGCCTCTACCTGATTCTGGCTGTATTTGGTTCGTACCAAACCTGCCGTGAAATCACCGTAAGTAGCAGACTTTGCCTTAATCTTGGTAGAACCATCGGCTTCATCACCTTCGTAACTGAAGGCGGTTTTACCCGAATCTGAAGCTTCAGATTTTGTATCTGAAGTACCGGAAGTCTCGGGATGATAGTTTTCTACTTTCTGCTCACCAATGTAAAGCAGGAAATGGTCATCGTCAAATCTGACGTAACTTTTGCGAGATAAATATACCTTTTTCATCGTTAAGTAAATTTATAAAACTTCTTTTTAAACTTGTTGTGCAGTTCTGCGACAACGGTGGAGAATGGAAGTTCATCACGACAGAAGTCATTTAGGGCTTGATCTATGAGAATCTTGGAACCTGTATATAGATAGTGCTCTACAGTTTGCCAGACCTCGCTCTCTCCTTCAAAATGGTCGATGATACGATAGCGCAGTGAGAGACGTTTCTTAGGCATCTCTTTGCTGACCAAATGAGTGCTGCCATCGGCAGCGGTCTCTTCTACCTGTACGACCTCTTTTTCTATGACAGAGTCGTCAACCTTGTAATCAATCACTTGGATGAGGAATTTGTTCTCATCCTGTCCCTCATGGCAGATAATATCCTCAATGGACTGCTGCTGTGATTTTTGCATTCCCTCGAAAGGCACACGAGATTTGCGAGCCTTAACGAGTTTTCCGAATCTTTCCATACCGATTTCTTTATATAAGTTTTTTGAATTGGCGTGAATTCCTAACCCAAGGCGTGAAGCTGCCTTGAGCTCTATTTGTCTTTGTGTAAACCCATGTTTGCGAAGATTAGCCACCTGCTTGCAGAGATCATGCTTAAACCGTTTTCGCAAGAGTGCGTGGTCGGCATAGATGACCTGGCCACAAAAATCTATACCATCGCAAGTTCGATGGATTCCCCACGACTTGTTTATAGAGAGGTGCCAGTCACGAGCAAGGTGCATGACAGCTAACTCCGCCATCAGGCGCAGGAAAACTTTGTCTTCGTGAAGAACATAGATATTATCCATGAAACGATAATAATGATGGAGCCCCTGACGGCAGAACTGTTTAAAACGTTCGTTAAGAAAACTGACCCCCCCACATAGTAGTTGAGCCTGTTGCGGAGTGCGACAGGTAACAAGCATGTCGCTCACATAGCGAGCTTGCCAATAGTGGAATTTTTCGGGGTCGTCGATGATATCGAAGCATCTGAGTGCCAGATAGTCGAACCGGGCGAGAAAGAGCTGACCCAGTAGCTGGGCTAGTTTTACTCCAAGTACGATTCCTGGGTTGAACGAGTCAACTACCTCATCTATAAAGGAGAGAAGCTTTCTGTCTTTAATCTTGCGGCGATATTCACTCTTGAGCAAGTTGTGATCTATACACTGAAAATAGTGGTGAATATCCATCGGAAGGCAATAAAATGTATCTTGCTGTGGAGAGTTGAATATATCTCTCTTAATAAGATTGTAGAAATAATGAGTGCCCTTGCCCTTAGAGCCTGCAGGGCAATGGTAGTAGATGGTGTTACGTATATCATCCTCTACAGGATTGAGGGCTGCGTGTTGCATGACATGATCTATGACTGGCAACTTGTTAAGCTGGCGATGCTTCGGGTATTCTATATCCTTAGATACATACCCTGATGTATGCCAAGTCTGGGCTGCATATGCTTCAAGCATACGCTCTATGTTATGATCTAGATTGGCATCAAATTTCTGCACACCCCTGCGAGACATCTTTTGTCGGGCATAATTATAGAAAGCCCGACGAAAGTTGTCATTTGTCTCGACTTGTGGAGAAATGTTACCAAATCTTTTCATAAGCGGTGTAATGTCTGTGTAATTGTGTGAAACTGTGTAATGTCTGTTGTCTGCTATTTTTTTATCCTATAACCTTCGACCGGATGACCCTATTGTCATCATCTACCAGCTAGATGAACTATGTGTATGTTTCGCCATGGGGCGAGGTCTGACCCTGTTGTCTCGAACGGAGAGCAAACACCCCGTATTGAGATATGTTAAAGTTGAGAGCGGCGCCGTAGTTCACGTTGGCATTCGAGACATCATTGTTATCGTTGAGCGTCGAAAGACCGCATTGACCACCATTGTTAACACTACCACCACGAAGGCAGAGACGGAAACCAGCACCTAGGGTCACAACCTGGTATTATTATGAATACCGCTGCAAAGATACTAAAAATAATCGGTATGGAAGTATGTCAAAGAACTTTTTTCTAAAATTTTTTATCGCCGACCGCCAAAGGCGGTTATTGAAGCGAGCAGAGCTCGCTGGGTGCTTCGGCTTCGCCGTGTGTACTCAGGTCTCTTATGTACACCCAGTAATCTTATGTACACCCAGCAAACTCATGAAATCTTTAGGCCGCCACGTACACTGGTTCGACTGGCCACTCCTCTACTGCTTCGCAGAGAGCGGCGCCGTAGTCCACGTTGGCATCCGAGACATCATCGTTATCGCTGAGCGTCGAAAGACCGCATTGACCACCATAGTACACAACCACCACGAAGGCAGAGACGGAAACCGCTTGTTGCGCCGGACGTATTCCAATAATAAGCACACCAGTAGGTAGTCTGGCTGCCTCCGACGGCCGTTGGAAAATTCTCCAGGTTGTCCATGGAGAGCATGGTCGCCCATCCTTCACCTTTTTTGATGGAGGTGCTGTAGGCCTTCATACCCGTCTCGTTGCCGATTGTCCATGTGCCATAGATGGAAGGTGCCACGAGGTGGGTGACTGTCGTATCTTCGTTGACCCTTACGAACTCATCATCCATATGATACCAGAGATGACCGTAAGAGTTTTTAAGACCGAAGAAGGAGTTGACCTTGGCCGCATACCAGGTAGAGCCGTCATCGTTGAGTACATTGACGGTAGTCTCTCCGCAGCTATCGCCCAGGTCGAGACCGGCATCCATCGGGACGATCGGGCGGCAGCCGTTGTAGCTATTCCACGCACTCCAGTCTTTTTGTGTCACGCCAGGACCAAGACCACCCTGATAGAGTCCGTTTGCATCTCGCTTTGTGTTGACTGCCGCCTGTGCGTAGTGGGTGCCGAAGATAACCCCGAAGAGCGCAGCGGTCACGGCGAAGTGGCGCATCGAGGAACAGAGCCACCCCGTGCCGTTCTTTCTGGCCGCAGCTCGCCAGTACTCTGTGTTTTGGTTGCAGGCTGGCTTGCCGAGGAACGAACGGTTGGTGTTGTCGAGGGTGGCATCGTTATTGCCACCTCTGTAGTCTGCGCCTGTATTAAGGAAGCTAACCAGACGACCTGTGCTGCGCTCTAAAGTAGCATGGCCAGAGGCAGAACGTGATCCGATAGGGATTGTGTAGTTATATTCACCTTTGATTGGAGTAAGTCCAACCTTCATATAGAACAAGCGGCCTACGGTCTTGAATACCAGATAGAACTTACGGTTCCATCCCCACTGGTAATGTCCCTCTGATCCGTCTAACTTTGCAGCCTCTCCTGTGGCATATTTGTGATGATCTTTGGAGTCGAGTTTTCGGCGGCTATGGTCATTCTTGACCAGGTAGCAACCGAGACCAAGCTGAATTGGCAGCTCTCTCAAGAGCTCAAGCGATCCCACATAGGTTGCTGCCTGAGGGGTTGCGTTGTCTAGATTCCAGACACGCCCGCACCAAAGATTCTGTCCCATATCTACAGCGTCTTTGAGCGACATCTGCTGTGCCGTGCCCGTCTTTCTATCGTAGACCTCAATCTGTTTGTCTGTCGAGGAAGTGTCGGCAGCAGGGAGGTCTGCCACCTGCTGCGCCCCGTCGAAGGCTGCGATGATAGCCTTGACCTTAGCCTCTTCTTCTGATGTTAATGCCATAATTAAACTGTATTTAATTGATTAAACAATGTGATTTAAATGATGCGTAATGATGAGCCCACCTTGCGTAGCTTTCCCGATGCCGACAGGCGAAGGCGTGGCTGGTGTATAGTGATGCTCACCTCTTGCCAAAGCGGTGTGTTGGCTGTGGGGATGACCCAGAACTTGGTCGTGCCCTCGCCCTTGACGATGAGGTTGCCGCTTGGGTCTGCCACCAGCGAGTCGCCCTCGGCACGCTGGAAGAGCACGCTCTGAGGGAGGTAGCTCGGTATGAGTTGGGCTGTGATGCGCTGTGCCACCTTGTTGCGTAGGCTTATCTCCGGGAGATAGGTCAGGTTCATACGCGATGGTGCGATGAAGCCTGTGGCTATCTGACCTGCCAATCCATCCATTTGTGCAATCTTGGCATCGGCTCGTTTGGCGGCAGCATCTGCCTCAGTAGCCTTTGTCTCAGCTAGAGCTGCTTGTGCTGCTGCAGCTGTAGCCTGCTCTTGTGCAGTATTGGCTGCACTCTGAGCGAGATTTGCTGCCTTGTTGGCATCGTCGGCTGCACTCTGTGCCTTGACGGTTGGCGTCTTATCGAGCCATCTGCGCCATTTGGTGTTTGTATCCGAAGGAGTTGTTGTGTTACCATCCTCCAGTGACGCATAGACTCCTGTAGATGTATGAACTATATCCCCTTCATCGTAGCCTCTAACAGTCTGTCCATCCTCTTCATATGAGTAGTCCGACTTCCAGGTACCTTGATCGGTGAAGGCGACATTACCAACAACAATGATATTTGTATTATCTGCCATATATTTATTAAACTTTAATGACTAACTTGTTTCTACGCTTGACAACATGTTCTGCGACATGGCTTCCGTAATCAATCATAAGTAACTTGTTACGATGCTGGCGGAATGACGGATACATAGCGCCGCCTCGAGCAATGACACCCGTATCGACATATTCATGCTTGGAGAGGTCCCATTGCCACCAGTTTCCGTTGCTTCCCATTTTGGGTGGATGATCGTTCATTTCCTTAGCGAGGTCGGTCTGCGTCTTTGAGTTGGTAATGGCGGCGGAGGTATCCTGCTGTCGCTTGGTTTCTGCCGTCTTGCGTGCCGTCTCGTTATTATTGCGAGTAGTTTCGGCGTTCTGACGTGCGGCTTCGTTGCTATTACGAGTACTTTCAGCCTTCACTCGGTCAGCTTCGCCCTGCGTTACCTTGGTATAAGCCGCGGCAAGAGCTTCCAGGTCTGGGTCTATATCGGTATAGGCTACTACCTGAGACCACGTTTTGCCATTATCATAGCTCACCTCGATACCCATCGTGCCGCCACGAAACTGAGGGGTCTTTCCCTCGGCTACTACACCGAGATCTTCGCCACCTATCTCCCAATGGCCGTTGCTGTTGATTGCTGGCTTAATACCTGCGATCAGATAAGCCCTTGCGAACTCGGCAGGTATCTTAGCCTGCGAGCCGTTAGCCATGTAGATCCAGAAGAAGTCGGTACTCACCACTAGGCGAGACGCCGTATTCAGCTGGCTGGCTACGTCGTTGATGTTTACTGCTGCCATAATACTATTCTGGTTTTATCTGCTTCATAACTCCTTCGCCTGCAGCCGGGGTAAGCAGTTGCTCGGCTACACGACTTATGATTTCCTTCTCGCTATCGTCAATCTCCACCTCGCCCTGCGTTTCGTAGAGTTTATGGGCGAGCACGGAGCAGGCTAATCCCTGCCCGCGCTCATAGATGACGTTAGCTATCTCCTTGCGCATATCCATTACTGCGCATTGTGTCTTACTGAGGTCAGTAAAGACCTCTACTCTTTCTAGATTTATCTTCATATTCTTATATTTTGTTAATGATATATATACTGCAACTGCCAATTATATCCATCCCAGATCAGAATATTAAACTGCCCGACATCATCAGAATAAAACTTATCTGAGGTTGTATGTATCTTGCCGCAGCAATATAGCCTTCTGCCTGAAACAACAGGGTCGAAATATATCCTGCTATTACCCTGTACGACTATCAGCATCTGACCCACCATAGGAGTCTTCGGAAGTTTTACGTCCACCTCGCTGCTGTTAACCATAACCAGGATACCTACTCTATTGTTATCAATAGCAGTCTGTTCTTTCTGCGTCACAGAACCAGTTCGAATCACATTCTGCGCGATACATCCCAGAAGATTACCGCCAATGCTACGTATGCCGATGCCTTCGTCTGTATCAACATGTAAAGCTGCGTAAGCAGGATTATTCACTGGATTTCTTGCGCTAACAGAGCTGTTCAGGTTCAATCCGTTACTAAGTTTGCGAACTATCATCGTTGCATTAACGACATTAGAAGATCCTGTCTGGCCAGATGCACGATCTCCATACATATCACATGTCGTTTGCCAATAATTGGTAAGAGGATTTAGTAACGCAGCCTTACCGACGCATACCTCTCCATACCCATTATTATAGTATCCATTCCAGAACGATGATTGTTCCAGTACCGTACCCATATATAGAACATTCTGATAAAAAGTACCAATACTAAGCCCAGATTCTGTAATATTCAGACCTCCAATAGTTCCTGAAGTTGCATAAATCGTTCCTGTAATCACGGCATCCTTTGCTGTCAGCTTACCACCTCTAGTTATAGAAGTAGTAGCCTTGCTGCCTTCAGCACCGCCTATCCAGAACGCATAATCCGCATTATCCTTCACCCATCGGAACGAGCCAAAGATATTGTTACCTTCCATCAGATTGAACTGCTGGCCCTGGGCGAACTTTAATACCGCATTTTTGCCCACAATGAGAGGTGTATACATCGGACCGGCATCGCTCAGTTTTACCCATAGCTTATTGTTGTTAGAGTCAACTGCTGAAGGGTCGAAGGAACTGCCCGTAGCCGTATGCGTGACATTACATTGGTAGACAGACCAGCCATCGTTAGCATTACTATCCTCGATATATATCAGATCGAGATACTTCTGTTCCTGGGTCAGGGCAGAATCATTATGGTAGGTTGCCCCGCTCTTCCATCCTTCGGAATTCCGGACGATACAACCGTTCTTGCCCATCTTTCCGGCTTCGGCAAAATTGGCTACCACAACGGGCTGGCTCCAATCGTCCTGAACAGAGTCAGTACCATGTTTTCCTGCACGAACAGACTCCCAGATGAACCGGTTTGTAGACGATACAGCCAGCCGTTTTGCCGTCCATCCTCCCTGAAGGATACCATTTGTACGGTAAGGCTTAGCTGGCGCCTCCGTATCGTTATTGGTAGCGATATAGGCGCGCTCCATAACGATGGTTTCAGCCTGCATCGGCATCGCCTTGCTCCAGGTTATGTTGCCTACAGCATCTACGGTTCCATCGCTCCGCCACAAACTCTCAGTAAGAGCTATCATCGATTGCCAGGCAAAGAGACCATAGTCGCCGTAGCTGTCTGTGCCGCCATCTTTGAAATATCCGATGAAGAAATAATATTCTCCTGCATCAGGCATGGATAATTTGGCAACAAGACTCTGACCGTCGCCGCTTACTACATAGGCATGCTCCGATCTGTTGAGATATTCGCTATCTTCCTTTATCTGCTTGCCCTCGCTATTGATAACCTCAGACGGCAGATAGAGACGAGAGATACATACCAGGTCATAGTTGGCTTCAGAGTAAGACTTCAGCATCACTCTGATATAGCTATCCCGGAAATGGTTAACAACCTTAATACGACGTATGCACTTGCCGTTGCCACCAAGAGAGGAAGGAGTCTTATAGAAAGTTTTCTTCTGCTTGATACCATCTAACAGAATTTCACTTTCTTCTGTTCCCCATGCGCTAGTACTGCTGTTGTACCGGTCGATAATCTCATCTGTTGTAATCTTACCACCCAGCACGATACTCTTACCTCCCGTAGCTGGAGCCGTCTTTGTCCAGCCGCTGCCAATATCATCCTGCGCTTTATCATAGTCGGCAAGCGTTTTCGGGGTAGGAAGAACTGATGGTTCTGAAGCTGAAGACTGATAGCCTACGATGAGACCATCGCCATCCTTACCATCCTTACCATCCTCACCATCCTTCGCTTTATAACCTCCGCATGAAAAGGTTATAATTTCGTCTCCATCCGTAAACCATGTGATTTTCATTATCCACAGCCACGGAGTAACATCGTCAAAGGTAATTTGACTGAAGTCTTTACTGCCATGTTCTCTGAATAATGTCGGACTCTGGTTTATATCAGAACTACCTGCAGCATAATACCAGGTTTCGATACGTGAAATACTCTTCGGGTAACGATTGAAGAGCTTAGGTTCAGAGAAAGTGCCGTCCGATCCTACCTCTCCCGCCTTGTATGCCACATATACATACTGCTTTTCCAGAGTCGGCTCCATCGGATCATCCTGCCATCCCTTAGGCTGCAAGGCGCCCTGCTGACGGTAAGGCCGTGTAATGAAACTCGAATCAGACTGGTCAGAGAGATAATAGATATACTCATATCCATCGCCATCCGCTCCACAGGTGAGTACCGGAACGCTCTCCTTATCCAGTACATTTCCGGAAGCATCGTATAAAGCGAACACCACCTGACGGGCATTACTCTGCACAGATACCTCTGCGCCTATTTCCATGTTAGTATCAGGAGTATCAGCAGTTCCATACTTCAGATGATACCCTGCCGGTAATTCTGTCAGCTTATACCTCTTGTCGTCGGATGACGTTGCCCATACATCGCAGGAGATACTTTTTGCGCTCATATTGCCCTGATTGTCTATAATCACGCTATCGGCAGATGGTATCAGCTCGTAGACTACCGTATCTGACGACTTCAAGATGGTAAGCTCTCGGGTATACTCGTAGCTGGCTCCGGCATATTTGCCCACAACCGTGATGTCCAGTTTCGTAACCTGGTCGAGCGTATCAGCAGTAAGATTATCTGCATCAATGGTGATTATCTTTGCCTTGCCGTCAATACTCATCGAAGTCTTCAAGCCTGCTACACTAGAGATATTGAGTGACGAAATCGCCCATGGCTCGTTATGATACATCAATGATACCTTTGTCTTAATAGGGAAACCGATATACTTGCCAGCTCTGGTATTCCAGGCTACCGATGCACTCTCGTTGCTCAGATCGCACACCATAAAAGGAAGGCCGTCGTGCTGAATGCGGATAGGCATCTGCACCGTTTTCGAGGTCTTTCCCTCCAGTTCTACGACGATGGTCACCATCGCATCCGACATTTTGCGCATAGCTGCGTAATCGAAATTGGTATCATCTGCAGTTCCGGAAACACCATCCTTGATGTTCCTGATACCCTTGATGAAAACGGTAGAGTTCTTCACATCTACGTCGCAGTCCTCGCTTACTACATGCAAGCGATAATGGCCTTCTGTCACGTTCTCGCTATGCTCATCTTCCTCAAGCAGGATATCCATACCCTTGCGCACGAAGACGGCCGTAGAGATGCGGTACTGCTTGGTAGCCTTGCCCTCATCCTGAGTATAGAGACCATTAATGACATTACCCATATCATCTACCGTGATGACACTCTGATACTGCGAGAGACTCACATCATAAGCCTTCGCCTCGTTCTTCAGGTCATCGAGCCCAAGAATATCACCGAGATACTCCACGTTGCCGCCGAAGTATACGTTATCCTGTACGAAGATACCATTGCCTGAAGGATGGATATACGATCCGTCTCTTCGCTTGATAGCCAGTCCTCCGAGCCATCCGTATCGACATACGCGGTTCTCTGTATATATCTCCCAGTTGCATACACCATCCAGCACCTCGATATAGCTGTTTCCCCTCGAAGAGAAATACATGCTGCTCTGGCGCTTGTCATCAGTAAAGCTACCATATTGGGCAAAATCCATATAGGCACAAGGATCCGGAGTCGCCTCCGAACGTTTACCATATTCGAATACGAACTTACCCTTCTCGCTAGTGATGATTTTTTTCACATAAAAGTAAGTAGTGAAGAAACCTTTATGCAGAACGAAGTTGCAATCATCCAGCGCACCTTCAGTATTTTTATCCGCACCATGGACGTTATCTATATCGGCATAGATACCGCGGCAGATATCTCCCACCTGCAGAGATCCGTAATCATTTCCCTCCAGATGAAGAGAGATGATGTGCTTCTTGGTATCTACACTCTCGATGGTTCCATAGCCGTTGGTATTCCATTGCTCCGCTTTGGTTACAGAGATTTCGTTGAAGACGAACTTAGGAGCAGAGATGAACTGACGGACGAACAGGCTGTTCATCTCTGCGTCACCATTATTATCGATACTTGCGCCGGAACCATAAGCCCCAGAAACGAAATTGTATGTCATGAAGGCATAGAGTTTCGCTAATCCCTCGCCAGTTATCTGGCTCTTTCCGTCTCCAAGCTGCAACCCTTTCAGCAGAGTTATCACATCCTCGAAGGTAATCTTACCTTTAGCCGTATCGTCTATATCCTTGCGCAACATCTTCTTTTCGAGTGCGCCTCCAGGAGTGCAGTCGTCTGCCATACCTGCCTTTATTCTGTCGCCCTGGTACAGGATATAACCGTAATCATAAGAAAGTCCGTTCAACACTTCGATATTGAAGTGTTGATGGCCAATACCTCCTCCACCACTATATCGGTCGGTCAGAGTACTTGCAAAGTAGTTAAAGAGAGCGTCTGCAGTAGTAACACCCCATGTTTCCGAATAGGGCTCCTGAACAGGGAAGAGCACCCCTCCACTCAGCAGCTGACGTGGGAACTCAACTAAGCGAGGGGCGATAGTAAAATTTCCGATTTCGGGTAGATGGATATCCATCTGTTTGAAATCGCTGGCATCTGACCTCGTGAGGTTCAGGTACGGACGGGCATCTGAATATTTGTAGGTGAAGGTATAGTTCGAAGGCAGTTCCTTCGCCTCGTAGTTCACATCGCTCTCGGTAACGGTTATCTTACGAAGAGAATTGCCATGGTAAACATACTTACCCAGAGACGGGAAGAAATCGAGCATCCACAGGCGCTCCTTCTTGTCCAGGAAACCGGTGTTCTTCTTAAATTTGCGGGTGGTATCTACGCGATATTCCTCTGAATCTTCCTCTATTTCTGCGACATTGTGGGTATGTTCTGCAGTATTTTCGCTGTTGCCGTAAGCGCGGAAACAGTCTACACCTCCTAGCGAATTCTCGAAGAGGAACCACTCTTCTTCTTCGCTCTTCATGTCGCTAGCATAGTAGCGTTGTACGTAGGTAACCCGCTTCCCATCCTGTTCTACCCAGATATCGTAATAAGATGGCTGGATAGAACCGCCTATCTTCTTGGCGATAATGGCGTATTGTACCGGCACGGTATAAACGGTTCCGGCATTCATATGGTTCATCAGTACCACTTCCTTTTCTTCGTAGGCGGTCCCATTCCACATGTATGCCTTACACTTCATCACGCTGGTGGCAGTTGCGTAATAGGTAAGGAATTCCGGAGAATAATAGGTTACAGCCTTCACCTGCGGCTGCCAGGTGAGGAAGTTGGTTTTCAGAAAATTTGCTGCCGAATCTGCCAACCGGTCCACTCCGGCACGTATAACGGAGAAGGTGAATTCCTTCTTGCTGCCTTCGCTGCCAACCTCGTAAACCGTTGCCACAAAGGATTTCATGATGTTCGGCTGAGCATAAGGTTCACTACTGTCCTTTACCTCAAAGCTGAGAAGAGGAAGGATGATATCCTTGACGGATAACGTAATCCGGTTCTTATCGTTCGGCGTATAAGTGTGCTGAACGATGTTTGCGCTTGAGCCTTTATAGCGTAGAGCGAAAACCACATCAGCCTTCGAGGTACTGAATATCTCAAAGGCATTCATGGAGCCTACCATGCTCAGAGCATCTGGATATAATAAAACCTGTATCATCTTAAAATTGCTTTGATTATATTGCAAAGTTAAGATAATACAGGTATATAACAAAGGACAATATCCTACGAAATCGGTATGCATTCCAGCCAGACGGTCGTGCAATGGTACACCCATTTGCTGTGACGGAACACCGTTGCGTGTCGGGTTTTCTGGCTTACGTATGATTTTTGCAGGCCATACTTCTTGCCAACATACTCAGCTGAAGGAAGAGGAGGATAAATGACCTTGAAGGTGCGGTCCTGGTCGTTACCTGATTTTTTATAGTCATTCTCCGAAACCTCTACCGTCTCTTCGAATCCTAGCCACTGGTACTTGCAGGTCATTGCCGGCATTAAATCTTTCAGGCTCTCTGCCTCGTTAACAGGTGTAGTGAGCGCGATGGTTCTGAGTTCGCTTTCCGTTGGCTCACTCTTTCCCCCGAGGGTAAACTTCAGTTTGTTGAAGAAGAAACTCACACCTCTGATCACAACCTTTGCGTAAGAAGGCAGGTTCTGCTTCTGCGACTGGGAGAGGAGCAGTTTTACCTTGAGTTCCTGGAGTGAATTGCGCAGCAGGAGGTCATACTGCCGGTAGAACTTTTCATAGATACCATCCTCACCATTATACACCAGGGAGTAATCGAATATCTTCCTTGGCGTCTGCTCTCCCTGACGATGCGAGCCGAACCCGACATTTGAATACAGATGCGTATCATATGCTGTCACGGTTCCACAAACTATACCATCTGAAGATACGTAAGGGAAGGCGAGCATGACGGGCAACGTAGGAGTCGATTCACTTGCCTCTTCTCCGTCTTCCGTTGCAACTTTCATCGATGAATTCAGCGTAGCGTAATCGCCGATATACAGTTGCCTGTCCATGTCTCTTGACACGGTCTCCCCGTCTAAGATTTCCCTATACTGGAGCGTACGACCTCCGGTATCATCTCTGGTATTTCTACATCTTGAGTATCAATATCATCATCTCCAGAATCGTAGCTCTGAGAACAGCCACCTATTTTTACTTTCACGCTGTAGTTGCCGGAATAACCTTTCTTATAGAAGCAACCGTCTGCGCTATCAAAGTAGGCGCCAGAATTTTTCGATACCATATCCTTAATATCATCGTAACTATCCTCTGTATCGCTATCCGCCTGATACTTCGGGCGCAGTACCACACGTTTATAATCGGATGCAGCCTTATAAGATAAGGTAGGTTCTTCTGTCATCTGGCGGGTAAGATCCGCAACCGGCTTACTGTCTATCGCATCTTTCAGGAAGATGATATCTGCAGTATGAGTTCCTTCATCAGAAACGAACTCGCATAGGAACTTTTTCCGAAAAACTGAGAGAAAATCAGATACTGACACGTCTGGCAGAAGATCTTCGACACGGATATGTCCATTCACTAGCACGTCTATCACATTATTCAAGACAACCATCTTATTGAATGGAGCCGTCTTGGTGAAGAAATTCTCCTTGAGGTCATACCCGAAATGCTTGAAAATCCGCTTCAACAAATAATTGGCACGGATAAAAGGAGATATATAATATCCCTTCGTCAGAGATATCGGTATTTCGTTTACATGATCAGTAAGCTGCCATTCACCCGCAAAATACGGCGAGTCAACGCCCAGAGACCAGGTACGCATCTCGTGAGCTGTTACGTATTCGTAACCGCCTCCTTCCTTATATCTCCAGTAGCTGGCAGTACGCATAGTACCTGCATTCCATCCCCAGTTCAGCATTTTGTAGTTGTACTCGGTATCTCTACCCGAGTCATCGGTAAGCAGAACCGGGAAGATATCATAGTTCTCGTTTTTGCCACCTACGAGAGATTTGCAGAACTCGATGCACTCGTCTACGGTTGTGCACCCGGGTATCATCTCGTCCTTGAAAATGCTCTTCAGCTTTACGTTCTGTATCTTCGAGTAGAAGGATCCGTCGTTGATATAGAATGAAGAGGAGATGTTTCCCTTGTGCTGTGCCGAGAGAACAATCTGCCGGCATTGGGCGAAATACTCTCCGTCTTCGATGCTTACGTTCGTAGCCACCATCTTGTCTCTCATCCCGAGGTATCGGGATAGCCCAGTATCATGCGGTTGTAATCGCTTGCCGGAATATCCAGCGGGGAAGTCGTTTCCCCGTAATCGTTGAAGAACGGGTTGGTACGTTCTACCTCCAGCTTGGCGTCTTCGCAGCTGGTAGGCCTTTCCTTTATCCAGATTTGTTATTTTCATGTTCAGAAGATTTTATTTTTTAGCAAACTTTCTCGCCTGGTTTCTCAGTTCCTGTTTGGCGTCCAGATCCGAGAGTGATACAAACGAGCGGATTCCGTCTCTCCTAAGTTCTCTGAGCAGTTCCAGGAGCTCGTCATTATTGCGTCCCGACGTAGCATTTCCTGCGTCCCGATGCGCAGATTCCTGCGTCCGGACGTAAAAATCTGCCCCTCCCGGAGCGATTTCCTGACTGGTCCGGGCAGACTGGCGGGCGATGCTTCCACCCAGCGCCCTGCCCTGCATGGCCATCAGATACTTGCTCATATCGAAGGTTCTTATCTGTCCGGCTCTCTGTGCTGCATCCATCAGGTTGATGAGCGGGGCGATGGTAGGGTTCTCCAGGGCTGCATTTGATGCCACCCACTCCTTACTCCTGCCTCTAGGCCCCTCGCCTACGATGACGGTAGGATGATCTACGTACCCGCGCTTACCTGGTGCATATTCGGCGTTGAAGTGTTTGCCGTCCTGCTCGCGCTCTACATCGATACGTCCGCCACTCTCGCGTCCGCTTGCTACACGGGAACCAACAGAAGAGGATCCACTAGCTGATCCGTTAAGGGTCATACGCTTCACCTTCTGTCGCTCAGCATTTGCCACAACCAGCTGGGCTGCACCGGTCACACCCATCAGGGCTGCAGCAACAGGTCCGGCAATAGGTCCCAAATCGGCGAGTGCTTCATGATAGATACTGCAGTATTAGAGATAATCTGAGCTACCTGCATGGCGAAGTTTACGTCAGCATACTTTTTCTGTATCTTCAGTTTCTCGTTGGCTTTTTTCTTCTCCAGTTTCTCCTGGAGTGCCGTATTACCCTCGGCTGCCTTGATCTCTGCGTCATACTTTGCGTCTACGTTCGCCATCTCGGCATTCTGCAGCGAAGTCACGGCATTACTGAAGAGATTTGTATAGTACTGAGCCTGCTTCATGAAGGAATCTCTCTTCAGCTGCTGCACTCTCTGCTCATGTTCCTGCTGAGTGATATACTGGTTATCGAGTGCCTGCTTCAGTTGCTGCAGTTGCCGGTCGTATTCGCTCTGCTGGTCGAAACCGAGAGCCTGCCTAGCCTGCTTCTTCTTTTCATCCTGTTCGTCAAGCAGTTCTTTTTGTTTCGTAATATACTCCTTCTCTATCTGAGTCTGTATATCCTTATATGCCTTCTCCAGCTGGGCAGTATCTTCCCCGTTCTGCTTGGCCATATTGAGCGCAGCCTGATAATATCCCTTCAGTACTTCCAGTTTCTGGTCGCGTTGCTGTTCCAGGGTCAGTTCCTGCTGCATCTCCCCTTGCTCCATCACCTTTGCCAGGGCATCCTGGTAAGCCTGTTCTACTGTAACCTGCTGCTCAAAATGAGCCTGTTCTGCAGCCCGGAGGTTCGCCTGCTGTTTATCCTGGAGTGATTTCTTCTTTGCGCCATCCGCAATTCCGATATTCTGCGACTGCTCGCTATACGAGGTTTCGATGGCGAGGATGTTGGCGGTATGCTGGGTCTTCAGAGCCTGCATGGCGAGATCATACTTCTCTTGAGACACCTTTTTCTGTGCGAGAGCCATGTTCCAGTTGTTCACATCCTGCTGATAGTCCTGGTTGGCGGCATCGATATCTGCCTGTCGGTTTCAGAAAACTTCTTCGATGCGATATCATCGGGATTAGGCTTGGAGGTGGTGTTTGTGGTTCTGGCATGGCCACCTGCTGCAGCATGATTGCCCGTTCCGCCACCGCCGCCACCGCCGTTTCCTCTGGCTTTTTTAGGAGTCACAATACCGATATCCGCAATCTTGGAGTTCAGCTCGTCTATCTTTCCGTTTACGCGGTCTATCTGCTGCTCGGTTTTGTAGAGCGCCTTCTTGGCATTCGTTTCCGTATCCGTGCCGAAGAACTTGGAAACACCTCTCATAAAACTGTTCTGTGGATGAAGGATGTTATCTGTCTTTGCATCATGATAGGTCTTATCCTGCTCGTCTCTCTTATCCTCAAGGTCGCTTTTCTGCTTATACAGGTCCACCAGTTTGTCCTTGTATGCCTTCAGCTTGATTTCCTTCTCCAGAGAAACGAGATAGTCATCGATGGCACTCTTGTTGTCTCTGGTAAGTCTTCCCTCTTCAGAGAGCAGTCCGTTATAACCAGGAATAATCTTCTTGAGTTCATTGAGAGCCTCCTTGCGGCGGTCCATGGAGATTTTCTCGTTGCGCATGGTTTCGTTGAGCTGTTTTACCTTGGCGGTCTGTTCGTTCACCTGGGTGTTCAGATCCCGCTCCATGGTTTCCAGTTCCTTAGCCGATGCGGCAGCCTCCTTCTGCTTTTTATGCATATCCCATAACTTCAGGGAGAGTGCAGCTACTCCTGCAGTAATCAGCCCGAAGACGCTTGCCTTCATCGTTGCATTCATGGCGGTCCAGGCATTCTTGGCAAGCGTCACCCTGCCCGTGAGCAGGTAGAAGCCCGCCTGCAGCAGTTTCAGAAGTCCGGTTCCGGTAGCGCAGATTACGTTCCATGCCTGCTGTGCTGCGGCAGCACCCTTGGTTACAACGATATTCGTCTTGATGGCGTTGCTGGTGGCAATCGCAACAACCGTGAAGGCTGTGAGCAGAATGCCGAGCGTCTTCACCACGCCCTGATGCTTTACACACCAGGAAATGAGACTGATGGTGTTCAGCTGCATATCTGCATAGGCATCATCCCATTGTTCCTTTAGGGGAAGGATTTCGTCTCCCAGAGCCTTCTGGGCGTTCTGCAGTTCTACCGTCTTCTGGGCTGCCCGGTCGGCTGCGCTGATATAGGTCTCTCCAGCCTCGGCAAGCTGGGTATCTACAATCTCTGCCACAGCCTTCATAAAGTCGCCCGTCTCCTTGGTCTTCTCTGAGATTTCTGCTGCAGAGATGCCCAGGTTATCGAGGATTAGAGGAGATTTGCGGCCGAGACCGGTCACGATGCTGTTTGTCATGTAGTCTACCGACTGTCCCGTCTGCTGCGCCTTCAGCTGGGCGAACTCCAGATACTTGCCCAGGTCTTCCAGCGGAATGCGGAAATCGTTAGCCTGTACGGCAGCCGTCATCAGCTGAACATCGTTTACGGTTCCCTTGGTTGCCTTGCGGAGGTTGTCAAGCAATCCTTCCTGGTTCAGGTCGTTGAATGCCTTGGTCACACCATCTGCCTGCTCTGCCATCTCAAGACCGCCATTAATGAGCTCTGCGATGGAATCCTTAAACTCCCGGACCTTATCGCTGAAGAGTTCTGCGCCCTTGGTCAGAAGATTACCCAGGAGTACACCATTCACGGTATCATCTGATGCGAGCTCTCCAAAACTCTTGGCATTCTGCTTCAGTTCTGAGATGCGCCCGGAAACATCTTTCAGACGTTGCTCCAACACGCCATAGGCCTCTGGATTGAGCGACTGCACGGTATTATCCAGTTCCTTCTGAAGGCTTTTCTGCTGTTTCTTCAGCTGCACCATGCTCATATCCAGGATATCGATTTTGCTGGTCTGCTCGCCTATACGGTCGGTAAGCGTGCGGATTTCCCTACTGGTCTCGGAGTACTGCTTCTTCAGGTTCCTGTAGGTTTCCGACTCTTTTCTTCCGGCTGCCTCCAGGCTGATCATCTGGTTGAGTCGTGCCTTATTCTCTGAGCGCAGTTTCTTGCTCTGCTGCTCCAGGGTGTAGATGGCTTTCTGCGCATCGGCAGTCTTCACATCTACGGTATATCGGATTTCATCTTCCGTTAAATGTTTGTTGGCCATAACTTATGATTTTTGTGGGTTGAGTGATTGTTCCAGTTCCTGGCGTATGCTGTTCCGTACTTCATCGTTGAAGCCATAGCGAAGCTTAGGGAATGTTTCGTGATACAATACGCCCCAGACTACGCGGTTATAGAGTGCCAGGTTCCTGCGCTTGAACTTGCTGATGCGGTCGTTGCGCTGGCGGTACTGCATATCCAGAAAACGGAGATAAGGAAGGATGCGCACGAAGATGGTGCGGTTCTCGCCCGAGATCTGACTGTCGAACGAGTGAGCGGAAAGCGTGGTGAGCAATCTGCCGGTACGGCGCTTGTAATGATTGCGCACCACGTTCTCCTGGGTGGAGTATATCTTCAGGATGCCTGCCTGAAGAGTCTCGTGAACGAATTTCTTTTTAACAAGACTGTCTGTTACCATATTCTTTATACATTACTAATTAGTAATGCAAATATAGTAACAGGCAGACGAAGGGCAAAGGACTCTTATCTGAATATTGCCTTATAGATAGGAATACCCAGCAGAGGAGTGAGCATGGTGCAAAGGCTGAGGTAAAACACCCATAACACGGGATTGCAGGATCCCACAACAAAGGGACCCACCACCAGCGCGATGACAAACGATATGAACATGATGAAATCGAAAAAACCCATAATCTATATATTTTAATGTGTTACTAATTCTCGGGTGCAAAGATACACCACTTTTTCTGAAAAACCAAATTTATGCTCCAGAAAAAATGGCCACCCTCACGGGCAGCCATCCTTAGTTAGAGAATTGACTAAATTAAATTATTTGTCACTTTATTACATGATAGACTAGAAAACTACTTTTTTCGTTCCACAGCACTTCGACCAGTTTCTCGAACATCTCCTTGAGCTGTTCATCGGTAATGCCCGAGATGTACATGCCGTTCATGCTGAGCATGTGTTCGCGTGCCGGCTTGCCGGCGTTCATTACTTCGCACTCCTCGAAGATAGGGTGCTTTCTTTCTTCTGCTATGTTGGCTGCAACCTTAGCTGCAGCATTTTTATTCTGATCTTCCATAATTTACTAGTTTAATTATTATTGTTACTGATTGGCTTGCTCTCTTGATTTGCAAGCACTAATTATTATCTCCTGGAGCCCCTTATCCGTTGTTTATGGATTTCCACTTGGCTAGAGTCATGTTGTATGGCTTAACCTCTTTAGCTCCATATTGAAGAGTATAGTAGCGATGATTATACCATCGGATTACGGTCTGCTTATGTGGCGCATCATCGAAGAATACGGCTGATACGGCAACATTGTTGTCTCCCTGAATTTTAATTTCCACCTTATGGGCATTTATTCTTCTGCCTGAAGTAGCAAAGAACTGGCAAGACTTAATCTCCTTGGCTGTCAGCTTGGCGATGTGCCTTCTTCTGCTTCTATCGTTCTTCATCGCTCATTTCTCCTTTCTTGTCTTTGGTCCAGGCTGGGTGCAGGAGTCCTTCGGTACCTTGCGAGAGTACCCCCCCCAGAATTTCTATAGCGCTCGAAGATGTTGTGGCGGATGGACTGAATTTGCTCGTTGACGGCAGCCCAGCGGTTCTTGGCTTCTGCCTTGCCCTCGTTGTGGGTTCGCCCGGCCTCGTTGCGCTCTTTCTTCAACTCTCTGAGGAACAGTTCATACTCCTCCTTGGCCTTCTCGAACTTTTCGCGGGCTTCACGGAGTTCATAGTTCGCCTGGTGCTCCTTCTCCAGTATGGTGTCCATGGTGTTATCATACTCCTTCTGAGGTCGGCAATCTCGGTGGCGTAGGCTGTTCTCGCCTTCGAGAGTTCAAAAGTGTTGGCTGCAAGAAGGGTGTGGAAACCCTCTGTTGTGAGCGGCTTATCCTGCGTGCCGGTATTACCTGATGTTAAGTTCTGCGCTGTCTGAGTAGCGGTATTCTGCTCCTGATTATTATTATTCTCCATAATCATTAATTTAAATTAAGTTGTACCATAAATATTTGTGTTAAAATTCTCACGGTGCAAAGGTACGAAATCTTTGCTGCGTGTCAAAGGACAAACATATGAGTGATGTTTGGCTATTTTTCACTCATTTCTTATTAATCACGATAGCGATAGTTCCCACGCCCGTACCACTCTTCTTGAAGGCGCCTTCCTCTATCTCGTAAACCTGGGCGGAAACTTCTTCCAGGAATGCGCGGAAATCCTTGCATGCCTTTTCCGAAGCCTGCTGCCAATGCCTGGAAGTAATGGCTGCCACGGTTCCACCGGGCTTGAGATCATGGTACATCTGCATCACGTGCCTGATGTCCTGATTCTTCGAGAAGGGAGGGTTGGCTACTATCAGGTCGTACTCCGAAGGGTGCTCTGCCTGGGTGAAGTCGTCGCCTAGCAGGCGGATATGATCCAGCTTGGAAAGCTTCTCCTTATTCTCCGGCATCAGCTCGTAGCAATCTACTACCACGTCTGGCTGCACCCTGTGGATGGCATCGATGATGGCTCCTGTTCCTGCACTAGGCTCCAGAACCTTACAGTCGGGACTGAATTCGCCTGCCAGCGATACCAGCCAGTCGGCAACCTCGGGTGGCGTGGCAAAGAACTGGAAGTCCTTGGCCAGATTGCAACGCTTACCCTCCATCAGTATGCCTGCCACTCGGGTAGCATCGAAGTCGAAGCTGAAGCCCTGCACCTTGCCGCCCGTCCACTTGCCGCCGGCTTTCTCTATCCAGAGCTTCACGTCGGCATAGGTCTTCTTGCTCAGCTGCGCATTGGGCAGATAGAGTATATTGTCCTTGAACGTACATTGCTTGAGGACTTCCTCTGCTGACAGCTTCTTCCCGTCCTGCTTGCCGGAAGACTTGCCTTCTGTTTCGTCTGCGAAGTCAGGAGCAAGCAGGTAGGAAAGCTTTCGGGTGAGACACAGCTCTGCAGATTTCACTTCGCTAAGCAATTCCAACATTACCTCTAAGAAGGATAAATCCACATGGCCGGTATCATCGTAGATGCTCACATCCTTGAATGAATCACAAGTTGCATGAACGTTCGCTATGCTACCACGTAACATTTCTATTAAAGTCTCTTTTTTGTTCGTCATGACTTTTCTGTAAATAAATCATTGTTGTGTCTAAGCTACTATGGCCAAGGAGTTCGGCAAGCTGCGTCACATCCTTGTTCTTCTTGAGATACTGCTTGGCAAAGAAGTGGCGGAAGGCGTGGGCGTGCATCTTGCTCCGGGCTATGCCAGATGGTCGCCCCAACTCTTCAGTCTTTCAGAGAAACCTTTGTCGGTCATGGGACCATACTTGCCCATGCAGAGATGCCCCGTCCTGCCCGTCTCCTTCATATACTCCCTCACCTCCTGCTGAAGGCTTTTCTGAAAAAACACCTGTCGGAACTTGCTGCCCTTGCCCTTCAGAACCACCTCGCCATTGGCCACATCCTCCCACGAGAGCTTCATGAACTCATGCAGGCGAGGCCTGTAGTGGCAAGAATCCTCAGCCAGTAGTAAGGGTCCCGGTTGGGTTTCAGCTTCAGATAAGCCAGTAGTGCCTGATACTCCTTCTCCGTAGGTATATTGTCTGTAGAGAGCCTGCGCTGGGTTTTCACCCTTTTCACGGAAATGGGCTTTTTCGCAAACTTGGAGTATTTCACCAGGGCGCACATGCGGTTGTTGATGGTGGCGGGCTTCATCTTCTGCTCTTCCAGCGTCTTCAGAAACCGCTTCACGTTTTCCTGGTTGAACTCGTCGGCATAAGAAAAGAAACTCCTGATAGCAAAACGGTAGGTTTCACGGGTGCGTTCGCTGGCGTCCGACTCGGTGTCCAGCCATTCGATGAACTCGTTCACCTTCTTCTCGTTTCGGGCACAGATATCTTCTTTCTTCTCCAGCGATTTCACCTTGCGCTTCGCCCGGCTGTAGCCCACACCGATGAACGACAGAAAGTCGAGGATGGCATCGGTGGCACCGGGCATGGTGGAGAGTTCTGAAGCATGAGCCTGCTTGTACCTCCGATAGCCCCTGCGGCTTAACTCGTCAGCTTCCTCAAGAAAGATGAGGACGTATTTTGCCGCAAGCCCTATCTTGCGATAGGTTGCCCCGCAAGATGATAAATAGCCTAGATAGCCTGTGTAGTTATTTTGCCTGTCTGTATCCATAATCAATAAATGATAGTATTTATACTGCAAAATTACTCACTTTTCTCCAACCCGAAAAAGACAGTTATTTCTTGTCTTCTATCGGGCGCCAATATACCGCGAAGGTGTTGCACTCCATGAAACAGTCGGCATCGCTTTCCTCTGTCCAGATGAAGGGAATGCCGCCATCATAGCGCATTCCGTCGGCAAGCATTACGCTCTCGTGGTGGTCATCGGGCGTGCGGGGATCATGGAACCTTACCTTGGCTCCCTTCTTAAAGCCGACTGCTACCTTCAGAAACTCTCTCGACTTGAAGATATACATCCTGTTCTTGAAAATCACGAACTGCAGCAGGCCGCTATGCGTCATGTGGCATACCTGTTCGCTCAGCTTCAGACCATCTTTATGAGAGATAGAATTGCAATCCTCGAAACCTACACGGGTAATCGTGGCGTCGGGATAGAACATCTTGTACTCGGCAAGACGTTCCGCTACATCTTTAAGCATATCAATCTTAGCCATAACTACATCACCTCCCCTCCCATAAGAAAGCCACCTAATACAGCTACTGCCATGAAGGCGAAGAAACCTGCCATGGTCACAGCTACTTCGCCATACGTAACCGCCTCCCCGCAAAGGTAGGAGAAGGTCTCGCTCTTGGTCTTGGCGAGCTTCCTGATTTCACACTTGAGGGCCTTCATGCCCTCCTCTACGCTGATGCCTGCAGGGCGCACCTGAGCATCACTAATCAAAATAGAATTCTGCATATCGCATCGTCTTATAACCATTAACAGCCGATTGTACAAAAGGGTGGCGGCTGCATTCCCCGTTGGTTATAAGACGATGACTTATCCGGAAGGACAAATGAAATCTTACGGTTCATGCAGCCGCCATTTATGAGAATTAATTTCCCCAGTTAGGAAAATATATTTTCCCAGTTAGGAAAAATACTTTTCCCGATTAGGCATAAAAAAAGCCTGCGGCCAGAAGCCATAGGCGATAACGGACGCCCTGCCGGATAGTTTACTATCGTCTTATAACCGTCGGCAAAGGTAAGAAGAAAATCCGGAACCGCCAAATAAAAATCGGGAAATTTTCACACGATGAGAATAATTAACACTTAAATATGCTGTAGAGCATAAAAATGAGGGGTTTGGGGAATGAAAAGCCCCGATGCGAGATGCATCGGGGCTGATATGTTATTGTTCGCCTTTCTGATAAATTGGCGGAATCTTATTCAATACGAATACCACAGCAAGACCTATTACGGTGGTTACGCCTATAATGCCGGCCACGGTATCATGGCCATTCATGGCAAGGCTATAGGATATAAACCCGAAGAAGAGGATGAGTATGGTGGCAAGAACCTGCCCCAGCGTGCTCTGGAAAAACTTCTTCTTCACAATGGTCTTCTCCATATCGATGCGATGATCTACCTGTTTCTCGGTCATCGACATGATGCGGTCGGTAGAACCGCTCAGGGTCTGCTCGTATGCCTTGAAATCTTCGGGCGAAGGAAGAGGTCCGCTGTACGACCGCTCCTCAATGGCGAGCATCGTAGAAACAATCACTTTTCGTTTGTCTTCCGGTAGTTCCTCCAGGATATCGTTGATATTGGCAGGAATCATCTCTCCGCTACATTCTTTCTTATCTGACATAAGCCGACTTCTGCTTTAAGTTCATAACCTTTCTCATGTCATTACCGATGGCCTCCCAGTCCTTTCTCAGATCCGAAGCATTGTCGCCCTTCAGATAATCGTTGAACAGGCTGTTGTCTCCGCCCAGTCTTCCCAGGCTGATCAACCCTTCCAGTAAATTATTAAGTATTCTCATATCTTTCTTATTTTTGAGTGTCCACGTTCTGTTACTAATTCTCACGGTGCAAATATACTATTATTTTCTGAACAGAACAAACGAAAGCGGGTATTTAACACAAAAAACTTAAAAATGGGAATGAAAAGCCCCGATGCGCTGCTGCACCGGGGCTGATGCGCCACAAGGCTATGGCGACTTCTGTCTTATGGGGAACGATGACCCCAGCCTCATTATATCCTGTCCGCAGCCGCACGCAAGCGATTGGAAACATCGCAAAGTGCTCCACGGAGCATAACCTTCTCTTCTTCGGTGAAACCGCCTACACCACCATTTCCGTCAATACCATCGAGCTTGTGATAAAGCCATGATGCCGATTTTCCGAAATAGGTATGTGCTATCTCGCGCCATGATACCGTCATCTGGATATCCTGTATGCGCTGCTTTACTGTGCTGTCCTTAGCCTGCTTTATTGTTACTTCCATAATCTTATGCTTTTTAATGCCCTCCCCGAAGGGAAGGCTGTTGTTAATACTTGTTGTAATACTCTGGTGGCTCAATCATCTCATCAAACAGCTGCTGAGCGTACCATAATAACTGTGGGTTACCTCTAGGGTATGACTTCCGGAAATTTCTGATAGCTTCTATCAGTTCTTCCTCTTTTTCTGTTACTAAAATCTTCTTCATATCGTTTTATTTTAAGACAATGCAAAGATACTACAATTTTTCGTAGTAGCCAAATATTTTATACGAAAAATCGTAGTATTAACTATGTTTAAGCTTTCTGTATGTGAAAAGGTAGAAAATGAGCGGGAAAAAGTGTATCTTTGCAAAAAAGAAATGTTTCACCTATTAATATATAAGGCATGGAAAAGATAATAACCGGCAAGGTTCGCAAGAACCTGAGCGAGCACACAGCCCGCATCATCCTGGAGCGCTCAGATAGAATGGCCAGCAGCACGCTGGAGCAGCTCCGCAAGTCTACCGACCGCGCCTACACCATGACAGGGTTCCTGCTCACGGTGTTCATCGCCCTCACGGCGTTCGTATTCTCCAGCCCGTCTTTATGGCAGCTCTCTACCGCTGCTGTTCTATGGGCAGGCATCTTTATTGCGCTATACATTATGATAAACCAGGTTCTATGGATTCACCCTTTTAGGCATACAGGCAACGAGCCCAGGAACATGATACAGGAGGAAAATATCGACAGACTTCTGAAGAATGGGCATAACCAGGAAGAGATGAACGCCATATACTCCATCAATACCCTGCTCGATGCCATCAACAATAACCAGGAAATCATCGACCGCAACAGGAGTATTCTTGCCAACCGCTGCGACCATATAGAAAAAGCGATGACGGTGATCAAGTGTACTGTTATTGTCGCCACCGTCATCACCGTCATCTCGTTTCTAGTCTCTGCTCTGGGGATGTATCACGGTTCCGCCATTTGAACGGTCGTCTCCACCTCCACGCTGAGGAATCCAGTCGTCATCGTCTGTTGGTTTCATAATCATAAAAAAGGGCTCGTGCATCCGGAGGGCATTCCTTCAGCACGAGCCACACGTCAAGAAGTGTATCTTATAACAGTTGCCACACGTAAGCCATGCCCTGCCTACGAATAGCTATCGTTTATTTCTTCATTACGCCTGCAAAGATAACTCTTTTCTTTGAAACCATCAAACATTTGACTGATTATTTTCAGAAAACAGCAAAAAAAAGCCCCGATGCATCTCGCACCGGGGCTTTTTGATAATTTTGATAACTTTATAAACTTGGAAAACCGTACTCTACAACAAGAACGATAGATTTCTTTATGAGAATTAGAACACACACCTGTGCCATGTTAGAAGATCATAACTGTAACTAATAATCATGAGTATAAAAAAGATACATCTAATATAAAATTCAGCCTAACTATACATACCTATAAACACTTAAACTATTTCTTAAACATGATAATCCTGGGATAAGAGAGCCGGGAGTGCGGGTTCTGACCCACCACCTCCATGCGCACACCCTTGGTCCCATAGCGGAAGAAGAGGAACTTCTTCGGCACACGGTGAACAACCATCTGGAGGGTATCGCGACTCTCGATATGCACCTGCATGCTGTCGCCCTCGATATCGCCCCGCAGGGTTATCCATGGATCGCTCCAGGAAACCGTCTGCGAGACGTCGGGCGGTCGGTAAAGACCGGAAAGACTTCGACTGCATGTATCGTGAGGAACCGGCCGGATAGCTGCCTTCACGTCTACCTGGGTGGTGGTAGAGGTTGTAGCTGCCGCCATGATCCGGCTGTTCTTTATCTTGAGTTCCTTTCTGTTAACGGCAAGGAGAGAGTCCGGACTGCGTTTCAGATCAGACGTCTTCAACGTGATCGCCTGCACGGAAGCTCTTGGCCTGCCTGACTGCGTTCGGCCTATCTCTACCCTGCCGTTGTGAAGGAGTACATCCTGATTCTCTCTCGTGCGCTCCGACTCGCCTCGGAGTTTGTGACACTCCTTGAATGCCACAACCAGGGCGAGCGGAATCAGCACTAGAAAAATAACCTTAATAAAACCTAAAAACCTATTCACACTAACAACAAATAACAACAAAAATACTTAAAATCTATACACACTTCCGCTGGATGGTCTTGATAATCGATGTGATAGTGGTGAGGTACGTAGGAGCTGTAGCGTACTTGCACCCTACCGCGTCGCATATCTTCTGGGCAAACTTGAACGGGTCCTTGCGGTATGGCCAGGCATCCTTATAGCCCGGCTTCTGGAAGAGACGTTCATGTTCCTTCAGGCAGTCGCCTATAGTGTCGAAATCCTTGAAGGCACGCATCACGGTATAATACCATAGGTTCTTGCCTGCTACCTTGCACACGGATACGATACGGTCTGGCGCCTTGAACTTCTGTTTGGGAGTCTTGAAATATTCGTGAGTCTTCACCATGACGATATCTCCGTCCCATTGGCTGCCCTTGGTAATACCGAAGAGGTTAGCCTTACCGATAACCCTGGCGCCCCATCCTGTCTCAAGCATCGCCTGGGCAGTAACGAAGGCAGGATCTATTTCTGTTTTTGCCTCCACGGCCGCAGCATACACCTGACGGGCGAAGGCTAATTGAGCTTTACTTGCCATACCTTTATATATATTATAATAATGTATACCTAATTATGCATCATCGGGCGCATCTTTTTCTGAAAATTGATAGGCCCGCCGCCGATGTAGTCTCCCTTGTCGTTGAAGTCCTTCATGTGCTTTACGAAGTTCCTCGGAAATATCGGATATATAGCCTGTATGTTCTCGATAATGGAGAATATCTCGCGTACCATCATAAACACGCAGATATAGGTTCCTATCCATTGCATCGCGCCAACGGTAGAGCCCTCTACGGTGGCATGACTTGCAAAATTACTCAGGACCATCAGGAAGATGTAGATTACAATCTTCTTCGTGAACCTGGAGAAGAAGGATTCGCTAGACGCATCCTTGTGGATAAGATGTTTCCACACACCCAGGAAGGTATCGATAGAGACGGCTATCGCTATCCACTTGGCGAACTCCCAGTCCTGATACACATACTGGAACCCTTCCGACACGGCCGTCAGAGGGAGCGAGGTGATTGCTATCATCGGTATATTTCGTTTATATTGTTTCATAACATTTCGGCCTTATGTTTTTTAGACATTGCAAAATTACGCAAATATCCCGGAACCGCAAAGGACGCTAGCGTGCCATATCTCGCGACATCCGGTGAACATCGAGGATATCTGCACCTGTGGCAGATAGCATGAGGGTCCAGCCGTAGCTCTGAAGTTCTGCAGATACGAACGGAATAATCTCGCAGGTAGTAATACTCTCACGGTCCATCCAGTAGAGTCCTTCTGTCTCCACATCTGCCAAGATACGGGCATGAACCTTCGAAAGCATCTGAAGGGTGCGGTCGTTGGCTATGACCCGTTCGAGCATATCGGCATGAGCAGATAACTTCATCGCTACAGTTACGGCTATGCGCTGGGTGCATTGGAAACTCCGGCGCCCATCGCTCTGCATATCCACTTCTCCGTAATCTACGAACAGGAAGGAACCGGTAAGCTTATCGATGCGTTGCTTCAGTTCGTCGAACGACTGGCCGTAAACATAGTTTTCTATCTCCGGAACCAGTTCTTTCTCGGGCATCTCCTTGATTGCCTTGAGCACGGTAGCATATTCTTCCATACTGCTCTCGCCCTTGTTGGCAATACCCTTCACAACTCCTGCAGTAGCAGGAAACTTGGCAAAATATTCGAATAAATCCAATAACATAGGCTTTTATGATTTTGTCGCAGAGAGTGTTTCCCTGCCTTAGTTATATAATCTTTTTAACTATCTCCAGCGGTAACCCTACCTCGTCTGCTATCTTGGCCAACTCCATACCGGTAGCCTTCAGGCTCTTTACTCCCTCGATGGTCTTCTTTCTGAGAATGCGGAGATAGGTAAGCACGTTCAGCTGTTCTACCTGACGGGCATTACCCAGTCCATCCTTGGAGAGATCGTAGAGCGCATCGGTTGCATCGGTAGTAATACTGCTGCCCTCCTTAGGTATAAACTTGGTGAGCAGGGAGAATTCAGTCTTCGAAAAGAGGAAATTATTTACTGCAGTAAAGTTCAAGGCTATCGCCCGGAGTGTGTTGACAGGCAGTTTCTTGAACTTCAGAGCGAGTTTCTGCGCCTCTTCCGAGGAATATACTCCCTTATCGAAGTAGAGTATCGCAGCCAGCAGAGGAAGACTTTCCTCGCCCATATCGAGCAGCTGGCGCGCCTCGATATACTGAAGGGCCGTGAGCGAACAGGTGAGCGACTTGAAATCTGTATTGACCTCATAGCCATAATAGGCTTTCTTATCAATAAAGATAATCGGCAACTGCTGACGGCAGAAACAGAGATCGAGCACGAACTTATCATCTTTCTCCTGGAAGATGAACGAGAGCTGACTGGCTATAGACATGAAGTTCTCCAGAGTTCGCTCATCGCGCTTAATCTTGTTCAGGTTCCATCCCTTCATGTAGCAGAGAAACAGACATTTCACAGCACCTGGGGAAAACTGCCCACTCTCCATAAGAGAAAGCAGCTCCACCAGCTTCAGATATTGGTCAGAAGTGAGTAGTTCCCACGAGTTCGGAATTTCATGCTCTATTCCGTTTGCTCTTACGGTTATCGTCTTTTTCATAAGCTTTTATGGCATTAAATACATATTGTCGTCCGGACGGTTCTCGGCAGAGAAGGAAAGAAAATCGTTTCCTTCCTGGGCATCGAGGAGCATATCCACATTATGCAGCAGATCTTCCACCTCCCCGTCTAGCTGTGTGGCGAGCTGGAGTGCACGGCTTGCCTCGTCGCTGCCTGAGCGGGTGGCGGTATTGTCGTCGAAGAGGTTGCGGATGGTGGCAGGGAACTCCAGGATATCAAAACGTCTGAGAGCCTTCGCCACGGTCTTCTTCACCAGAGCACGCTTGAGCATAGGCAGCGCCTTCTGGGCAAACTCAGCAAACGTCTGGTCTTCTCCTCCCTGTTCGAGCCGGTCGAAATAGGCGCCTATGCTTTCATCGAGCACTTCCTTCTGTAGAGGAACGCAGCGGAAAAAGAAGAGATACGAGAGGTCGATAGGATAAATTTCATCGAATTCATCGGCAGTATCTACCTTCAGCTTGCTGAGCATCTTGTAGTAATTGGTCTTGCGCCAGTCTTCCATGGCAAGACGGATATCGGAAGGATCATCGGCACTTATCTCTTCAGTAAGTTCGGAAATCAACGAATCCATCGCATTGAAGTAGTTCTCCATATAGGAGCGCTTCATGCCTTCCATCTCGTACTTGTAGAGATTGATATCGTTCTTTCTGCGGTTCACGGCATCGAAGATAATCTGAGTAGCTAGCGTAAGGTTCGCCATGGCAGCGCGGAGAAAATCCTTGATACCACTCTCTTCTTCCTCGATGCTCACAATATCGGAAAACGTATTGTTGCCGATGATGGCAACAATACGTTTGCGCGCAGCTACGGCAGAACCCTGAAGGCTGTCGAAGTCGGCGCTTGTATCTGCACCAGGTGCGCAGTTGCAGAACTGCGCATAACTGGTGAAGAGTTGATTGAGTTGAAATTTCTTGTTCATGCCTGTTGTTGGTTAAGTCGGTTGGATGGTGTTATATCTTCCTGCCGTTGCGGAACCTCGCGGTAGAACCCTAGCCTGCAGCCCTGCTTGTAGAGTTCCGGGAAGTTCATGCGCAACGCCCAGTTGAGCGGTTCTGCGCAGACTTCGTCCTCTGAGGTGAGCGACATGATGTAGATGAGATAATTATAATAGGTATCACTTCCACTCTTCGAGATGACGCCATCCTTATCTACTGCAGATATGGCTGCATCGAGACCTACGGAAGAAAGGAGGGCTTGCTCGGTGCGCTTGTCGTAGGAAATGAGCGCCTCGATATATTCCTTATACTTGAGGTCAATGGTCTCCACCTTCCACGCCTGTTCGTGACCCTGGGCATCCATGAAGGAGATAGATGAAAAACCCTTGCCCTGATTGTCTGCACCCGACAGGTAGGAACTGAACTTGCGAACCTCATCGCGGACGTAGCGAACCATGCAAGACTCCTTGAAGTCTGTACCGATATCGATACCGTTATACTTCAGCAACTCAATGCCCTTCGCCTTGCGTCGTTTATTTTCCTCGCAGAGCTTGGTCATCTGGGTGCGCTTGCTCTGGATCCAGGCATTAGGAATAATGACATGCACCTTCGCAGCCAGCGAGTTTTTCAGAAAACTGTTAATGTATCGGGCTGTCTTGTTGCTACCTTGGATGTACGGGCGAGCTCCCTGATGTGTCTCGTTGGCGCCGTAGAATTCATCTACTGATTTCTCTCTGTGATGAGAGATCGCAGCATACCGGTAGTTATCAACTTCGTTAAAGCTGAACTTCGGATAAACCGAGTAACTCGATAAGCCATAGGAGAATCGCCCTACTACAACCTGCTTGAAGTCTCCGTACGAAATCAATTCTGAAGCAACATCCTGGCGGGTAGTTGCCAATCTGCAGTAACGGTTCTCCATGGCTTCGAGGGCAGCAACCGGCTTGCCCATACCTATCACCTTACCTCGGGTGAAGCGCCACTTTACGAAGAAGTCTCCAAAGTAATAGAAGTTCTTGATGCACGTCTTGCAGAACTCCTCAACTGAAGGGATGCCGCGTGAACTCCAGGAGTCGAGCCATTTCATTACTTCGGGCTGCTCCTCGTACTTGCGCACCAGCTTGCCATCCTCGATAGCCTGCTTGTATACTGCGAGTCCATGACCATAGAGCATCTTGATCTCCTTGGAATAGAGACGAGGGAGCAGTCGGTTCTCCTTGATCTCCTTGGTCACTTCGTCGCATTGCTGGTTGTTGTAGCCACGCATCAACACCTGATATCCCTGTATGCCCAGATAGTGATGCTGCTGCATCCAGAACGTACCACCGAATGGAGACTCCAGGAGTGGTGACTGGAAGAGCTGGTCTGCACCAAAGATGGAGTCGCCTTCACCTAGCTGGAAGGTGAAGGTATTGCCATCGGCAAGGTAGATGCCGGCGTTGCCATACATGTCTATTTCGTATTCTTTCATAACCAATTTATTTTGTGAAGTTTAAATCCGTCTTGAGGGAAGCCCATGTACCTGATGAGAATCCGGTAGCACATCTTTGGCTCTTCATCTTCGTCTGTAAAGAGAAGGTAGTTCTCTCCATCGATGGCGAAGCGTTCCTTCGGCAACTGGGTGCGGTACTTACAATGCCGGCGTACCTGAAGCTTTGCGCTCGCCTCGCCTCTCGCCCTGGAGTAAGGAAAGAAAACCAGAGTGAACTCCCCATCGGGCAGCTTACTGATCTCTCTGGCCCACTGGAGTGCCGTGATGCCATCCATGATGATGTTCTTACTTGTCTTGCTCATAATGATGCGAAGATAGTGAAAAATTATCGCCCTGCAAAAGACCGGCTGCACCTGTTCCCCGTCATATTTCCGAGAAACGTAAGGCCTGCACCTCTCTTTCCTTTCCCAGCGGTGCGTGCACGTTTGGGCGAGGTGATTTTGGGAGTTTTTCTCCCAGCCGGTCCGCTTGGCTGATTATCAGCATTTTAGCATTTACACCCTTTCATTTTCCGTAAATTATTGATATGCCCGTGAAAATTATTACTGCAGAAATGCAGCATCATTCCGCGTTTATATCTCGAAATTGTCCGGTAAATCGGTAGGATATGTACTTAATTCCGCCTTCACGACATCTGAGTAAAGGCCGTAAAGTAGGTAAATCATCGCAGAAGGCAACTGTGTGGTGAGTCCTGCCTGATTCTTCAGTTGCTGTTTTTTTTCTGAGCTCTTGTCTAGCTCTATCTTGCCGTCCGTTTTCTTCAGAGGGGATATCATGATGGCAGAGCAGAGGTTCTTGCACTCATTCTCATCGATACGGATGACAGGCAGGAGCGGACTGCGTTCACCGAAGAGCATCTGACAGAGCTTGAACTGCTGCCAATGATAGATGGTAGGCGCATCCTCGTTATAGAGTATCACCATGAAGCCATACGACTCCAGGGCAGCCTTCAGGTTGAGCGAGTCGGTAGTTATCTGTTCCCGCTCCTCCCTGCGCTTGTTGCCGGCGCGGTCTGGATAGAGATAGATAGTCTTATTTACGGCCGCGGATCCGAAGAACTGGTGCACCTCTGCCACGAGGTCGTTGTAATCTTTAGGAAGGAAAGCAAAGAACTCCTTGATGATGTCGAGACGCCTACCGTAATCTTTCTTCTGAGCGACGATGAGCGACTGGAAGTTGCCAGGGTCATATCCCATATAGAGCGGTTCTTGAGGGTCGTAATGCAGAAGATACTCTGCCGTAAGGATAAACCTATCCTTCAGATTCAGGCGAAGAATGGACTCATACTTATAGCTATCCTTGAACTGATGCTTTGCGTGATCGTAGTTAATGAAGAACTTATTGGTCACCTCCTTGTGTCGGATAGCGCAGATGGCCGTGAGGAACTCGTCGATATCAAGGGTATCGAGCTGCGTCTTGAAGAACTTCGGCCCGAGGATATCCTTGTTGCAGAAGGAGGATGCACGGATATAGTAGATGGCATTACGCCTCATATCTGCCAGACGAGGTTTCCATCTCGCCACGAAGGCATTGAGCTTAACAGACTCAAGGCGCATCTTCTCCAGAAGAACAGGGTCTTTTGAGTCTCGTTCCTGCTGCTTGAGCACGAACAGGCGGTAGAGACTTCTGTTAACTTCCAGGGCGACGGTTGCAATCTCCTCGATAAGTTTCGGGTTCACCTTCTTTTCATAATCCTCAAACCAGTCATCTTCGCCGAGGTCGACGCGAGCCGTATCACTCACACCCGTAACACCCTCATAATAAGCAGAACAGCGCACATTGGCTGGACCTCCACGTAAAGACGGGAACAGGCGGGTTTTGAGTTTTTCTCCACTATTATGCTTCATTTCTTCGACGAAAGCGTGCACGGCATTTCTACCGGCAACGGATTCCGGCTGGTCGCTTGATACCAGCTGAAGGTGGGCACCATTTCGGAATATCACGCTATGCTTAGCATAGGCTATCGGATATCGGGGTTTCCGGAAGTGGGAAGGCAGCGTGCTCTCTCCTACTACGTAATCAATACCATATTCCAGCATGGATCTCTGCTGTCCGTTCACTACTACCTGACGCGAGAAATATGCCTGTATGTTTGGCCAGACGTTGGTCATCAGCGCCACATACGTCTTGTGTACCAGGAAAGATAACTCTCCCGGCATGTCGTTGGCAACTCGTATCAGGCGAGGTCCCGTCACGCCTTCAGTCTTACCTCCGGCACGGGCAACCTCGGCAAAAAGCATATTAGGGTCGATGATGTTGGCAAGCAGCTGCATGTTGTTCATGTAGTAATGCTCGAATTCACCGAGAGTATTATCATTCAAAATCAGTTGGCTCATCGCTCAAATCCTCCACTATTTCCGCTTCCTGGATATCAGCATCACGAAGCAATCGTTTCTTTTCTGAACTCTCGATAGGTAAACCATCGATGAGAGATATATAAAAACCGCGGTTGTACTTGCCAGCAATTTCTTTAAGACTCTTTTTCTGAAAACCTAGCTCTTCTGGGGTAACCTCTGGAGTAATGAGGAACACAACTCCGAGATCTCTATCTGCCTCTGCCTGCTCAGACGCACGTCTGCGGCATTCCAGGGCTTGGTCCATACAGGCTTTTTGCATTTTATAGTCGCGCTTGGCAGAACAGAGCTTGGCAAGGTCTTCATACTTGTTGGCAAAATCATTCTCCCAGACTTTTATGGCCACATTGCAATCTACATTAAAGTAAGATATTGCCTGATTGATACGAGTCATACAGGTGCGCACATCAAGGGATATCTTCTGCTGGGAAGCAATACGTTCTCTGAGCTTACGAGCGCCACGAGTAATGTTGCGCTCGTACTCATAAATTTCTACAGCCCATTGTAGTTGCTTCAGGAATGTCTGCACATCCTCTGGAATGCCTTTGCCTTCGCCAGTAGTCAGGAAGGTGGTAATGAGGTCTGGATGAACGCTCTCCAGTTTTTCTATCTCGCTTTTCATACGCCAAACAACTCCTTTCTAAGTTTCAGTTCTTCGCGATCCTGCATCCGCTCATTCAGTAGTTTGATGGCATCGAGGTCGCCGTTTGCTGCCAGCTCGGCTATCTTCTCATCAGCCTTGAGTTGAGCCTGCTCTAGTACACCTCCGTTCTTCACCATCGAGACGCAGTTTTCTGCAATCTTCCGTAATTCCGTCTTATCCATCTTATCTATCTGATTTATCTGATTTGTCACTATACTGCTCCATTACCATCTTGAACATACGTTCACGTTCCTGATGTCGCTGGAGGTTATCACGGTCGCTGGCACGTTTGTCCTTGCGATCATCTCTTTTAATGTAGCTCTTATAGCGCTTGATATTATCGAGCACGTTCTTGTGCTTGTGAAGAAACTCGGCAGGGTCCTTCTTGAAGAGCTTCACGAGTTCATCGAATTCCGACTTGCCCTTCAGTAATGGATGCTTGTATAGAAACTTTCCGGTATCGTTGTAAGCCTTCAGTTCATCGAATGCCTGAAGGTTGCGGATGCGGAGTTCTGCCATGGCAGCTACATCGTTCGCCTTCGGTTTCTTATCAAGGAGTTCGTCGAGTTTCTTCATTTTGCGCCAGGTGTTGATGCGGTCGTTATAAATGACGGTTGCCATCTGCACGTCCTCGTTATAGAGGTTATCCCAGTCGATATTAGGATATTCCTCTTCCTTTTGAACTACTTTTTTTTTGAGTCCTCGTCGGCAGTATCAGGCTGTTCTGATTCCTGTTGATTTTCACCTTCAGGAGTCTCTTCTTCGGTTGAAGTATTACTTGAGCCATCTGCAGGTATCTGTTCTTCTTTAGCTGAAGTATTACTTGAACTATCATCAGGTATCTGCTCTTCTTCAGCTGAAGTATTACTTGAACCATCTTCCGGTCCCTGCTCTTCTCCAGCTGAAGTATTACTTGAACCATCTTCCGGTCCCTGCTCTTCTCCAGTTGAAGTATTACTTGAACCGCCTTCCGGTCCCTGCCCATCATCGGCTGGGGTATCGTCAATATTTTCATTCAACTTCTCGAAATAGATTCGATGATCTACGATATCTCCCTCGTCGCACTCATTCAAAAGGGCGTAGAGTATTTCGTCTGCATACCGTTTCGGGTCACGGGCGAAACGAGTAAGTTTAGGATGGCGAGGGTTCGCATCCTCCAGGAGAGCAAGGTCGGCTTCAGCGTGAACAGTACCTCGAAGCTTGTTGAATAATTGTAATTTTTCTCTTCTACTAATCATACCTTATATATATTATAAAAGGTGCGCCACCTCTTGTGGCGACACACCTTTAAATTAACTAATAAACTAAATAAAATGAGAAACGTTAAGAAATTGTTGTCTTACCAGTTGAAGAACCTGAAGCCGTATTCTGTTTTGTGCTAGCACCCGTGTCTGAATGAGCGGCAGCCTCGGCAGCTGTCACACCAAGAGGATCCTCAGCATACAGACAAGGGAGGTCTACAGATGTGCGCTTGAAGGTAAAGGTGGTGTATCGGCCGTCCTTATCATCCTTAGTCTCTGTATTATTGAGAATCATAGGGCGCTCAGGTTCGCCGACGATATACCATTGGGTCTCCTTTACATGCTTATAGAGAATAATAAACTTGCCACCAGCATACTGCTCGATGAAGTTATAGAGATCCACGCGAGTGCCACCCATGATGATTACCAGGTTATTCTCGCCGGATGTCGTAATATCTCCCTTCTCTGTCGTAGCCGTAAATGTAGGAATATCGTGCGCATCGAAGAGATATGCCTTCAGGGTGTCGGCGGCAGCCGTCTTAAACGGCATTGCCTTGACCATGCGGTCTTTATCCGGCTGAGGGAAGGCCTTCGACAGGTCAATTAAAGTCGTAGGAACCAATACTACCTGGTAAGCGATTGCAGAACCATGTGTATCTCGGTCTGTCACATCATCAATAGATGTCAGCGCAACGAACGAAGCCATAGAGACTCCTGTGCCACCTATACCGAGGTAGATGTAGGATCAGCTAACATCTGCAGAAGCGAAACGATGCCGAGCAGCATAATGAGCGTCATGAAGAGAAGACGGCCCTTATGCTGGGCATAATGATAACCCTTGTTAGGGTTATAAGTACGAGAACGTACTGGAATATTGTTTTTCTTCATAATTTTTTCTGAAAATGTAGGCGAGGTACGCCGTACCTCACCTACGAGTTAACAATATATATATAATAAGGACTAACGGCCACCAGGAACATTAGGCTGAACAGCCTTGTTAATGGTTCGCTTGCCACCTACGCGACGTTCGAGCTCACGGAACTTCTCGTCCTTACCGAGAATAACCATGATGTAGTCGCCAGCCTGGCTAGGAGTCCATGCTGCGGTAATATTCGCAAACTTGCCACTCTTGTCAATGGTAAGCTGATGCTTGGCATCATCCTCGCCAATCTCGATGCAGTAAGCTACGCCAGCCTTCGCATTCGTGATATCCTCGATAGCGGTTGCTGTAGTAGCAGCATCTGTAATCTGCCAGAAGCCGTTTGCGCCGTTAATTTCTGCGCCGATGACAGTTGCAGGGAGGTTGGTAAAGATCTGCTGGAATTCGTAATCGTTGGCATCCATGGCAGCCTTATTGTCGAACTTGCGACCGGTAAAGGCTGCGCCACAACCTTCTTTCCATGTACTCCAGGCACGAACCATCTCCATCTGCTCCTCCATCTTTACGGCGAACATCTCACCAGGGAGGTTCTCTACGAATTGAATATTGCCAGGAACGTCCATAAACATCCAGCAAGACTTACCCTCGTATGGGAGCCACTTAATCTGGATAGTAGAGTCTGGGACACGGTTCTTGTAGCCGTTAGGACCGGTGAAGTCCTGATCCTTGCCGTAAGTCTCGCGGCAGTTAGCAAGCCACCAGTCAATATGGTTCTCGTTGAGATAGAGAACATGGTTATCGATGGTCATGCCCTCAGAGAGGTGAGTCTTAACGTCGGTAATGAACTCCTTAACCGCATCCAGCATATTAGCTGAAGTATAAGTATTGTAGCTCTTATTGGCAAATGGCTTGATGCTGTAGTCATGGATGTAACGGAGCAATGTGTACCAGATACCTGTACCTGCATTGAGGTAGCTTGATGCCTGACCTGTCTCTGGCTTTACATAAATACCACGCATACGACGCTGGTTCTGCTCGTCCTGAGCCTTCTTCAGAAGGTTGAGAAGGCAGAATTCAACCATAGACCACTTGATAGGATCGGAGCCCTCCTTATTGAGATAAGCGATATACTTACGCTCAAGTTCCTTCATCGGGCCGAACTTCACCTTAATCATAGCGTCATCAACATAGCCCATCTCGTTTTCGAGCTGCATGCCACCCTTGTAGATCTCACCTTCCTGGTAGCCCTGAGATACCTCGTCGAAGAATGCGTTGAAGAGAATGTCGCGATCCTGGACACCATAACGAACAGGGAAGAACTCTGTAAGATTACGAAGCTCAAGGATTCGGGCAATAAGCGCATCCTGGCGAAGGATGATGAACTGGTCACCCAGTCCTGCATTATCCACGCCTGAGTAATTGGTAGCAAACTGGCCGGAAGCGAGAGCTTTGACGTTACCGAGCTCATTTCGTACCTGGTGATACTTGTAGCGTTCCTGGAGTGATCTCGCGAACGCCATCGCTTCAGAACGGAATACCTTGCCGTCTGTCTCCTCGTTTGGCATAGATGCTAAGGCTATCTCAGGATTAGCGACAATGCGGTTCCAGCGCTTTTTCATATCAAACATAGAATGCTCGATACCGAAGAGGTAGTTAGCATTTGTCTCGAAACCGTTAATAGGAATAGAAGGAGCAGTAACATGAGCAGCAGGTTTGTCATCTGCTGTACTATTAGCCATCTTCTTCATATTCTCAGTGAGAGTGTTGACAGCTGTAGAGAGTTTCTCGAACGATACATTTTGGCAGTTCTCGTTCTTCTTTCCTGCATCATCATCGTCATCGCCTTCGCCACCTTTATTGTCGTCAGGATCATCATCCTTTGACTTGTTGGCCTTTGAGACAATGGCATAGAGCTCATTGATCTGCTTCTGATGCTCAGCCTGCTCGGCTGCACTATTCTCCGCAGCGAGGTCATCCATGAGAGTACTCTGGTACTCTTTCTGATACGCCTCGCAAAGAGCCTTGTACTCATCTGCGGTAAGGCTCTTATTCTCGAACTTCTTAGTAAAACCAAGACTCTCGAGAACTTTGTTTAACTTTGCTTTGAAATTCATAAATCAATCATTTAAATATTAAAACAACTTAGATCAAACAAAAAATAATATATTAGCTAAATCCGTAAAGGCTTTGCGCACCCATATAGGCCTCTCCCAGTTGCGCCACCTCTGCAATCGCCTCCAGTAAGGTGCGCTTACCATCGATGAGACCGACTTCTTCGGCTGGAGCGGTATACAGGCTCTCGCCCTGAAGTACCGGAGCATCATCATCCAGTTCTGCCAGTTTGGAACGCTGAGATTTCACTTCTGCCAGGAACTGTTCATTCATCGGATCAAGAACATTCTTAATATAGTCTTCAGACTTACCATCCTTCAGATCCTCGAAAATCTTATTCTTCCGGCTAGAATTGGTAGCCTTCGCTACAATTTTCTTCAGCCCCAACTTCTCGAAGTATGGCTCAAAGTTCCAGAATGAGCACATGGTTCCGATACATCCGACGAAGTCATGATTCGTTGTGGCGTAAAGTTTCTGGCCATGACAGCCGATGTAATAGGCTGCCGATGCGCAGTATTCTTCGTAGATAGCAAGTATCGGTTTCTTGGCATTACGAAGAGTCTCGCTCAAGCGATCCATATACCACGCCTCTCCTCCTGGAGAGTTGATGTGAAGGAGATGAGCGGATATCTGCGGGTTATTCTCAGCAGCAATAATATCCTGCTCCAGCTGTTTGGAAGAGAAATACCAGTAGCTGTTTGCTGTCACGACTCCGAATACACGATGATATGCGATTGTACCATCATCCAGAGATGGCGAATCATATTCATCCGTGAGCTGTACACTTTTCGTTTCATCTCTCTGCGAGACCTTTGAAGATATCGCTAACAGCGCTTCATGCGTCTCGTACTGATAATACGTATGAGTCTTGAGATACTCCCGAATCTCAGGAACACTCATCGCCTGTTCGGCTTTTTTCTGTTCGAAGCTTACCACCCTGCCATTCAACGGGAAGGCAGCCACCATCAGTTGACGGTAGGCAGCCTCAGTAATCCATAGAGGTAGAGTGGAAAGCAGAAGGGTCTGTATTTCATCCATCTTGATTAAGTTTTCCGCAAAGGTATATATATATAATAGGTATATAAAAGACCTTAAAACAATGGATTCGCAAGCATTTTGCACTTAACAATAAGCTTCGCCTTATTCAGATGTCTGACGAGCTGAACCTTCGCCGGTATTGTTTTTGTGCCTATTGCATACGTACGTGCGTCAGGAAGTCCAACACTTGCGAGCGTAACGATAGCGCTGCGAGGAATCTTTAGTTCGTTAAAAATGCTCTCGTCCGCTATATCGACAATAAATGTCTTACTACAATCCCAGTACACACCTCCATTTTCTTCTGTTATCGAAGGCTCGAATGTGAACGGATCGGTGCTGAGGACGATGCTTCTTTCCATCCCTCCGAGATAGGAAATCATTAAAAGACAGGAAAACTCTTTCATAATGTTAAATTTTAGAGTGATTATTGCTAATTTTTGAGTGACAGAAATTTGCACTCAGTATGTATTAAAAATAATTAAATACCCCGTTTTTTTTGGTATTTTCGAGGTGTTTTCGGAAAAAGCCGTTGGCGGTAGCGATAAAAGTTCTTCAGGAGCGCATCGGGCGATATAGACCTCAGAGAGTATCTCCTGATGAAATTGTCTACCACATCCTGGTTCCGTAACGGCCTGCCCAGCTCTTCATTCTCAATCATGAGTCGGTGAAACTCGAAATTGAAGAGAAGTCGAATATGCTCTTCTATTTTTTTCGCCGCATTACTGGATAGATAATTGAAGTAAGCCGGATCCTTACCAGGATGTCCATCCATCTTTGAGCGCCGTGAAGGCAGATATATCTTGAGATTACAGTCTTCCATGACATCATGATGAGAGTCGGGCTTGGCCATACAATTCCACACCACATGATACAGATCTGTGGTGTATGGTATTTTTACTCCGCCTGTTTCTGGCTCAATTTCTAGCTTTTTCTGAATGTACTCAGCCAGATAGGGCTCAATTCTAACAGACGCTGTTCGTTTCGAGAGACGTTTTTTTCTTTCCATATCGTTTTTGCTTATTTTTGCTTCCTACCGTCCTACAATCCTACAAATTGTAGGCTTACGAATGCAAAGATACTACATTTCAGCGAGTTGCACAAATTTTATCAAACATATTTTTGTCCTACACACTCATTTTTTCGTTTCTTACACGTCCTACAATCCTACAAAATGGGGTATTCTGTAGGACGAAATCTCCAAAAGCGCCAAAATGTAAAAATTTCCTATTTCCTACAACGTCCTACAATCCTACAGCATTTCCTACAAAACCACAAAAACGCAAAAATACACATAACATACTGATAATAAGATAAATAGATAATAATAATAGTTTGAAAAGAAATACATTTGTAGGATTGTAGGATTGTAGGAAGGCATTTTCTGAAAATCATTTTCAAACTTCGTTTTCTCGGTTATTTTTGAAATTTTAGGGGGTACGGGGGATTTTTCGCATCTGGAACACACATAAATGTAAAGAAATACCCACGCTCGCCCTCCCGGGTTTACGTGGGTAAAAATATGCAAAATTCAACTCAAATTTATGCGGAAAACTTTTGGTTTTCTCGAATATTTTTTGTATCTTTGTATCGTTAAATTGGGGTAGTCTATACCTTATATAAGGTAGTTTTCTGGCTCCTATCAGAACGGTTTATCCCCATTCTTACCTGCGTCAGTCTCGTCAAATGGTATGCTGCCAGGCTTGTATTGCTGGGTATTGATATCAGTATTAGCCTCCTCATTTACTCCTGGAGTACTCTGAGCGACGCTCTCGGCGAGGATTTCTCCTCGTCTGAAGTCGATATTATACATCTCCATGAACTTGTCATAGTCGATGATAATTGCACTTGTAGATGTAGAGCGCTCCTTACGCACTCTTACCATTGTTTCCTGGTCGTCCGGCTTTGCTACCTCAACGGTCTCCTCCCAGGCGAAGCGTCGAGATGGTACGGTTCCAACATATGATGGATGTGAGCGAAGATTCTGCTCAAGGGTAGATAATGTTGTATTCTCACTGTTGTACCCACTTCTGTCATAGATGGAGTAAACGCTGCTGAGACGAAGAAACAGAACATGTGTTCCTGGCTCGAAAGCGAACGTTTTCTTGTCTCCGTGCGAATCTTTACCCGTAACACTCTTAGGCTGCTCGATGAGCATTTCTCGGCCAACGAGCACCTGTTTGGTATCGATCATGTTGTTGACTGCATTGAAGAACATAGCGAGCTTGTCCGTGCTACGGATCAGAGATAGCTGGAACTTAATCTTCTCCTGCACAAGAGCAAAGAACTCCTCGTATGTAAACGGAAGTTTCAGATCCGAATATCGCTCCACCAGTTTAACCATTCCCAGGAACAAGGAAGCCGTCTTCATGAGTCGGTCCATCTCTCCGGAATTGATTACATCACTCTTGAGCTCGCTGTATGCCTCCTGCTTGAGCGCACGAAAATGGTCCATGACTGCAGGTCTGAGCGACAGCACTTCTAGTAATACGTTGGATAGCCCTATATTCTTCTCTATATTCTTGAGCTCCTCAAACAGCTTAGTCTCCTCCGGTGTCCTGTTCTTAGGCTTAGGGACCTCGCAAATGATGACGCGGCTCATCAGGCATTGTCATCTCGCTGAGGGGTCTCCTGACCGCAAATAACCACCGGCGCAAATACCTTATCATTCTCGATATCCCTTCCCGAGGTTCCACGGCGTTTCTGCTTACCATCACCATCATATACAATACCCTTCAGCGCCTGAAACTTGGTATCCGAGATATCCTTGTTATTATACTCATCGAGAACAACCGGAACATCACGGAATGTACCCATCATCGTACTCATGGCCGCATCAGTACCTGTATTGAGGTTGAATATCGGAATAGTAGGACTTATAAACAGAGATCGGATAGATATCGCAATCTGAGTCTTACCAGAAGACATTGGTCCCATAAAAAATGGAGCCGTGAAAAGTCTGTCCAGACAGTGGATATTACTTCTGAAGGCGCACATCAGAGCGAAAACTATCGCCCATTTACCATTATCATTAATTTTGTACACCTTGTTCATTAACGATGCCCATTGTTCGAATGTGACCTGCTTGTTAACAGGTATATCTTCATACACGAGCTGAGATATCAATTCGTATTTATCAGATTGCCTCCCGGATCCGGCATATATGGTAGAAAATGCAGGGAGATAGTAATTCATATGATTATGAGTCACCACGCCCAGCTCATTAACCTTCTCAAACACATATTTACCGTTTTCGTCTTCATGCGCTATACCGTTAGCGAAGGCGAAGAACTGCTCATCAGTCTTTCGACTCATTCCTTCAGACTGCTGATTGCCATAAGTCTGTATCTCACGGCATTGAACAAAGTGACGACTCATGTACTCCTTTATTCTCCTCCATTGCCACTCTTCTCCGTCTGTGAAGTTCACGCCTTCGTAGTTGATGAGTACATCCTCGATAGTACTCATCTTCTTCAGAGAGCTCGACAGAACCTCAATATACAAGGGCTTATCGAAATAACGGCGGTTCACCTTCAGTACGCGCTTGTTCTGCTCGAAGTCTTCATTGAAGATATGGAGAAGAGGGACCATATAGAAGTCTGCAACCTGAGAGAATCCACGTCCGTTCTTATTCTGGAACATATAGCAGACTGGTATGCCCTGCTTATTAAGGCGAGGATAATACTTGCACTCACGAAACATCTGTGCGTACTCTCCCTCCTTGACATAACTGGGAACTTCATCACCGTCAAAGTCATCATCATAGAGATCATCTTTCAGGCATTCGCCTTCATTACATTTTTGCGCTTGTTGACGAACGGCTTACGGATCTCGTCGAACTGGCCCTTGGATAGCCCTAATTTACTGCAGTAATGATTCTTGTTGACAGTTATCACGGTTTCCTCCGCATAGCTGGTCAACTCGATACACCTTGTAATGATCGGAACCTTGTCGCCCAGAAATCCGGACAGCAGCTCTCCATGTATGCGAATATAGAAATCGATAAAGGATTCCACCTTATCCTCGTGCGTGACTCTTATCTGAGAGATACCAGCCTTATACATCTCTGCGAGCGTTGTCATATAGGCGCTATCCTCACCTGTAGTGGTATTGATGCTGCATCCCTCTTCAGTAGTGACGAAATAACAGCAGATGCGTCTGAGGTTTTCGATATCCGTAGAGGATGGCGTGCCGGAAACATACACGATTGGATTATCTCCGTATGACTCTAAGAATGTATCTATCGATGAGGTCACTACTGCAGGCTCGTTGTTTCTCAGATTCTCCTTCAAGCTATCAATACCAAAGATGCCATGCTGTAGGTTTTCCTTCTTGACACTATCTATATTACGGCGAATATCTCTTACCTTATCCTCCAGGATGGTCATTTTCGTATCGAAGTCTCTGGCCATAGTCTTCATGTACTCGAGACGGAGTCCTGCATCCTGGACGCATGCTATAAGATTGGAGATTGTATTCATTGCTGCAGCAATGACTGCTTCATCCTTGCAACCACGAGGAAGCAGCATCCTTTTCATTGCCTTCGGGAAGGCCTCGATAGTTTCAGATAGCTTCTTTTTTGTTTCTTCCTTGCAGAGCTGGCCATAGCTGTCTGGGTCGTACCCTTTTGGCAAGCGGATGCACTTGACACTCGCACCAGCCTTCAGCAGCAGCTCGCAGTTCTTGACAGCAGCCTTCATACCCGCATCATCAGCATCATATATCATGACCACAGACTGGGTGAAGCGCATGATAAGCCTTACCTGGTCATCGGTAAACGCGGTTCCAGAACCGCCGATGACATTCTCTACCCCATATTTATGGAGGGTAATGACATCAAATTGTCCCTCGACAAGATATGTAAATCCTTCTTTGGCGATTGCTCTTTTAGCCTGGTAGAGTCCGAAAATATGCTGGCCTTTTCTGAAAATAGGAGTTTCCCCAGTGTTAACATACTTGCCGGCATTATCATTCGGGGTTACGATTCTTCCGGAAAACGCAACAACTCTTCCAGATACATCGTAGAATGGAAACATGACGCGATCACGGAAGAAATCATAGCTTCTCCCATCTTGAGACTTTCCTAATACCCCAACGTCTGTGAGAACCTGGAGATTATATCCGTTCTCCGTAAGGTGCTTCATTGCTACATTGCCAACAGGTGCGTATCCAACACCATATTCCACAAGCGTCTTGTCCGTATAGTCATAGCCACGACGTTTGAGGAAGCTTTCTGCCTGGGATAGATTCCCCTGATAGAATTTAGCAGCCGCAGCAATAGCTATGCGGCGAGATTCCAGAAGTTTATATGCAGCGTTCTCTTCAGGAGTTGCCTCCTGCTCGGGGAATTCTACATCTGCAAGCTTGCAGGCCATTCGCAGAGCCTCAGGAAATGTGATCTGGTTGTACTTCTTCAGGAAGTCCAGGACATCTCCATGTTCTCCGCAGACGAAGCAATGATAAGTCTGCCTCGTCTTGCTCACCATCATGGAAGGATGGCTATCATTGTGAAACGGGCAAATGCCCTTGTAATTGATGTCAGCCTTCGTGAGGGTGATATATGAACCGATCACGTCAACAATATCCAATTTACTCTTGACGTTTTCGATGAAGTTTGAGTTGATTTTCATATACATATTTATTGATCAAAAAGATTAAGCTGAAGGGAATCGAATGCCTCCGAAATCGTGATATTGAAATATTCGGCAACAGCCTTGTATTCCTCCGGCTTGATTGACTTCCGCCCGAAGAACAGATCCCAATATCTCACCTGGTTAATTCCGGTCTCCCGGAAGAAGAACTTGCTCGGATGGAAATCCTCAAGGTGACGAAAGCGATACTCAAGCAACTTCTTCAGGCGATTTTCTTTAACAACCTGGTGTTTGTCGTCTAGTCTATGCCGAAGAGCGTACAACCGCACGGCCATGACGGAACGGTTGAGATGGATGGCCATATCCTCAAGGCTCATTCTCCCGTAATTCTCTACCAGGTATGCTATCTCATTTTTAGTCCATTTTTTATTACTCATAGTCACATATTGGCTTATTTATATATTCGACATACCTCTTTAACCTAAGGCAGAACAAGCCGTTGATACATGCTCTGCCATTTTTACATATAACGCATTTCTTGGGCATAAGCTATTTAGTTTTTATATGCTCCAGGTAATATGCCGCCACCTGTGCTAGTGACCTTAGCTGAAGCTTAGCCTTGATATTCTCCCTATGTCGTTGTACGGTTTTAATAGATATATAAAGGCGATCTGCGATTTCTTGAGCGTGCAGACCCCTAGATATGAGCTCCGCTATCTCTAACTCGCGATCTGTAAGCTTAGAGTCTAATTTTGGCTTGCAGATAACGCCCTCCATTCTACATTCGCCACGCAACGGGCACTTGACTTCCTCGAAATGAAAGAAACCATCTGTATCAATATCAGGAGTATGTGCATCATATTCTCCAAAGTTGCATCTGACGAACCTGGACACAATGTTAAACTCGTATACTTTGCGATTTAGCTCGCTAGCTGTATACTGACCACACAGAGCCTTGAAGGCCTTAGGATATCTAGTTTTGATAAGGTCTAGCATCTCCTCGACAACCTTGCGGCTGTCAGCTGTAAGTTCCTGGACAGGTTTACCCAGTTGCTTATACATAACATCACCTTCTGGCGTATTATAAAACTCGACTGACTCCATACTTACTCATCAGGAAAAAGTTCATGCTCTGGCTTACCTAGATACTCAGCGACAATTCCTCTGCATAGAGCGTTCGGTTTGGACTTGCCCTGGATCCATCTATAGACGGAATTATTAGATACTTTGCATTTCTCAGCAATTTCTCCTACTATCCCACAACGTGGATATGGAAGACTTTTCATGTACTCACTAAAACCCATATTTTTTAAAATTTTTGTTTGAAATCATCATTATGTGCGATATTTTTTGTATATTTGCACCGTGAGAATTAATAACACGCTGCAAATATATAACATTTCAGTGACACAACCAAACATTTCACTGATTATTTTTGTATTTTTCAGCATTTTGTTTGAATTTTACATATTATGAGTACGGAAAAAGAAAAAGAAGTAACAGAAACTATCAATGAACGCGTGAACAGCATCATTGAAAAAGAGGGTCACACCATTGCTACATTCGCAAAGAAGATTGGTGTACCATGGACCACGATCAAAAATATCGTATCTGGCAGAAATGCCCCTAGTTACGACATTATCGTGAAGATCATTAACGCCGTCGATTGGGTAGACGCTAATTACCTAATCATGGGAGAGAAACTCACGAAAGGCAACCAGGGAAACCTGTTGACAATCGTTGAGAGACAGAACAAGACTATCGAGAGTCAACAGAAAACGATCGATAGGCTTACCAAAAAGATGTTAGAAAACTAAGATTTTTATTGCACCGTTTTGCGAAAAATGAGTTATTTTGCCAAACATTTGTTTTATAACAATCACACAACTGTTTGAGTATCTGTAACTTGTTTGATACGCAACTCGGTGCATTTTCGGTGTTATATATGTAAAAATCGGAAATATCCTAGTTGATTATCAGATAATTACGCTGCAGATTTAGGGATAATAAAACATCAACTTTTTTGTTTTTCCTTTAAATCCGAATCGAAATCACCAAGATTCTCCCCGGATTTGAATGCAAAAGTACACAATCTATCGGAGATAGAAGACAAATGGTAAGGATAAATCGATTTTCAGTTGATTTATTTGTTCATTCCAACATTTTTTAGTACTTTTGCCCACCAAATTACGAACAAGTAAATAAGATTGGTATAAAAATAGGTATTACCAAGATAAAATAAAGAATAGATTAGATAAAGGAGAATAAAATTATGTCAACGATTATTTATCCATCACCGATATTCGGTCCGGTAAACTCCCGCCGTCTGGGTGTTTCATTGGGCATCAACCTCATGCCATCTGATGGCAAGGTCTGCTCATTCGACTGCGTTTATTGCGAATGCGGATTCAATGCCGACTTCCGTCCTAAGAAGAAGCGCCCTACCCGCGAGGAGGTAAGAGAAGGATTGGAGAAGGTTCTGAAAGAGCGCCACGACAACAACCAGCCTCTGGACGACATTACCTTCGCAGGAAACGGTGAACCTACGGGACACCCTGACTTCAAGGGAATCGTGGAAGATACGATGGAACTCTGCAAGAAATATTTCCCAGAAGCACAAGTATCCGTACTCAGCAACGCCACCTATATATATAAGGAGGAAGTGAGAGAGGCGCTGATGCTCGTGGATAACAACATCCTGAAACTGGATACCGTGGATATGGATTACATCAAGAAGCTAGACCGCCCTCAGCAGCCTAACTACGACGTGAAGGATGTGATCAAATATCTGAAGATGTTCAAGGGGCACGTCATCATCCAGACCATGTTCCTGAGAGGTGACGGTTTGGACAATACCAGCGAGCATTTCGTAGCTCCTTGGCTGGAGGCAGTGAAAGACATCCAGCCTCAGCAGGTAATGGTTTATACCATCGCCCGTGAAACACCAGACAAGTTGCTGGAAAAGGCACCAAAGGAAGTTCTCGATGCCATCAAGGAGCGTGTAGAGGCATTGGGCATCAAGTGTACAGCCAGCTATTAAGAGATAATCAGGATAAGAAAAAAAAGCAAGTAGAAAAAAGAAAGAATGAAAGCGAAAAGTAATATCCTTATTATCAGCGATATGTGTGGTTACGGAAAGGTATCTGCCGCAGTTCAGATGCCTATCCTCTCTTATATGGGACTCGACGTGTTCAATCTGCCAACCATGCTCATCAGCAACACCTTCCCATACGGCAAGTACGCCATTCTGGAATGCACTTCGTATATCGAGGAAGCCTTGCAGAAGTGGAACGAACTGGGCATTCACTTCGATGCCATCACCACGGGTTTCATGGCTTCGGAGCGTCAGGCGAAGCTGGTGGCACGCTATTGCAGAGAACAGGCAGCACTGGACACCGACATCTATGTGGATCCCGTGATGGGCGATTACGGCAAGCTCTATGGTGGAGCCAGTGAGAGTACCGTGAGATGCATGAAGGAAATGCTGAGCGTATCGCATCTCTGTTTTCCCAACTATACCGAGGCTTGCCTGCTGACGGATTCGGAATACAAGGAAGAGGGAATCTCGGAGAAGGAAGCCTATGAACTGATAGATAAACTGAGAGCCATCGGTTCCCACTCCGTGCTCATCACCTCGTGCATCGTAGAGGGTCAGCATGCCGTTGTAGGTTTCAATCATCTTACAGAAGAGTATTTCCTCCTGCCCTACGAAGAAATCCCCGTTCAGTTCCCGGGCACCGGCGACATCTTCTCCAGCATCATCGTGGGCAGACTGAAGGACGGCGATCATCTCCGCCATGCCACCCGCATCGCCATGGATACCCTGCGCAACTGGATAGACATCAACAAGGATGACAAGGACAAGAACCGCGGTATTCCTATAGAAAGGCATCTGGGGGACTTGTAGAAGAAATTGAAAGGTAGAAAAACAAGGAATTGATAAAGAGGAAAAAGGGGAACCTGCAAAAACAGATTCCCCATTTTTTATAGTCGATTGATAATAGAGTTATCATTCTGAATCTGATCTTTACGAGCCTTATACTTATTGTGGAAGCTATAAGTCAATGTCAGGCTATAACGGGAGTATGCCTTCTGATAGAACTCATAGTCGAGGACTGGATTGAGCTGATAGCCTTTCTGACGAAGCGTATGGAAGACATCAAATACACTGAAACCCAGCGACAAGGCATCCTTCAAGAATGTTCGATTATACCCTAAACACACGTAGCCAAGAGGATGACTTTTATAGTTTGCATCTATCGTGCTCGTAGAATAATTTCCCTCCACAGAAAAACTACCTATCTTCTTGAAGGTGAAGTAATTGACGCAATTGCCTCTTACCACCCAAATGTGCTTTACATTATAACTCTTTGGGATATCGTCATAATAGCCAGCCAACCCCACATTGAGATTCCACCAAGGCAAGATTTTCCCATTGAAAGCATAATCAGCCCCCACGATGGTCTCTGAGCCAAAATTGGTTATATCACGATAAGTCTTGTCACCAATCGTCTCAAAATACTCAGCTATCACATCTTTCCTATGCTTATACGAGAAAGACAGAGAATGGTTACCATGGGTCAACTCCCATATAAGGGAGTTACTGATAGATGGCTGCACATTCGGATTGCCAGTTGTATAAAGAACGGCTGAAATACGTTCCTTGTTATTGGTAAGATCACCAAACGAAGGACGATTGATACTGCTGCTATATGTAAGACTCATACTGCTCTTGTCATTGAACTTATAAGACAAGTATGCATAAGGAAACCAATTGGTATATCGCTTATCCACCTCTGTTTTATCAGTCAAGCGATTGATGCCCTTCTGCCAAGTATTCTCCATTCGCATACTTAGATAAGCAAACACCTTCTCTCCAAAGTTCTTCGACAACCCGAGATAAGCAGCCGCAACCTGTTCCTGATACTTCCAATCGCTTGAAGTCAAATCTCCCTCCACGAGATTGTTCCTGATGTTCAATCCTGTGGTTCTGATATTATTCTCATATTTAGAACCTAAGCGAAGCGCCAAACTGCTAGGGAAATTATAACGGAAATCCGTCTGCAAACTTCCTGTATTGGCATTCGAGGTTGATTGATTATACTCATCCGTATGCAAAGGCTCATAATCTTCATAAGATGCTACGAAACTATTACCCTTATTGGCATGCTTATAATTATAGTTGCCTAATACCTTTAGATAACTGTCTTTCTCATCTATTTTCCAATTGTAAGAAAGCACCGCATTCAGATAATCCGTATTATTACGGTCGTTCATATCAGAAACACCTTGATACGTCATCTTATTGGCATCAGTAAACTTACAGTAATCACCCGCACTAACAGCATGCCCATTATTGATATTTCCATTCAGCTCAGCGCCAAAGAGATGATGATGCTTCTTATCAATGGCATAGATACTACCCACACGATAGAAATATAACTTTTGCCTATTATCATACGTTTGAGCAACAAGATGATGGGTATCTGTCTCCATAAAATGATGTTGCGTCTCACCATATAGGGCATTTCTTGCCCAGATATAATAAGTAGAGGCATAAACATTCCAACGCTCAGTTCCCAAGTTAAGATTCAACAATGGATAATAGGAATAAAACTTACTCGATTCTGGGCTTAGATTTCCCACATATCCCGTGATACTTCCATTAAAACCAGCCCGAATCCTTGTCCTGATATGAACAATGCCACCCTTAATGTCGGCATCATGCTCAGCACCATGCGTATCTTGTATCTCAATACTTTGGATATCATCAGCCTTGATACTTGAAAGGAAAGACTTCAGTTCCGTTCCTGCCAGTTTTCTGTCATTTACGAAAATGGTTGCCTCTGTATTATTCACCTTGATATTCACTCCTCCGGAAGCATCATCCTGCACCATCACCTTTGGAGCATACTTCAACACATCCGTGGCATTCATAGCCCGATATTCTTCAGTTCACTCACATTGAAAACGGTCTTGTCTTCCTTGCGTTGGAACAAAGGCTTGTAGGCTTTCACCACCACCTTATTTAATGTATAGGCATCACGGAACAACCGGATACTGCCCATCTTGCCCACATTCACCCGTTTATACTGGGTCTTGTAGCCAACATAGGAGAAACGGGCGATGACCTGCTTCTGGTGAACAGGAATCACGAAGTCGCCAGAAAGATTGCTCACACCCCCATTCAGATAGCTGGAATCCCTGACATCCAGAAGAGCGATGTTGACAAATTCCATCGGTGCGCCCTTATCATCCAACACCCTTCCTATCAGTTTCTGGGGTTCCTTCTGGACACACTCGAAATAGATCTCATCCTTGTCGAAGGTGGCACGGATGGGATAAAAGCCAATTACCTGGGTTACGATATCACGGACATCCTTGTTCTTGAAAGAAGTACTGACGGTGAAATCCTCCAACTCATCGTAGATAAAATTGATTTTATATTGGGGTTGAGCCTTGTCTAGCCAGACCAAGACCTTACTGAACGAAGCCTTGTCGAAAGTATGCGACAAGCGTTGTGCATAGCCTGCCATAAGCGCCATGCACAGAAATATCATAAATATGATTCTCTTCATAGTTTCTCTCTTTTTCACAGTTCCTGACGGATAGGAACAAATCATGCGTATTTACTCTACAATCAACATCTGATTAGCCTCATCAAAGGAAAGATGTACCTTATCAAAGTGATTGATCTTGTCGATGATATCCTGCAGGGAATCCTTGCTATCCCATTGCAGATAAAAACGGATATGTGCTGCTGTCTGGTTGCGGTACTCCACCTTTACCTGCATCTTGTCGGCAATATACTCCAAGATGCCAGACAACTCAATATCCTCAAAGACAACAGGGGCTTTTTGGGTTGGTTCTATCTTCAGCCAGGCGTCATCTACCGCAACCTTTGCCTTCTGTTTTTGCGGTGTCTTCACGCTATCTGTCACCAAAGCCGTCTCGTTCTTTTCTGCACGGTTCACAATATGATAAGCCGCATACGAAATGCCCGAAAGCATCAGCAATCCCACAAAGACGGCTGCTATCTTCATCCAGGAAGATTGCCTTGTCGGATGATACGCTTTTTCGGAAATATCCAAAGCCTCATCCCCTTGCTTGGAATCAGTATCAGCAAGCTTTGCCTCAAACTCCTTCCAAGCTTTATCCACATCCACAGAGTCTTTCGCCTTCTCATAGGCAAAAGCCCGCTTCAGCAGAACTAACTGATCGTCATTACTCTTGTTGGTCATAACTCTGAATCTTTAAATTGTTCTTTAATCATCTTCGTAATGTTGGAAAGATGTTTCCAGACTGCCACTCGGCTGATACCCAGTTCCTCTCCTATCTCTCCATACTTCATCCCTCCCAGGAATCGCATCTTGAAAATGCACTGCTGTTGTGGGGTGAGATGGGTCTTGGCAAAATGCAGCATCTGCTCCAACCGGAGTTCATCTTCTTCTGGAGATGCAGCCATCTGTTGTTCGCTGGCATAAAGCATAGCGATACGCTGCCGGTTCGTTTTTTGTGAAATGCGCTTGAGGCAACTGTTTCGAACACTCGTTAGCAGATAATGCTCGACGGTATCTGGCAACAATACGGTATCAGATTCGAGCAATCGTTCAAAGATGTCGCTAACCACATCCTTGCTCTCTTGCTCATCGTAGAGGATGCTGACAGCCATCCCATACATCCGCCCGTAATACTGCCTGAACAGTGTTGATATTTCTTTCTTTTCCATCACGATTTTTACTAGCTATTACCCTCGAGTAGAGAAAATGCTAACCTATGAATCCAACTTTTTTTGCAAAAGTACTCATTTTATCCTAAAAAAGAAAAGATAAGGAGGATATTTATTTTGCTGTTTCAAATATTGCACTTGATTATTTGCATATATCAAATAATAATTGTAAATTTGCGGTGGAAATATACACTTCGAAGATTATGGCAAAGGAAAGAATCTATCCCGTTGGGGTGCAAACCTTCAGCGACATCATAGAGGAAGGTATGATTTATGTAGATAAAACCGCCCTCATTTACAATATGGCAAAGAAATACAAATATGTGTTTCTTAGCCGTCCACGCCGTTTTGGTAAGTCCCTGCTAAGCAGTACGCTGCGCTCTTACTTTGAAGGAAAGAAAGATCTTTTCAAAGGACTCGCTATCGAAACTTTGGAAAAAGAATGGATAGAATATCCTGTACTCCATTTCGATCTGTCAACCTTCAAGAACTGCGATTTATCTCTCTTTCCAGAAAAATTCGACATGCAATTACGCAGGTTCGAAAAGCAATTCGGAATAGAAGATATGAGGAAAAGTGCCGGCAACCGCTTAACCCAGCTCATAGAACAGGCTGAATCGATGACCGGCAGAAAAGTCGTTATCATTATTGACGAATACGATGCTCCTCTACTTGATGTGTTGCATGATGAGACCAAACTGGAAGCAGTAAGAACTATCATGCAGGAGTTTTATGCGCCTATTAAAGCGAACAGTTCGCATATTCATTTTGCCTTTATCACGGGAATCACAAAATTCTCTCAACTCAGCATCTTCAGCACCATCAATAATCTTACCAACATCAGTATGGATCCGGAGTTTTCTACCATCTGCGGCATCACCAAGGATGAACTGGACACCGTTCTGAAAGAAGATATTGCTTTGCTAGCTAGGAAAAATCATGTATCATTCGAAAGAATGAGAGAATTGCTAAGAGAAAACTATGATGGTTACCACTTCAGCCGGGAAGGTGAAGATATCTTCAATCCATACAGTCTCATGAGAAGTTTTGCGGCAGGATTCATCGACAACTACTGGTATGCTTCGGGTACATCAACCTACCTGATTCATCAGATGCAACATTTCCATACAGATGTCACAACACTTGACGATATGTTTGCCTTTTCCTCATCCTTCGACCGTCCTACGGAGAAGATGAGCGATGCCTTGCCTTTGCTCTACCAAAGCGGCTATCTTACCATCAAAAAGTATGACCCGCTGAGCAATGGGTATTATCTAGGCATTCCAAACAAAGAGGTAAGGGCAGGATTAATGGAGAATCTCCTTCCCATCTATTCCGGCAAGAGCGATAGCCAGTCCTTAGGTTTTGCAGCACTCTTCTATCGTGACCTGCTGACGGGTAACATAGACCAAGCCATGGAGCAGATGAAGGCTTACTTTGCTTCTATTCCATACCCAGAAGGAGGAAAGAGCGTTTTGGAGAATATGCAAAAGAGCGAATATTATTATGAGACTATTCTCTACATCGTTCTTTCAATGATGAATGTGGCAACCTATACACAAGTAAAAAGTTGCAGGGGAAGAGCTGATGCAGTAATGTTTGCTCCTACAGCAATCTTTGTCTTTGAGATAAAGATCAACAAACCTGCCCAAGAAGCTTTGGAGCAAATAGACGAGAAAGGTTACATGATTCCCTACTCAGCAGATGAAAGAAAAATATATAAAATAGGTATCAGCTTCAGTACTCAAACCAGAACTGTAGAAGACTGGGAATTTGAAGAGGTAAAATAACCCTTCAATACTCCTACAATAAATATAAATGGAAAAGAAAGAAACAAATACACTCAGTAAATTTCAGCGCCCGGTATGGGTAAGCCTGTTCGCCCTTACGGCTGCAATCTCGTGGGGATGGGCTTACCCATTAATAAAAATGGGAATGGAGGAATATCAGATTACAGCAGACATGACCGGAAGCAAGATGCTTTTCGCTGGCATCCGCTTCTTCATCTCCGGCATCATCATCCTTGCCATCGCCAGAAGTTCACACCGTGAATTCGGATTCAAGAAGAAAGCTGTTCAAGAAAATGTCTGGTTCCTTCTCCTCTATGCACTCCTCAACACCACCCTTCATTATGCCTTCTTCTATTTCGGACTCTCGCATAATGCAGGAGCACGTTCGGCGATACTCAATTCGATGAGCGTCTTCACGGTGGTTATCTTTGCCTGCATCTTCTTCAAGAGCGACAGGATGACGTGGCGAAAGGCTTTAGGCTGCATCATCGGCTTCCTGGGCATCCTAGCCTTGAACCTTGGCGGAAAGGAAAGCGGAAGTTTCACATTCCTGGGCGATGGTATGATTATCCTCAATGCCCTGTGTGGAGCCAGTGCTTCCCTGCTGACCCGAGGCTTGAGCAACAGGGTGGATGTTTTCGTAGGAACCGGTTATTCGCTGAGCATCGGTGGAGCCTTGCTGGTGATTCCTGCATTGTTAATGGGTGGCTATCTGCCAGTCATCAGCCTCTGGGGCATCACTATCCTTCTGCTGCTCATTGCCATCTCAACCATCAGTTTCGCTCTCTACAACAAATTATTGAGCTGCAATCCCGTAGGAAAGGTAGCGATATACAATTCGCTCATCCCCGTAGTAGGAGCCATCACCTCCTGTCTCTGTCTTGGCGAAACCTTCTACTGGAAGTATCTGATAGCAGGCGCATTGGCTACTGCCGGAATTTATATCATCAATAAAGGGAAGAAATAAATTCCGGCTGTTGCCCATGCAACCCATATAGAAAGCAAAGCCACCTATTTCAAGATACCCGTTTCGCGCTCCTCATTGTTGATATTCCGCTGTATCTTACGGTAGTCCTTTCCCCGATTGATATTCCAGGCAACACCGATACGGAACAAATTACCTTCCGAATTGTCATAACCACAAACCTGCTTACGGAGTAATGCGTTGACGATTTCTGCTGAATAGGATTTCGGATGAGCCATAAACGGATTATGCATATAGAGCGTAAAATCGAAATCACCCATATGATAACTGGCTGAGGCAGCCAATGAAGGAGGATTATGTCCGATGTTCTCTCCCTCCATAAAGTTCCAACCGTTATCAGCATACAGTATCACAGTCCATTTTCCCCAATATCCCTGTAATGTTCCACCATAATTATAAGCGGTATAACAATGATTGTACTCATCGCCCTTATTGAAAAAACGGTAAATACCTGCGTTCACAGATAATATAAGGTGGTCGGGGATAATGTCAAACCGGGTATCATTCGTAAGATATAACATATTACAATGGGGCTGGTTCGCCTGGGAATAAAGAAACTGATCATTTTCCGTGCGGGTGTATTTCGCCAAATTACAATGACGATTGATGCGATAATTCAAGGTAAAATCAGTATTTATCCTTGGTTTACTGAAAGAGAATACCACCCAGTTCTCATATATACTGTTAGGCTTAAGCGAAGGATTACCCACAGTCCATTCCATACAGTTCTTTCGAATACGGGTATCCGAAATCATGGCTATCTGCGAAATATGCTGTGATAATTCACTTCCCAAGCGGATCTGAAACGAAGATGTCAAGGAATAAGCCAATGTGAGTTTCGGACGACAAAGCCAAAAACTAAATTCCTCATCTCCCTGTCGATAAGACTGATTACTCAACCCGAAGCCAGCCACATAAGTTAAACGGGATGTTCCTTCCTTGAATTGTCCCAAACTTCCCTTGATTTGTGCAAAACCATAAATACCCAATGAACGGATACCATTCTCGCTAACCACATCACCCAAATACTGATTATCCATATATTTCCAGTTCAAGTTGGTTCCTGCAGAAAAAGTAAAGGGTTTCAACCGGTTTTCATAGATAGCCTCGGCTATGAGCGAATAGGTCTTTCCATCTACCTGATATTGATAGGGTTCGCCCTCACCTTCATAATAGGCTCCTTTGGTGTGGATATAAGTGCCCAAAACATCTGCCGACAAAGACTGATGCTTGCCCAACTGATGATAGAAATACAAATCGAGAGCAGGAGTAAAATCCCTACCCTTGCTGGTTCTGTAAACAGGATACGCAGGCTTTCCAGATTCAGAAAACCACATCTCATTCGATGTATAAGGCTGATTGCTGAAATCCGTGGTAAGCGTTGTCTGGAATACATATAATGCAGAATCAGCCAGATTATACTTCAACTGCAATGTATTATCATAATTTCGAGTTGCCCCATTCATGATTTTTCGAGATATCTGATACTCAGAACCATCATGTAGAAGATATTGAGCATCCTCATTATATTCGGATGCCTTGTTATCCACATAAGTCTGCTCATATAAAATATTCAATTGGCTCTTGCCCCTATTGACAGATGCATAGACATCGTTCGAACCGAGCTTGGTAGTTAGCGCATTAGTCAGGTTAAAGCCCAAACTGCCACCCGATGAAGTCCTGCGGGTATGAATATCTATCACGTATGCAATATTCTTTCCATATCTTACGCCAGGGCTATCGATATAATCTACACTCATAATAGAAGCTACATCCAGCATCTGCACGTCATGCATATTGGCGAGAATGCCATTGATACGAATCTGCACTTCTCCTTTATTATCGGTAGCAGAAATGGAACGGCCAGCCTCATCAACCCTGATATGAGGCAAAGCTAACTTTCCCAAAAGCGAAAAGCCAGAAAAAGAACGCTGCTTCTGAATATCGCTTGGGAATATCAACTTGCCATCTTCCTTGTTGACTACTCGTGCCGCCTTCACAACAACCTCTTGCAAGGCTATAGAATCATTCGATACCTTCTGGATCTCCTGGGCACGTATTTCTAAACAAGAGATCAATGCCCACAGCATCACCATAGCTGTTAACAATTTACTTTTCTTCATTGTCATCATATACTTTTCTAAAACTTGTTTTCTGCTGCAAAGGTATCAAAAAGAGAAGACCGAGGCGAAAAATATGGCTGACATGAGTCTGACATTTATCAATTAACGAATATTATATCTAGTTTTATACCATCTTTCATAGAATTTCTGTACTTTTGCATTTGAATTTTTAAACAGTATATCATTTAAAAAGAATAGATAATATGAAACTGAAAGCATATCATTCCATCCTCATCTTCGCCATCCTTGTGATGTCTGCGGCATTCTCCAGCGTGAGCAACTACCGCAAGGCACAGTATGCCATTGTACAAGATATGAACAAAGCTTTGGCTCTGACTCTTCAGGAAAATAAATATCAATGGATTACGCCTGATACCATCCAGAACTACCGGTCACATCTCAGCATCGACCTGCTGAAGTCGACCAGTAATCTCTGCTATGTGATGGAAGACAGAAGAAGAGGCAAGAACAATTCCCTGCTGGTAAATAGCGCCAACCTGCTCAGCAGCAAACAGATGCTCCTCAACGAGCATTCTATCCAAAGTTATGCTAACTGTTCGATGGCAGATGTTTTGAGTATGAGCAACCAGCGGACATCTTTGACGCTTACCCTCATGGCTATGATTTGGGCTATTGTATCGCTATACTATCATCGCAGAAAACAACCCTGGAATCATGAGGCTGATATGTTCGGTACCATGTGCTATTCTCAAGACGAGGATTCCTTCTACAATCAGGAAAACGGACAAGCCATCAAGTTTACTCCGATGCAGCACCAGCTGATGCAACTCTTCTTCGACAATACGTATCATCAACTCTCCAAACAGGAGATTTGTGATGCTCTTTGGCCCAAGAAACCGGATGCCAGCGAAACGCTCTATACCTTGATTCGCCGTATCAAACCGGTGATTGAGCAGAATAGCAACCTCATGATTGAGTCGGAAAGAGGCAAGTCTTATCGACTGATTATCAGATAAGTTCAGAAATGTCAGCCAAATGTCATACTTATTATTTGGCAGTTTCTCATCTTCTTCATACCTTTGCAGCTAAAATACAAAAGAAGCAAAGATATGAAGAAGATTTTTTTGATAGCAGTTGTCTTGCTGATGATGATAAACTTCATCATCAACTATCACCATGAGGTTACGAAAGAGCAGCATACACCGATGGCGGATTTCAAGACCAAGGTAGAGATGGCGCCCATGAAGGAATACAATGATCCGGACTTTGGCTACGTTGTCAAGTATCCTTGCTTCTTCCAGCAGGAGGATACTTCGGTATCGGAATACCAGGGCTATGCCCGCTTCTCATTCACCAATCATGCCAACATCATCCTGGAGAGTTACGTTACCCCCAACTATAGCAACACCCTCCAGGCTTGTGCCGATTCTCTAGCCCAGAAGCTTCATTCGGAGAGGACGATGCAGGCATCGAATAAGGCATTCATCCTCTCCGGTCCTGTCTATGAAAACGGAGTAAGAGTAGATGGCTACAGTCATTACGATAAATTCATCAAGAGTGGCAGAATACTCTTCGTTTATTCCCTCACCTATCCCGACAGTTACAAGCCAGCCATGCCCCGCCTGTTCAAACTCATAGACGACTGGAAGGTTTTAGGTGCATATTAATCTGCCTTGAAGATATCTTCACGAGCCTCTTGGGATTGTATAAAAACAGCTTTCAAAGAAGATAAAAGCGCTTGATTATTTGCATATATCAAATAATAATTGTAAATTTGCGGTGGAAATATAAACATCGAAGATTATGGCAATATTCAGTCGCTTCTTTGGAAGGAAGAACAATCTCACCGTAAGCTCTGACATCAAGAAGAAAGATGCCAGAAGCAGGAACATTGCCTTCGTGGATACAGAAGTGGGACTGAAAGACCATAAAATACACGACATCGGAGCATTGCGTTATGACGGAGCCAACTTTCACCAAGCATCGCAGACGGCACTGAACAAGTTCCTGCAAGAAGGAAAGGTTGACTATATCTGCGGGCATAACCTCATTCATCACGATGCCCGCTATCTCCAACTCAACGGCATACTGATAGATACCCTCTATCTCTCCCCGCTCCTCTTCCCCAAGCGCCCTTACCATCATCTGGTAAAGGACGACAAACTGATGAGCGAGCAGATGAACAATCCTGTCAACGACTGCGAGAAAGCCAAGGAGCTTTTGATGGATGAAATCGCTGCATGGAATCAATTATCAGAAAGAAAGAGGAAAATCTTCACCTTGCTGCTCCAGAATGAAGAGGAATTCAGAGGATTTCTGATGTATGTGGGAGCCATCGAAAAGGATGATGCAATCATAGAAGTTTCAGAATTCATTCTTTCTGAATACAAGAATCATATTTGCGCCCATGCCGACATTCCGGCTCTTGCAGCCCAGTCTCCTTGCGGCTTGGCATACGCCTTGGCCCTCATAGGCACAGACGATTATCAATCTGTAACCCCAGGTTGGGTACTCTTCCATTATCCCGAAGTAGAACATATCATCTATATGCTCTGCCATACTCAATGCACCGATGGCTGCGAGTATTGCAACCGCATGCTCGACATTCATCACAACCTGAAACAACTCTTCGGCTATGATGCCTTCCGTACCTATGACGGCGAACCGCTGCAGGAACAGGCATCGCAGGCAGCAGTGGATGGTAAGTCATTATTGGCTATATTTCCTACGGGTGGCGGCAAGTCGCTCACCTTCCAGTTGCCAGCCTTGATGGATGGCAGAACCATACATGGACTCACCGTGGTTATCTCGCCTCTGCAATCATTGATGAAAGACCAGGTAGATAACCTCGCAGACCGCGGTTTCACCGATGCCGTAACCATCAACGGTCTCCTCGACCCTATCTCCCGCTCCCTAGCCATCGAACGAGTACAGAGCGGAGATGCCACCTTATTATATATAGCACCAGAGATGTTGCGCTCCAAAACCATCGAGCGCATCCTGATGGCACGGCATGTGGTGAGATTCGTCATTGATGAAGCCCACTGCTTCTCTGCATGGGGACAAGACTTCCGTGTGGATTACCTATATATCGGCAAGTTTATCAAGGAATATCAGGAACGTAAGTTTGGCAAGGATGCTATGGCCCGCAATCATGGTCAAACCCTGATACCCGTATCTTGCTTCACCGCCACTGCAAAACAGAAGGTGGTGCAAGACATCTGCGACTATTTCAAGCATTGGCTGGGCACCGACCTCCAGCTCTTCGCCTCATCGGCCTCACGCACTAACCTGCACTATTCCGTTATTCACGTAGATAGTGACGGCAACAAATACAATCTTCTGCGTTCGCTGGTAGAGCAGGCAGATTGCCCTACCATCATCTACGTATCCCGCACCAAGCGAACCCGGGAACTCGCCCAGAAACTGACCCGTGACGGTATATCCGCCCTGCCCTATAATGGCAAGATGGATGCCGATGAGAAGATACACAATCAGGATGCCTTCATGAGCGATAAGGTTAGAATCATCGTTGCCACCTCCGCCTTCGGCATGGGAGTAGATAAGAGCGATGTGGGGCTGGTTATCCACTACGACATCTCCGACTCTCTGGAGAACTATGTACAGGAGGCAGGACGTGCAGGAAGAGATCCACACCTCAATGCCAAATGCTATGTACTCTATAGCGACGAGGACTTAGATAAGCACTTCATCCTACTCAACCAAACCAAACTGAGCATCAGCGAGATACAACAGGTATGGAAAGCCGTTAAGGATTTTACTAAGCAGCGTCCACATGTAAGTTGTTCGGCACTGGAGATAGCCCGCCAAGCCGGTTGGGATGACTCGGTATCCGACATAGAAACCCGTGTTCGCACCACCCTATCTGCTCTAGAACAGAGCGGATACATAGAGCGTGGCAACAACATTCCGCATGTCTATGCCACAGGTATCACCGTCAAGAACATGGACGAGGCAAGACTGCGCCTCACCGAATCACCCCTGTTCTCGGAAGATGAGATGAAGAATGCCATCCGCATCATCAAGTCGCTCATCACCCAGAAGCATATAGCCAAGCACAGGATAGCGAGGCAGAATCCCGCATCGATTACCTCGCCGACATCCTAGGACTTAGTAAGCGAGACGTCATCTCCTCCGTTGACAGAATGCGACAGGAAGGCATCCTTGCCGATACCCGTGACATCTCTGCCTATCTGCAAGACATCAGCGACAAGCAGCGCAAGCCTCAGCAGATGCTGGAAAACTTCGCCAAACTGGAAAGATACATTCTGGAACATATCCCGGATGAATCGCTGCATATCACATACAAGCAACTCAATGACAATGCCGTACATGACGGCATCAATACTTCAACAGAAAAGAAAATCCGCACACTGCTATACTTCCTGGCAGTGAAGGGCTATGCGCACAAGAAGGAAGACGGCGTCCGCAATCTCATCGTGACAAGAGACAAGGACATAGAGACCATCATCAAGCGATTCGAAAGACGAATTGAAGTTTGCCGATTCATCATTGAAAGACTATACAGCCTGGCTGAAGAAAACAGTAAAACTATAACAGAAGAGAGCAACAATACCTCTTCTGAAGAAAAGAATCCTTCCGAAGAAAAAGGTTTAGGAAAAGCCTCTGGCGCAACAGACAATAGAAAAGAGAAGCCTCTTCAATTCTCGGTAGTCGAACTTCTGAACGATCTGAAATCCAGCAACCAGTCACTCTTTTCCGACTTCTCTTCCCTACAGTTGGAAGACGTGGAGGAAGCCTTGCTCTATCTCTCCAAGATAGGAGCCATGAAGCTGGAAGGAGGATTCCTGGTACTCTACAATGCAATGGCAATTAAACGCATCAAGGAACCTCGCCTCCACTATAAGCAGGAGGATTATCGCATGCTCAATGAATTCTACAAGCAGAAGATTCAACAGATTCACATCGTGGGCGAATATGCCAACCTGATGGTAAGGGATTACGATGCCGCCCTGCAATATGTGCAGGATTACTTCCAGATGGACTACCATTGCTTCATCTCAAAATACTTCAAGGGCAGCCGGGAGACTGAGATAGAGCGCAACGTAACACCTTCGAAGTATAAGCAACTCTTCGGAATGCTCTCCAAGCGACAGAAGGAAATCATCGACGACCATGAGTCTCGCTGCATCGTAGTCGCTGCCGGTCCTGGCAGCGGCAAGACACGTGTGCTCGTACATAAGCTTGCCTCTCTCCTGCTGCTGGAAGATGTAAAGCACGAACAACTCCTGATGCTCACTTTCTCTCGTGCAGCCGCTACCGAATTCAAGCAGCGCCTGATGCAACTCATAGGCAATGCCGCCCATTTCGTAGAATCAAGACCTTCCATTCCTACTGCTTCGACCTGCTGGGCAGGGTTGGCAATCTGGATGAGGCTGGAGATGTGGTTAAGCAAGCCGCCGAAATGATCAACAATGGAGAAGTAGAACCCAATCGCATCAGCAAGACCGTGCTCGTCATCGACGAGGCGCAAGACATGAGCAAGGATGACTATGCCCTTGTCTCTGCTCTGATGAAAGCCAACGAAGAGATGAGGGTGATTGCCGTAGGCGATGATGACCAGAACATCTATGAGTTTAGAGGTTCCAACTCGCGGTATCTCTATGAACTGACCCAGACAGAGCACAGCCGTTTCATCGAGATGACGGAGAATTACCGCAGTCTTCGCCATATCGTGGATGCAGCCAACGACTTTGCCCACAACATCCGTCAGCGAATCAAATCTACCCCTATCATCTCCATGAGTCAAGAAGATGGAGAGGTAAGAATCGTGAAGCATCCATACGAGATTCAGAAGAAAAAGGTTTATATGTATCAGCCTATCCTAGAAGATGTTACGCGATTACTGGGAAGTAACGCTTCAAAAGAAGCTGATGCATCTTCCCGCAAGAAGAACGAAACCATCAGCATCCTCACGCAGACCAATGAGGAGGCTGTCATCATGCTGGCTCTTCTTCACAGCCATAACATCAAGGCCAAGCTGGTGCAATCAATGGACGGCTTGCGCTTCTGGAATCTGGCAGAGGTAAGATACTTCTTGAAGAAGATAGACCAAGGCATCAAGGAGACGAAATCCCCTATCATCCTGATGATATTTGGGAAACAACCAAGCAGCAGACATTCCAAAAGTATGCCACCAGCCAGGCTTTGCCATACCTGCGCCGCAGCCTCCAGGTATTTGAGCAGACCAATCGTGCCAAGTACTACAGCGATCTGAGGGAGTTCGTGTTCGAATCATCAGTAGAAGACTTCTGTGACATCTCGAAATCAGACATCATGGTCAGCACCATCCACAAGGCAAAAGGCCATGAGTTCGACCATGTACTGATGCTCATTACCCATCCCGAACATCCTACCGATGACATACTGCGCCGATACTATGTGGGCATGACCCGTGCCAAGCGTACACTAACCATCCACACCAACGGCAATCTCTTCGACAGTCTGAAAAGTGCCCAGCATCTCTATGATGCCCAAGCCTACGATGAACCCAACAAAATAGTGCTTCAGCTCTCACACAAGGATGTAAACCTGGGCTTCTCCAAGCCTCACAAGGACGCTATCCTTTGCCTGAGAAGCGGTATGCCGCTAACCTACCACGACCATTGCTTCTGTCTCCCATCAACAGGCAGAGACATAGCCCAGCTCTCCATCAAGATGAAAGAGAAACTAGGCAAATGGGAGTTGAAAGGTTACAAGGTAACCGCTGCCCGAATCCGCTTCATCGTGGCATGGAAGTCAAAAGATGCACCGAGGGATGAGAAGGAATCTGCCATCGTGCTCGCTGATTTGGTAATGAAAAAATAAGGTAAATTTATCAAGAATCTATCACCAAACGCTATTTATCCTTTCTTTTTATACACAAAAGTGTAATTCTTAAGCCACACTCTTGAGAAATACACTTTTGTGTCAAAGGCTTTTTCCTATAAAGTTATACTTTTGCAGCTGAAAAATAAATGAATCAAGCAAAACAGTAGCAACACAGTAGCAATATGAAGGAAAAAGTAATTTTTACCACAGCGTTGTGCCTCTCGGCTATGACTCCGATGATGGCGCAGAATATCACCGGCAAGGTGATGAATACCAAGGGAGAACCTTTGGCGTTTGCCAATGTAGTATTATTGAATAGAACAGACTCGGCTTTCGTCAAGGGCGCAGTGAGTGGAGAAGATGGCAGCTTTGCCATCGACTCTTCCTGCAACGGCGGAATCATCAAGGTGACATCTGTAGGCTATAAGACAATCTGCAAGGATTGCACTGGCGAGAATGTAGGCATCATCAAGATGGAAGAAGACAGCAAGATGCTCGGCGAAGTAGTCGTGAAGTCATCCCTGCCTAAGACTATCCTGAAGAATGGCGGAATGACGACAACCGTTGTCGGATCCGTACTAGAGAAGGCAGGAACAATGGAGAACCTGCTCGACCGCATCCCTAACGTTTCTGCCCAAAATGGCAGCATCAAGGTATTCGGACGCGGTGAGCCTGTTATCTATATCAATGGACGACAGATGAGAGACAAGAGCGAGCTGGACCGTTTGCATTCCGACAACATCAAGTCGGTGGAAGTCATCACTAACCCTGGTGCTCGTTACGCTGCCAGCACCAAGGCGGTCATCCGTATCACAACGAAGAAGATACAGGGCGAAGGCTTTGGATTTGATGCGAAGACTACTGGTGAATATGATGAAAAGAAAAACTTCGGCGGGTTTAGCCAATTGAATATGAGCTATCGCAAGAATGGCTTAGAGCTGGGCGCATACGCCTTTGGAGCAAGACAATATCAGCCAGACAATAAAGACTTACAGCAGAAGACTTATCTTGACAAGACTTGGAACCAGAAAAGTGAGATAAGACAAGTAGGTATTATCGAAGCCATGAACTTTCGCCTGGATGCCAGCTACCAGTTGGATGCCAACAACTCTATAGGTGCCAACTTTGGTTTTCTTAGAAATCCTAAGCAAACATGGAACGGCGATATGAGTTCTTTGATATTGCAAGACGGAGATTTGTCTGAAAGTTCTGACAGCCATATTGATTTCTTTTGGCAGAAGAATAATCTTTCAAGCAATATTTATTATGTAGGAAAGATTGGCAAACTCGGCATCGACTTCAATACCGACTGGCTATGGTCGAAGGAATACCAGAACGACGTCACCAAAGAGCAATATCAGGAGGTGGGAATGGATGCACAAAGCCAAACGGCTCATAGCTTGACTAACAAGGATTATCATTTGCTTGCTTCCAAGCTGGTTCTTTCTTATCCTCTGTTGGGCGGCGATTTATCTTTGGGTGGTGAATATTCAAATACCCATCGTACCTCAAAGTATCAAGTGGTGCCAACCAACTTGGTATCGGATGACGACAGCCGTATAACAGAAAGCATGACATCTTCATTCTTGACCTATTCAAGAGATTTCGGAAACGTAAGCATGGAGGCAGGACTGAGATACGAATACATCGACTTCAACTACTATGAATATGGCAAGTATATGCCAGGACAAAGCAAGTCGTATGGCAATTGGTTCCCATCGCTCAGCTTATCGATGCCTGTGGGCAAGGTACAGATGCAGCTGAGCTATGCAGCCGACATCAATCGCCCTTCCTATCATAATTTGCGCAGCGGCATACAGTATGACAACCGCTACACGTATGAAACGGGAAATCCATTCTTAGTGTCTGAGATAAGCAAAAATCTCAACTACGAGTTGGCTTACAAATGGTTGACATTCGACATGACCTACAGTCATACTTCACATCCAATTATGTCAACAGTGGAGACTTATAAGGATAATCCAGCAATAGGCTTGATGAAGCCTGTGAATGGGAATTCGTATAATGACGTAGAGGCATCCATCAACTTGCGCCCTTCGTTTGGCATCTGGTATCCTTCGCTTACAGCATCCGTTGACAAGCAATGGTTTGATATGGAGACGCACGATGGGAAATCGCTCAATAAGCCAATGGCTTCATTCCGTTTTGACAACACCCTCAACACCAAATTAGGAATGTTTACGTTGATGATGTCGTATATCACGAAAGGTCATGAGAAGAACCAGTATCTGTACAAGCCAATGTTTTGCACGAATATTTCCGCATATAAGGCTTTCTTGAAGGATCGTTTGTCGTTTCAGCTCTTCATCTATGATTTGTTCGGGACAAACAATAGCCACATGATTGCTCATTTTGGCAAAATGAAGGAAATGGTGTATGATGGACTGTCAACAAGCAAAGTTTCGCTTACTGTACGATATAAGTTCAACACTGCAAGAAGCAAGTATAAGGGTACAGGTGCAGGAGAAAGCCAGAAGAACAGAATGTAATCTGTCTATCTGCTGAATCCGGTAATGGTGTAATGACAATAAATCTCTCTATAAATGAACAACCCAATAAAATTGTTGATTAGTGGCGCAGACATGGGAGGCTTGATAGCCTCCTGTGCCTTGCACCAAGACTTCCATGAAAGCTCTCGGCAGGAAGATAGATTTCAAATCTATCGCATAGAAAAGGATACGCTGACGATGGAAGATGTGGATGCATGCGACTTGTCGGGCATCCGGTATGCGGTGAATGCAACCTTGCATGACAACGAAGCCTCTTTTGCTTTCGATGAGAAATGTAAGGAGCAGGGCATCCCCGTTATCCATGCCGTCAATCTTGGCAAGGCTGCCTTTCTCGCTGTAGAGAAACCGAAAGGCTATCCATTCAGCGAAGTAGTGAAAAAAGGTTCGGATGATTTCCGTTGCTCACTGGGCAAGTATATCTCGCAGTACGGTATGTTCTGGCAGATGCCTGTGCCTTGGGTGGATGAAGCCATCAGGCACTATTCCAAGGAGTCTTTCCCACAACTGGGCATCGGGGCATATATTGCCGCCGGCTATTGTGCCAACATCCTCTCGAACCTTACGGAAGGCAAGGAGGTGAAATACTTCCCCAAGTTCTATCTCTCGCCATTGTTGGAAGAGATATGATTGCGATTATATCATCTGATAGTTCGTGGCATGAAACAGCGCCTCGGCAATGTTCTTCACGCCCATCTTGGCGAAAAGGTTGCGCTTGCAAGCCTTTATCGTATCCACCGACTTGCATAGTCGGTCGGCAATATCATTCATCGTGTAACCTTGGGCAGACAATCTCAAAACATCTCTCTCAGTCTCGCTCAAGGTTATGCCTTCTTTCTTTTCCCACTTGTGGCGCAAGGTGGAATATTCAAAATAGCTACGCTCACCATTCTTCTGCATGATGATATGTCCCGGTTCATCGGTTGCCGCCAACGATACGGTGCAGAGGGCAAGCCAGATTCTTCCATCATCAGAAAGAAGTATCGGAGTGAGTTGATGATGAATCAATCGGCTATGTCTGCCATTGGTAAGATGAAAGTCGTACGAGATGGTAGAGTCGAGGCGGTCGCCTACGGGCAATTCATTGAAAAGATCAAAACCTTTCTTGTTCACTTCGAGCAGCATCTGCAGGTCGGCATCCGGCACATGGTCAATATACATCTGAAAGCCTGCGTCCATCAACTGCTCCGGTTCTAATCCGCAGAGATAAGCGAGGTTGTCTGATGCATAGATGAAGTCCTGATGAAAATAGTCGATGATATAGACGCACTGGTAGGTGCTGCGGGCAAAGGCTTTTGCCGCATTCACCAATAATTCAATCTTATCGTAATCTTCTCTGTTGATATGATTCACCTCGTTGGAATGGAGGAAGAAATCTTCTTTTTCTTTATTCATAAGCTATTCTGAATATTACTCTTTCTATCTGTTCTCCGATTCAGCAAGCCATCGGATCTCTTTTTAAATACGCTATTCGGATACAAAAATACATATTTTAATTTGATTACAATTCTATTGGATTGTTTATTTACAGATAATTAACCGTAAAAGACGCTTAATCATTACTTACTGCACAACAGCTGGATTACAAGCGCACAACACGTGTTGTGCAAGCGCATAACAGCTGATATGCAAGCGCACAACAGCTGTTGTGCGACTGACGGAAGTGACTTTCCCGGCAACATATACTTACTGTTCCAACAACTTATCCTACTTCTTCCGACAACTTATAAAGGCTTCTTACGATGCTTATTCCTATTGATAAGCAGTTCTAACCCACATCAATAACACCGCTCATTCGTATCAATCAAACCGCTCATCCATATTAGTGCCATTTTTATTTGGTAGTTTAAGAATAAAAGATTACCTTTGTATCGCTAAACAGAAAGAAGAATACGATGGCTATTAAATATGAAATCCATTATCTTCCCAATGCAGGAGGAAATGAAGAGACTCGCCGATTCGCCCATATCTTTGAGCAAACAGCTATGACTGACAAGGAGATGATCAGCCGAATCGCCAGACATAGCTGTCTGGGAGAAGGAGAAGTTTCGTCCGTACTCATGAAACTGCGTGATATCATAGAAGAAGACCTGCAGGATGGAAGACGTGTCAACATTCCGGAAATAGGTTATCTCTCGCTCTCGGTAGATCTGGACATGGATGAACTGAAGCCAGACAATAAAGTGAGAGCTGAATATGTAAGCGTAAGAGGCATTAAGTTTCGCCCCAATGCAGACCTGTTGAAACAGGTGAAATATAATACCCATTTCGAGAAATCACAATATACTTCCCGCTCCTACCCTTTCTCTGAAGATGCATTGAAGGAGAAAATAAGAGAGTATCTGAAGCATAACCGTTCCATTAACAGAAAAGTACTGGAAGCGGAATTTCATATCCGTAAACAGACAGCACTCAACTGGCTGAAGAAACTGGAAAAATCCGGATTTCTGATTAAAGAAGGTTCCCGGAATGCGCCGGTTTATTTCCTGGCAGAAGAATAGGAGCCCATCGGATGATAGGTCTCATCATGATAGAACTCTCTAGATGACTGCAAGCCATAGCCTCCGCGACCATCTAGGCTTCATTACATTAAATCTACACCCTAAAGATAAAGTAATATGCCAAATAAAGAAGAAAAGAGAATAACAGAGCAGAGCTCGCTCTACGAACATCTGGAAAAGATGAGCGTGGAAGAACTTACCGCTCATATCAATGCAGAAAACAAGAAGGTGGCTCTGGCGATAGAAGAAGCATTACCCACCATCAACCAACTGATTTCCGCCATTGAAGGGCAGCTGAAGAAGGGTGGTAGACTCTTCTATGCAGGTTGCGGAACGGGCGGAAGACTGGCTACGCTCGATACCATCGAAGTGCAGAACACCTATGGCATCGACGGTTCACAGATACAAGCCATCTTCCCCGGAGGCATCGGCTGCCTTACGCAAACCAGGGAATCAAGAGAAGACGACCTGGAAAATGGTTGGCACCAGCTCTGCGATAAACATATCTCAAAGTTGGATTTCGTGCTGGGCTTCTCGGCAAGCGGCACCACACCCTTCGTGCTCGCCATCCTGAAACATTGCAAGGAGGCTGGCATTCCTACGGGATGCATCGTCAACAATCCTCATGCTCCCATCGCCCAAGCAGCCGATTATCCCGTAGAAGTAATCACGGGACCGGAGTTCGTGACGGGAAGTACCCGTATGAAAGCAGGATCATCGCAGAAGATGATTCTGGATATGATCAGCACTTCCCTTCAGATAAGACAAGGACGGGTGGAAGGCAACAAGATGGTGAACGCCAAGCTTATCAATCATAAACTCATCGACCGCGCCTGCCGCATCTTCATGGAACGCAATCCGGAATATACGGATTACGAGAAAGTGAAGCAACTGATACTGAAAGCTGGAAGCGTAAAGAAGGCGGAAGACTTACTGAAGAGTAAAAGCGATTTAGATATTTAGATAAATTTAGACCAAACTTCACCTTATATAAATAGAACTATCAAGATTTCACCTTATATAATAGGACTATATGGCAAAGAAAGCAATTGTAATGGGTGCCACATCGGGCATCGGAATGGAAGTGGCAAAACTGCTTGCTGCAAAAGGATGGCAAGTGGGAATAGCCGGAAGAAGAATTGAAAGATTGCAGGCTCTGATTTCGCAGGGCGGCATTACCTGCTACCAGCAAATAGACGTGACTTCTCCCGATGCTCCTGCCCAACTTCTCGAACTCATCGATAAGTTGGGAGGCATGGACCTCTACTTCCATAGTTCCGGCATTGGCTGGCAGAATAATACGCTGGATATAGAAAAGGAATTGAAGACCCTGGAAACCAACGGCTTGGGATTCACAAGAATGGTGGATACGGCATTCAACTGGTTTGCTACTCATCATCATTGCAACCCCAAAGCCCGCATTGCCTGCATCACTTCCATCGCCGGAACCAAAGGTCTCGGTGCCGCCCCAGCCTACTCTGCCACCAAGCGATTCCAGAACCATTATCTGGAATGCCTGTCGCAGCAGGCACGGATGCGTCATCTCCCTATCGCCATCACAGATATCCGACCAGGCTTCGTAAAGACCGACCTCATCGCAGGCAGCAGCTATCCGCTGCAGCTCAAACCGGAAGATGTGGCGAAACATATCGTGAATGCTATCGAAAACGGAGAGGAAGTTAAGGTGATAGACTGGAGATATGATATCCTCGTCTTCCTCTGGCGACTCATTCCTAGATGGTTATGGACGAGATTGAAGATTACAACATAACAACTTTATTCCTTTCTGATGACAATCGTCTTGAACCAGTCTTTCAATACTCCCGCATATTGATCCTGCGAATCAGACAGCAGGATGACAACCTGGGAACCATCTTCCAACTTGGGTCCCAGACACATACCTTCGTAATTGGCAAAGGAACGCTTGGAAAGTGACAAGCCGGTTTTCCATTCCGCGAGCAATCTCTTCTTCAAGAAAGGAGTATCTGATGAAAACTTCTCTTTCAAAGCAAACTCCTCAGAATTCAAAGGATTAATCTGATAGAGTTTACACTTGCAGAAAGCCCCAATCTTAATCTTCGGGATAAAGGCCTCACGCTCCAGAACCAGAAGCTGACCATCGGGCAAGGCGCAAAGCTCACTCACCCCCATCACATAGATATCTGCTTTCTTATGGGTAGAAGGTTGATCCATCTGATAGGCATAAGCTGTCATGTAACGAGAGGCTTTCTTGCTACTCTCTTGCTCGCTACAGTCTTCCTTGCCATTATTTTCCTTGTTACGATTTTCCTTTATCTTTCCCCAATCATACCTCATCAAACGAAGCCGATTGGCCAATCCGTTTTGAGGAGTAGCAGGCTGTCCGTCTTTGCGGAGTGTGCTCTCAGGAATCGTCCAGAGATACTGACGGACGGAATCAAAAGCCAAAGACTCAAAATTATAATTTGGATAAAAATCAGAAGAAGGCCATCTGCTCTCCCAAAGGTTCTGCTGATAGCTAATCTTGGGAGCATTAGCCGAAATAGGCAGAACAAGGATACTCCTTTAAACGGCAATATCCTTCGCTTGTTATCACCAAGGTAGAATCAGAAGCCTTCACGATGGCTTCGTGGTCAAAGCCTTTCTCCTGCCCCTGCCAAAACTTTCCGTCGTTCAGCGTTCCATCTGTTCTCTCGGTAAACCCAAGGTTCTCTACCTGTTCCAGTTCGCCGGTTTTGGGATTCACCTGAATCCGGAAGTTGAAGTATAGGGCACTATCCGACTTGTCGCTTACCACCGCATAGATATCATCATGCAGATGAGCAATGCCACTGTAGTTGCCCGCAGCCACGGTTTTCGGAAAAGCTTTCTGAGAATTCTCTCTCACTACTTTCCAATCCTGTGCCCCAGCCAGCAAGCTGAATGCCAGGAAGAAGGACAGGATATTACAGCGCAGCATAAGTCAATACAAACTCCATGGTTAACTCGAAATCTACATGCGCCATCTTTCTGCTCTTGAGATTCTCCACATCACACGACCAATCTGCCATCGTATCAAACGGCTTCACCCGCATATCCTCAAACATCAGTTTTTCTTCAGAGAATAACTTGAAGACCGTTTCCTTGGCACACCAATGCACCAGCTTGGCATCCAGATCTTCCGCCTTCTCATCCTTGCGCAGGAATTTGGATGCGATGCGCTCTACCCTATCGCTGAAGTATTCGATATCCACCGCCACTTCCTGATTTTTGGAAAGGATAAGCGCAGCATACCCCTTGGTATGCGAAACGCTGATATGATAACCACGGAACAATGGCTTACCAGCCTCGTTGTGGGTAATGTCACCCGCATGAGAAAGCAAGCCCTTGGAAGCCCCGTTCGTCTTGAGCATCTCATACATTAATGCACGAATGGCAAGAAACTCCAGTTTCCTGCCATCGTTCTTATATTTCTCTTCCAACTGAGAGCGGTAAGCCTGCAGATGAGAATACTGCTCGAACAACTGTTCTACAGTTTCATCCATCTGCCATAAACCAAGACTCACTCCCGGATAAACTTCTCGTATATTGACAACTGCCATATTTTTTATATTCTGATATTGATGAATACTGATGATTACTTAGAAGAATCCTCCACGTTATCTTTCAAAGGATGTACCGTCACCTTAATCTTGCTGATGCGACGCTCCTCTATCTGCATAACCTCGAAAGTATAGTTCTTATAATCAATCTTCTCGTGCATACTTGGGAAATCGCCTTTGATTTCCAAGAGCAGACCAGCCAGAGAATCAGCATCACCCTCAACCTCCTCGAACTCTTCGTCATCTACATTCAGGATTTTGCAGAAATCAGAAAGAAGCGTTTTACCTTCAAAAACAAAGGTATTGTAATTTAATTTCGAGTAGAACTTCTCCTCCTCATCGTATTCATCATTGATTTCACCTACAATTTCCTCCAGAATATCTTCGAGAGTAACAATACCCGATGTTCCTCCGAACTCATCTACCACAATGGCGATATGAACCTTGTTGTCCTGGAACTCGCGAAGCAGATCATCTATCTTCTTGGTTTCAGGAACAAAGTAAGGAGGACGAATCAGGCTCTGCCAACGGAAGTTGGAAGACTTCGTAAGATGAGGCAATAAGTCCTTGATATACAGCACACCACGAATATTATCTGTATTATCCTGATAAACAGGAATACGACTGTAATTATTCTCTTCAATGCACTTTAATACTTCTGGATAAGAACTACGGATATCCAGGTCAACAATATTCTGTCGGCTGGTCATCACCTCCTTGGCTGTTTCATCGCCAAAGCGGATGATACCCTTCAGCATGCTCTGCTCGTCCTTGATATCATTCTTATCAGTCAGTTCCAGAGCTTGTTCCAAGTCATCAACACTCAGCACATGATTTTCCTTCTGTATAATCTTTTCTGCAAGAATTCCACTTTTCAGCAAGATAGTTTCTAAAGGCCAAAACAACTTTCTGGCAAACAGAATTCCCCCTACGCACCGGCGACAGAACTTCAGAGGATCCTGGCGGGCATACACTTTCGGCATAATCTCACCAAAAAGCAAAAGCAAGAAAGTAAGAATAACCGTAATAATCAGGAACTGAAGCCAATAAGCTTTAGGACCAAACTCTACGATTCCTGCGAATACATAATTAAGGAGCATGATGATTGTGACATTCACAAAATTATTGGTTATCAAAATGGTAGCCAACGTACGTTCAGAATCATCACGCAACATCTGTATTTTCTTATCGGCATCAGTCTTTTCATCCTCAAGTTCCGCAACATCAGTTGGTGATAAACTGAAAAAAGCAATTTCGGAACCACTGGCAAAAGCAGACATGCCTAACAATATAGCTGCAAGTACAGCAGCTACAATAACCCCGGCGGAAGGCTGCATCAGCATCACATCACCGAAGGCATCAGTTATGGTGGATATATCCAATTTCTGAGCTAAAAATTAATAATTATTGTTCTCTAGTAGCAGGGCGAGTACTCAACATCTCCATATTATCTACATAGATTTCTGTAATATATTGTCTTCTACCCTGCTTGTCATCATAGGAGCGGTAGCGGATTCTTCCTTCCACATAAAGGCGGTCACCCTTATGCACATACTTCTCTACTACCTTTGCAAGCCCACGATAAAAAACAAGATTGTGCCAATCTGTATGGTCTGGCACTTGGGTACCATTAGGCAAAGTATATCCTTTCTCTGTAGTTGCGAGAGAGACCTGAGCTACTGCCTGATCTGCTTCAAAATAATGAATGTCAGGATCTTTACCTACATTACCAATTAGCATAACCTTGTTCATGACACGAATCTTTTAAATTTCTGAATATTTTATTTCCACATTCCCAGATAGCGGAAATGGAAATTCTTACCTTTTGCAGATGGGAACTGGCTGCGTGAATCTACACAATCGCGCAGATAATCTACGATGCGATTGTAACAATCCAAACCTGATTCAGCTTTAACATCCGCAACGAAATGAGTATCACGGTACTCAAACTTTCCTGTAGCCGGTACCATCACAACACGCTTGAAATCAAGTGATCCTTCATACCAGCCTGGAGCCTCTTGAGCCAAACTGGCAACAACAGGATTCTCCATTCTCTCTGCAGGAGTAGGAGTACGCAATGCTTTCTTATCCTTAAAATCCTGCATAGTTTGCGCCGTAGTCTTTATCACAATAAAATAAACACGTGGGCGTACCTTATATCTTTTTGGATACGTCAAATCGCTAGCGGCATATTCACGAACATCTGCCTCTAGCTCCGCATCCATCTCAATCTCAGGAATACTCTTTAAAAAACCAATAGCATCATCAACACTAGTAACTAATGTCTCCTGATCAAAATATCTTAAATATAAATTCATAAATGGGTATGTTTCTCGAGTTCTAAAAAAAAGAGCGGAAAACGGGACTCGGACCCGCGACCCCAACCTTGGCAAGGTTGTGCTCTACCAACTGAGCTATTTCCGCTTATAAAACAACAATAAAAGTGAAGAGGAGGAGACTCGAACTCCCACGACACAATTGTCACTACCCCCTCAAAGTAGCGCGTCTACCAATTCCGCCACCTCTCCAACACTAAGCTAATTTAAACATTGTGCCCAAGACAGGACTCGAACCTGCACGTTGTGAAACACACGCACCTGAAACGTGCGCGTCTACCAATTCCGCCACTTGGGCCCTAAACTTAAACCTATCTTGGTTTAATACAAAAATGATCGAGCGGAAAACGGGACTCGGACCCGCGACCCCAACCTTGGCAAGGTTGTGCTCTACCAACTGAGCTATTTCCGCTTGTAAGATAACAATACCAGTGAAGAGGAGGAGACTCGAACTCCCACGACACAATTGTCACTACCCCCTCAAAGTAGCGCGTCTACCAATTCCGCCACCTCTCCAAGTATATTGCCATCAATTATCTACCAAGATAAAACTTGATGTTGTTTCCAAAAAAAAATGAGCGGAAAACGGGACTCGGACCCGCGACCCCAACCTTGGCAAGGTTGTGCTCTACCAACTGAGCTATTTCCGCAGTTTTTCCTATTACTTAGGAGCGTTCCTCTGAATGCGAGTGCAAAGGTACTACTTTTTTCTGAATTACCAAACTTTTCTTCGATTTTTTTGAAAAAAAATGTGCATTTTGCCCTTTTTAGTGAGCAAAACACACATTTTAAGCCTTATTTTACCGATTTTTAAACTCATCCGGCAGAAAAATCGGGAAAATGGAAATTATACTAATCCATCCTACTGCGATAATCTTCGTAGCTGAAATCTCTTAGAATTTCCAATTTTCCATCTAAATGTACGATTCCTATTGATGGATGAGTGATTCCATTAAAGGTATTTGTCTTTACCGTAGTGTAATGCAGCATATCTTCGAAAATAACATTCTCGCCTATTTGCAATTCATGGTCAAATTTCCAGAAGCCCATAAAATCTCCACTCAGACAACTGTTGCCACCTATTCTATATATATGTGCGCCCTCAGGAGCCTTCGTCGGATCATCAACCTCCAGGGTTTCTGCATTTCTGACAGCTGGCATATACGGCATCTCCAGACAGTCGGGCATATGACAGGTAAAACTGGCATTTATGATAGCTGTCCTGATACCTTTATCTTCAACCACATCTACTACTTGAGTTACAAGCGGCCCGGTCTGCCACCCAAAGGCACTACCAGGTTCCATGATAATTTTAAGATGGGGATAACGCTGATGAAATCCCTTTATTATATTAATAAGGTGTTCCACATCATAATCCTTCCTGGTCATCAGATGACCTCCACCGAAATTGATCCATTTCAGCTGCGGAAACCAAGGAGAGAATTTCTCTTCGATATGAGCTAACGTACGTTCAAAGACATCCGCCCCACTCTCGCAGTGACAATGACAATGGAATCCTTCTATATCTGAAGGCAAAGTTTGAGGCAATTTATCTGCCGATACACCGAATCGGGTTCCAGGTGCACACGGATTATACAGCAATGTTCCGACTTCAGAATATTCCGGATTTACTCTCAATCCCAGTCTGATGTCAGAATTTGCCCTACGAGCCCGTTCATGATATCGCTCATATTGCGTAAGCGAGTTGAAAGTAAGATGACTTGAGCATTGAGCTATCTCATCAATCTCATAATCGGTATAAGCCGGAGAAAAAGTATGCGCCTTACTGCCGAATTCATGATACGCCAGTTTTGCCTCGCTAAGAGAGCTGGCCGTGGTCGAAGAAATATACTCTCTGAAAATCGGAAATGTCTTCCAAAGAGCATAAGCCTTAAAAGCTAGAATAATTTCCATATCGGCACGCTCAGCCACACTCTTGATGAGCGACAGATTGTGTCGCAAACGTTCTTCCTCTAAAACGTAAATTGGTCGATGAATCTCATTAAAATTCGCTAAATTTACTTGCATAACTTGATAAATATTAATTTTATGGTGCAAAGATAGCTTTTTATCCCGAATATAATTGCTAGTTTGCGTTTTTTTTAATACTTTTGCATCATAAAAATCATTTTGACGATGAAATTAGCGATAATGACCAAGTCCACATTCTTTGTGGAAGAAGATAAAATACTATCCTCGCTGTTCGACGAGGGCATGGACAACCTGCATCTTTTCAAGCCAGGTTCGTCACCAATGTATGCTGAGCGACTGCTCACGTTACTGCCTGAAGACTATCTTCGCAAGATTACTGTTCATGATCATTATTACCTCAAACAGGAGTATGATTTAGCAGGAATCCATATAGACGATCCGCTAGCACCGGTACCGGATGGATACAAAGGCAAGTTCAGTCGCACCTGCACAGATCTCTCGATGCTGAAAGAGATGAAGAAGAAATCAAACTATGTGTTTCTGAAAAACATCTTCGACTGTATTGAGTTTAAAGATGAAAAGTCTTCCTTCAATCTGCAGCAGCTTGAGAATGCAGCCAAGGCAGGACTCATAGACAAGAAGGTATACGCCTTGGGAGGCATGAGTCTGGAAAATCTCAAGATTGCCAAGGAACTCGGATTTGGAGGAGTAGTTATCTGTGGAGATCTCTGGAACCGTTTCGACATTCACAACGAGCGCGATTTCAAAGAGCTGATTCTTCACTTCGAGAAATTGAGAAAGGCTATCAGCTAATACTGAGGTTCCCGAAAAAAGATTCATCCCCCTACATGAAAACAGATAAAAATAACTATTAATACACATAAACACTAATAGAAATGAGTGACAAAAACTCTTTTTTGGTATTCTCTGGTACTAACTCGAGATACCTTGCAGAAAAAATCTGCGCTAGTTTAGGTTGCCCACTGGGTAATTTGGTTGTAACCAAGTTCTCTGATGGTGAATTTGGCGTATCTTTCGAGGAGTCTATCCGCGGACGCGATGTTTTCCTCGTACAGAGCACATTCCCTAATTCAGACAACTTGATGGAGTTGCTCCTGATGATTGACGCAGCAAAGCGTGCTTCTGCCCGCAATATTATTGCTGTTGTTCCTTACTTCGGATGGGCCCGTCAGGATCGCAAGGACAAGCCACGTGTCAGCATCGGCGCTAAACTGGTAGCCGACTTGCTCAGCGTTGCCGGTATCGACCGTCTCATCACCATGGATCTCCATGCCGACCAGATTCAGGGCTTCTTTGATGTTCCTGTAGATCACCTCTATGCATCTGGCGTTATTTTGCCATACCTGCAGAGCTTACGCCTCAAGGATATGGTCATTGCTTCTCCAGACGTTGGTGGTTCTAAGCGTGCCAACACTTATGCTAAGTACTTCGGCTGCCCTCTCGTGCTCTGCAACAAGACCCGTGCTCGCGCCAATGTAGTAGCAAGCATGCAGATTATCGGTGATGTAAAAGACAAGAATGTTGTCATCATTGATGATATGGTCGATACAGCCGGTACTATCACGAAGGCTGCCGACATCATGAAGCAGGCTGGTGCAAAGACTGTTCGTGCATGTGCATCTCACTGCGTGATGAGTGGTCCTGCATCTGAGCGTGTTCAGGATTCAGCTCTTGAGGAGATAGTATTCACTGATTCCATCCCTTACACCAAGCGTTGCGCAAAGGTTAAGCAGATTTCTATTGCAGATATGTTTGCAGAAACCATTCGCCGTGTTGAGGATAACGAGAGTATCTCTTCCCAGTATCTGGTATAAGGAAATATCATCATACAAGTTTACAAGGAGTCTTTCTTTTAAAAAGGAAGACTCCTTTTTTATGATTCCATTCTTCCCCTGTTTCTAATCTACATTCACTTTTCACAATTCACTTTTCACTTTCCACTTTCCACAACTACAATAACACAGTTCATTGTTCGATTTCAAACAAAAAAATCCTGTATCCCCAAAAGAGATACAGGATTCATATATTTATAATGTGACAATGTCGCTATTATATTAGTTCAACCACTTCACGTAGCAGAAGTCCTGACGGTGTGGCAACTTATCATTCTTAGGATACATACGTACGCCTGTCTTGAATGAACCAGCATTGATTGGCTCAATCTCAGCCTCGAATGTAAAGTTGTTACCCTCGTGACCAACCATCTTGAATGGATAAACAGCATAAATCTGCTTGCCATCCTCTGGCTGATCCTTCAATACAACAAGCTCCAAGCCTACTGCATCGTTCAAGCCCTGCTCATCGATAACATACTGAACCTTAATCTTCTGACCAGTCTCAGCAGCCATCAGCATGCAGTCGTCCTTAGATACAACGTGGATACCATCCCAACGCTCTGCAACGCTCTCCTTCCAGAGTGCAATCTCCTTAGCAAGTGCATTGTCGTTAGCGCTCAACTTCTTGAAGCGGGCAGCCTCCTTATTGTAGAACTTATCATAGTAGTCATCCAACTGGCGCTTCATTGTATAGTGAGGAGCGATAGTAGCAATAGAGTTCTTTACTACCTGGATCCACTCCTTGCTGAAGCCTTCCTTATTCTTGTTGTAATACATAGGGATGATGTCGTTCTCCAAGAGGTTGTAGATAGTAGCAGCATCAAGCTGATCCTGGTAACCCTGGTTCTGGTATGTACGCTTCTCAGGAAGAGCCCAACCAGCACCCTCGCGGTAACCTTCTACCCACCAACCATCAAGTACAGAGAGGTTGACAACACCATTCATCTCAGCCTTCTCGCCAGATGTACCAGAAGCCTCCAATGGACGTGTAGGAGTATTCATCCAGATATCAACACCTGAAACCAGACGGCGAGCCAAAGTCATATCGTAGTCCTCGAGGAAGATAATCTTGCCGAGGAACTCAGGACGCTGACTGATCTCGAAAATCTTCTTGATCAAGCCCTGACCTGCTCCATCAGCTGGGTGAGCCTTACCTGAGAAGAAGAACAATACTGGGTGCTCAGGATCGTTAACGATCTTAGACAAGCGTTCCAAGTCGGTGAAGAGCAAGTGAGCACGCTTGTATGTAGCGAAACGACGGCAGAAACCAATCATCAAAGCGTTAGGGTTGATACGCTCGAGCAAAGATACTACACGAGCAGGATCACCCTGGTTCTTCAACCATGTCTGGGTGAACTTCTCACGGATATAAGCTACGAGCTTCTTCTTCAATGTCATACGGGTATTCCAGATTTCAGCATCTGAAACATTGTAGATGGCATGCCAGATTTCCTCGTTGCTCTGGTCGTTCATGAAGTTCTTGTCGAAATATGTATCGTAGAGCTTACGCCACTCTATTGCAGTCCAAGTTGGGAAGTGAACACCATTGGTTACATAACCTACGTGGTTTTCCTCTGGGAAGTAGCCCTTCCAGATGTTAGAGAACATTTGCTGGCTTACCCAACCGTGAAGCTTACTTACACCGTTAACCTCCTGGCAAGTGTTGCATGCGAATGTAGAGAGACAGAAACGCTCGTTGTGATCGTCTGGATTTTCACGACCCATACCGATGAACTCATCCCAAGAGATGCCAAGGCGCTGTGGATAGCCACCCATGTACTTGCCGAAGAGAGCCTCGTCGAAGTAGTCATGACCAGCTGGCACAGGAGTGTGAACAGTATAGAGAGAAGAAGCGCGAACCAACTCGAGAGCCTGGTTGAAGTTCAAGCCATCCTCCTCGATATAGTCGCAGAGACGCTGCAAGTTGCAAAGAGCTGCATGACCTTCATTGCAGTGATAGATATTCTTCTTGATACCCATCTTCTTCAATGCGAGCATACCACCGATACCGAGCAGAATCTCCTGCTTCAAACGGTTCTCCCAGTCACCACCGTAGAGAGAGTGAGTGATAGGACGGTCGAACTCAGAGTTCATATCATTATCTGTATCCAGGAGATACAACTTGATACGACCTACATTCATCTGCCATACGTATGCATGTACCTGATAGTTTGTGTAAGGCACATCAACTACCAATGGGTTACCATTCTCATCATATACTCGCTCGATAGGGAGAGAGTTGAAGTTCTGAGCATCATAGTTAGCAATCTGCCGACCATCCATACTCAAAGACTGCTTGAAATAACCATATCTGTAGAGGAAACCAACAGCACACATATCCACGTTGCTGTCAGAAGCCTCCTTCAAGTAGTCACCAGCAAGCATACCAAGACCACCAGAGTAAATCTTAACCACCTGGTTGATACCATACTCCATGCAGAAGTAAGCAACTGAAGGGCGCTTAGCATTAGGCTTCACATCCATGTACTCGCGGAACATCTTATAGACGTTCTTAACCTTAGCCATTGTCTCCTTGTCCTTAACAATAGCCTCCTTGCGGTCGTAGCTCAAACGCTCCAAGAGCAATACAGGGTTAGCATTGCACTTCTCGTACAAATCAGCATCGAGGCTCTTGAACAAGTCACGACCTTCATAATTCCATGCCCACCACATATTGTGAGCGATCTCATCCAAGCACTTCAACTCCTTAGGAAGGCTTGATTTAATGGTTGTCTCCTTCCATTGAGGAGCATTAGCATAGTCTGCCTTAATTTTCATTGTGTTTTATTTTTAAGATGTATATTTTCTATCTTGCAAACATAGCGATTCTTGCAGAATCCAAATATTTGTTTTATGGCTTATGCCATCAAGAAAGAGAGATTATTATTTCTTCATACGAATTTCAGCCTTGCGCAAGGCAAAGTCATAAGCATCATAGTAATACTCGATAAAGTGTTTCCACAATGCTTTTTCTGAAAGAATCTCAGCATTTTTACGACACTTGTTCACCTGTGTCTTGGTGAATCCCGAGTACTTAGCTACGGTATCCTTGATAGCATCAGCTACCTCAGAATAATTATAGTCGGTACGCTTGATAACCTTCACACCATCCTCTATCTCACTGTAACTTCCCTTCTCTGAGTTAGCCCAAAGACCGAAACCAGCCAAATCGGTGGTGATACAAGGCACCTTGAACGCAACAGCCTCCAATGGAGTATATCCCCATGGCTCATAATAAGAAGGATAGATACAGAGGTCATTACCCAACACTACATCATAGTAGCTCTTGTTGATAATGCCATCATCGCCTGTCAAGTAGCAAGGTAAGAATATCAGTTTCACCTTGTCTTCCTTATTATTATGCATATTGAAGTACTTCAGCATACCCAATACATTATCATGACTCATATTATGCAACCAATGGGTAATCTCCGGAACCTCCAATGGCGTGTCAAACTTCTTACCGCTATTCAGACGATCCAACAGATCCTGACGTGGATCTCCTACCCAACCAGGTACGTCAATGAATGCCAATACATTCTTCTTCAAATTGTTGTCACGAAGCAGTCGGTTCATAGCCTCAATATAGACATCGATACCCTTGTTGCGGAACTCGTAGCGTCCGCTGGTAGAAACGATGAGCGTATCATCATCCAAATCTGTACCCATCAAAGCATTGGCTACATCGAGCAAACGCTTTCTTGCCTCCTTACGTTTCTTTGTAAAGGTACTTGCTTTAGGTACAAAACTATTGTCAAATCCGTTAGGCAAAACGAAATCTACCGGTTTATCGAGCAATTCCTTGCACTCGTTGGCAGTAATATCACTCACTGTTGTGAAACAATCAACATACTTAGCAGTCTGCTTTTCTATAGAATGCTTGCTTTGCATATTGAGTTCCTGCGCCATCTGATCACCATTATAGGCAAAAAGATAATCGTAAAGAGGCTTATTATTACCGGCAATACTACGACCGATACTTGTAGCATGCGTGGTGAACACAGTAGCCACCTCAGGAAGATGCTTGTTCACATAGAGCACACCAAGTCCTGTCATCCATTCATTTCCATGATAGATAACTTTCTTGCCTTTTCCAACAACATGTTTGTAGAAACTCTCTACTACCAGAGCGGCAGCATAAGAGAACATCGATGCTTCGTCATAGTCACCATAAGCATGAAGACTATCAACCTGATAGTCCTGCCATAGTTGTCCATAGATCTGGTCTTTAACAGCAAAATAAGGATTGAAATCTACTAAAACAGCTACTGGCTCTCCCGGTATATTCCATCTACCTACTTTAACCTTTAAGCCCTCTTTCAGAGCTTCTGTTTTCCACTCCGCATAAAGCGTATCATCTTGAGAGAAATAAGGATTAACCTTGTCTCCCCAGCAATCAGGACCAATGAAGATTAGCTGATCCTTTAACCTTTCCGTAAGAGTCTTAGCTCGAGTTGAAAGAACGGTGTAGATACCACCAACTTTATTACACACTTCCCAACTAGACTCAAATATGTAATCTGGAAATAATCTTTTCTTTTCCATATATAATTATCAATAAACACCGCAAAGATAGATAAATATTTGCAAAAAAACGAATTAATCTTATTAAAATCCTAAAAAAAATGCAGTTTTCTTGATTTAAATGAATAACTTTGTCGCAGTTAATTGAAAAAAGAGATGAAAAGAAAGATTTTAGCAACATTATTATGCCTAATTAGTATATCTAGTATGGCACAAACAGACAGCACCCTATTCAAGGGGGAGATTACAAACAAAGAGTATGATGTCTATATGAATATAGACTTCTACCATAAGAACCTCAAGGTTCCAGGACAGGAACTGTTCGGTGAAATGCCCGGATATTTCGGTGACAGACGTGATAGTCGCAAATGGCTGATTACAGATGCTGACATAGAAGGAAAGACCGCTCATCTATCCATTATCAATGATTACGGGAGCGAAGATCTTACTGCCGACCTCATAGCCTTGCCCGATGGTAGTTACGAGTTGCAGCAGAAAGATGGAAGTAACCTGAAAATTGCCCGAAACCGGAAATGGGTGAAGATTCCTAAAAATCTGAAATTCACCAAGCAGTAGACAAAACACTCAGAATATCGCAGAAATACCCCTTGCTATTATGGTAAATAGCGAGGGGTTATTATATTATATAGCAAGGGTAATTATACTAAATAGCCAGTGTTATTAAACAGAAAAGCCCCGACTACTTTCGTAATCGAGGCTTCTGAAATTGAAAGGAGGCGGCTACCTACTCTCCCGCATTGCATTGCAGTACCATCGGCGCAAGTGAGCTTAACTTCTCTGTTCGGAATGGGAAGAGGTGGGACCTCACCGCAATAACCACCTGATAATGGGGTATGACGTATTTGCACACAAGCAAAACAAGATAATGAACTGAAAATACAGTTGAAACTATGAACTTTCCTAAAGAAAGTGTTCGGGCAATTAGTAATGCTCGGCTTTGACATCGCTGTCTTTACACCTGCATCCTATCAACGTCATCGTCTCTGACGACCCTCAATGGAGTTCTCAT